>JAZSQI010000009.1:0-23944 GCA_045537895.1 Clostridia bacterium
AAATAACAGAAGAATTTATACAATACATACAAAATTGGATAAACAATTATCCGAGAGTTATGTTTAAATATAAAAGCACCAACCAAATATTGGCAGAATTATGTGTGTAATATACCGGAAATTTATTATTGCAATTTATAAATCTGTAATTTATTATCTATTTTCCTTGCATTATTTGGTGTATTAATGGTATAATTTATCATTATGAATTTAATGTTAAAAAGGAGAGAATATAGATGGATAACGGTTATGAAAAACTTGCTAATTTAATATTTCCAGATATAAATGAAACTATAGATGATTTAGAGAAAAAATATCCAGAAAGAAATTTACCAGAAGGCGCTGAAGTTACAAGATTTGCACCATCACCAACAGGTTTCTTACATATTGGTGGGCTATTTGGATCTTTAATAGATATGACAGTAGCGAATCAATCTAAGGGTAAATTTATATTAAGAATCGAAGATACAGATAGAAAACGTGAAATTGAAAATGGAACACGTGACCTTATAACTCAAATGAGAGCATTTAATATAATAAATGATGAAGGATTTGTATCTGAAACTGAAACAGTAGGAGATTACGGACCATACAAACAAAGTGAAAGGGAATATATATATAAAGTTTGTGCAAAGGAACTAATAAGACGTGGTAGAGTTTATCCGTGTTTTTGTTCATCAGAAGATTTGAATAAATTACGTGAAACGCAAGAAAAAAACAAACAAATACCAGGATATTATGGAACATATGCGAGATGTAGAAATTATTCAGTAAAAGAAGCAATTGAAAAAATAAAAAATGGAGAAGAATATATTTTAAGGTTTAAGTCATTAGGTAGTCATTTAAGAAGAGTAAAAGTTCATGATATAATTCGTGGGAAAATTGAGATGGCAGAAAATGATCAAGACATAGTGGTTATTAAATCCGATGGACTTCCAACATATCATTTTGCTCATGCTGTTGATGATCATTTTATGAGAACAACTATAGCATTAAGAGGAGAAGAATGGATACCTTCATCAGCTCTTCATTTGGAATTGTTTGATGCGTTAGGTTTTGAGCAAGTAAAATATGCTCATACACCAACTATTATGAAAAATGATAATGGTTCTAAAAGGAAATTGAGTAAGAGAAAAGACCCTGAATCAGCTGTTAGTTTCTTTTTAGAGGAAGGCTATCCGATTGATAGCGTTATAGAATATCTTTTAACTATAATAAATTCAGATTACGAGTTATGGAGAAAAGCAAACAAAGATGCAAATTGGAGAGAGTTTAAAGTAAAATTAGAAAAGATAAATAGTTCGGGTGCTTTATTTGATATGGTTAAATTAATAGATGTGTCTAAAGAGGTTATTGCTAGGATGAGCACACAGGAACTTTTAAATAACGTTTTAGATTGGGCAAAACAATATGATGTAAATTTACTAAACATATTAGAAAACGATATAGAATATACAAGACAAATATTTGGAATTGAAAGAGATAATGTAACAAAGATTAGAAAAGACTTTGCAAAATATAGTGATATACTTCCAAATATTTCATATATGTACAATGATATGTTTGAAAAAGATGTAAATGAAGGATACAACTTTAATGAAAATATTTCAAAAGATGATATACAGGAAATAATATCAAAATATATAGATATATTAGATTTAAGCATGGATAAAGATACATGGTTTGCAAGTTTAAAAGAGTTTACAGATTCTATTGGATTTTGTTCAAATATGAAAGAGTATAAACAAAATAAAGAAGCATATAAAGGAAGTATTGCTGATGTATCTGGAGTTATTCGTGTAGCAATTACTAATAGACAAAACACACCTGATATTTATAGTATTATGAAAGTATTAGGTATAGATGAAGTAAAAAGAAGACTAGAATTAGTTAAATAAAAGGAGAGAAATAAAATGTCAAATGAAAAGAAAAATTATGGGGAAACATTAAATCTTCCAAAAACAGATTTCCCTATGCGTGGTAATTTGCCAGAAAGAGAGCCATTCTTTTTAGAGAGAATGGAAAATATGAATGTATATGAGAAAGCACTTGCAAAGAATAAAGAGTCAGGTAAAAACTTTATTCTTCATGATGGTCCACCATATGCAAATGGTAATATACATTTAGGTCATGCTTTTAATAAAATATTAAAAGATATTTGCGTAAGATACAAAACAATGCAAGGATATTATGCACCATATATTCCTGGATGGGATACACATGGTCTTCCTATTGAAAAGAAGGTTCAAAAAGAACTTGGTATAAGTAAAGATGAAGTAGGAATTCCTAAATTTAGAGAAATATGTAAAAATTACGCTTTAGAACAAGTTGAGCTTCAAGAAGGTCAATTTAAGAGACTTGGTGGATTAGGAGATTATGATAAGAAATATCTTACACTTGCTCCTGAATTTGAAGCAAAACAAATTGAAGTGTTTGGACAGATGTATGAAAAAGGTTATATCTATAGAGATTTAAAACCTGTATATTGGTGTCAAGACTGTGCAACAGCTCTAGCAGAAGCAGAAATTGAATATGAAAATGATGTAACAACATCAATATATGTTAAATTTAAAGTACTAGATGATAAAGGTGTATTTGCAGAACAAGGAAATCTAGACGAAATATACTTTGTAATTTGGACTACAACTCCTTGGACGATACCAGGTAACCAAGCAGTAACTGTAAATAAAGATTTTGAATATTCTTTAGTTAAAGTAAAAGATAATGAAAAATATATTATAGCTACAGAACTTGTAGATGTTGTAATGAAAGAAGCAGGAATAGAAAATTATTCTACTATAGCTACATATAAAGGTGAAGAGTTTGAAAATATGTGGCTTGCACATCCAATATTGGACAAAAAATCAAGAGTACTTTTAGGTGCAGACAATGACTTATTAGTAACTTTAGATGCTGGTACAGGATGTGTACACACAGCACCAGGTTTTGGTCATGAAGACTATTTATGTTGCAAACGTTATGGAGATATTGAGATAGTAGTACCAGTAGATGAAAAAGGTTATATGACTGAAGAAGCTGGAGAATTTAGTGGAATGCTTTATAGCGATGCTAACGATAAGATAATTGAGAAATTAGATGAAGTAGGTTCTTTAGTAACATCTAAGAAATTAGAGCATCCATATCCACATTGTTGGAGATGTCATAAACCAATTATCTATAGAGCAACAACTCAATGGTTTGCATCTGTTGATAAATTTAGAGATGCAGCATTAAATGAAATTAAAAATGTTAATTGGTACCCAAAATGGGGAGAAGACAGAATGACTAACATGGTAAAAGACAGAAGTGACTGGTGTGTATCTCGTCAAAGAACGTGGGGAGTTCCAATTCCAATTTTATACTGCAAAGATTGTGGCACCGAGCTTATTACTCCAGAAACAATTGAAGCAATCGCTAGACTTGTTAGAATAAATGGTTCAAATATTTGGTATGAAATGACGGCAGAACAAATTTTAGCAACTGTAAAAGGTAATGTTAAATGCGAATGTGGTTGCTCAGAGTATGAAAAGGAAATGGACATCATGGATGTATGGTTTGATTCTGGAACAACACATTTCTCTGTACTTAATGATGAAAAGAGAGGTCTTATGTGGCCAGCAACATTATACTTAGAAGGAAATGACCAATATAGAGGATGGTTCCAATCATCACTTCTAACATCTGTTGCTGTAACAGGTAATGCTCCATATGAGAATGTAGTAACACATGGTTTCTTAATTGATGAAGAAAAGAGAAAAATGTCTAAATCTGCCGGAAATGGAATAAATCCACAAGATGTTATTAAGAAATTTGGTGCAGATATATTAAGATTTTGGACTATTTCATCTGACTATCATACAGATGTTAGAGTATCAAATGATATCTTAGCACAGGTTGCTGAAGTGTATAAAAAGATAAGAAATACAGCAAGATTTATGCTTGGAAATATTTCTGACTTTAATCCAAATAATGACTATGTAAATTATGAAGATAGAGCAGAAATAGATAGATATATTATGTATAAAGCAAATAAGCTTGTAGAAACAGTAGTAAATGCTTATGAAAATTATGATTTCCATATTGTGTATAACGAAGTTCATAAATTTGCATCATCAGAATTAAGTTCAAAATACTTAGATGTTGTAAAAGATCCATTATATACACTAAAAGTTAATGATAAAACAAGACGCGCTATACAATCTACAATGTATGATGTGTTAAATATAATTGTAAAATTAATATCACCAGTATTATGCTTTACTTCTGAAGAAATTTGGAGTTATATGAATCATGACTCAAACAATAATGAACCATCAGTACTTTTAACAGAAATGCCAAAGGTAGATGATAAATATAACGATGAACAGTTAGTAGCTAAATGGGATAGAATATATGAAATAAGAGAAAGCATTCTTGTTGATATTGAAAAAGCAAGAGCTGAAAAAACAGTAGGACATCCACTTGATGCTATGATTACAATAACTACAAAAGGAAATGACTATGAATTTATGAAAGATTTAGAAGAAGTTTTAGAAATGATATTAATCGTATCTAAAGTAAAAATTGAAGAAGGCGAAGAAAAGAAAGTAGTTGTTGAAAAAGCACCTGGATATAAATGTGCTAGATGTTGGAAATATGATGAAGACATTGGTAGAGATAAACACAATCCTGACATATGTCCAAGATGTATTGAAAATACAAAATAAAATATGTAACATATCACCTTTATATAGTATAAAATATATAAAGGTGATTATTTTATGAAAGAGATATATGTGGATCATAATGCCACGACGTATGTGAGAGAAGAAGTGTTAGAAGAAATGATGCCATATTTTAGTATAGAGTTTGGTAATGCATCATCGACATATTCAGTTGGAAGAAGAGCAAAACAAGCTGTTGATGAGGCAAGGAAAAAAGTGGCTAAAGCTATAAATGCTAAACCTGAAGAAATATACTTTACAGCGTCTGGGAGTGAAGCTGATAATCTTGTTTTAAGAGGAATATCATATGCAAATAAGGAAAAAGGAAATCATATTATTACAAGTAAAATAGAGCATCCAGCAGTTCTTAATACATGTAAAGATTTAGAAAAGCAAGGTTTTGAAGTTACTTATCTAAATGTAGATGAAAAGGGATTTGTAAAGTTAGATGAACTTAGAAATAGTATAACAGATAAAACAATTTTAATTAGTATAATGACGGCAAATAATGAGATAGGCACTATTCAGAATATTGACGAAATAGGAAAGATAGCAAGATTTAAAGATGTATATTTTCATACTGATTCAGTTCAAGCAATTGGAAATGTTAATATAGATGTAAGAAAAATGAATATAGATGCTTTAAGTATGTCTGCGCATAAATTTTATGGGCCTAAAGGAATTGGAGCTTTATATGTAAAGGAAGGAATAAGTTTTAATTCAATAATAACTGGAGGACATCAAGAGAAAAATAAAAGGGCTGGAACTGAAAATGTACCTGCTATTGTTGGCATGGGAAGAGCAATTGAGCTTGCAAATGATGAATTAGAAGAATACAATAACAAATTGTTAGAGCTTAGAAAATATACTATAGATAGAATATTAAATGAAATAGAAGGTGTTAAAATAAATGGAGATATGGAAAAGAGACTAGCAGGAAATATAAATATATCGATAAAAGGAGTAGACGGACCAGCCCTTTTATTAATGCTTGATATGAAAGGAATATGTGCATCTAGCTCAAGTGCATGTACATCATCAAGTTTATCATTATCACACGTTTTAAAAGCAATTAATGTTTCAGATAATTTAGCAAAAGGAATCCTCAGATTATCATATGGAAAAACAAATACATTAGATGATGCAAAAATAGTAGTTGATATTTTAAAAGAATCAGTAGAAGAATTAAGGAAAATGAATAAATAAAATAATATGGATTAAAAAATATAGCAATATATTTGCTTTTATGATAGTATATACTTAAGGAGGATGACAATGATAGATTTACACACACATACATCATATTCTGATGGAACATTTAGCGTAAAAGAATTACTAGAAGATGCAGAAAAGACAGGAATAACACTTCTTAGTATAACTGATCATGATAAAGTGAATGCATATATAGAGATGGAAAGTTTTAAAGTTAAAGATTATTATACAGGAAAAATTATAGTTGGTTCAGAATTTAGTATGTCTTATGATGGAAAAAGAATGGAACTCTTAGGTTATGGATTTGATATTTCAAAAGTAAAACCGTGGCTTGATAAAATGTATAATAAAGAGAAGATGAATCAAGATAATATAATGGAGTTTAATGAAATATATAAATTGTGTATTCAAAAAGGGCTCAAGATGACACCTGATTTGCGTTATGAAATTACTGATTATCCAGTAGATACCATATATTATGATATAATAAAATATGAAGAAAACAAAAAGTTTTTTACAGATGAAGAGTGGAATAATATTGATGTTTTTTGGAGAAAATGTTCAAATAACAAAGACTTTATACTATATTGGGATTTTACAGTAAGAATACCTTCTGCTAAAGAGGTGTCTAGCATTATAAGAAATGCAGGAGGAAAAGTATTTATTGCGCATATATTTAAATATCAAGTAGATAATCATATAGAACTGTTAGATAGCTTAGTAAAAGATAATATTATAGATGGTGTAGAAGTATATTATTCTTCATTTAGCCCGGAACAAATAAATTGTTTAGAAAATTATTGTAAAAAATACAATTTATATATGTCTGCTGGTACAGATTTTCATGGAATGAAGAAAAAAGAAAGAAAAATTGGTATAGGCTATGGAAATATGAACGTTCAAGATGATGTTGTTATAGATTGGATTAATAAAATATAATAAATGAATAATCTTCATAATATTGGAAATAATACTAATATTATGAAGAGATTTTTTATATATGGTTTTATTGGTTGTTCGATGGAAGTGTTTTGGACTGGTATAGCATCTTTATTTAAAGGAGATACTGCTCTTATGGCACATAGTAGTATATGGATGATAGTTATTTATGGTATGGCTATATTTTTAGAACCAATCCAAAGTTTAGTGAAAAACAAAAAATGGTATATCAGAGGATTAATATATATGGCTTTAATATATTTTACAGAATATGTAACAGGTTTTGCGTTAGATATATTTAATATAAAAGTATGGGAATATACAGATAGTCTAAGTATAAATGGTTATATAACATTAACATTTGCACCACTTTGGTTTTTAGCAGGACTATTTTTTGAAAGAGTTAGAATATGGCTTGATAATGTATCAGAAGTAGATAAGGAATTAAGTTATGAATAAAGAAAAACACCTTCACTTTTTAGTGGAGGTGTTTGCAGTATATTATGCATATATTTAACTAATATTATTTAAAAAAATATAATAGTGTGATATAATTTAGTAAAAATATTTTAGTAGGTGAAATATGAAAAAAATTATATTAATGAGACATTCAATACCCGATAAATCAATAAAATATTTAAACTGTGAGATGCCATTATCTAGTGAAGGAATATTAAAAGCAGAGCGATTTTTCAAACGTTCAGAATTTAAATATGTTAAAGGCGTATATGCATCTACATACAAAAGGGCAAAACAGACTGCTAAAATATTTACACATGATATAATAACAGATGATAGAATAATAGAGAGAAAAATAGGTAATTTAAAAAGCAATTCTAAGTCATTTTGGAAAAAGCAGTATGATGATTATAATTACAAAAATCAGGATGGTGAATCTTTAAATGAAGTATGTTTAAGAATGGATTTATTTTTTAAAGAAGTATTACAAAAAATGGATGATGGACAAACCGTTTTAGTTGTGTCTCATGCAACAGCTATATGTGCATATTTAACAAAATATTGTGAGATAACAGTTATAGATGAAAAAGAAAAGACAAGAAAAATTAAGCATAACAATAAAGTTGTATTAAACGGTAAAATAGATACACCAAGTATGTTTGTTTTAAGTTTTGACAAAGATAAACTAGTTTATGTTGAATATAAAGATTAAAGTATTATATAAAAAATAGGAGAGTGAAGATGGAATTATTAGATGTATACGATGATGACGGTAAAAAAACTGGTAGAGTTGTTGATAAATCGTGCAAAAATAATAATTTTGCTAAAGGAGAGCATATAGCAGTAGCAATAATATATATTGAAAATTCAAAGGGTGAATATTTAATACAAAAAACATCAAGAGATAAAGGTGGAAACTATTCATCGACAGGAGGACATGTTCAGCATAATGAAAATCCTATTGATGCAATAAAAAGAGAAGTAAAAGAAGAGATAGGAATAGATATATCAAATGATAATATTGTAGATTTAGGATGGTTAGTTTTTGATTTTCCAGTAAGATTTATATTTTACTTAAAAAAAGATATTAACCTAACTGAAGTTGTATTGCAAAAAGACGAGGTGGAATCTGTTTCATATATGAATATTAGTGAACTTGAAGATATTATACAAAAAGGTCTTATGCATAAAGCGCATGCTAAAGTGCTTGATAGAGTTTTAGAATATAAAAAGGGAGAGTTATAACTTAAGATAAACAAATAATAGAAAGAAGGAGATGGTAATATGATAAATTATGCAAATGAGAATGTGAATTTTAATGGTTGCCCAGGGTGCGCTTATGCTAACCATGAGTTTGATTTACCATGTGGTATGGCATATGAAAATAATAGATTTACATTATCACAAGATTGGGAATTACCGATTCCAGGTTTTTTTGTAGTTTCTCCTAAAAAGTGTATAGAAAAATTTGAACAGTTAAATAAAGAAGAAAAAATAGAAATATTTGAGATTGTAGATAAAACTATAAAAATTTTAAGAAAATAATATTTGTGATAGATTTAATGTTATTTTTGAAGAAAAAGAAAACAGACATTTTTATATATGGATAATGCCTAGACATAAATGGATGTCTGATTTAGTTGGAGATATAATTGATAATATTGGACAGGTTTTCGAATATGCAAAAAACAATATGAGAAATATTGAAAATTATAATGCAATTAAGGAAATAACAAATTTAGTTAAGATAAATTTTGATTGTTAGAAAATAAGGAAGTGATAAACAATGGATATGTATCAAAAAAGAGAGATGAGAAAAAATAAAAAGATGGATGAAAATACAAAAAGTTTTCCTAAGACTTCGATTAACTAGGAAATGGGGACTTTATGAAAAACACTTCTAATGCCTTATAAATAAAGTAAAAAATGTAGATTTCAATTTACGTATTTTAAATAAATATTATTAATTTTTTTATAATTTATGGGGTGTAGTGGGGATTTAGTGCAAAAAATAATAGATAAGGAGGCATGGCATGAATAAAATCATAGAACGTAATGAAACAACTTTTGAAAGTATAAAACATATAGATGAAAATGGATTTGAATATTGGTTAGCAAGAGAATTAATGTTAGCGCTAGAATATAAAAGATGGGATAAGTTTTGTAATGTAATAGAAAATGCGAAAACAGCTTGTGAGAAAAGTAATAATATAATATCAGACCATTTTTCCCAAGTGGGAAGAATGGTTGAAATAGGCTCAAAAGCATCAAGAAATATTATGGATTTTAGATTATCTAGATATGCTTGCTATTTAATAGTACAAAATGCAGATCCTCGAAAAGAAACTGTTGCTTTAGGACAAACCTATTTTGCCGTTCAAACGAGAAAACAAGAAATAACAGAGCAAGAATATGATTCTTTATCAGAGGATGAAAAAAGATTTTATCAAAGGAAGTTAACAAAACAAGGAAATTATACATTGCAAAAAGTTGCGTCATCTGCGGGAGTTAAAAATATGGCTGAATTTCATAATGCAGGCTATAAAGGATTATATAATGGGGAAACTGCTGATGATATTTTTAAAAGAAAAAAATTAAGATATAGAGAAGATATTTTAGATAATATGAATGAAGATGAGTTGGTTGCTAATCTATTTAGAATAAATCAAACTAAACAAAGGCTTATAAAAGATAATGTACAAGGCGAAAAAAAGGCAAAAGATGTACATTATGAAGTCGGTAAAAAAGTTAGAAAAGCAATTGCAGATATTGGTGGAATGATGCCTGAAGAAATGCCAACACCAAAAAAGAGTTTGAAAGAACTTGATAGAGAAAAGAAACAATTAGAGATTAAAGAACAAAAGAAACTTGAAAGAATAAAACAAAAAAATTATTAAATATAGTTAGGGAGTAACAATGATTTTATATTATAAAACTAAAATGTTGATAAGTGGTCTATTTCCTATGGTTAATTTCAAGATAGATGGATTTATTGAAAAAACGGCATTATATAATGAAAACATTATAGACATAAATAATCCTGATTATATATTTTATTCTTCGGGCCATTTACTTAATTCAATATATGCGTGTAAGGAAAAAGAAGGCAATTACTATGAATATTTTGAAAATGAAGAAATGATAAAATATGAAGTTGATGATGAAATAGCTAGAGTTGATGTAGAAAAAAAGATATTGGACGAACAATTTACAAAGGTAAATTTATTACAAAAGAAAATCAGATTATTAACAGGAATAGGAATAACATTACCCGTTTTTAAGACAACTATTTATAATGATAAAGGTGAATTTTATACTTGTGTAGGTGGTGTGAATTGGGAAGTTTCAAGAATTGCAATTAGTGATTATGATACTGAATTAAAAACCAAACTTGAACAAAGATTACATTTATATATTGTAGATTCTACAATAACTAATCTTGAAGAAAAAAATATAAGATATAAGAGAGCTTTAAATTTTTACTTACAATCTTTTGAATCACAGGATATTGGAATAAGATTTACTTTGTTGTTTTCAGCATTAGAATCATTATTTAATATTAGTGGGGGTCAAGTAACAAAAGAAGTATCAACCTATTCAAGTAATATATTATTTCTAAACAGTAAAGAAAGAAGTAAGTCTAAATGGAAAATTTCGACTTATTATAATATACGTTCGAGATATATTCATGGGAATGATGGATACCAATTAAATGAAAAGCAGGAAAATGAATTAAGAGATTATGTAAGAGAAGTTCTTTTAATATATTGGAATATATCAATGGTTTATAATGTATATGATCCTCAAAGAATAAAAGAATTAATAAATAACACAAAAATAAATAATTTAGATATTCAGGTTCAATTATTTATAAAGTATATGAGAACTCCTTTTGAAAAATATAGCGAATTATATAATCAAATACGCTTGCAATTCTTAAATAAGAATTATTCAGTATTATCTAATAAAAACTTAAGGAAAATAATTATATAGTTACAAAGAAAGGTGATAATATGAATAATAAACCAATAATAGGAATAGTAAGTAAACCAAATATTTTTTGTGATCAAGAACTATTTACACAACAAATAGTTTATGATGGTGTTAGAAATTGTGTATTAAGAAATGGTGGCCTTGCTATAGGAATATTGCCAACAAAAATATCAAATAAATTTTGTACATCTGATGATATAGTAAATAGTACAGATTTTTTACAATCTGAATTAGAAGATTTATATTCATTAATTGAACAGTGTGATGGTATAATAATTCAAGGTGGTTTATCTAGTGATGATTATGAAATAAAAGCTGCTAAATATGCAATTGATAATGATATACCCATACTTGGAATATGTGCTGGATTTAATAATATTATTAAAGCAATGGGAGGTAAAGTTTTTGCTATTAATGATTCAAAACATAATAAGGAAGATGGTTCTATTGTTCATAAAAATATAATTAAAGAAAATACGTTTTTATATGATGTTTTAAAAACAAATGAAGTAGAAGTTAATAGCATTCATACAATGTTTGCGAATAAAGAAGATATTAAAAATTTAGATATTTCAGCATATTCAGATGATGGATATGTAGAAGCTGTAGAACTTAAAGATAAAAAGTTCTGCTTAGGTGTTAAATGGCATCCTGAATTAATGATAGATAATGAATGTATGAATAATATATTTAAATATTTTATTGAAGTATGTAAAAGGAAGTGATAAACAATGGATATGTATCAAAAAAGAGAGATGAGAAAAAACAAGAAAATGAACGAAGAGGTAAAAAGTTTACCATCGACGAGCATCAACTGGGTGATACGGATTTAAGTAAAAACACTTCCGAATGCCTATAAAATAAGGGTTTTAGAAAAGTAAGTTGTTACACACTTTAAAATGAAGGAGATAAATTATGAGTTTAATTAGTATTACAAATGAACTAATTGTTTCAAACGTAAAAGAATCAATCGATTTTTATAAAAATACATTTAATTTTGAAATAGAATATACTGATGGAAATCCAATAACTTGGGCTCAATTAAAAAAAGATGAAGTAAGAATAATGCTTGAGGATTATGTTACCGTAAAAGAAGAAATAAATATTTTTCCAGAAAAAGTGAAATCATGTAATTTAATAAAGTTTGAATATGATAATTATAATGAATTTAAAAGTTTATATGATAACTGTAAAAAAAAATTGTGCTCATTTTTTATAGATTATAATGAAACAGATTATGGTAAAATTGAATTTGGTGTTTTGGATATAGATGATAATATGATTTTAATTTCATTTAGAAAATGATTATATTAAAAGTAAAAGGAGTGATAATATGAGCGAAGAAAAAAGTTTTTCTAATTCCCATATCAACTGGGTGATACGGATTTAAGAAAAACCACTTCCAAACTCAGGCAAAATAAGGGATTTAATGAAATAAGTTTTTACATATTAGGAGAAAAATTGAATAAAAGTTGGTGGTATAATGAAAATATATGATGAAAAAATATATGAAATAATTGCAATTCTAAATACACATTTTTCTAAAAAGGATGATGATTATGCTTCGGTTGATTTGCCTAATACAATCAAATACAAAAGTAATAAATGGCTAATATATATTTTTTATTCTTGTTTATTAAATTATGGTATGAAATCTAAGATATATCATAAAAATCTAATTAGTACCTATAATAAATATCCTGAAATATTTAATTATAAAGTAGTAATTGATAAATTCAGTAATAATCAAGAATTATTGTTTGATATTATTAAAAATAATATTCATCCTAGATATCCTAATGTTGCAGTAAAAAAATGGATGGAATTATCAATAGAATTGTCAAAATATGATAATTTATTAAATGAAGTTAAGCAATTAAATAGTTTTAGCGAGCTTGCCGCATATATTAAAAGTATTAAAGGTTTTGGACAGAAAACAGGTGGATTATTATTGAGATTAATATATGAAGCCAATATATGTGACTTTGATGATGATTTGCCAAGTATACCTTTAGACAGACACGATATTGAAATAAGCTATTTAAATAATATTGTTGAAAGTAAGAATTTAACTCCAAAACAAATAGATTTATTGTCCGACTCCTATATAAATAATGGAAAAAAACTAGGGATAAAAGCAAATGTTATCGATAAGTATTTATGGGAAATTGGGAATCAATATTGTAATAAAAAAGATTGCATAAATTGTCCTTTGTTTATAAACTGCAAAACTAAAATAAATGTAGTGATTGGTAATGAATAAATATAAAGTGGCAGCATATCTACGAATTTCAAAAGAAGAAAATGAACAAGCGAATAGTATTACTAATCAAAGAGAAATTATAAATTCATATTTAAAAAACAAAAATGATTTTGAATTAGTAGATTATTATATAGATGATGGATATAGTGGTACGGATTTTAATAGACCAGAATTTAAAAGATTATTGGTAGATATTAAAGATAAGAAAGTAAATGTAATAATAGTTAAAGATTTATCTAGATTTGGTAGAAATTATATTTTGGTTGGGGATTATATAGAAAACATATTTCCGATACTTAAAGTTAGATTTATCTCTATAAATGATAATTTTGATAGTAGTTATGATTCATATTATATGGAAGATATTATTCCATTAAAAAATATGACTAATGATTTTTATTCAAAAGACATATCTAGAAAAGTTAAGACAGCATTGAAAACTAAAAAATTAAATGGTGAATTTGTAGGTAAATCTGCACCTTATGGTTATATGAAACATCCAGGTGATATTCATAAATTTATAGTTGATGAAGAAGCAGCTAGAATAGTAAAGAAGATTTTTGACAAAGTGTTATTAGGAAAAACAAGAAGAGAAATATCTGATGAATTAAACGAATTAAAGGTATTAACGCCAGGACTATATAAAATGAAAGATAATAGTTCTAATGAAAATTTATCTATGCCAATATCAAAATGGAATCCAGAAATGGTTAGTAGAATTTTGAAAAATGAAGTTTATACAGGTGTTTTGATACAAGGTAAAACACAAAGAATGAATTATAGAAATCATAAAATAATAAATGTAGATTCAAAAGAATGGATAATAACTGAAAAACATCATGAACCAATTATAAGTAAAGAACAATTTGATAAAGTACAAAATATTTTAAATAAGAAAAAAGGATATTCTAGTAATATTGATATTTTATTAGGATATTTAAAATGTGCAGATTGTGGAAAATCAATAATTATAAAAAAATCTAAAGGACATGAATATTATTATTGTTCATCATATGTAAGAAATAGTTCTTGTACTAATCATTCAATTAAAAAAGAAAAATTAATCGAAGAAGTTTTAAATAATCTAAATATAAAGTATAATAAAAGTTATATATGTATTGATGAAAAAATTGTAGATAAATATATTAAAGAAATTATAATATATCAAGATAAAAATATTGAAATTAAATATTTATAAGTATAAAAAATTAATATATAAAATTTAAAGAAAGGAGCTTGGGTATGGATAATAAATTAGAAACAATTTCAAATCTATTTGAAGGAAATGAAATAAGAAGTATATGGGATAGTGAAAAAGAAGAATACTATTTTAGTGTAGTTGATATAATTGGTGCTCTAACAGATAGTAAAGCTCCAAGAAAATATTGGTCTGTGCTAAAAAATAGGTTAAAAAAAGAAGGTAGTGAAGTGACTACAAATTGTAGTCAGTTGAAAATGTTAGCACCAGATGGAAAAATAAGATTAAGAGATGTTATGATAACAAAAGACATTTTTAGACTGATTGAATCTGTACCTAGTCCTAAAGCGGAACCGTTTAAAGTATGGCTTGCAAATTTAGGAAGCGAGAGAATAGATGAAGTATTTGATCCAGAAATAGCAGTAAATAGAGCGATAACTTATTATCGTAATAAAGGTTATACTGATGAATGGATAAAGAGAAGACTTACCGGAATAGTAGATAGATTTAAACTTACAGATGTATGGAAAGAAGGAGGCATAACAAAACCAATGGAATATGCTATGTTGACAAATGAAATCTATAAAGGTTGGTCTGGAATGAAAGCAAGCGAATATAAAGCATACAAAGGACTAAGAAAAGAATCTTTAAGGGATAATATGACAGATATTGAAGTAGCATTAACTAATATTGGAGAAATAGCAGCAAGAGATATTGCAAAAGCAGAACATCCAGAAGGTCTTAAAGAAAATTTAAAAGTTGCAGCACGTGGTGGAAGCGTTGCTAAAGGTGCAAGAGATTTATATGAAAAAGAAACAAAAAGAAAAGCGATATCTGATAAAAATGCTTTAAATTATAAATATGTAGATGAAATAAAGAAAATTGAAAGTAAAGTAGGTGGGAATAATGAATAACGAAGGTTGTCACAAAACTTCAATCAACTGGGTAATGGAAGAATAAGAAAAAATACTCACAATCCCTTATAAAATGGGACAAAAATTATTATTTCTTTTTACATTATTTTGATTATTCTAATTAAAATAATGATAAAAATGAGGTAATGGAAAAACAAGAAAAACTTTTTTAAAAATGTTGGGAAGTGATTAATAATGTATGAACAATTAATAAAAGATGAGAAGAAAACTCCATCTGTTACTATAAAAAATATTGAATTTAATGAAGGAACGAAAATTTCGTTAGATCCAGATGATATTGTTGTTTTTGTTGGAGCAAATAATGTTGGTAAAAGTAGAGCATTAAAAGATATAATTGCAGACATAACGGAATCAACTACTAAAAATGTAATAATAAATAAAATTGAATATAATGCAGAAAACTTTGAATGTGAGAGTATGAAAAATTTTTTTGCCACACATTTTACGAAAGACCAAAATAATCATTATAATGTTCAAATGTCAGATGTATCTTCTCATTGTTATAGTGATGATAACTTTAAAAATATTGATGAAACATCAAAACACTTTTATAGAGTATTATTTACTTTTTTATCAACAGAAAGTAGATTAGATATCACTAAACCAATAAGACTTAATTATTCAATTGATAGATATAATTTTAACATAATGAACATCCTTGAAACTAACAAAGAAGCAATAACATTATTAAATAGATTTTTATTATTGGGGTTTAATAAAGCAGTTGAAATAGATAATAAATTTCAAAATGGTGATTTCATTAAGAAATATAAAATCGGAAATGAACAAGAGATAAAGGATATTATTGAACTTGACAAAAGAAGCTCAGCAAAAAAATTAAAGATGTTAGACAATTTAAACGAACAAGGTGATGGTATTAGAAGTGCTGTTGCTGTTTTAGCGTCTCTAATTGTTAATGAGCATTCATTATATTTAATAGATGAGCCTGAAACTTTTTTACATCCTCCTCAAGCTAGACTACTTGGAAAAAATATTGTTGAATTATCAAAAAATAAACAATGTTTTATATCAACTCATAATATTGATCTAATAAGGGGATTATTAGAAAACGGTTCATCTAGAATAAAGATAGTAAAAATTGACAGAATGGATAATACAAATAAATTTCATATTTTAGATAATGAATCAATTACTAAAATTGCTAATGATAAGAATTTAAAATATTCAAATATTCTTAATGGCTTATTTTATAAACAAATCGTATTGTGTGAAAACGAAAGCGACTGTAAATTTTACTCAGTTATATTAGAACATCTAGACAGTAATACATATCAAAATACTTTGTTTTGTGCAGTAGGCGGAAAAGATCAATTTAAATTAATAATTCCTTTACTAAAAAAATTAGGAATAAATTATTTGATTGTTGCAGATATTGATTTAATAAATGATAAAACAAAATTAAAACAGTTAATAAATTCTATAGAAAACGATGAATATAATAAGATAGCTATTTTACACAATGATTTTTTAAATGAATTTCAGGAAAAAAGTGATACTTTGGTAAAAAAACAAGCAGTTATTAAACAAGAAATAGAAGAAGTTTTTAATAATGATGAATATATGTCAACAGAAGCTGCAGAAAAAATTAAATCTATATTAAAGAAAATTAATAGTTTAAAACTATTAAAAGAAGGTGGAAAATTTATTCTCCCAGCTGGAGAGTGTACAATTAAATTTAATCAAATTCAACAATTTTTAAAGGAAAATAATATATATATTGTGGAATGTGGAGAAATAGAGAGATTTATTCCTGAAATTGATATGCATGGAAATTCATGGGTAGAAGCGGTATTTGAAAAATATAAAGATTTAAATAATAGTAAGTATAATAGTGTAAAAGATTTTATTAAGGAAATATTTAAAATACCTAATTAGTTTAATATAAATGGAGATATAATGAAAAAATTTAAAGTGGCAGGATATATTAGATTATCTAAAGAAGATAAAATAAAAGATGAATCAAATAGTGTTACTAATCAAAAGGCGATAATAAAATCTTATATTAAGAAGAATGAAGATTTAGAATTATTTGATTTTTATATAGATGATGGATATTCAGGTACAACATTTGATAGACCAGAATATAGAAGATTGTTTAAAGATATAGTAGATGGACAAGTAAATACAGTAATTGTGAAAGACCTATCAAGATTTGGAAGAAACCACATACAATCAGATGATTATATAGAAAACATTCTTCCTGGATATAATGTTAGATTTATTTCAATAATTGATGAAATAGATAGTTTTAAAAATCCAAAATCAGTAAGTAGTATTGCTGTTCCATTAAAGAATTTAATGAATGATCAATATGCAAGAGATATTTCTGAAAAGGTTAGGTCAACTTTAAAAATAAAGCAATTAAATGGTGAATTCATAGGTGTATCTGCACCTTATGGATATTTGAAAAATCCTAAAGATAAACATAAATTTATTATAGATAAAGAAGCCTCTTATATTGTAAAGAAAATATTTAATATGTTACTTTTAGGTAAGAGTAGAAAAGAAATAGCAGAACATTTAAATAATAAAAATGTTCTAACTCCAAGTTTATATAAATTAAGCAAAGAAAAAACAAACAATGAAGAATTAATACGTTCAAAGAAATGGAATGCTGAAATAGTAAATAGAATATTAAGAAATGAAACATACGTAGGAACATTAATTCAAAATATTAAAACAAAACCAAATTATAGAACTGATAAATTAATTGATGTAAATAAAGATGAATGGATAATAACTGAAAATCATCATGAACCAATAATAA
Organism: Clostridia bacterium; assembly: GCA_045537895.1. Classification (GTDB taxonomy): domain Bacteria; phylum Bacillota; class Clostridia; order TANB77; family CAG-465; genus CALXJE01. Next base: position 18,491 of record JAZSQI010000009.1, read on the forward strand.
GTAAAGATAAATTTGAAGAAGTACAAAATATTTTGGACAAGCAAAAAGGTTCTAGAAATAGTGAAGATATTTTATTATCTTATTTAAAGTGTGCTGATTGTGGAAGTCTATTATATTTGAAGAATGGAAAAAATAAAAAGTACTATTATTGTAAGAATTATATAAAACATTCTAAGTGTACAAGCCATTCTGTAGAACGAGAGAAACTATATGATGAAGTGCTACAAATAATCAATGAGAATAAAGATTTAAATATAACTGATAAAGAATTAAATGATAGTTTATTATATCGACTTATTGATGTTATATATATTAATGAAGATAAAAGTGTTAAAATAATATTTAAGTAAGATTTATTAAGAAGGGAATCGTGATAGAATGGTAATTAATTATTCGGACCAAGAAGTTATAAAAAATAAAAAATCTATATTTATAGCTGGACCAACTCCAAGAGATGGGAATGTAAAATCTTGGAGAACTACTGCTTGCGAAAAATTAAATGAATTAGGATTTGATGGAGTAGTATATGTTCCAGAATATTCAACATGGAAACCAAAAACAGATTATGTTGACCAAGCAATGTGGGAAAGAGAAGCGTTAACGGAAGCAACAGTTATTTTGTTTTGGATTCCTAGAAGTTTGCCTGATATGCCTGCTTTTACTACAAATGTAGAATTTGGATATTGGTTACATTCAGGTAAAGTAATATATGGCAGACCAGATGATGCTACAAAAATAAAGTATCTTGATTGGTTATATAAAGAAGACTATAATAAAACTCCAATAAATGATTTAGATGAATTATTAAAAGAATCAATAATATTAGCAAATAATTTATATGTTGAAAAGGGTTCTGAAATATTACCATTAAACAAAAGAAAGATTTTAGAAAGGAAGTGATTTATATGGCAAAAGAGCAAGAAGAAAAGGTGTTTCATAAAACTTCGATTAACTGGTTTCCCGGACATATGGTAAAAACCATTAATGATATGAAAAATAACATAAAGTTAATTGACATTGTTTGTGTAGTATTAGATAGTAGAATACCAGATAGTTCAAAAAACAATATTATATTTGATATAGCAAAAGATAAGCCAGTAATTATAGTATTTAACAAATGTGATTTGGCAGACAAAAACAAATTAGATAAAAAAATGCAAGAATATATAAATAAGGGGTATAAAGTAGTTTGTACAAATGCTAATTTAGGACAAGGTGTAAATGATTTAGTTAATACAATAATTGGTGTTGGAAAAGAGACAAAATATTCTTTAAAGACAAGTGAAGAATATAAAAATATGACACCGATATATAGAGTTTTAATATCAGGTATTCCAAATGTTGGAAAATCAACTATAATAAACAAACTTGCAGGTAAGAAAGCTGCAAATGTGGGTAATAAACCAGGTGTAACAAGAAGTAAACAATGGATTAGATTAGAAAATAACATTGAGCTTTTAGATACACCAGGAATATTATGGCCAAAATTAGATGAAAATGATGCAGGAATAAAGCTTGCTATTACAGGTAATATACGTGAAGAAATATTAGATTTAGAAGAACTTGCATTTTATTTAATAAAATATTTAAGAAGTGATAAAAAATATTTAGAAATGTTAAAACAAAGATATTCTATTACAGAAATCAATGATGATTTAGAAGATTATGAAGTGTTTGAAATGATAGGAGAAAAAAGAGGAGCATTGCTTAAAGGAAAAGAGATAGATTATAATAAAACAGCAAAAATTATAATAGATGAATTTAAAGCAGGAGTTATAGGAAAAATTAGTTTAGAATAAGAGGTAAAAAAATGGGTGAAAGTGTTAGTTTAACCAAAGAGCAAAATCAGGTAATAAATGTAAGAGATAGAGATGTATTAGTTGCTGCTTCAGCTGGAAGTGGTAAAACTTTTGTAGTTGTTCAAAGAATTATTAACAGAGTTGTAAATGATAATATTGATATAGATAAGATTTTAGTAGTTACTTTTACAAATGCGGCAGCTTCAGAACTTAAGGAAAGAATTTTAAATGGTTTTTATGATGCACTAAAAAGTAAACAGTTAAGCGATGAGAAAAAAGCGCACGTAAGAAGACAATTATCATTAATTAATAGAGCCCAAATATCAACTATACATTCGTTTTGCTTGTCTATTATAAAAAGTAATTTTTATATGCTTAACTTAGACCCTAATATAAAAACAATTGATGAAAATAAAGCAAAATTAATGGTGCTTGAAAGTATTGATGAAATTTTAGAGGATGAATATGAAAACAAAACAGAGATATTTATAAAGGTATTAGAGCTGTTCAAAAATGAAGAAAATATAATACAAAACATAGAAAAAATATATAATTTTTCTAAAAGTATGGTAAATCCTAGAAAGTGGTTAGAGGACTCATTAGCTAAATATAATTTAAATAAAGAAATTAAAGATTTATCAGAAATTGATTTTGGTAAGCAAATAATAAGCAGCATAAAAGAAAAAGCACAGTTAATGTATAATGAACTTGAAAAGGTTTGTAATAAAATATCTGGTGATAAAGAATTTCAAAGTAGATTAGATGTTTTAGAAAACATGTTAGAAAAAATTGATAGTATAATAAAATTAAAGCTATACGATGAGATATATGATTTTGTGCATAATCACTTGGATTTCCCAAGACTACCTAGTTCGAAGTGTGTAAATGAAGAATTAAAAAAAGAAGTAAGCGATATTAAGAAAAAAACAGCTACAGAGTTGACAAGCATTTCTAAGATGATATACAAAAACACAAAAGAAATAATTTTAGAACTTGAAAAAATGTATGATGTAACAAAATGGTTTGTAGAAATGAGTATAAAATTAGATGAAATTTATACGAATAAGAAAAATAGCTCAAGTTACATTGATTTTAATGATTATGAACATCTAGCGTTAGAGGTATTAGAAAGCGAAGAGATTTGTGAAGAATATAAAAAGAAATTTGATGAAATATATATAGATGAATATCAAGACACATCGTATGTGCAAGAGGTAATTTTAAAGAGTATTTCAAAAAATAATAGAATAATGGTAGGAGATGTTAAGCAAAGTATATATAGTTTTAGAAACGCTGAACCTAGTTTGTTTAATGAGAAATATACAGAATATGAACTATATAATAAAGATGACTTAAATAAAAATCCTGTCAAAATAATATTATCTAAAAACTTTAGAAGTAGAGAAGTTGTTTTAAATAGCATAAATGATATATTTAAAAAAATAATGTCTAAGGACGTAGGTCAGTGTGACTATTCTGAGCAAGAATACTTGTTATATGGTGATGGGTTTGATAAAGAGACAGAAAGCCTTTTAAAAACAGAAATAAATATTATAGAAACCGAAAATAGTGAAACACAAGATAGCGTGAGTGAGCAAATAGAAGAAATTAGCAGCACTCAAAAAGAAGCATATGCTATTTCAGAAAAGATTGAAGAATTAATAAATGGACAGTTTAAATTATATGATGCAAAGAAAAACAAATATAGAAATATCGAATATAAAGATATAGTTATTCTTTTAAGATCTGCAAACAAGAAAGCTAATATATATGAAGAAGTATTAAAGACAAAAAACATACCTGTTTTTACAGATACATCTGATTCTTTTTATAATAGCCAAGAAACAGCTATTATACTAGCTTTTCTTAAAATATTAGATAATAAGTATGATGATATTTCTTTAGTAAGTGTAATGTATAGTATAATAGGAAAATTTACTGTAGATGATTTAGTATATATAAGAGAATATGATAAAAAAGGGTATTTTTACGAGTCTTTGCTAAAAGCATATAATGATGAAGAAAATAATGATAAAGAAATATATATTAAAATAAAACAGTTCTTAGAATTAATAGACAATATAGCTAAGTATTTAAACTCATTTACAATTGCTGAGACAATATTAAAAATTTATGAAGATACAGGAATATATTATTCTTTTTATTTAGAAGAGATTGGAAAACAAAAATGCGCTAATTTAGATAGTCTAGTTGAAATTGCAAGAGCTTTTGAAAAAGAGGAACGCTCATCAATATATCAATTTATACAGTATATTGAAAATATTAAAGAGAGAAAAACAAAAGGGAATGATGCTCCAAAGCTTTTGGGCGAAGGAGAAAATGTAGTTAGAATTTTAACAATTCACAAAAGCAAAGGCTTAGAATACCCAGTTGTATTTTTAGCTGATAGCTCTAAAAAATATAATACAATGGATTTGTCATCTGAAATTTTATTAGATAAAAATTTTGGTATAGGCTTAGATACATTCGATACGGATTTGGGAATTTCATATGCTAATATAATAAAGCAAGCTATAAAGGAAAAAGTAAAAGATAAAACATTATCCGAAGAAGAGAGATTGCTTTATGTTGCCATGACAAGAGCAAAAGAAAAATTGTATGTATATGCAGCTATAAAAAATTATGATAAATTTATTGATAAACTTAGCGTAAGTGATAATAAAAAACTTTCGCCAGTTGTTGTAAAAGACTGTAATAGCTACATTAAATTAATAATGCTTGCACTAAATAATCAGCCTTCTGATAATATTAAGGTTAATGTTTTATCTTCAAAAGAAGAGATAAACTTAATTAAGGAAGATAATAAAAAGATAGACAGAAAAGTTTCCATTAAGGATAAGTTTTTACAAATGTGTAAAGAAAAAAATACAGAAGAGAAAGAGATAGATTTAGCATTTAGTAAAAAGTACAAATATATAGATAAAGTAAATGTTAAGAGAAAATATACAGTTACAGAGATTAAAAATAGCCACTCAGAAGATGAAGAAGTATACGAGCTTGCTTCTGATTTAGGAAGTGCCTCGTTTGAAGAAATTAAGCCAAAATCAATAGATAGCAATATATCAAATGTAAGTTATGGAACTATAATTCATAAGATACTTGAAAGTATAGATTATTTTAATTTGGATGTAAAAGAAATTGAAAACACTATTGTGAATATATGTGAAGATAAAAAAGGAATAAACGTAAAAACAGTTATAAATACTATTACAAACTATTTAAATAGTGAAATCAGAAAATATATTAAAGATGCAAAAAAAATACAAAAAGAAAAGCCTTTTGTAATATATGATGATTTAAAAGATGTAGATAATTTAAAATTAAAAGAAAAAACATATATACAAGGAGTAATAGATTTATACATAAATACTAAAGATGGTAAAAACATTATAGTAGATTTTAAAACAGATAGAGTAGAGAAAGAAAAACAGTTAATTGAAAGATATAAATATCAATTAATGGTTTACAAAAAAGGAATAGAATTATCTACAAATGTTAAAATTGATAATTTATTTATATACTCGTTTCATTTAAATAAATTGATAGAAATTAAATAAAAATAACAATATCAGCTTTTATATAAAGGCTGATATTTTCTATAAATATTACATTTGTGTGTTATTTTATAAAAAAT
>JAZSQI010000001.1:0-5214 GCA_045537895.1 Clostridia bacterium
AGAAAGCGTAGCTTTCACAATAAAGATATGATAAAATAAAGAAAAAATAGAACGGATAAATTATATTAGAGAATTGCAACCTTGTACTTTACTGATACAAACAAAAGCAAAAACAAGAAATAAATTGAAAACATATGTTAATTGTGATATAATAATTAGCACATGAAAAAACCAAGTTAGATATAATTAAAAAACGGAGGGGAATAGTAGATGAGATGTTTTGAAACTGAATTTCAAGGATGGTTAAAACGGAATGAGCAACTTATTGCTTCAATAACTTTTACAATTCTTTTTTTACTGGGCTATTGGTTTTCGGGTTGTGTTTTTCTTAAACATTTAACATTAGAGCAAAGTAATTATTGTCGTGAAGTTGTTAAGCAGGCCTGCAATGATAATGCAGGGTATATTTCAGCTTTACCTGAGGAAGTAAATTTAAAGAAAATAGGTAACAAAGTTGAAGTTGGTATTGATGGCTATGTTGGTAAAGTTACTGCAAAAGTAAAAGGTAAAACAATAACGTTTGGGTATGATACAGAACTTTTATATGTTGTATTAATTAGTTTTGCGATGGGAATAGGATTTGTAATAGTACCAATATTATTCTTTTTATTTATCATAGTGATTTGTTATGGGGTTGAAAGGTTAAAAGAAAAAAGGAGAAAGTAAATGCTTTCTTCTTTTTGTTATATATTTGTTTAATTGTTTGACTTTTATATGCAAGAAGTATAGAATATATGGTAGAGGTGGAAATATGTTTTCGTATTTGAAAGGAAAAGCAAAAAATGTAACTAAAGATAAAGTTGTTTTAGATGTAAATAATGTTGGATTTTTAGTAAATGTTCCAGAAGGCGATGCTGAAAAAATAATCTCTTTAGGAAGTGAAGATATAGTATTAAATATATATACAGATATAAAAGAAAATGATATTAGTTTGTATGGCTTTTTAGATACAGAATCTCTTAGTGTATTTGAAAAGTTAATAAAAGTAAGTGGTGTTGGAACGAAAATGGCAAGGGGAATACTTTCTTTTATGACACCACAGGAAATATGTATTGCAATAGCAAATGAAGATAGCGCCCTTTTAACAGGTGTTCCAGGAGTAGGCTCAAAAACAGCAGCTAGAATTATACTAGAATTAAAAGACAAGATACTTAAAGAAGATATGTCAAGTCTTTCTTCTAGCAAAACAAAGGCGAAGATTAAGACAAATACTGAGGAAAATGAGGCAGTGCTTGCTCTTAAAGTTTTAGGCTATTCTCAGCAGGAAATAATGGAAGAAATAAATAGTATTGATACAGAAAATATGAAAGTTGAAGAAATTATTAAAAAGGTATTATTTAATTTAAATAGAAGATAATTAGTAATAAATTTAGTGGACATAATTGATACAATATGATATACTTAAAAAATGCAAAGGAGTTAGTATATGATTGATTTTAAAGGTGTAACAAAAAAATATGATCATGGTGTAACAGCTTTAGATAATATTAATTTAAAAATTGAAAAGGGAGAATTTGTATTTTTAGTAGGACCTTCGGGTTCTGGTAAATCGACGTTTTTAAAGTTGGTTATAAAAGAAGAGGATCCAACAGAGGGTATTATAAATATAAATTCACGTGATTTAAGTAAATTAAGAGATAAAGATGTGCCATATTTAAGAAGAAAAATAGGATTTGTGTTCCAGGATTTTAGATTATTATATGATAAAACAGTGGCAGAAAATATAACATTTGCGCTAAGGGTTGTTGAAGCTTCAGAAAGAGAAATAAGGACAGGACTTAATAGTGTATTGAAACAAGTAGGATTAGAAGGAAAAGAAAATAGCTATCCAAACCAATTATCTGGAGGAGAGCAACAAAGGGTAGCTTTAGCAAGAGCGCTTGCAACTAAACCACCAATAATAATAGCGGACGAGCCTACTGGAAATTTAGATGCAGAAACAGCAAAAGGAATAATGGACACTTTATATGAAATAAATTCAAAAGGAACTACAATTGTGGTTGTAACTCATGACCAAAATATAATAAGAAGTTCAAATAAGAGAGTGGTAGCCCTAGAAAAAGGTAAAATAGTAGCAGATACAAAAATGGGAGGGGTTATTTAAATGAAAACGTCAACATATTTATTTAAACAAGGTTATGAAAATTTAAAAAAACATGGTTCTAAAACATTTTCTACAATGTTAATAATTTCTGCTACAATGATAGTTCTAGGCATATTTTTGATATTAGTTGAGAATGTAAACAAAAATGTAAAGACTATAACTGAAGGACAAGGCTTGCAAGCTTTTGTTTCAGATGATTATTTAGATGAAGAAAATATAGATCAAATAGCTAGAAAATTAAAAGACGTAGATAATGTAAAAGAGGTAACATATTTAGATAAAGATGCAGCTTTTACTGATGCTAAAAGCACATTGAAAGATTATGCATATTTGCTTGATGGATTGGAAAAAGCGAATCCATTTCCAGCGTCTTTTATAATTAAATTCGAAAACCTTGAGGGAACAGAAAATGTAAAAGAAACTATTGAGACAATAGATGGAATATATAAAGTATCATACAATGAAACTATAATGAATGCAGTAGTATCAATCTCAGATATAGCTAAAATAGCATTTTTTGGTATAGGCTCAGTAATGATAATTATATCAATATTTATAATCTCAAACACTATAAAACTTGCTGTATATTCTAATAAAAGAGAAATTTTTATTATGAGATATATTGGGGCAACAAATGGTTTTATTAGAACACCATTTGTTGTAGAGGGTACACTTATGGGAATTGCAGCTGCTGCAATGTCATGGGTATTAGTATCTTTAACATATATAGCAGCATATGCAAGATTACCTAAAATTGGCTCTACATTAGGAGTATTTGGATTTGTTCCATACTCACAGCTATGGTATATAGTTTTAGGCGCATTTATTATTTTAGGTGTAGTCCTAGGAATGCTTGGAAGTAGTTTAGCTATAAAAAAATATTTAAAAGCGTAGGAGAAGAATATGAGAATTTTTAGTATGTCTAAAAAATATAAAATATGTATGATTTTAGTAATATGTTTTTCGGTTATTTCGCTTGTTACATATGTTTATGCAGATAAAATATCAGATATTAAAGATGATATCGCAGATATAAAATCTCAGCAGTCTGAAGCTACCAGGAAGATGGCAGAAGCAGAGGAAAATATAAAAAAATATGAGAGTGAAATAGCTTCTATTGAAAAAGATATAGAAGAATATTCAAAAGACATAGATAGTTTAAGTGGCAGATTAGATACAGTAAATGAAGAAGTAGAACAGCTTGAGGCAGATCTTCAGGATGCAGCAACTAGTTATCAAGCCACTAAAGACCTGTTAAATACAAGACTTAGAGCACTTTACGAAAATGGGTTTGTTAACTTTTGGGAAGTACTATTTACTTCAAATGGTGTGACAGACTTTTTAGCTAAATATAATGTGGTTGCAACATTGTTAGAATATGATAAAAAAGTCCTTAGTGCAGTTCAAAATCAAAAAACATATATTGCTAGTAAAAAACAAGATTCTGAGCTAAGAAAACTACAATTAGAACAACTTCAATATGATTTAGATAAATCTAAGGAAGCTTTAGAAAGTGCGCAAGCAGCAAGACAGTCAAAAGTAGGTGAATTGCAGAGCTCTAAGACAGAACTTGCAAAATTACAAGCATCTTTAAAGAAGGATTTAGAAGAACAAATAGTTAAGCTAAATAGAGAAATGGCAGCAGCTGGTGGTTCACATGCCGGTGTGTTTGAAGGAGATTTTGCGTTTCCAGTTCAAATGACAAGTAGCTCAAAGCCAGTTATTACTACAAGATTTAAACAATGGTATAGCCCTTGGGATACATATTGTACATGCCATAGTTGGGGAGTAGATATAACATACACAGGAAGTAATAGAAATCTTATAGCTATTGCAGATGGTAAAGTAACAAATGTTGTTTATGGTTCAACAGGTTTTGGTTACTATATGATTATAAATCATGGTAAAAATCTATCTGATGGGGCAACATATGTAAGTAGATACGCACATTGTGCACAAATACATGTAAAAGTAGGACAGACTGTAAAAAGAGGACAAGTTATAGGTGTAATGGGAACAACTGGAAATTCTACAGGAGTTCACTTAGACTTTTCGCTTGCAAAAAATGGTGTGTACGTAAATTCACTTGATTATTACGGTGGATATAATGCATTTAGGCATTTGTATACAGAAAGTTGTAGATAAAATCAAAGACCAGCATTTGCTGGTCTTTTTTGGAGTTTAAGCACACTCTTTTGCAATACGCTTTAAATCATTCCATTTGCTTTCCCATGCTATAGGATAATCCCAGTTTGAGAAAGGTACATACATGCCTTTGCATGTAAAACCGTTTTCTGCAAGAATATCTGCAAACAATTTACACCAAGGAATAACATATAAAGCACCATCTGTAAAGAAAGCGAGCGTCCCATTATTAGTATTATAGGTTTTATCAACAAGGTTAGTTGTATCAATTGTAAGAGTTTCTTCCTTGTTAAACTGTGGCCATCTTACTTTAATGGGGTGAGTAAGAATGATAGCTGTGTTTTTGAGCTGTGTGAGTGTTTCAATTTTTGTCATGATATTTTCTCCTTCTGTCCTCATTTAAGGGACCATAAAATAAATTTTGTATAATTATATATAATCAGGCGTTGCCTGTAATTTTCTTGTTGTATAGTTAACAACAGTTTAATGATTTAAGATACTATTATTATACCATATTTTACATAAAAAATCAAATTTTACAAAGATTTGTGACATGTATTTATGTCGAATTGTATCAAACACATATTTTGTGTCAAATCCTGTAATACGATTTTTGTTGACAATGGTAAAACATGATGTTAAACTGCTAATCAAAGAGGAGGTGGTTATATATATGAGATAATATTATCATCTATACTTACAATAATTGTATATAAAGTTATAACTGAGTATTTAAGTGAGAAGAAAAGTAGACAAATAGCAATTAGATTAATTAAAGTACAAAATAATAAAAATATTAAGAATTTACCAATGTTTTTAAATAGGTATTTAAACAATTTAAAAGATTCTCTTTCTAAATTAGATTATCCATATAAATTAACTTTCAAAAATTATTTAATCATTAAATATATTTTATCTATAGTATGCTTTAGTATATCTATTATTAACAAAAACAATATATTTAT
>JAZSQI010000008.1:0-26771 GCA_045537895.1 Clostridia bacterium
GTAATTGTACCTTGACAATAAAAAAACATATTATATAATTTAATTAAGTTAAAAACAGACACTATATTATTTAAAATATAGCATCTGTTTAAATATCATAGAAAGTTTATTTTAGTTTACACAAACTATCCGATATACTCAATAAAATTTATCTTCTTTTCTTTTTATATAAATAATTATTTTTCACTAACTATTTCTTTTGCAGCACCTAATGCTCCTAATGCTTTAGTTGCATCAAATGGAATAAACACTTTATTAGCAGAACCATCAGCAACTTTTTCTAGAGTTTCTAATGATTTAATTGCTACAAGATTATCACTTGGTTTAGCATCCATTATAGCACCGTAAACTAAATTTATTTCTTGTGCTTTAGCTTCAGCTATTTTCTTTATAGCTTCTGAAGTACCTTCAGCTTCAAGTATTCTTGCTTCTCTAATACCTTGCGCTTTTCTAATGCTAGATTCTCTTTCAGCTTCAGCTTCTAATATAACAGCTTGTTTTTTACCTTCAGCATGAGTTATATCAGATTGTCTCTTACCTTCAGCTTCAAGAATAGCAGCTCTTTTTGTTCTTTCTGCATTCATTTGTTTTTCCATTGCATCACGAATGTCTGCTGGTGGTTTGATATCTTTGATTTCAACTCTTTCAACTTTACATCCCCACTTATCAGTTGCTAAGTCTAAAACATCTCTTAATTGAGCGTTTATAGAATCTCTAGAACTAAATGTGTTATCTAAATCCATTTTACCAACGATATCACGAATAGTTGTTATAGCAAGATATGCTATACCTTTTTGTAAGTTTTCTATTTCATATACAGCTTTTGCTGGATCTGTTATTTGATAGAAAACAACTGTATCAATTGTAATTGTAACGTTATCTTTTGTGATAACTCCTTGTGGTGGTACGTCCATAGTTTGTTGTTTTAGACTAACCACAGCTCTAACTCTATCTACGAAAGGAAATATTAAGTTAAGACCAGCTTCAGCTTCTTTATAGAATTTACCAAGTCTTTCTATAATATATACCTCAGACTGTCTAACAACCTTGATAGAGAATATTGCAACTACAATTATAAAAATAAAAACTGCAAATAAAAATCCCATATAAAAACCTCCTTAAATATAATTAAACCTTTTTAACAATAAGTTTAACTCCCTCAATTTTTAATACTACAACAGTAGCACCTTCTTCTATATCTTCATCTGTTGAAGATAATGCAGACCATACTTCTCCTGCAACTTTAACTTGACCCCTGCCATGAATATTATCAATAGTTTTTATAACTACTGCATTTTTTCCAACTACAGATTTTGAATTCATAGCAACGTTATTAGTTTTGAAAAACTTAGTAACTATTGGTCTTATAAATACAATTAATAGTATTGAAGATATTACAAATACTACTACTTGAACTTTAATACTAGCTCCAAATACTGCACATAAAAATGCTAAAAATGCACCTACTGCAGGGAAAAATAATAAGAAGCTAATAGTAAATATTTCAAGTAAAAACATAACGGCACTTGCTATAAGCCAAATGTAACCTAGTTGCATATTAAGAAGCACCTCCTCTCATATTATTATATAATTAATGCAAGTAAATTATATAACAAAAAGAAATAAAAATAAAGAGGTTTTATATAAATAATAAAAAATATATAAAACAATTCACAAATGTAGAATTTTGATATATAATAAGCGTAAAAGTAGAAGGAATGTTAATTATGAAAATAAGTGAAAAAATGAAATTAAATGCAAATTATTTTATATTATTATTATCAACTATATTTTTATTTCTTGTATTAAACCTAATAAATAATATAAATACAATGTATATAGATTTGTTTGGGAAAAGAATAAAGGCAAATGATAGCGTTATGCTAAAAGAAAATGATGAATATTATTTATCATATGAATATGTAAAAGAAAATTTAGATAGTGAAATATATTTTGATACTATATCAAGAAAAGTAGTTATATCTTCAGAGGTTGGACTTTTAAAAGCAAGAGTTAATGAAAAAAATATAAATATTAATTACGAGGAAGTTGCCATTAATAGTGTAGGCGTAATCGAAAAAGAAAACATATATATATCATTAGAAGTTTTGGAAAAGGCATATGGATTAGAAATAACAGTTTCAAGTAACACAGTATATATTTATAAAAATGTTAGTTTTGATGGAAAAGTAAAATACAACAATGTGCATGTATATTTAAGTAGTAATCTAAAAAGCAAAAGTGTTGATTATGTGGATAAAAAAGACAAAATTAAAGCAATATATGAAAAAGACAATTTTGTATTTGTAAAAGTAAATGAAAAAAACGTTGGTTACATTTCGAAAAAACTACTTAAATACTCTATAGAAAAACAAGAGATAAAACAAGATAATTTGGAACAAAAAAATTATATATTCGCTGATTCATCTAACACAAAAATTCAAAGTGGCATGCCAATTAATGGTGTGTTAGTTGATATGTTTGAAGTTACACAAGTATCAGCAACAGTTAATGAAAAAAATATTAATAATAACCTACTTACAAGTATAATAAAAAATGGATATAAAATTTATGGTATAGTTAATAATGGGTATGATTTATCAGGTTTTAATACGGCTACTTTATCACAAATTTTATCTGATGAAACAAAAAGACTAAATTTAATAAATAATTTAAGTAGTAAAATAGAAAAATATAATTTAGCAGGAATAGTATTAGATTTTAAAAGATTAAAAGAAAAAGATATATCAAATTATATACAATTTGTAAAAGAATTTAAAGCTTTTTCTGGTAAAGAAGTTATTGTAAATATTGATGCAAATGAATATAAAAAATTAGTAAAGCTTATAAATTATTCTGATTTTTCTATAATAAATACATATGGACAAAGAGATTTAAAATCAACAGTATCTGGTTCTGTATCAGAAATAAGTTGGATGAAAGAAATAATAGAAAATTCTTTAAAAGAAGCACATAACGAAAAAGTTGTAGTAGCGATACCATCATATTCTATTTTATGGACAGAAAAAAATAGCCATGTTATAGATGCAGAAATATATAATTTGAAAGCTATAAAAGATTATATAAATAAGAATAATTTAGATGTTAAAGAGGTAAGTGGACAAAATTATGTGGAAATGAAGAAAGGCTCTTTGGTATATAGAATGTGGCTAGAAGATGAACTTTCTATAAGTAATAGATTAAAAATAATAAAAGAAAATAACTTAGCTGGCGTCGCAATATATAAATTAGGATATGAAAACAACACACTAATTGATGTTTTAAAAAATAATTAGTTTATAAATATATCATTGACAATAAATTATATTTATAATATCATATATTTGTTAGAATAGAAGAGGTGGACGATGAAAAACAAAAAAAGTGGACTAACACTAATGACTGTACTAATAGCTATAGCTGTTCTTGTAATTTTAACAGGAACAATTACTATTTCTACAAATCATATATTAAAAGACACAGATAAGAAAGAGTTTATAAGAGAATATAAATTGGTGGAAGCTTCAACTAAAGATTATATAATGAGAAATAGTGGTGTAATAGATTTTGAGGAAACTACATTTGATTTATCTACTATATCATCACTCTATTTAGAACAATTTGAAGATGAAACAATTGTAGATAATGTTATTGATGTGTATATTATAGATTTAGAAAAAATAGGTGTAATAAATGCAACATATGGAACAAAAGCAAATGAAGATGAAAATGATGTATACCTTCTATCTAAAGAAACAAATACTATTTATTATAAAAAAGGTTTTGAACAAAATAGCATTGTTTATTATAAGGTTGTTAATGATTAATAAAGGAAGTTTGATAGTATGAATAAAAAAGGAATATCTATTGTGTCATTATCAATAGTAATAATTATATTATTGATATTGCTTTCTACAATAAGTATATCAATAACATATTCTGTAGAAAACGCAAAGAAGAGAACATTTGCTGAAGAAATATATAATATACAAAGTTTAGTTAGTGAATATATAGAAAATGAGGAAAGTTTACCAGTAACTACTGAAACAATAAAAATTAAGCCTTCAGATGTTTCTCAGTTTTCAGTTGAGACAATTGTTGATGGAGAAATAATGTTAGAGGTTTTAGATTTACGAGAGTTGGGAATAAAGAATACTAAGTATGGAAACAAAGAAATAGGAGATACCGAAGAAGAAAAATCTAAAGATATTTACGCTGTATCACCATCTACCGGAAAGGTATATTATATAGCAGGTTTTAAATCATCTGATAAAATATATTATACATTAACGGAAGATTTGTTAGGAATGATTGATAGAAAGCAAGATCTAGTAATATCAGAAAGTACTATAACTTTTCTGCCAAGTAGGATTGGCTGGAGTAATGAGGGAATTAGTCTTAGAGTAACAGTTCCAGTTGAATATACATCACCTAGTATTTCAATAAATAATGCTAATATAACATATACTACAGAAACTGTAGACGGTATCACCTATTATAATGTAAATACAGCTAAGGTTGCTGAAGCATATACAGTAACAGTAAGTTATACTAAAGATGGGACAAATGGAACAGCAATATATAGTGCTAAATTAGATACTGTGATACCAGTGATTTCAAAGGACACTAATGTATCTAATACAGAAACACATGTAAAGGGAATTAGCGCAATTGATGATAAAAGTGGAATAAAATATTTTAAATATGTTAAAGATTATATTGAACCAAGTGATGCAAGAACATATATAAGAGCATATGGTAAAAATATAAAAGGTGACAGCATTAAATTTTCAAAAGAAAAAGTATATACGTTATATGCAGAAGATAAAGCTGGGAATTATTATGTAATGTATATAGATGAATACGGAAATTTAGTATCTAAAGTAGAAAAAAGATTAGTAAACATTAAAGTTACTAAAGAACCAACTAAAACATCATACAACGTGGGTGAAGCTTTCGATAAAACAGGTATGGTTGTTACAGCTACATATAATATTGGTTCTAAGGCTAAAATAACAGATTATACGATAACAAACGGAAGTAGTCTTAAATTAGGACAAACGTCCATAACAATATCGTATACAGATAATGGAATAACAAAGACAACAACTCAACCTATTAAGGTGACTAAGGTTCTCTCAAGTATTAAGGTAACAACTGCACCAACTAAAACATCATACAATACTGGTGAGGCTTTCAATAAAACAGGTATGGTAGTTACTGCTACTTATAATGATGGATCTACAGCTAAAGTAACAGATTATACTGTAACTAACGGAAGTAGTCTTACAACAGGTCAGACATCAGTTACTATCTCTTACACTGAGAATGGCGTAACAAAAACAACAACTCAGGCTATTACGGTGAGTAAGGTTCTCTCAAGTATTAAGGTAACAACTGCACCGACAAAAACATCATACAATACTGGTGAGTATTTTGATGAAACAGGTATGGTAGTTACTGCTACTTATAATGATAAAACAACAACGAAAGTAACGGGCTATACAGTAACTAACGGAAATAGTCTTACAACAGGGCAGACATCTGTAACCATCTCTTATACAGAAAATGGCGTAACAAAAACAACAACACAGCCTATTACGGTAATAAAACCAAATCCAGCCACATTAGCAGCTAGCAATACTTGGTATACGAGTAGCACGGCAAAGAGTAGCATTACTATTATTAACATAGTGAAAAATGCGAGCAGAACAACTGTAGAAAATGCTTCTGAAAGTTGGCCGGCAGCGGTTGATGCTGACGGTGACGGAAGCCTTAATGACGATATTATGTGCTATATTAACGGCACCACACTCACAATAGCGGGTAATGGAGCCGACAAAATTATGGCAAACAGTACATCAAACAATCTGTTTTATAATTTCAGCGCTGTAACTAACATTAATGGCCTTGCCCTCCTTGATACGACTAACGTAACAAATATGATGAATATGTTCCTCTTTTGCTCATCCTTAACAACCCTTGATGTAAGCAACTTTGATACATCAAACGTAACAAAAATGTATGGCATGTTCAACGGCTGTACAGGCTTAACAACCCTTGACGTAAGCAACTTCGATACGACCAATGTAACTGAAATGAACTCCATGTTCTCTAGTTGCAGTAGCCTAACAACCCTTGACGTAAGCAATTTTAACACAAGCAATGTAACTGATATGCATGGCATGTTCATCGGATGTAAGGGATTGACAGAAATTGATGTAAGCAACTTTGACACATCAAACGTAACAAAAATGTCTTCCATGTTCAGCGGATGTAAGGGATTGACAGAACTCGACGTAAGCAATTTTGATACAACTAATGTATCAACTATGAACTCCATGTTCAACAGCTGCAGCGGCCTGACAGAAATTGATTTAAGCAATTTTAACACAAGCAACACTACGAAGATGGGACATATGTTCTACAAATGCAGTAGCTTAACGTCCCCTGATATAAGCACTTTCGACACAAGCAATGTAACTGAAATGTCTTCCATGTTCGAAGGCTGTACAGGCTTAACAACCCTTGACGTAAGCAATTTTAACACTAACGCTCTCGTTGACTATGTGTATCTTAAACGTTTTGCATACAATTGTACCAACCTGTCCACGATTATTTTAGGTAGCAACTTCGGACAGTCATACAATGTGCCCTCTTCCTTTAGTATATCTAGACCGGCTGCTAGCGTTGGTTTGTCTTATCATACTCGTAACAGCGCAGATAATTTTGTAACCACCGTGGTTGGTGCCAACGAAGTAATGCAGAACTATGATTGGGCAGCAGATTATCGTACAGTAACATTTATAGATACATTACCATAATAATCTTAAGCAGAAAAAATGCTTTTAAGCAAACAAGCAAATATATAATTAAATACTTGAAATATGCAGTAGAATGTAATATAATTTAGGTTATAGACATTCTACTGTGTTTTTTACGTATATATGTATTATGAATGGTGATTAAAATGAAGAAAATAAAATTAATATACAATGTTTCAGCAGGTCAAAATGAATTTAAATATTTTTTGGATGCTATAGTAGAAAAATTTGTTAATAGTGGCTTTGAGGTATCTTTATTTAGAACAGGTATGGGTGGTAATCTAGAAGAGTATGTAAAAGACTCAAAAGATGCATATGGAATAGTTGTTGCTGGTGGAGACGGCACAATAAATAGAGTAGTTAATATTATGATGAAGAACAATATTAAAGTTCCTTTAGGTGTTGTACCAGCAGGTACTTCTAATGACTTTGCTAAGCATATAAATATGCCAGCAAGTTACATGCAATGTATAGATAAAATAATAGAAGGTAATATTGAGCCTGTAGATGTTGGTCTTGCAAACAACAATTATTTTATAAATGTATGTTCAGCAGGACTTTTTACTAATGCATCACAAAAAGCAGATAAGAATTTAAAAAATATACTTGGAAAAGGAGCATATTTTTTTACAGGACTTGCAGAAATGTTTAAGTTTAAGCCATTTGAAGTTAAAGTAGAAACAGAACATGATATTTTTGTTGGTAAAATATTTTTGTTCTTAATATTTAATGGGAGTTCAGTAGGTGGTATGGATTTTCTAACTAAAAATCCAAGTATTCAAGATGGTCTGCTCGACTGCATTATTTTAAAAGATTGTAAACATAGTAAATTTAGTAAGATGCTTGCTAATATACTAGCTGGAAATTTTGAAGAAGATGAAAATATAATTTACGTAAAAGAAAAATATATTAAGATAACTAAACTTTCAGGAAAATGTGATGATCCTGATGTAGATGGTGATCCTGGACCTAAATTTCCTATGGAAGTTAGATGTATCGAAGATGGACTTAATATGTTTCTATAATATTGGAGGAAAAATAAATGTATAATAAAGAGATAGATAAAAAGTGGCAAGACAAATGGTATGAGTCAGACTATTTTAATGCTAAAGAAGGTAAAGATAAAGAAAAATTTTACGGACTAATTGAATTTCCTTATCCATCAGGTGTAGGTTTGCATGTAGGACACGTAAGAGCTTTTATGGGAATGGAAGTTATTGCAAGAAAGAAAAGATTAGAAGGGTATAATGTGCTTTTTCCAATAGGTTGGGACGCGTTTGGTCTTCCAACAGAGAATTATGCTATAAAAACAGGAATTCATCCAAGAGTTGTTACAGATAAAAATATTGAGACGTTTACAAGACAACTTAAACAATTAGGATTTTCTTTTGACTTTTCAAGACAAGTTGATACAACAGATCCGAATTTCTTTAAATGGACACAATGGATTTTCTTAAAACTCTTTGAAAAAGGACTAGCATATAAAGATAAAACAGAAGTAAATTACTGTAATAATTGTAAGGTAGTTCTTGCAAATGAAGAATCACAAGGTGGAAAATGCGATAGATGTGATGGAGAAGTAGTGCAAAAAGAAAAAGAAGTATGGATGCTTAAAATTACAGATTATGCAGACAAACTTTTAGAAGAATTACCAAACTTAAATTATCTTCCTAGAATTAAACTAATGCAAGAAAATTGGATTGGGAAATCTACTGGTGCAGAAGTAAACTTTAAATTAGATGGAAAAGAAGATTCTTTAAAAATTTATACTACTAGACCTGATACAATGTTCGGAGTAACATTTATGGTTATAGCTCCAGAACATCCAATTATTGAAAAGTATAAAGAAGAAATAGAAAATTATGATGATATTATTGCTTATAAAAATGAAGCAAAGAAAAAGACTGAATTTGAAAGAGTACAGCTTGCAAAAGATAAAACTGGTGTTGAAATTAAAGGAATAACAGCTATAAATCCTTTAAATGGTAAGAAAATACCAGTATGGGTTTCTGACTATGTAATGATGGGCTATGGTACTGGTGCTATAATGGCAGTTCCAGCTCATGATACAAGAGATTATGAATTTGCTAAGAAATTTGGTATAGATATAATTCCTGTAATTGAAGGAGGAGATATATCAAAAGAGGCATTTACAGATATATATAATGGTAAAATGATTAATTCTGATTTCTTAAATGGACTTGAAGTTAAACAAGCTATTGAAAAAATAATTGAATATCTAGAAGAAAATAAATTAGGAACAAAGGCTGTTAATTATTCTATGAAAGATTGGGCATTTGCAAGACAAAGATATTGGGGAGAACCAGTACCTATTGTTAAATGTGAAAAATGTGGACTTGTAGCTCTTCCAGAAGATCAGCTTCCATTGACACTTCCAAACGTAGAAGATTTTAGACCAGGAGAAGGTGGAGAATCTCCACTTATAAAAGTAGATTCTTGGGTAAATACTAAGTGTCCTAAATGTGGTGGACATGCAACAAGAGAGACTGATACTATGCCACAATGGGCAGGTTCTAGTTGGTATTATTTAAGATATATGGATCCACACAATCATGATGAAATCGCATCAAAAGATAATTTAAATTATTGGGGACAAGTTGATTGGTATAATGGTGGTATGGAGCATGTTACAAGACATTTAATCTATTCTAGATTTTGGCATAGATTCTTGTATGATAATGGTATTGTTCCTACAAAAGAACCATATGCAAAAAGAACAGCACAAGGTTTGATTTTAGGCTCTGATGGTGAAAAAATGTCTAAGTCTAGAGGTAATGTAATTAATCCAGATGATATTATTAATGAATATGGAGCAGACACATTAAGAACATACATATTATTTATTGGTGATTATGAAATGGCTGCACCATGGTCAGATAATGGAGTAAAAGGTGTTAAGAAATTCTTAGATAGAGTAATTCGTTTAGAACAGTTTGTAACAACAGACGAATTTGAAAATGAAGAACTTGCAAGAGAACTTAATAAAACTATAAAGAAAGTTACAGAAGATTATGAAAATATGAAATATAATACAGCAATTGCGCAAATGATGACATTTGTAAACACTGTATATAAAGTTGGAAGAATAAACATTAATGATTTAAATAAATTCTTGATAGTTTTAAATCCTGTAGCTCCACACGTTACAGAGGAGATTTGGTCTAAGTTTAATAAGGACATGATAATAGATGAAAAATGGCCAAAATATGATGAAGATAAAATAAAAACAGATAGCATTGAAATTGCTGTTCAAGTAAATGGAGCAGTTAAGTTTAGAATAAACATTCCAAACGGTGCTTCTAAAGAGGAAATTGAAAAAATTGTTATGGCAGATGAAAATTTAGATAGATTTGTTGATAGAAATAATATCAAAAAATTAATAATAGTACCTGGTAGAATTATCAACTTTGTTATATAATTACTAATTAATAAATAGCCATATACGAAAGAGGTATAAGATATATGTTTGAATTTTTAAATGGAGAGCTTTTAAAAACTATATATGTTGAAATAATATTAGCATTTTGTTCAGGCTTCCTTGGCATGATTATATATAGAAACTCTGTAAAATATAAGCTAAGGGAAAGTAAAGCAGTTACAAGAGCTGCGTACAGAGATGCTTTAACAGGAAAAGGTAATAGATATAAGTTTAATAAAGAAATAGAAAAATTATCAAGTGATAGTAATAACAAGTTTGCTTTATGCGTTCTTGATTTAGATGGTTTTAAACATATAAATGATAACATGGGACATGACGCAGGTGATGAGCTTTTAATAAAACTTTCTAATGCTTTGCAAAGTGCTATGCCTGAAAATGGTGAAGTATATAGGCTTGGAGGAGACGAATTTGCTATTTTATATAAAGATATAAAAAGTAGGGATTCTGTAGAAGAAAATGTTAAAAAGGTTAATGTTGCTGTAAGTGTTCCAATGGTTGTAAGAGATACACCAATTAATCTTGAATATAGTTTGGGAATAGCAATATTTCCTGAGGATTCTAAAGATTATGTTGAACTTCTTAACTATGCAGATGCTGCAATGTATCATGTAAAAGAAACAGGAAAAAATGGTTATTGCTTTCATAATGAATCGTTAAAAGCAAAATTAGAAAATAAAGCTAAAATGGAAAATGATTTAAAAAAAGCATATGAAAATAATGAATTTAGTATTGATTTTCAGCCTAGAATAAATATAAAGGATGAAAATGAGATTTGGTTTGAGTCTTTGCTTTATTGGAATCATGCAACACTTGGTAAATTAAGAGCACAATATTTCTTAAATTATGTTGAGAGCATAGGTCTTATAATAAACGTTGATGAATTAGTACTTGAAAAAACAATTAGTAAGCTTATTGAGTTAAAAGCAAAAGGCTATTCTAATGTAAAAATAGCAATGAATTTATCTCTTAGACATTTTATGAGAACTGATTTTGTAGATAGACTATGTGCTATTTTAGAAAAGAGGAAGTTTGACCATGGAAGTTTGATGATTCAAATTACAGATTTAATAGAAGAATCAAAAATAGAAGACTACAAATTAAAGATGGAAAAAATAAAAGAATATGGAGTAAAGATTTCTGTAAATAATCTAGAAGTTAAATATGAAATTTTAAGTTTATTTAAAAAACTACCTGTTGATGAAATGAAAGTTAGTGCAGAGTATGTTGAAAAAAGCTCAATCTTTAACAGTTCAGTACTTAATGATATAGTTGAGCTTGGTAAAGACTTATATTATGATGTTACTGTTGTAAAAATAGAAAATGATAGAGAGCTTGAAAGAGCACTTAATTGTAGTGTTGATAAAATACAAGGAAATTATGTCTGTAGGTCTCTTGAAGAAGATGAAATGATAGAATTCTTAAACTCATATTCTGATATTAGAAAAAAGCTATTAACCAGATAAAATAGTTGTAAAAATTAAATAAGATGAATATACTATACTATGAGAATTAGTATAGTATAATTTATAAAGGGGAGAAATATTATGAGTAAAATATCGTGGAAACCAGGAACAATGATTTATCCTGTTCCAGCAGTTTTAGTTTCTTGTGGAACGCTTGATAAAGCTAATATATTAACAATCGCATGGACAGGAATAATAAATTCAGATCCTGCTATGACATATATATCAGTTAGGCCAGAAAGACATTCATATAACATGATAAAAGAATCAGGAGAGTTTGTTATAAACTTAACTACCAAAGATTTAGCGTTTGCAACAGATTATGCAGGAGTAACAAGTGGCAAAAATGTTGATAAAGTGGAAAAGTTAGGGCTAAATTTAGAAAAATCTAATTATATATCTGCGCCTATGATTAAAGAAAGTCCAATAAGTATAGAATGTAAAGTGAAAGAAATAAAAGAGTTAGGAACACATCATATGTTTATAGCTGAAATACTTTCAGTAAATGTCGACGATAAGTATTTAGATGAAACAGGTAAGTTTGATATGGAAAAATGTAATTTAATTGCATATTCACATGGACAGTATTATACATTAGGAGAAAGAATAGGAAAGTTTGGCTATTCTGTAAAGAAAAAGTAGAATAAAAGTTTTAAGTGGGAATATAAGGTAAACTATTTATAGTTTACTTTAATATTCTCATTTTTTATTGAATTTGGTACAATTTATGATATAATGAAGAAAGATTTTAATATTAACCAATCAAAATTTTGAAAGGAGATAGTATGATGAAAAATTATGAAGTAAAGACAAGAAAATCTTTGTACATAGGAGATAAACAGATAACGGATTTTGCATATGATGATGTGATTGAAATGAAAGATTGTATTGTAATGGTAAATAATTCTGCAGATAGACATTTTATCACACTTATATCAACAAGCCGTGCGCAGATAATAAAAAATATTAATTGCGTTGCTGAATATAAATGTAGTAATAATGTATTATGTGTAAAATATTCCAAAAATGATTTATGGTATGTTTTTCTTGAAGACGGTAACTCACTTACCACTGAAAAATTTGACGATGTAATACCAACTCCGGCTGGAATTATAGTTCAAAATGGAAACAAAATGGGCGTTTATAGTAAGCAGAGAAAACTTGTTATTCCGATAAGTTATGATAGTATCATATATGTAAATGGAATGTTTGAAGTAACTAATGAAAGTTTAATAGGTTTGTATTCCAAAGAAGGTAAATGCATCGTTCCAATAAATTATGAGCATATAGAAGAAATTGAGAATAATGCTATTATAGTTAAAAAAGGAAAATTCTATGGCCTTTATACGATAAATGGTAAGCAAATCTTAAATACAATGTATGAAGATTATGCTTTTACAACAGGAAAAAATGAGTTTAAAACTGGTTATGTTTTAATGAGTTCAGCTTCTGGAGTAACTGTATATAATACGAATACTTGTAAATTGGCATCTTTAGCAGAAATAAAAGTATAACAGATGGAGAAGTAAGATTAAATTAATCTTACTTCTTTGTTGTAATTATAAAGAATAACAATATGTTTTATGCAAATAATATACATGGTGTATATTATGAAAGAAAAAATAAATAAACAAACAGTATGTATAACAGGTGGAGGCTCAGGTCTAGGAAAAGAAGCAACATTAGCTATTGCAAGAATAGGGCACAAAGTAATATGTTGTATTCTTTATGAAAATCAAAAAGAAGATATAGAAAAAATAAAAAAGAAAGAAAATTTAGATATTGAAATTGTTAAAGTGGATATTACCAATGAGCAAGACAGGTGTAAACTGTTAAATTATGATATAGATGTATTTATAAGTAATGCAGCAATAGCAGATTCAGGAAGTATTGCTGAGATAGATGTAAAGAGGATAGAAGATGTATTTAAAGTTAATGTGTTTTCTAATATTAGTATTACACAATTAATATTAAAGAATATGATAGAGAAAAAAAGAAAAGGAAAAATAGTGTTTTTATCTTCGCAAATTGGAAGGATTGCACTTCCTTTTTTAGGACCATATGCTTCAAGTAAATTTGCAATCGAAGGAGTTGCTTCATGCCTCATAGATGAAATGAAGATATTAAACAAATTAGAGAAAACAAATATACAAGTTTGTATAATAGAGCCAGGTTCATATGCAACAGGTTTTAATATGGAAACAGGTAATAAAAAATATGGATGGATGCAAAATAATTCGTATTTTAAAAAACATATAGATTTAATAAAGAAAATAGAGCAAAAGGTTTGGGAATTAACAGAATTAAACCAATATGATAGTATAATAAAAAAATATGTAAAAGTAGTTGAATCAAATAAGTTAAAGAGGAGATATTATGCTCCATGGTATCAAGCAATGTTTATACAGTTACTTAGAATATTGGGTAGATAGTGGAATCATAATTTAGAAATATAAAGATACAAAGTTGGTGAGTATATATTTACCAACTTTGTCATATATGTTTGTTTATATAAAAATTATATGATAAAATATTGACAAATAATTAAAACGATAGTATCATTGTATTATGCAAGTGATACAATGTAGAAAGGAAGATATTGTGGAATATATTTTTGAAAATGATAGACCAATATATATTCAAATTGTTGAAAAAATAAGGACTCAAATTGTTTCTGGAGTATTGTTACAAGGACAAAGATTACTTTCTGTAAGAGAGTTAGCATTAGAGTACAAAGTTAATCCAAATACAATGCAAAAAGCATTAGTTGAACTAGAAGAAGAGGGATTAATATATACAGAAAGAACTAATGGGAAATTTGTTACAAGTGACAATAAACTTATTCAAAAAACAAGAAATGAACTCGCAAAAGAAAAAGTAAAAAAATATATTAATGATATGAGTGATATTGGTATATCTAAGCAAGAAGCTACTAAATACTTGCAGGAATTTGGAGGAAAATAATATGGAGCTTGTAGAATGTAAAAATTTACGTAAAAAATTTGATGAAAAAGTAGTACTTAATAATATTGACTTAAAAATTCCAAGAGGAAAAATAATAGGACTACTTGGAAAAAATGGCACAGGAAAATCTACACTAATAAAATTAATCAATGATTTATTAATACCTACAGAAGGAGAAGTATTAATAAATGGTGAAAGACCAGGTGTATTATCTAAAAAAATAATTTCATATTTACCTGAAAGAACATATTTAGATAAAGACATGACAATAAGGGAAACTATAAAATATTTTACAGAATTTTATAATGATTTTGATAAAGCAAAAGCTGAAAGATTATTAAAAGATTTAAATTTGGATATTAATATTAAAATATCTAAAATGTCTAAAGGAATGCAAGAAAAATTGCAACTTATTCTAGTAATGAGTAGGGAAGCAGAATTATATATTTTAGATGAACCTTTGGGTGGAGTAGATCCTGCTACACGTGACTATATATTAGATACTATTTTAACTAATTTTAAAGAAAATGCATCTGTTATTATTTCAACTCACTTAATATCAGATATTGAAAAAATATTAGATGAAGTAATATTTATTGATGAGGGAAAAATAATATTACAATCTTCAGCAGATGAACTAAGGAATAAAGAAAATGCATCTGTAGATGAAATATTTAGGAGGATGTTCAAATGTTAGGTAAACTTTTAAAATATGATTTAAAATGGACATATAAAGTATTAGTAGTATTTTATATACTTTCACTGGTATTTTCAATAATTACAAGAATACTATTTAGTATTGAAAATTCATTTATTTTTGATATTTTAGCTAAAATTTGTAGTGGAATTACAATATCTATGATAGCTAACATATTAATAAATAATATATTGAGATTATGGGCAAGATTTACCAGAAATGCTTATGGAGATGAGTCATACTTAACTCATACTCTTCCTGTAGAAAAAAAGACTATATATAATGCAAAGTTTTTAGCATCACTTGTTTCAATGTTAACAAGTATAATAGTAATTGTACTTACTTTGTTTGTTGCATATTACTCAAAAGAAAATTTACAAATTTTAAAAAGCTTGCTTACACCAATAGCTGAAATTTACGATAGTACAATACTTAACTTTTTATTTGTTACTATATTTATAGTCTTTCTTGAGCTATTTTTTACATTGCAAATAGGGTACACAGGAATAATACTTGGACATAAGAAAAATAATAAGAAAATAGGATTTACAATATTATTTGGATTTATATGTTATATGATTTCTCAAATGTTTATACTGGCTATATTATTTGTTATTGGAATTTTCAATAAAGATATAATGAATTTATTTATAACAAATCAAGTTGTAAGTATAGATATAGTAAAAAACATAATGTATTTAGCAATTGGTATTTATGGTGGATTAGTTATACTATACTATTTTATAAATACAAGCCTGCTTAAAAAAGGAGTAAATGTGGATTAAGTGTATAATCACGTTTGGTTATAAAGCATAAAAAATAATAAACAGTAATAGAAAAAATATATGAATTTATATAATGAAAAATCGCGAAATTCAATTTGAAAATCGCGATTTTTTAGTTTAACAAAGATTAGCTATATTTTTTGTGGGTACGAGTATTTTTATTTAGAATTTCTTTAAATTTTGCTTTAAAAGTCTGCAAAAAGGTATACTAATTATTATGACAAAGGAATCTGCTACAAAAGCATATATGTTTTTTGTAGCTCTTAACCAAAATGGTTGGGTATATAATAAACATTCTACCCATGATTTAATTACAAGCATGGCAAGTGCTGTTGCAATAATTATAACCATTGAAGAAATAACAATTTCAAGTAAAGGGTTATTTAGTTTCTTAACCATTTTAAATGTTAATCCCATAATTATTCCAAGAACTAAATTTCCAGCTGCCCAACCTGGCATTCCTCTAAGCCCATTTATAAGTAGGCAATATAAAACAACTCCGAAAGTTCCAGTTATAGTTCCACTTACTGTACCTACTATATAACAATAAACAGTCATTGCTACGTAACCTAAGCATAAATAATAATTTTCGAATACAGGAAATTGTAAACATAATGATAATACTACAAATAGAGAAATTCCCATTGCAGTAATAGATATATTTTTTATGGTGGTAGTCATACTTTTCCTCCTTAATTAATTTAGAATAATATATTATGAATAGGTATATTATATTACCACATTTGCATTATGTCAATGTGGATGCTACTAATGCATTATATATAATTGTTATAATAAAAAGATATTTTGATGTAATATCTGATGTAATTTAAGTAATATTTTAGGAGGAGTACAATGTTAAAAATTTATATAAATTAAATAATGTGAAAAAACAATAAAAAAAGAACCATTTCTGGTTCTTTTTTATATGGAGCCTTAACTATACACGTATGCGAAATTAAGACTATAAGATTTGATTAAATCTCTCTGATAAATCAATTATATCACTTTATTAAATATTTTCAAGGGAGTATGGAAAATATTATGATTTCATAGTATCAAAATGTAGTTTATCAACACTCTCAATTTTTCTCATTAAAAATTTAGCAGCTTTTAAAATTTCATCGGGATTTCTTGATGCTTTATGAGATAGTATATTGCATACATTTAGCAAAGTTCCAATTGAAAGTTCATCATTGTTTGTTGGATTTTCACCGCATAAAACTAGTTTAATATTGTTAATATTTGAATATGTCGGAGAACTATTTTTTACTTTAAATCCCAAAAATTCCTCCAATATTTTTCGCATTATATTAGGATAATGATAGATTTCACAATCGTTCATATTACTGCAATTAAGCTTTAAAGAAAATTCATATATTTCCTTAAAGTTATGCTTATATGGAGTTTCATTTGTTTTAGCATCCACAATTATACTGCTCGTATCGTCTTTTTTTATTTCAAAAAATCCAAAAGGTGTATCGGCTTTATCATGTTTATTATAGCAGATATTACAAAAGTCATCCCATACATGTGTAAATATAAATAATTGAATATTGTTTAGTTCACAAATTTTCTTCACTAATTCCAAGACATACATTTTGTTTATATCATCAACACTAGAAATTGGGTCGTCTATTACAATTAATTTTATTGTTGGTTTCAATGTTGTTTGTTCACTATCTTCAAATAATTCATAATAAAAATAAAGTAATGATAATAAATTTTGTTCTCCCTCACTAATGTCATCTATTTTTAGAATATCATCAGTAATTGAGTGTTTAATTATATAATCGTCATTTAATACTTCTAGTTTTAAATTTATTTCTAGCATAGATAAAATATTACTTATATGGTCTGCAAAGTCCTTTGTATTAGATTTGCTTTTCTTTAAATCATCTATCTTTTTTAAGTTTTCTTCGTTTTTCTTTTTTGCTTCTTTTAATGCTTTTTCCTTTTCAATAGTTAGTTTCATATTATCAGTTATAAGTGTACTATTTTTTATTTCTATACCGATTGCACCTTTAATTAATATATTTAGTTTTAATATTTTTTCATCAAGTAAAGAAATTTGTTTTCTTTTTTCAAGTACAATATTATCATAAGATAGTTTAATATCATTTATGATTTCAATCAGTTTTTCACAATCTAATTCTATATTAGATTGTATATTTTCTATTTTGTTATTTATAGTTTCTTTAAAGGTAGATAAAATATTAATACTCTTTTCAATAGTATTAAAGTACGGCATAGTATTATTTGATATGTTAGTATAAATATTGTCTTTTGACAATAATAGATTATTAAGTTGAGATATTAAAAACTCTATTTTATCTCTAAATTGAGTCAATTGAATTGACGCTTTTTGCTTTTCGTTAGAATTATATTTCTTAAGTTTCTCTTTTATATAAACTAAATCAGGTGTTCCACCACAAAATTTACATTTTTCTTCATCTTGGTGAATATGTAGTCCACTTGATATCCATTCTATGATTTTAGAGTTTGGTATTTGAATGTCATCAAATTTCTTTGCAAATATATACTTTAATGTATCTATTTCTTCATTTGATATTAATTGTATAATAGGTATATTAACTGATTCTATTATAAGTTTTTGTTTTTCGAATGAATTATCACCTTTAATCTTTAATAATTCTTCTTCGTCTTTTTCAATTTTTTTCGCTTTTTGTATATCTTCATTATATAATTCAATAACTTCTTTATTAGTCTTTGAAACGGGCTTTTTTTGAATATTAATTGTTCCTTTTTTATTGTCGTGAATTTTATCTATTTCTGATCTTATTTTTTTATTTAACTGAATACTTTCTTCTTCTAATTTCTTCGTATCAATTAAATTGTTTTCTAACGTATCTATTTCTTTTTCTATATCAATATCTTTTTGCCCAAAATTTGCAATTACACCTTTGATTTTTGAATTAGTACTCTCTTTTAATAATAGATTATTATTTATATAATTGCGATCAAAAAATCTATAATTATTAGGACTATTCGATGTATCTTTTAAATATTCTCTTATTATTCCTTTAGCTAATGAAGATTTTCCTCTACCATTATATCCAAAAATTATATTTTTTTGTTTAAAATTTCTATCTGGTCCAGTATAATTTCTAAAGGATTTTTCAGTAAAATTGTTTAGTCTAGTGATAATCATTTTCCACCTCGCTTAAATCTTTTAAATCTTTTTTGAGATATTATATCATTTTATTAGATAATTTCAAAGAGTATAGAAAAAAATGTAAAAATATGTTATCATTATAATAGATTTGTATCATAAAAATTATGATACTTTTTTATTTTGAAGTTAAGAGGTTAAATAATGAATACAAAAACTATTGATAATGCACTTTTATACTATGGTATAAATGATGAAGAATATAAAATTCAATGTTATAATTGTCTTGAGAGTGTAAAACATAATACAACACTGCAAAAGGAATTTAATGATTTATTTAATGTTTTATTTGTTGATAAAACTAATAAAATAAAAGACTTATGGAATATAAAATCACTAAATATGTTATTTAGTGAAACAGTACATCCCTACATTACAAATCTTTTATTACTCAGCGGTTATGAAATACATCAAAAAAATATTGATAATTATAAATTAGATGAAGAACAAATCAAAATTCATAAAATGAGAGTTAAAGAATCATTAACAAATGATATAAAAATAAGAAAATATGATGGTATTAGGATTTCTCAAATGTTATGGGGAGCATATTTTATAAATTTAAGAATAATAGAAGTAGGCAGATTACAATATGAATATGAGAATTCAAATTCTATAAAAATACATATTCCAGCAGACGAAAAATTAAATATTGATAAGGTTATAGATTCACTAGAAAAATCACCTTTTTTTATAAAAAAATACTTAAAAACAGAAAAACATAATTATTATTGTAATTCTTGGTTATTGAGTAAACAAATTCATAAAATTGTTGATAAAAATTCTAATATATACAAATTCTATGAACTATTTGACGTTACCGAAGGAGAAAGTTGCATTGAAGATATATTAAACTTTGTATATAAATCATCAACACAAAAATATAAAGAATTACAAGAAGAAACATCATTACAAAGGGATATAAAGAAATATTTATTAAATGATAATGATATAAAATTAGGAAAAGGTGTTTTAAAAAAGAATGCGTATATAAAATCCAAATAAAAATATGACAGATTATAAAACAAGTAAAAGTTCTATTTTTTAATGCTTTATGACTTGATGTATTAAACAACAGGAATATTGGTAAGTATATTTTTAGTTGCATATTAAAAACAACATTTTGTACAGGTATAGAACAAGTATGTTCATCTATTTATCAATTTATTTCTGTAAGTATATTTTTCAATTTAAATTATAATGTAGATAAAACTGGAAAAGTAACATCTAAAAAAACTCAATAACAACTTACGATACCATATGGTTCGTAAGTTGTTTTCAAATGGAGCCTTAACTATACACGTATGCGAAATTAAGACTATAAGATTTGATTAAATCTTTCTGATAAATTCATTATATATTATACTTATAAATAACACAATACTAGTTTGTATTTTTTATTTTGAATTTTTCATATATAATCTAACATCTTTCATTTCTACTGAAATATAATCACTATCATATTTAATAAATTTTACTTTTTTAGTGACTTTACCGACTGCTGTATCCATAATTATTTTACCAAATTTTGTTTTTGAATCGATATTAGGAAAATCGTGAAATAAACAAATACCGGATAAAATTGTATAAGATTTTACTTTATTAGGCATATCAAGTCCTGCTTGTTTATAATTTATTCCACTACCATCCCACATTTGTTCACCATTATTATCGTAATAAAAGAAATATATATCTTCCCAATATGAATTATTTTTGCAAACCAATCTATGATAATCCTTGCCAATTTTTAATTTTATATCTTTTATAAATATATCTACTGGTGAGTTGTTTATTATATTAATTTCAACAGCACCAATTTTAGTCTTTATGATACTTTCATTTTTCGCACATACATCCCCAAAATAAGCATCACATTGTTTATCAGAAATTACTATTTTTAATTTTGGTTTGCTTATTAAATAATTTTTTAAACTTATTATAAGTGATATTAAAGATATTATTGATGTTATAATAATACCAATCATTTCTTCGCTCATATACATCTCCTAACATAATTTATATAAACAATTATAAGTAATTTTATAAACCTATTATATAGCAAAATTCGACTATTTTCAATGATGCTATGGTATATTTAACTAAAATATAGTATAATTTTTATAGGAAAAATTTAATCAAGATATTTTTACAAGGAGTTATATATTATGAAAAGGAATCAGAATAATTTAAGTAGATTATTTAAATATTATAAAAAATACAAATTTTTATCTATAATGGTAATTATATTAAGTATGGGGTATGCTGGAATATCTTTATTATCACCAATATATGAAGGTAAAATGTTAGGCTTTTTTGAGAATTTTGATAAAAACCAAATATTAAAAACAGCACTATTTTTAGTTGTATTAAGAATTATAATAGAAATTGTTACTAATTTATGGTCAAGAACAGTTTTAAAGTTAAATGGAAAAGTAAATTTTGACTTAAAAAGTGATATGTTAAAAAGTTTAACTAACTTTGAAGTCAAAAATTTTGATAATACAAATTCAGGTCTTTTTATATCTAGATTAAATAAAGACACAACTGAATTGTCCGAATTATTTGATTATATAACAGATGATTTATCAGGTATTATACTTAATGTTAGTTTTATAATTTATGTGTTTTTTCTCAATGTATATTTAGGTTTATATTTGCTTTTAAATGTAATATTAGTATATATTTTAACATCTAAGAAATTATTTTATTACAAAAGGGTAAAAAAAGATTATAAAGAAAAAGATGAAAAAGTAGTCGGATTATACACCGATGTAATAAGAGGAATTAGAGAAATAAAAGATCTTAATCTAAAATCAGTTGTTTTGCAAGATGTAAACGAAAAACAAACAGAAACAATCAAAGCCGAAATAAAGAGTATACATACAAGAAGAACGTGGAACAGATGGATTAAAGCTTTTCAACATATATTAGACTTTATATTCATATTATTATCAGTTTACTTTATTATAAATAATTCTCTAGAAATAAGTTCATTTTTGATAATTTTCTTATATAAAAATAAAGTATTAGATTTGATAAATTATATATCTGAAATAAGAGAAAAATTAGCAGATGGAAAAGTATCAGCACAAAGGGTATTTGATATAATTACATTTAAATCATTTTCTAAGGAAACATATGGTAATTTAGATGTTGAAAATATAAAAGGTTCAATTGAATTTAAAAATGTAAAATTCAAATATGACTCAAATAGCTTATTTGAGGATCTTAATTTTAAAATAGATTGTAATAAGATGATAGCTATAGTTGGTAAAAGTGGCGAAGGAAAGTCTACTATACTAAAATTAATAAATAAAAGTTATAGCGCTAATGATGGTGAAATATTAATAGATAATTATAATATAAATACTTTGTCAGAAGAAACAATAAGAAATAATATTTCAGTAGTTTCACAATCACCTTATATTTTTAATCTTTCAATAAAAGAAAATATAAGATTAGCAAATTCTCAAGCTTCAGATAAAGAAATAGAAAATGTTTGTAAGAAAGCTCGATTACATGATGTTATTGTAGAAATGCAAGATGGATATGACACTGTAGTAGGTGAAAATGGAGTAATATTAAGTGGTGGACAAAAACAAAGATTAGCAATAGCTAGAGCTTTAATAAAAAAATCAAAAATAATTTTATTTGATGAAGCCACAAGTTCTCTAGACAATAATAATCAAGAAAAAATTAAAAACATTATTAAAAGCTTATCAAAAGATCATACAGTAATAATTGTAGCGCATAGATTAAGTACAATAATTGATTCGGATTGTATATTTGTTTTAGACAATCATGGAATAATTGATAGTGGTACTCATAATGAATTAATAAAAAAATGTTCAGAATATAAAAATTTATATGAAATTGAAGGTTGAAAACGATAAAGACAATGCTAGTTGGCATTGTCTTTATCATTTTCAGATGGTACATATTTTTTTAGTGTAGTATTTCGTAATTTTAAATATTCAATTTTAGTGCTGATTGCTCGTTCATCTTCAAAATATCTGAGATAGTGAAATTTATTTTTTACTTTGATTAAGCATTCAATATTTTCTTCTAGTGCTTTAGCAATGTTCTCTATAATATATTCTTCTTTTTTAGGTTTAGGTTCTTCTTTAACTTCTGGAATCTTAATCTCATATCCTACAATTAAATTTCTAATATATTCAGACTGAGATAAGTTTAATTTTGAAGCATTTCTTTTTAAAATAAATTTCTCGTCATCACTTAAAAATACATTAACTTTATTATTTCTTATTCTCATAGTTTAAAATCTCCTTTCTAAACATTAAGGGTATGGGAATTCCCATATACGAATTTGTACGGGAGTATAAATTCAGTGCTTGCCAGACAAAATATGTGAGTACGTACTCACATATTTTCAGTATAAATTAATTCTTTTAATATAATTTCTTCAGCAGTATTTTTATAATTATTCATTAATTTTACCCATTCAAGTTGGTTTGTTTCTTTATTTTTTTCAGATAGTTTTTCATCTGATTTTTTATAAATTTCCATTAAATTATTTAATAAATTCTCTGCATCTTTACTTACTGAAATGAGATGATTAGTAAGTTCATCTTTCATTAAAAGTGTAGTGTAAAGTGTTTTTTTATGTTGTTTTAAATAATCAAGTTTTAACATTCCATACTTATTAATTGTTCCTTTTTTATTATCTTTTAAAGTTAAATTTGGTAATGCATAATCACCAGTTTTTATATATTTTAATTCCATAATTTAATCATTTCCTTTCTCATTTGGCTTATTAGGATTGTAAGTAACAATACCATATTTTGTTTCAATATCTTCTTTATTTATGATTGATTTTGTTTTTATTTCAGTAGGTGATATTGGTACTATTCTTATAATTTTTTCATCCTTTTTAGGTGTGAATTCACCAATAATATTACCTGTATCCTCATCAACTTTTTCATAAAGTTGATACATTTTTGTTTCATAAAATTCATTTAATCTATCTAAATACTCTTGTACTTGTTCATTAGAAATATTAGGGCTACCAATTATAAATTCTTCTTTACCATTTATTTCAACTGGTACTAATACATCTAATACTCCTTTATCTAAAAACTTCATTAAGTTATTTATATAACTCTTTCTAAAATTAATTTTTTCTATATTAAGTTCATTATTGTTATCTTTTATTAGAATAACTGATTCAATAAATTTAGATATAAATTCTTGCTTTTCATCTTTTGTTTTGCTTTCCCAATTTGTTTTAACAACACCATTTAAGGTATCTAATCTTATCATAGTTTCTCGTTCAATATCTCTATCTGCCATTAACTGCTGTGGGGTAAAAGTTATATTATCTAAATTTAAAAGTTCTGATTTCTTTTGTTCTAAAATTTCTAATTTTTCTTCAATTAGTTTATAATCTTCTGAGAAATCTTCCATTTCAACAATACCACTCATATATGCTTTTTTAATACGTTCTTTTTGTTTTACTAATTGTTTAATATCTTTATCTATTTCATCAGTTTTTGTTGGCTTATGGTCTGCTAGAATAGGTAAAAAATACTTTTTAACTGCCATATCATATTCAACTAAATCATAAATAAATTGCATTAAGCATTCTTCAATTTTATCTTCACGATAATTTAAGTGACATTTCTCACAATTGTAATACATATATTTTTTCTTCTTACCACCAGAACCTTTACACTTCATTATTCTTCCACAAGTAGGACATTTAATCTTTTGAAAGAATAGATAAACTCTATCTCTTGTGTAAGTTCTTTGATTAACTTCTTTTTGTCTTTGACATTCTTCCCACATTGCACGCGATATTATTGGTTCAACAACATTCATATAAATAACAGGTTCCTTGTTTTCTTTTTTAGCAATTCTTTTATATTGCTCATAATCTCCCATATAGATTTTGTTATCAATTATCTTTTGAATAGTCGTGTCTTTCCATTTCTTTGGATTTAATAGTTTTTCTTCATTAAAAATATTTGATATTTGCTGAAAACTTTTGCCTTCTAAATACATCTTAAATATTCTTTTAATAATAGGTTTTGTTGTTTCATCAACAATAGTTTTCTTATTACCATCTTTCTTATATCCTAGTGGGGCAGGACCTGGTAAATGACTTGACTTAATTGCTCCATTAAGTCCAAATTTAGTTCTTTCTGATACAATTTCAATTTCTAACTGTGATAATACTGTTAGCATTCTTACAAAAAATCTTCCGTTAGCAGTAGAAGTATTAACATCATCTCTATCACAAACTAAATAACAATTATATTTTTCTAACTGAGATATAAGTTCTTCTAAATCACGAACCGAACGAGTAACTCTATCTAGTTTGTAGGCTACAATATAATTAATTTTTCCGTCCCTCATATCTTGTAGCATCTCTTGAAATGCTGGTCTATGTTCCATATCTTTTGCAGATATTCCTGCATCCTCATAAACCTTAAATACTTCATAACCTTTAAATGCACAGAGTTGTAATAACTTTTCTTTTTGTTCTCCTAAAGAAAATCCTTCTCGTGCCTGATCCTCTGTGCTGACACGAATATAAACTGCTGCAATCATCCTTTCATTATTCATGCTCTTTCCTCCTTTTCTTTTAATGAAAGGCACCAAAAAAGGTGTCACATAACAAGACACCTTATACTTTATATTGATTATTTACACGACAAAATAAACCAATATTATGGGAGTATATAAACTCTCAATTAATTAATGCCTTGCTATGTAGTCTGATAAATCAGCAATAGGGATTTTCTTCTTTAAATTCCCAATATAAAAATGTTTTTGTTCATTGAAGAATAAATATAGTGTATCTCCAATAATTACTTTGTGTGGCTCAACATACGCTAGATTTGTATGTTCCACAATTCTTAGGTGACCCTCAATAATCTGGTAGGGTCTGTTATTAAATTTGCAAGACCAATTAATTTTGGTTTTGAGTTCATCACTCATATTGATTTTCTTTTTAATTATTTTAATCATATCACATCACACCTTTCTTTGCAATAACGCACAAAAAAATCAATCTTTTCAGATTGATTTAATCATTAACGTCACATTGGTGCGACGATTTTACCTTATGGAGCGGGTGATCAGAATCGAACTGACACAGCCAGCTTGGAAGGCTGGAATTCTACCATTGAACTACACCCGCAATTCTTAGTACATTAATTATTATACTCATATGATTTGCATTTGTCAATAGTAAAAGTAAAAAAATATAAAAATTCAGTTAAATCATCAAGTGAAAAAGTAAACGCAAGCACATTACGAAGTAATGGATTTTACTTTTACAACTGCTCTTAGTGTACAACTTATCGCAATTTTGATATAATTTTATTGTGCAGATGTTTTGGTAGAATCGAGGTATTTATGTT
>JAZSQI010000003.1:0-4106 GCA_045537895.1 Clostridia bacterium
TAGGCTTGCGTTAGCATGCCCAAAAACATATATTTCAATTACATTTTAAGTGTATTTACATTGCAACCTTAAAAATGCCCATAAAAAGTGAGATGTAGATAACTTTTTAGTTATCTACACCCCAACTATTGACTTAGAGTCTTATATATTCTACTATTTTTCTGTTAATACAATATTGTTATCTTTCATGTCTAAAGTATATTCAGTATTTTCGTTTAATTCATTTTTAATAAATTTAATTGCAATTAAATCTTCAATATATTTTGTAATAGTTCTCTTTAAAGGTCTTGCACCAAATTTATCATCAAATCCTTTTTCTAATATGTATTTTGTAACATTATCAGTATAAGAGATTTTTAACCCTTTTTTATTAAGTTCATTCATAAATTCATCAAGCATTAATTTAGTTATTTTAATTGAATTTTCTTTTGATAATTTATTAAATACAACTATATCATCAATTCTATTTAAAAACTCAGGAGAGAAGTATTCTTTTAAAGCATGATTAACTTTAGTTTTTAACATATCTTCTTCGACACTACTATTTGCAAAGCCATAACCTTCATTTTTAAAATTAGTTCCAAGATTTGATGTTAAAACAATTATAGTGTGTTTGAATGATACAGTTTTACCTTGAGAATCTGTAAGTCTTCCATCATCTAAAACTTGAAGCAGCATATTAAATATACTTGGATGTGCTTTTTCAATTTCATCGAACAAAACAATGCTGTATGGATTTCTTCTAACTTTTTCAGTTAAATAACCAGCTTCATCATAACCAACGTAGCCAGGAGGAGAACCAATAAGTTTAGATACACTATGTTGTTCCATATATTCAGACATATCTAAGCGAATAATAGCGTCCTCTCTGTCAAATAATTCATAAGCAAGCGCTTTTACAAGTGCTGTTTTACCTACACCAGTAGGTCCTACAAATATAAATGAAGGGGGATTATCACTATTTTTTATATTAGCTCTTTTTCTTAGTATAGAATTATATAGTGAATTTACAGCCATTTCTTGTCCTATTATTTTTTTATTTAAATTTATTTCTAAATTAAGTAGTTTTTCAGTTTCTTTTTGTGATAATCTTGAAGCTGGAATATTTGTCCAAAGTTCTACAACTCTTGCTAAGTTATCAAAGGAAAGAACAGGTCTTTTTGCCTTTTTATTTAAGCTAGATAAGCTAGCTTCTAAATTACATTGCATAGTTTTTAAGTTAGCAGCTCTTTCGTAAGCTTCTGGATTATCAGAATTTTCCATATTAGCAAGTTCAAACTCTGTATCTTCAATTTGACTAGAAATTTCTTCTAATTGTTTTTCAATACTTTCAATTTTATTTAGAGTAGTATTATCTAAAAATACACGAGAACAAGCTTCATCAATTAAATCAATCGCTTTATCCGGTAAAAATCTATCATGTATATATTTCTTAGAAAGATTAATACTTTGAATCAATGCTTCATCAGGAATAATTACTTTATGATGATTTTCGTAGTACGGTCTAACACCTTTTAAAATTTCTAAAGTGTCACTAAAATTAGGCTCTTCTAAGATAATAGGTTGAAATCTTCTCTCAAGAGCTGCATCTTTTTCAATATTTTTTCTGTATTCTTTTAAAGTTGTAGCTCCAATTATTTGTATATCACCAGTTGCAAGAGCAGGCTTTAACATGTTTGCAGCATTCATAGAATTATCATGTTCTATACCACCCATAATACTGTGTAATTCGTCAATTGCTAGTATTATATTTGAAAAAGATTTACATTCATCTATAATACCTTTCATTCTAGCTTCAAATTGTCCTCTAAACTGTGTACCTGCAACAACAGATGCCATATCAAGTAAATATACTTGTTTATTTTGAAGTCTTAAA
Organism: Clostridia bacterium; assembly: GCA_045537895.1. Lineage (GTDB taxonomy): Bacteria > Bacillota > Clostridia > TANB77 > CAG-465 > CALXJE01. The sequence goes on from JAZSQI010000003.1 coordinate 1,877, forward strand.
GGTACTTCTTTATTAGCAATTTTAATAGCCAAGCCATTCATAACAGCAGTTTTACCAACACCAGGTTCACCAATTAAAGCTGCATTGTTTTTTGAACGTCTATTTAATATTTGAATTAATCTTTCAAGCTCTTTGTTTCTTCCAACAACATTATCTAATTTGCCTTCTTTTGCAAGAGTAGTTAGATTTGTACCATAAGTATCTAAGTACTTAGCTTTTTTGTTTGCTTTCTTTTCTTTAGTTTTAGTCTTAACAGCATTTCCTTTTTCATCATTTTCTTCTTGCATAGGGGAGAAATCTCCAAATGCACTAAAAGGACCTAAATCCATATTATCAAAGGATCCAAACATATTAGCCATAGAATCAGGATCAAATTTACCAAGAAGACCTTCAAATTGTTTAGTTAAATTTTCCATTTGCTCTGGTGTTAAGTTATCAACAGAGTCAACCACTGTTTTTACAGGGTCAATTCCTCTTTTTTTAGCGCAATCTAAGCAAAGACCTTCACTTAGTGTAGGATTTTTTCCATCTTTATCTAATTTATTTACAAATATGACTGCCATATTTTTTTTACAAACTGAACATAGCATGTATAATTACCTCCAATTAGTTTACAAAGTATATCATAAAATTAGTATAAAAACAAGGTCGAAAAATAACTAAAATAGTTGAGAAAAATGTGAAGAGTATAAAAAATAGCTTACATATAAATGTAAACTATAAAAAACAAATTTTATTTTTTATATTTTATATCCTTTTCGTTATATTCTTCTGGTTTAAGACCAAGCCTTGTTCTCATATATTCTAATACTCCTAATATAGTAATTAAAAAGGCAACTCCAAATATAATATATGCTATTCCAATGTTTGTAACTTCTAATGACTTACTTGCTAAGAATAGTAATACAAAAGTTCCAAGCATTTCGCAAAGATAATATACAGACATTATTTTTGGTCTAATTGAGCTTGTAGTAAAGTTGTTTAAATATTTCTTCATAATAACTCTATAACTACCTTTAAAGAAATTTTGAAGTGCAAATATTATAAATCCAATTGTAAGCAATATTTTCGCATTAAAGCCTATTAAATGTGGTATACCTACAAACAAGAAAACTCCAATGAAAATGAGTGATATATACGATAATGTTTTTTTCTTTCTTTTATTTTGAAATTTATCTTGGTACGAAGAGCCAATTGCTGATATTATACTAAGTAGTGATGTTATAATACCAAAAGTTACAGATGATATATTTATATCTGTAAGAAATGCTTTTGAAAAATTACCAGCAACAGCAACTATACCAGCAAATACACAAGCAAATACCAGTAATGCTTTTAGACGTTCACTTTTAAATATGAACTTAAAGCCATGTTTCATGTCAGAAAAATATTCTTTTCCACTTAAATTCTCAGCTTTGTTTACTGTGCTATCATCAAATTTAAATGCAAGTACAGTTGAAGTAAGCATTGCTAAAGCACATAAAACAACAGGAATATATGGGTTAACTGCATATAAGTAACCTGAAACTATTGATGCAAAAGCTTCTACGTAAAAATACATTGAAGAGCCTTTAGCTTCTACTTTAGCAGATTCATATTCCATTTTTTCTTTTTTCATAACAGTAAACAAAAATGGAGATTCCGAAACGCTTTTTAAAGCAAAGCCAAGAGCTAATTGAAAATCACCAATCATGATTGTAGAAAAAGAATTTGCTAATATATATGTAAGTACAGCAGTAGTGCAGAATATATTTCCTACAACTATACATTTTTTATATCCTATTTTGTCAACAACTAGTGTAACTGGTATTTGAAATATCATTTGAAATGCGCAATATATAGAGTTAAGTAACAATATACCAGATATTGAAACACCTTTTACATTATGCAAAAAAAGCATTTGTATTGCATAGTAAAAAAGTAAATCATAAGCAAATAATTTATATATAGGAAATAGTTTAATATTTTTTAAGTTCTTTATAGAATCCAATTAAATAACCCCTTATATTAGTCAAATTATATAAAATATTATATATAAAAGGAAAAAAATATTCAACAGTATGAGTATATAAAAATCTATAAAGTTAATATCATCAAGTGAAAAAGTAAACGCAAGCACATTACGAAGTAATGGATTTTACTTTTACAACTGCTCTTAGTGTACAACTTATCGCAATTTTGATATAATTTTATTGTGCAGATGTTTTGGTAGAATCGAGGTATTTATGTT
>JAZSQI010000007.1:0-9320 GCA_045537895.1 Clostridia bacterium
AATATATAGATTTAGTAGAAGAATGGATAGAATTTTATAATACAACACGATTAAAAAATGCGAAGAAATAAATATTCTTCGCATTTTTAGCTGCAAAACTAGTTTTTTATTTAATATCTACTCTAAAGGATGCATTTCAATATTATTGGTCTTTTTTTTTATACTCTTTTATGATATAATTACCAAAATGTTTGATATATATAAACGCACTAAAAATGGAGGTAAATATATAAATGGGAATTTTAGAAAAAATATTTGGGTCATATAGTAGTAAGGAAATTAAAAAAATACTACCTTTAGTAGATAAGATAGAAGCGCTAGATGAAACTATGCAAAAATTATCTGATGAAGAGTTAAAAAATAAAACAGAAGAATTTAAGAAAAGATTAGAACAAGGTGAAACAGTAGATGATTTGCTTGTAGAAGCATTTGCTGTAGTTAGAGAAGCATCATACAGGGTGCTTAATATGAAACACTTTAGAGTTCAATTAATTGGTGGAATAATACTTCATCAAGGAAGAATTGCAGAAATGAAAACAGGTGAAGGAAAAACATTAGTAGCTACACTTCCAGTATACCTAAATGCTCTTACAGGAAAAGGTGTGCATGTAGTTACAGTAAATGATTACCTAGCATCTCGTGATAGTGTATGGATGGGAAAAGTATATAAATTTTTAGGACTTACTGTAGGGTTAGTTGTCCCTGGAATGTCACCTAAAGATAAGAAAAAAGCATATAACTCAGATATAATATATGCAACAAATAATGAACTTGGATTTGATTATTTAAGAGACAACATGTGCATGTCAAAAGATGATATGGTACAAAGAGAGCTTAATTTTGCTATAGTAGATGAAATAGATAGTATATTAATTGATGAAGCGCGTACACCTTTAATAATTTCAGGTATGGGAGATAAGTCAACTGATTTATATGAAAAAGCAGATAAATTAGTTAAGAGAATGAAAGCTAGAATCATAGTTGAAAGTAATGATAAAGAGTTTGATGATAACAATGAAAATTATGATTATGTTGTAGACTTGAAAGCAAAGAGTGTTTCTTTAACAGAAAGAGGAACTAAAAAATGCGAAGAATTCTTTGGCATAGAAGAATTATCTGATATGAGTAATATGGAAATTTCTCATCACATCAATCAATCACTTAAGGCATATGGAATTATGAAAAAAGATATTGATTATATTGAAAAAGATGGAGAAATATTAATAGTTGATGAATTTACTGGACGTATAATGGAAGGTAGAAGATATAGCGATGGTCTTCATCAAGCAATTGAAGCTAAAGAAGGTGTTAAGATAGCCAGAGAATCTAAAACACTTGCTACAATAACATTCCAAAATTACTTTAGATTATATTCAAAACTTTCAGGTATGACTGGTACTGCTAAAACTGAAGAAGTTGAATTTAAAGGAATATATGGACTTGATGTTATAGAAATACCTACTAACAAAGAAACAATAAGAATAGATGGTAATGATGTAGTGTATAAAACTGAAAAAGGTAAATTTAATGCAATAGTTGAAGATGTAAAAGAAAGCTATGAGAAAGGTCAACCTGTACTTGTAGGAACAGTATCTATTGAAAAATCTGAGATATTAAGTAAATTGCTAGATAGAGCTAAGATACCACATAAGGTGCTTAATGCTAAATTCCATGAAAAAGAAGCTGAAATAGTAGCTCAAGCAGGTAAATACAAAACTGTAACAATAGCTACAAACATGGCAGGTAGAGGTACTGACATTCTACTTGGGGGTAATGCAGAATTTTTAGCAAAAAGAAAACTATTAGCCAAAGGTATAGAACAAGAAAAGATAGAGTTTGCATCTGGTTATGCAAATACTGATGATGAAGAACTACTTAGTATTAGAAAAGAATATAAAGAGTTAGAAGCTAGCTTTAAGAAAGAAATCGAAGAAGATAAACAGAAAGTGCGTGAGGTTGGTGGACTAAAAATAATTGGTAGCGAAAGACATGAATCAAGAAGAATAGACAATCAGTTAAGAGGTAGAGCAGGTAGACAAGGCGACCCTGGAGAAAGTAAATTCTACATTTCTTTAGAAGATGATTTGATGAAACTTTTTGGTGGAGATGCTGTGGCAACTGTTGCAAATACAATGCAACTTCCAGAAGATATGCCTATTGAACATTCTTTCTTGACAAGTACAATTAAAACTGCGCAAAAAAGAGTAGAGGGGAGAAACTATAGTATAAGAAAAAGCGTACTTGAATATGACGATGTAATGAATAAACAAAGAGATGTTATATATAGACAGAGAAGACAAATTTTAGATAATGATTCTGTTGAGGAATCTATTATGAAAATCTTAAATAGTCAGATAAATCAAATTGTATATGAATATATGGCAAATGTTAGAAATGTAGATGAAATAGACATGGAAGCATTCGATTTAGCATTATTCAATCTTTTTGGAAGAAATGATTTAGTCACAAAAGAAGATGTTGAAAATGTGGATATAGACGGTGTAATAGATACTGTAACTGAAAAAGTAAAAGCAATATATGATGCAAGAGTAAAAGAATTTGAAGAAAAAGGTGCTCTTGATGCATATAGAAAAATAGAGAAATTCATTATGCTTAAAACAGTTGATGAAAAATGGATGAATCATATTGATGATATGTCTCATTTAAAAGATGGTATACATTTAAGAGCATATGGTCAAAGCAATCCTGTTGATGCATATAAAATAGAGGGATTTGATTTGTTCGAAGAAATGAACGAAGCTATACAAGAAGACGTTCTAAAAGCTATATTTACAGTTAAATTTAACAAGACTGATGTACCTGTAAAACAACAAAGAATAAATGCAAACTATGAGAAACAAAATGTATCAGCATATGGAAATAACGAACCTGTAAAGAGAGAACCTGTAAAAGTAGCAAAAAAAGTAGGTAAAAATGAACCATGTCCTTGTGGAAGTGGGAAGAAATATAAATTCTGTTGTGGAAAAAATAGCGAAGAGTAAAAAATAATAAAGCAGTCAGTAATGACTGCTTTGTTTTTTGACATATCAAAAATAGTGTAGTATAATATGTAAAATTTAAAGTAAGATTTGAAAATAATTTTTAGGAGGAGATTAAATGAGTGATAAGATAGCTAAACTGAGGCAAATGATAAGAGAAAGTAATAATATTGTTTTCTTTGGTGGAGCAGGAGTTTCAACGGAAAGTGGAATACCTGATTTTAGAAGTAAAGATGGACTGTATAATCAAAAATATAAATTTCCACCTGAGATTATACTAAGTCATGGCTTTTTTATAGAAAATCCAGAAGAGTTTTATATGTTTTACAAAGACAAAATGAATTGTTTAGATGCAAAGCCTAATATAACTCATTATACGCTAGCAAAACTTGAAGATGTGGGTAAATTAAAGTGTGTAATTACTCAAAATATCGATGGGCTTCATCAAAAAGCGGGCTCTAAAAATGTAGCAGAATTACATGGCTCCATATATAGAAACTATTGTACAAGGTGCAAAAAAAGTTTTGATTCTAATTATATATTTAATTCTGAATATGTACCAAAATGTGAATGTGGTGGAACAATAAAACCAGATGTGGTTTTGTATAATGAAAAGCTAAATGATACTACTATGCAAAATGCAATTCAAGCAATAGAAAATTGTGATTTACTTATAGTTGGAGGGACATCGCTTACAGTATATCCAGCAAGTTCATGTGTTTCTAAATTTTATGGTGAAAACTTAGTAATAATAAATAGAGATGCAACAGATTATGACACAAGAGCGTCACTTGTAATCAATGAAAGTTTGGGAACTGTATTTGAAGAAATAATGAAAGATTATGAATAATTAAAAATCCTAGAAATTAACTAGTTTCTAGGATTTTGTTCTTACATATTTTTATCTATTAATTCATTTAACTTTTCTAATGTTATTTCACCATTATGTGAGTCAATTAATTTTGCGTTTTCATCTATTATATATGTTAAAGGAACAGATGAGGCTTCAGGGTCAAAATGAGCGCGAATAACTCTTTGTTCGTCAAACCATACTTCATAGTCAAAATCATTTTTACTCATAAAATCAGCAAGTTCTTCAGTTTTATAATCATGTGATACGACATATATTTTATATCCTTGATTTTGATAATCTGTTATAAAAGTTTTTACAACATCATATTCTGATCTGCAATGAGAACACCATGATGCCCAAAAAAACACTAAAGATTTATGACCTTTAAACATTGTTTCATCATATTCTTCTATTATTCTAATTGATGAGTTATCATCTACAGGTATAATTGTATTATTAATTTTTGATTCGATGATTGTATCTTCTTTATTCTCAGTTTTAGTTTCTAAATTTTTTATTTTGAAATATCTTGTTAGTGTATTTATAAATATAGTAGATATAATTAATACTACAATAACAAGTATAGTTATTATAATCTCTTTTTTCATTTAATGCCTCCTATTAATAAAGTAAGTATAGCATAAAATACAAATTATTAAAATATTAATTAGAAATTTATATTAAATTATTTGAAAAAGGTAATATAAATATTTACAAACCAATAAAAATTTGATATAATAATTAAGTAATTTATTTACATGCACCATTAGCTCAGTTGGTAGAGCAGTTGACTCTTAATCAATTGGTCCTGGGTTCGAGTCCCCGATGGTGCACCATATGTAAATACCTAGTAAAATTTAATTTGCTAGGTGTTTTTTTATAAAAAGAGAGGCATAAGCCTCTAATTTAAGTAAAAATTAAATATGTGAAAAACAATTCTTAATGTTTTTATTCCGAAAAACAAAGTAGCAATACCTGATATACCAACTATAATCCAATAGGTTGATTTTTGTTTCTCAATATCTTTAATAGGATTACCACATTTACTACAAATTTTTTCGTTTTCCTTTAATTCATTTCCACATTCTTCACATTTTTCTGTATGTTTAACTTTTTTTGCTTTTTTTAAGAAAACTAAACAAGTAATTAAACAAGCAACTACTAATATAAAATAAATAAAAGCTCTAAATAAAATTAACATTATATTTCTACCTACTTTCTTTTTTATTTAATTCATATATATTTTTTAATATGTATGCTTTCCATTCTAAAAACGGTGTACTTAAAAACGCTACTATTACTAAAAGCATACTAAATATTAAGCAAATAGCAAAAATTTCTCCTTCTCCTGTTCCACCTGTTGACATTATTCCTATTAGTAATATTATACCTGCAAGAATATAAGCAACATATTTGAAAAATTTAGAAAGTTTTAAGAAAAAATTAATATTTTTTTCTGTTCCATTTATACTACTTGTATAATGTTCTGATAATTCTTTTCCACAATGGATACAAGCTTTGGCGTTTGAAGATATTTCTTTTCCACAATTACTACATTTAATTAAAGCCATATTTTTTCACTCCTTTCATAAATTATATTTTTTTGCTTTCTTTTTTCTTTAGTTTTACATATGAAATAATTGATGCTGTTGGTATTAATACCGATAATGTTCCTACAATTATTGATTTGGTATAATCAGTTTTCGCATCACCTAAATTAGCATGTATTCTATAATTTGGATTTGGAGTCATTTTTCCATCTACCATTATAAATGGATCTTGTCCATATGTTTCAAGTTTAGCATTAGGGTATGTGCGTTTTACCATTTGAGGAGTTAAACATATACCAATCAAACCACCAACTATAGCAATAGCAATGATAGGAATAAATATTTTATCAAGTTTCGTTAATGGGTTTAAAGGTTTTTTATATCCACAATTTGGACATACATTTGCTTTATCGCTAATTTCTTTTCCACATTCTTGACACTTAATTAAAGCCATATATTTCACTCTCCTTTAATAAATTTTACTATATTGTTTATTAATAATATTGTGTAAAATAATTATATCACACATTATTTAATAAAAGAATAATATAATTATAAAATAATTAAATAAAATTAATTAAAAATGTTGACAAACACATGTTCTGGATGTATTATATTTTATATAAATAAAGGAGGTGAAAATATGAATAAAGAAAATAGTATAAGATTATTTGAAAACAAAAGCGTGAGAACCATATGGGACAATGAGCAAGAAAAATGGTATTTTTCAGTCGTAGATGTTGTTGGTGTTTTAACTGAAAGTTCTGAACCAAGAAGATACTGGAGCGATTTGAAAATTAAACTAAAAAATGAAGGTAGCGAAGTGTACGAAAATATCGTACAGTTAAAAATGTTAGCTCCTGATGGGAAAATGAGATTAACAGATGTTGCAGACACAGAGCAGTTATTAAGACTAATACAGTCAATACCATCTAAAAAGGCTGAACCATTTAAATTATGGCTTGCTAAAGTTGGAAAAGAAAGAATCGATGAAGCATATGATCCAGAGATTACAATAAATAGAGCTTTAGAAACATATAGAAGAAAAGGTTACTCTGAAGATTGGATAAATCAAAGATTAAAAACAATTGATGTTAGAAAAGAGTTTACAGATGAACTACAAAGAAGTGGTATTAATTCACAAAAAGATTTTGCTATTTTAACAAATATTTTAACTCAAACATGGAGTGGCTATTCTGTTAAAGAGTATAAAGAGCATAAAGGTCTGAAAAAAGAAAATTTAAGAGATAATATGACAAACATGGAACTTGTACTTAATATGCTTGCTGAAACTTCTTCAACTGAAATTTCAAAAGGTACAAATCCTAATGGTTTTGAAGAATCTAAAAATACAGTATTACAGGGTGGAACAATTGCAAAAATGGCTAAAGAACAAATTGAAAAAGCTTCTGGAAAAAAGATTGTATCTAGCAAAAATGCTAAAGAGTTAAGAGCTGAAAAAAAGACAAATCTATTAAATAAATAATTAACTATATAAAAAAGTAATAGAATTATTAAAATTCTACTACTCTTAAATAAGTTTTATCTAAAGTTTTCCTTCAGAAAAATCTTTTAGAACAGAAATTAATTGCTTCTTTTCAGCAATTTGTACCCTTATTGAAACATCTTCAGGAGTATCAGCTTCAAATACGGGAACTATAGTCTGACTAATAATGTTACCGTGATCATATTTATCGTCAACAAAATGTACAGTTACACCAGTTTGAGTTTCTTTGTTTTCTACAACAGCTTTATGGACATTCATACCAAACATTCCTCTGCCACCATATTTAGGTAAAAGAGAAGGGTGGGTATTAATAATGGTATAATTTTTTAATAATTTAGGGTCAATCATTCTAAGATAACCTGCAAGCACAATTAAATCTAAATTATACTCTTTTAATACTTTTTCTAATTCACAGTCAATGTCAAGCTTGTTAGTTGCCTTAATAATGTAAGTGTCAATACCTGCATCTTTAGCTCTCTTAAGTGCATATGCATCTTTTACATCTGACACTACTAGAGTAATTTTTAGATTAATTTTTTTAGAATTTACTTCGTCTATAATTGCTTGAAGTGTGCTTCCATTACCGGATGCGAATATTGCAATTTGTTTTGTTAGATTATTCATAATATACCTCCTTTTAAAATTATTTAAATTCTTTTATTTATAATTACTGTTGTAATATAATTCTAATATTTTTTATCATTATATCATTGTGAACATAATTATTCAATATTAATAAATTTGTATTATATTTAAAAATATTTGAAATAATTAGTTATAATTTTGTAATAATTTTGTAATTTTTTGTAGTATATGATTATATGATTTATGTATGATTTTTTAGCTACATAAAAAATAGAAAAAATTCCAAAAAATGAGAAAAAAGCAAAAAAAGATTTTTGTGAAAATGCTAATTTTTTATAAAAAAGTTAAAAACACAAAAATGGGTTTGATGACTGATATAACTGACGTAGACGTAATTTTTGATTTTTGAAAAATTGAATGAAAATAGCTTTAAATTACATAACGACGTAATTTAAATTTTACAAAAAAACACTTGATTATATATTTAAATAATAGTATTATATATGTATCTTATAAGGGGGTAATTTTATGTCAGATTTACAAGAAAACAACATAACATTATTAGTTGTAAAAAGGGACGGAAAAAAAGTTGACTTTAATGGTGCAAAAATAGCACTAGCTATCAAAAAAGGTTTTGATAGTGTAAAAACAGAAGATGAAGAAGTAGCTAAATACACAGAAAAAGATGTTCATAAAGTGTATCAAGCTGTTATTGATAGATTAGAACAGTTAAATAAAGAAAAAGAAAAAGTAAAAATAGAAGAAATACAAGATATGATTGAAGCTGAGCTTCAAGAAAAAGGTTATGAAGATGTTTATGAAGCATTTTCTAGCTATAGAGAAAGAAGAACTCAATCAAGAAAAGTTTTCTTTGATGAGAAAAAACAACATAAGTTTTTAAAAGCATTAGAAGGATTAGGATTAAAATCAGCGCACGAAGAAGACGCAAAACGTGAAAATGCAAATGTTGATGGTGATACTGCAATGGGAACAATGCTTCAATATGGAAGTACGGTATCAAAAGAATTTGCTAAATCATATTTAATGAAAAGAAAATTTGCAGACGCACATGATAGTGGAGATATTCACATTCATGATATGGATTTTATGCCAATGGGTACAACTACTTGTTGTCAAATAGATTTAAATAAATTGTTTAAAAATGGATTTTCAACAGGTCATGGTCATTTAAGAGAGCCAAAAGATATAATGTCATATACAGCTTTAGCTGCAATTGCAATTCAATCAAACCAAAATGATCAACATGGTGGACAATCTGTACCAGCATTTGATTACTATATGGCACCTGGTGTTTTAATTACATTTAAAAAACAATTAAAACAAACAGTATATGATTTCTTAGATTTAACAGATTTTAAATATTATTTAAATATGGACAAAATCGCTAAAGAAATAGATAAATTAACTACAATAGAAATAAATGCTGAAGAGTTATTTGAACCTTTCTATAAAGAGTCAGAAAAGTTAAAGAGATTATTTAATAAATCTTATGAAAAAGCAATTCAAAAAACAGATAGAATAACTTATCAAGCAATGGAAGCATTTATTCATAATTTAAATACAATGCATTCTAGAGCAGGAGCTCAAGTACCATTCTCATCAGTTAACTTTGGTACTGATACATCTCCTGAAGGAAGAATGGTTATTAAAAATTACTTAAAAGCAACAGATTCAGGACTTGGAAAAAATGAAACTCCAATATTCCCAATAACTTTATTTAAGGTTAAAGAAGGAGTAAACTATATCAAAGAAGATAAGAACTATGTTTTATTTAAACTTGCGTGTGAAGTATCTGCTAAGAGATT
>JAZSQI010000019.1:0-7475 GCA_045537895.1 Clostridia bacterium
AAATACAGATATAATCACACCTGATTATATACCCTATATAGGAAGACTAAAAGATAATATTTATATTGGAGTAGGTTATAATACTTGGGGTATGACTAATGGAGTAGTTGCAGCTAAAATAATTAGTGATATGATATTAAAAAAAGAAAATGAATTTGAATATATATTTGACCCTAATAGAATAACTTTATCAAATATAATTAAATTTCCTTTAATACTTTTAAGTCAAACTAAATCATTTATAGGTCCTAAAATAAATAAAAATAAACCCTGGTATAATAAAAATATTTCTTTTGAATATGAAAATGGTAAAAGTATAGCTATTTATAAAGAAAAAGGTAAAATACATAAAGTATATAATAAATGTCCTCATTTAGGATGTAGTTTAATATTCAATGAAAAAGAAAAAACATGGGATTGTCCTTGCCATTCATCTAGATTTGATATAGATGGTAAATGTATAAAAGGACCTAGTAATTATGATATATCTTATAAGAAATAAATAAAATTGATTTTAAATCAATTTTTTTATTATAAAAAAAGGAAATTAAAAAGTTTTGTAGAATAATACTTATAGGAGGTTAAAAATGATTGAAGAAAAAAGAATGGTTCCATTAAAATTTGATTTGATGTTTAAAAAAGTATTTGGAGATAAAAATGATCAAAGGCCACTTAGAAAGTTATTAGAATGTATATTAGATATAAAACCTAAAAAAATAACAATATTAAATCCAGAAATAATAGGGAGTTCATATTATGATAAAAGAACTATAGTAGATTTAATAGTAGAATTAGAAGATAATACTCAAATAGGAATAGAAATGAATACTAACGTAAATAAATATTTAATAGCTAGAAACTTAAGATATCTATTTAAAAATATAGGCCAAGGTCTAAAAAAAGGTAATTCCTATAAAAAATTACAAAAATATATACAAATAAATATAGATTGTGAAGGAAAACATGTAAAACCAATAGAGAGATATAAAATAATGGAAACAGAAAAACATAAAACATTAACAGATGACATAGAAATAATTAGAATAGACCTTCCATATTATGTAAATAGATGCTATAATAAAACTGCAAGTGAGTTAGACTATAAGGATAAGTTTATAGGTTTAATAGGAATAGAGGATAGACGACTTGCACAAAATATAACTAAAGGAGATGCTAGTATGGAAGAAATATTAAAAAAAGTAGAAAATTTTAGTGAAGATGAGGAAATATTGGGCGCTTACGATGCAGAATGGCATAAACAACAAGTGGAAGAAGTGGTAAAATTAGCTAGGTTAGAAGAAGAAGAGGAGAGAATAAAAAAGGCTGAAGCTGATGGTTTAGCTAAAGGAATGAAAAAAGGAATTGAAAAAGGAATTGAACAAGGAATTGAACAAGGAATTGAAAAAGGAATTGAACAAGAAAAATTAAATACAGCATCAAATATGAAGAAAGAGAATATGGATATTAATTTAATTTCTAAAATTACAGGATTATCTATGGAACAAATAAAGAGTCTTTAAAGACTTTTTTATGTACTTTTTAAATATTTTGTAGTATACTTTTTATAGGAGGTATAATATGAAAATATTAGTAACAGGAGGAACTGGTTATATAGGAAGTCATACTGTAGTAGAATTATTAGAAGCAGGGTATGAAGTTGTTGTTATTGATAATTTATCTAATTCAAAAAGAGATGTAGTAGATAAAATAAAAAAAATAACAAATAAAGATTTTAAATTTTATGAAGGAGATTGCTGCAATAAAGAATTGTTAAGAAATATATTTAATGATAATAAAATAGATGCAGTAATACATTTTGCGGGATTTAAAGCAGTAGGAGAATCGGTAAGGTTACCACTTAAATATTATAGAAATAATTTAGATTCTACAATAACTTTATTAGAGGTTATGAATGAATTTAATTGTAAAAAACTTGCATTCTCATCAAGTGCTACTGTATATGGTAAACCTGAAACATTACCTATTAGAGAAGATTTGCCATTATCAACTACAAATCCATATGGAACAACTAAATTAATGATAGAAGATATACTTAGAGATTTATATCATTCTAATAATGAATGGAGTATTGCAATACTTAGATATTTTAACCCAATTGGTGCACATAAATCAGGTCTTATAGGGGAAAATCCAAATGATATACCAAATAATTTAATGCCTTACATAGTTAAAGTTGCTACACATGAACTTGAATGTTTAAGTGTATTTGGTAATGATTATGATACAAAAGATGGTACAGGAGTAAGAGATTATATACATGTAGTAGATTTAGCTAAAGGACATATTAAAGCAATAGAAAAAGTATTAAAAGATACTGGGGTAGATGCTTATAATTTAGGAACTGGTAACGGATATAGTGTACTAGAACTAGTAAATACATTCATGAAAGTTAATGATATAGATGTAAGTTATAAAATAACAGATAGAAGACCTGGAGATATTGATGCTTGTTATGCAGATCCAGTATATGCCAAAGAAAAACTTAATTGGGAAGCAAAATTAGGCATTGAAGAAATGTGTAAAGATGCATATAATTTTGTAAAAAATTATAAAGAAGATTAATTCTTCTTTTTTTCTTTTCTTTTTTTAAAAAATGTGTTATACTTTATTAGTAATCAATTTGTCTTGTTAGCTCAGTTGGTAGAGCAACTGACTCTTAATCAGTGGGTCTAGGGTTCGAGTCCCTAACAGGACACCATTTAAATATTAAAAGAATAGCTTGTGTAGTTATTCTTTTTTCTTATGTCAAAAACATTATTCATGACGTTTGTGTCATTATTAATAGAAATATAAAAATTACCGCATTTAAATAGAATGATATAATTTTTATATTCAAGTTTAAAAAAATCATATTTATTTTTCATAGTACCTCCAAAATCTTACAACATACAGCATACAGCATACAACAAACAACATACTACAAAATATCTAAATATATCACTTCCTATTCTAATTCAATTATAAGTAAAAAAATAATAATAGACTAGTAATAGTGTAAATATAAAACAAAAAATGTAAAAGATATTGTAAAGTATAAAAAGTTGTGTTAAAATAAAATTGTAAAAATTGAAAGAGGTATCATATGAAAATAAAAAACAATGGTTTTACATTGATAGAATTATTAGCAGTAATAGTAATACTAGCAATCATCGCGGTAATAGCAGTACCAATAGTACTAAATATAATAGATGATAGTAAGAATAGTGCACACTTAGAAGTGCAGAAATGTATTTAAATGCAGTAGAAATGGCAGTAGTAAATTCAACATTAAAAGATAAAAATATAACAGATGGAGATTATAATATATTACCATCAGGAAATGCATGCCTAAAATACACAGGAACAGAATGTACAGATGAATTAACAGTAGAAGTAAAAGGAGAGACACCAGATAGTGGAACAATAACAATAACAGGAGGGGCAGTATCAGCAATAGAATTAGTATATGAAGAAAAAACAATAGTACAAAATGAAAAAGGCAATTTAGTATATGCAGATGAAGAATCAAAATATACAATAGGACAGGAAGTAATATTTAATCCAGGGGATCAAGATAGAACATGGAATGTAATAGATGAAGATGCTACTACAGTAACACTTATGCTTTCAGAAAATTTAGGAGATACAGTTGCATGGTATGATTATTCAAATTACAATACAGAAGATACTAGTAATTATGGATCAAAAGATGCACTTGAATATTTAAATAGTTTAACAACAGAATGGGATAATGTAGATCCAATAAAAAATTACACATATATAAATAATCAAGATGGGACATCAAAACCAAATGGATATCAAAAAATAGAAATAAAAAATGGAGTAACAAAATTAACACATAAAGATGGGGAAACAATAACAGATGTAGTAGGAGAAAGCAAAGCAAGATTGTTAACTAAAGAAGAAGTAATAGAAATAGCATCTAAAACAAAGGCAAACTTAACAGAAGAAAACTTAAGAGCTTACATAGAAAGAAATCTAAGTACAGCAAATTCAATGTTTGGAACATCATTGGAAACAGTAGAAGATGGATTGGAATTGGCCATACGGTTAAATTCATGGGTACAATATGAAACAAAGTATTTACAGACATATTATACAGTTTTAGGTTTTACAAATGATTACGGAGTAGAAGCATCATACGATATATCGTTACCAAGGTATTTATATCAAAATTTATACACAGATGAAAAACCATCCTTACCATCGGGTTACTGGACACTTTCCTCTAATGCTAGCTACTCTTACTACGCGTGGGATGTTGGCTATGGTGGTAGCGTGGGCTACGACAGTGTCAGCAGTGAGTACGACTACGGTGTGCGCCCAGTTATAACTGTCTCAAAATCTCTTTCTCTTCAAACAGTAGAGTAATAAATAAAGAAGGTAATTAAAATAAAACAAGTATTGGTAAATAATAATACTCCATGTATGCAAGCGGGAAGAAATTCCGCTTGTCATGGACAAGCTTGACTTGGCCTTTTACATCGAGCGAGGCACAGCGAGATGGACTATAACAAAAATAGAAAATGAATTAAGAATAAAAAATAAAAAATGTGAGAATATGTCCGCGGAACTGGAGTAAGCAGTCTCACGGACTTGTTTTATTATTTTGTAAAATGGAATATCTAATATAGATATTCTTTTTTTGTTTTAAAGAAAAAAGGAGGTTTTGATATGGAAAAAGAAATTTGTGGAATTATGGAAATTGCCAAATATTTAAATATTTTAGAGTCTGGTGTAAGAAAATTAGTAAGCGAAAAAAAGAATACCTTATTTTAAAGTTTTAAGTTGTATAAAATTTGAAAATCTTTCCAAAATAATTTTGGGAGGATTTTTTTATGGAGAAAAAAGAATATCAAAAAATAGTAGATAAACATACACCAAAAGGATTTAAAGGTAAGAATGCTATTATTGCTTTTATAATAGGTGGATTTATGGGAGTATTAGGTAATTTTTTAATAGAGGTATACTCTTATTATTTTAATGTATCTACTAAGGATGCAAGTATATTTATGATTATTACTTTAATATTTTTAGGTTGCTTTTTAACTTGTTTAGGATTCTTCGATAAATGGGTTAATTTTGCTAAATGTGGTCTTATTATACCAATTACTGGATTTGCTCATGCTATGATGAGTGCTGCTTTAGAATATAGAAAAGAAGGCTTAGTTACTGGAATAGGCGCGAATATGTTTAAACTAGCTGGATCTGTAATTATTTATGGAGTTGTTAGTGCATACATATTTGGAATCATTAGATTATTAATAATGGGAGGATAATATGACTTTTAAATATAATAATGTATATATAAATGAAACCAGTACAGTAGTAGGACCGTATGAACATAATGGACCTTTATCTAAACATTATGATAAATATTACGAAGACTTGTATTTTAATGAGAAAACTTGGGAACAAGCAGAAGTTAAATCTATAATAGATTGTGTTAATATATTACTTAAAAAATTAAATAAATCAAGTAAAGATATAAATATACATATAGGTTCTGATTTATTAAATCAAATAGTAGCAACTAATTATTCATCTAGTAAAATAGGTATACCTTTAATAGGAGTTTATAGTGCTTGTGCATCTAGTACTTTAGAGATGTTGCTT
Organism: Clostridia bacterium; assembly: GCA_045537895.1. Lineage (GTDB taxonomy): Bacteria > Bacillota > Clostridia > TANB77 > CAG-465 > CALXJE01. The sequence goes on from JAZSQI010000019.1 coordinate 5,638, forward strand.
GCTAGTAATATGATAGAAGCAAATCAAGTTAAGAATGCTATTATTACTTCTTCTTCACATAATAATGGAGCTGAAAAACAATTTAGAAATCCAGTAGAATATGGAGGACCTAAAAAAGATTATACAACTTTTACTACTACTGGTTGTGCTTCTTGTTATTTATCAAATGAAAAATCAAATATTAAAGTAGAATCAGCTACTTTAGGTACAGTATGTGATATGGGTATAACTGATGCATTTAATATGGGTGCAGTGATGGCTCCAGCAGCTGCTAAAGTAATAAGTGATCACTTAAAAGATACTAAAAGAAATATAGAATATTATGATTTAGTATTAACTGGAGATTTAGGAGAAGTAGGTAAAAAAATATTAAAAGATTATATAAAAAAAGAATATAATATAGCATTAAAGAATTATGATGATTCTGCATGTATGATATTTGATACAGATAAGCAACCTGTATATACAGGAGGAAGTGGTATAGCATGTCTTCCTCTTGTTACTTATTCATATATATTAGATAAAATGAAAAAAGGTAAATTAAAAAGAGTATTACTTGTTGCAACTGGTGCTTTATTAAATACAGGAATGACTAATCAACACTTATCTATTCCGAGTATCAGTCATGCTATTAGTTTGGAGGTAAATGATGATATATTTTAATGCATTTATATTTTGTGGAATAGTTTGTTTAATAGGTCAAATAATACTTGATAATACTAAACTTACACCAGGACATATAACTACTATATTTGTAGTAGTAGGAGCATTCTTAGATGTTTTTAATATATATGATAAATTTGTACTTTGGGCAGGTGGTGGAGCTTTGGTACCAATTACATCTTTTGGACATTTACTAATACATGGAGCTATGGATACAGTAAATAATTTTGGGGTTATGGGACTTTTTATGGGTATGTTTGATTTAACCTCATCAGGAATAGTAGCTGCTATAGTATTCTCATTTATTTTATCTTTAATATTTCAACCAAGAGATTGAAAATAACAATTTGTTATTTTTTTCTTTATGTGTTAGAATAATAACGATTCGGAGGTAATTATGAAGGTAGTAGTAAACAAAAAAAATTTGATTCCTAATGCTACATGGATGAATTTTAATAAGGTACGAGCAATTATACAAAATAATAAAGGAGAATTTGCAATAAGTAGTGAAGGTGGAAAACTAATATTTCCTGGAGGGAAAGTAGATAAAGGTGAAGATATTATAGCGGCGATTAAAAGAGAATTACTAGAAGAAACTGGAATATCTTTTGAAACTGATGAATTAGAAAAAATACTTGAATTAGAAACATTTTATGATGATTTTTATGATTATAGAAGTAAATCAATAAAACCAAGGCATACCATAACAACTTATTTTTTTGCTAAAACTGATAAGCAAATAAATTTGGAAAATTTAAGATTAACAGAAGGAGAAATAAAAGAAAATTTCAAAATAAAATTTGTTGATAAAAAAAGTTTATTTGATATGTTAAGTGTTGATCATTCAAAAGAGGAAAATGGTAAATTTTTTGATGAAGAAAATAATATTGTTATAAATAGTGTATTAAAAAAATAAAACATTATCGATTGATAATGTTTTTATTTTAAATCTCTAATAAGTTTATTAATCAATATTCTTTCTTTTCTTCTTTTATTTCTTGAACCGAACATCATAAAACTTAATAACTTTGATATTAAATAAAATAAACATATAACTGATAGTGTATTAATAGTAGATATAAACTGTGGTAATATACAAAAAATTGTAAAAGATATAATAATAGTTATTATATTTATTATTTCTGCATATTTAGAATCTAATTTTAATTCTTTTT
>JAZSQI010000029.1:0-2140 GCA_045537895.1 Clostridia bacterium
TCTATAATAAACCTTTCATCAACATTCAATATTAGAGAATTTAATAGTTTGTTTATATATTTACAATCATTTAATGCAATATAATAGTTATTCATAAGTGCCTCCTTAAGTTGATTATATATAATAATTAATAAAAAGTAAACAAAACTATTGAAAAAAGAAAATTTTGGTGCTAAAATATATCTACATGGCACATTAGTCAAGTGGTTAAGACATGGCCCTCTCAAGGCCGGGACACGAGTTCGATTCTCGTATGTGCTACCACGAGAACTAGAAAAAATCTAGTTCTTTTTTTGCTGTTTATGTAATTTTTGAAAATTAAAATTATATTGTAATTAAATAATGTATATAGAAAAATAGAAAATACGGATGTCAATGAAATTTGAAAATGTCCTGAAATTTTTAAAACATTAGCCCTAAAAATTAATTTTTTTAGGGTTAATATTTTAAGAAACTAAAGAAGTTTCATACTTAAATGATTGTCTCTCAGCAAATCTTTCAAATGACTGTCTTTTCCATGGATGTATCATCTTTGGAATATATATTCTTTTAGGTTCTAAAGGTAATATTTCATCAAAATTTTTAGAATATAATTGTTTTTCTGCTACTTCTTCTAATGAAAAAATGCTATCTTCAATTGTAGCAAATAAAGATTTATCAAAAGATTCAATTATCATACACTTTGTTCCTTTACCAAAATATATTGGAGTACCCATACAATTAACTAATCTGTAATACTTTTTCTTAAAACAAATACAATGGCCACTATCTATTGTTCTTCTACTTAATATAGATAAAGTTAAATTAATTTTTTGCTCACTAGGTTGCTTTTCAAAGACAGATTTGGTATTATCTATACATAAAGCAAACTTTGAATTGTATTTGTCTAAGAAAGCTGGAAGAAAGTTGTTGGCTTCTTCAATTGTTGTAATATTTGCTAATCTTAGCTCAGATATTAGCCTTGTTTGTAGCGTTCCAAAAAGTCTTTCAATACGAGGTTTAAATTCAGGTGTGCTACTAGTTTCAATGCTAGTACCAAATTGATGGCAGGCATATGAAAACTGAGTAAAGGTATTATCTTCGTCACAGATAGTACCTTTCTTTTTGTATTCAAAAACAGTTCTTCTATCAGCTTTAAACATATAAGGAATACCATAGTTATTTAATATTTGGTAATAGATATTGTAATAACCATTTAAAGTTTCTTGTTTGTCAAAGTAAGCAGCTAAAATTCTTCCAGTGGAGTCATCAATAGCAGCATGTAGAGCTGTTTTAATATTACCAAACCAAGGATGAATAGAAGCATCAATTTGAACTTCTTCACCAAAATAAATACATCTAGGTTGTCTAGGATGAGCATCTTCAATGGCAACAATATTATGTTGTATTTTAGCAAAGTCTTTTTTAGTAGTAGTTTTCTTTTGTTCTTGAATAAGTTTCTTTTTCATGTTCTTTTTAGTAATTTTACGAGACCTAGGAGACAAAATATATCTTTCTCTAAGAACTTGTCCAACTTCTTGAATAGATAAATAAATATTTTCTCTTTCTGCTAGAAACTCAGTAAATTGAGTATAGGTACAATCAAAATATTTAGAATTATATAAAGCTTCAATTTCATCTTTTAATTCATTTGTTAAAGCATGCTTAGGTTTCCTTCCGCGGTTGCCATGAACAAAAAATTCTTTACCGTATTCTTTATATCCAAGAATTAATCTATTTATTTGTCTAATACTTTTTAAACCTAATTTGATCCTAGCACGTTCTTTGTTACCATTAGTTTCAACTAATTTTTTAATAATTATATATTTTTGATTTTCTTTCAATGTTAGTTCCACCTTTCTCATATTGTCCTCCTCAAATTTAAATAATAATTAAATTATACCATTTAAGAGAACAAATATTTTTTTTGTTGGGACATTTTCTCATTTCATTACTTAAGACATTATCACATTTCTTTCATATAAAGTTAAAAAAATATATAAAAAAGGTTGACAAAAAACAATTATCAGCATATACTATAAAAGTTCAAATAAAAAAAGGGGGAAATCTATATGAATTTTTCAGTGGGTAAAGAAACAACATTTAATTTAAATGATGTGAATCTCGGTATAGCACCAGGTCGGTTTGATACTAAACAGAT
>JAZSQI010000024.1:0-22147 GCA_045537895.1 Clostridia bacterium
GAAAATGTTTGTGGAATTGGCGATACAGTAGAAATTATGGAAACAAGACCATTAAGTAAAGATAAAAGACATAGACTAGTTAGAATAGTAGAAAAAGCAAAATAAAGAAAAGGAGGATCCTACTATGATACAACAACAATCAGTTGTGAATGTCGCAGATAACACAGGAGCTAAAAAATTAATGTGTATTAGAGTTCTTGGTGGACACCACAGAAAATGGGGTAACATCGGAGACGTAGTTATAGCTTCAGTTAAAAAAGCAATACCAGGAGGCGTTGTTAAAAAAGGTGACGTAGTTAAGGCTGTTATAGTTAGATCTAAAAGAGGTCTTAGAAGAGAAGATGGTTCTTATATAAGATTTGATGAAAATGCAGCAGTTATAATAAAAGATGATAAAACTCCAAGAGGTACTCGTATATTTGGGCCTGTTGCGAGAGAACTAAGAGATGATGATTACATGAAAATCATATCTCTAGCACCAGAAGTACTATAATATGGAGGTGACGAAAGGTGAAGAAAAACGTAGTAAATACATCAAAAGTTAAATTAAGAGTTGGTGACACAGTAATTTTAGATGTTAAAAATAAAGAAGAAAGAAAAAAAGGTAAAGTTCTTTCAGTATTAAGAAAAGAAAACAAAGTTCTTGTTGAAGGAATAAACGTTAGAACAAGACACGTTAAACCAAGAAGACAAGGTGAAGAATCTGGAATTATAAAAAGAGAAGCACCAATCAATATATCTAAAGTTAGCTACTATTGCCCAAAATGTGAAAGAGGAACTAAATTAGGAGTTAAAATAGTAGATGGCAAAAGAGTAAGATTCTGCAGAAAATGTAAAGAAGAAATAAAATAACATTGAAATGAAGGGAGGAAAACCTAATGGATCTTAAAGAAAGATACAAAAAAGAAGTTGTACCTGCATTAAAAGAAAAATTTGGATACAAATCAATAATGCAAGTACCAAAGTTAGAAAAAATAGTTATTAACATGGGTGTATCTGATGTTAAAGAAAGCTCTAAAGCATTAGAAATAGCTATGAGAGATTTAGAAACTATATCTGGTCAAAAACCAGTTGCAACTAGAGCTAAAAAATCAATAGCTGCATTCAAATTAAGAGAAGGAATGAATATCGGTTGTAAAGTAACATTAAGAAGCGATAAAATGTATGAATTTGCAACAAGATTATTCAACGTTGCACTTCCAAGAGTAAGAGATTTTAAAGGAGTACCTACAAAATCTTTTGATGGAAGAGGAAACTATGCTTTAGGAATTAAAGAGCAAATGATATTCCCTGAAATAGAATATGATAAAGTAGATAAAGCAAGAGGTATGGACGTTATATTCGTAACTACTGCTAAAAGTGATGAAGAGGCTAAAGCATTACTTGAAATGCTTGGTCTAGCATTCGCAAAACACTAGGGAGGTATAAGCATGGCAAAAAAATCAATGATTGCTAAGCAACAGCGTGAACCTAAGTTCAGTACAAGATACTATAACAGATGTAAATTATGTGGAAGACCACACTCTTACATGAGAAAATATGGTATTTGTAGACTTTGCTTTAGAAAATTAGCATATAATGGAGAAATACCAGGCGTTAAAAAAGCAAGCTGGTAATAGTTAAAAAAGGAGGTAACGAAAGTGAACATAAATGTATCAGACCCTATTGCAGATATGTTAACTAGAATAAGAAATGCTGGCAAGCAAAAACATCAATCAGTTGATGTACCTTATTCTAAAGTTAAAAATGAAATCGCAAAAATACTTCTAAACGAAGGATATGTTGCAAGTGTTGAAGTGGCTGAAAAAGGAAGTCATAAAACATTAAGAATAGAGTTAAAATATGATTCAAACAAACCTGTAATTCAAGGTTTAAGAAGAATATCTAAACCAGGATTAAGAATGTACGCTGAAGTAGAAGAATTACCAAGAGTACTAAATGGTTTAGGAATAGCAATTATCTCTACATCTAAAGGAATTGTTACTGATAAAGAAGCAAGAAAACTTAACGTAGGTGGAGAAGTAATGGCATACGTATGGTAATAAATAAGAGGAGTTGAATTGTTATGGTGAGAAATAACGAGGGTATGGGAAAAATAGAAAACATTGGGAATCCAGCAGTTGATCTATTTTCCGAAATGGTAGATATAGTACCATTTGTATTAATAGCGTTAGCATTAATTTCTATTATTATAAACATAAAAAGTAAGAATAATAAAGAAAATGGTAAAGTAATGGTAGCATTATTAATTTCGTTTGCGTGTTATATAGCTAGTGCTTTTATGCCAGACACTACGCCAGGAGGAGTGTTCGCTGATGGAAGTTCATCAGGACATAGTTTAGGCTTGTTGGGGTATATAGCAGTACTCATATCAATTATAATTCAATTAATACCATTCATAATTTGTTTGAAAAACAATAAAAAAGTAAAGAAGGACGAGGTGAAACAATAATGTCTAGAATAGGAAAAAAACCAATTGATGTTCCACAAGGTGTTGAAATCACAATAAATGGTTCTGACATAACAGTTAAAGGACCAAAAGGAACATTATCAAGAACAATAGATAGTCATATTACAGCAAGTTTAGAAAATAACGTACTTACTGTAAACAGAGAATCTGACGATTACAAAGCGCTTCATGGTCTTACAAGAACATTAATTTCTAACATGATAACTGGTGTAACTGCTGGTTACGAAAAGAAATTAGAAATCGCTGGTGTTGGTTACAGAGCAGCTAAACAAGGAAATAAATTAGTACTTACTTTAGGGTTCTCACATCCAGTAGAATTTGAAGATAGTGAAGATGTTAAAATCGAAGTACCAGACCAAAATACAATTCTTGTAAAAGGAATTGACAATCAAAAAGTTGGTCAAATCGCAGCAAATATAAGAGCTAAGAAACCACCTGAACCATATAAAGGTAAAGGAATAAAATATGCTGGTGAAAGAATAATCAGAAAAGAAGGTAAAGCCGGCGGTAAAAAATAAACCTTAAGTAAAGGAGGGAAAAAACTATGATAAGCAAAAGAGATAAAGCTGCTAAAAGAGTAGCAAGACAAAAAAGAGTAAGAGCTAAAGTTACAGGAACTGAGGCAAGACCAAGACTTAGTGTATTTAGAAGTTTAAACAACATATATGCTCAACTTATAGATGACACTAAAGGAGTTACAATTGCTAGTGCCTCTACTTTAGATAAAGAAGTAAAAACTAAAGCTTCAAATATCGAAGCTGCAAAAGAAGTTGGAACTTTAATTGCAAAAAGAGCTGCTGAAAAGAAAATAGATACAGTAGTATTTGATAGAAATGGATATTTATATCATGGTAAAGTTAAAGCCCTTGCAGAAGCTGCAAGAGAGGCAGGATTAAAATTCTAACAGAGAGGAGAAAAAATAATGGTAGAAGCAAAACAAGAATTCAAAGAAAAAGTTGTTTATGTTGGCCGTGTTGCTAAAGTTGTTAAAGGTGGTAGAACTTTTAGATTTAGCGTACTAGTAGTTGTTGGTGACGAAAAAGGTAGAGTTGGTGTAGGTTCTGGTAAAGCTTCAGAAGTTCCAGAAGCTATCAAAAAAGCAACTGAAGAAGCTAAGAGAAATCTAATAAGTGTTCCAATCGTTAACGGTACATTACCTCATGAATATACAACAAACTTTGGATCATCAAAAGTAATAATTAAACCAGCTGTTGAAGGTACAGGAGTTATTGCTGGTGGAGCAGTAAGACCAGTTCTTGAACTTGCAGGTGTAAAAAATGTTACAGCTAAAACATTAGGTTCTCGTAACAGCAGAAATGTAGTACTTGCTACAATGAAAGCTTTAAAAGAAATGAGAACTCCAGAAGAAATAGCTAGACTTAGAGGAAAAACAGTAGCAGAATTATATAAATAAAAAATGTTTTAGAGAGGAGGAAAACCTAAATGAAAATACATGAATTAGGACCAAGCGCAGGTGCAAAAACAACTGTAAAAAGAGTTGGTAGAGGTATTGGTTCAGGTCTTGGTAAAACAGCAGGAAAAGGACATAAAGGACAAAAAGCAAGATCTGGTGGAACAATCAGAAGAGGATTCGAAGGAGGACAAACTCCATTAATGAGAAGAATCCCTAAAAGAGGATTTAACAATATCTTCGCTAAAGAATATGCAACAATCAATGTATCTGATTTAGAAAGATTCGAAGATGGAACAGTTGTAAATATAGAATTATTATTAAACGAAGGAATTTTAAGAAAAGAATTAGACGGATTAAAAGTTCTTGGAAACGGAAGCTTAACTAAAAAATTAACAGTTGAGGCTAAAAAATTCTCAGCATCTGCTATAGAAAAAATAGAAGCAGCAGGTGGAAAGACAGAGGTGAAGTAATATGTTTCAAACTTTGAAGGATTTATTTTCACTTAAAGATATAAGAAAGAAAATCTTATATACTTTACTTATAATTGTTTTATACCGTATAGGATCATATATATCTGTTCCTGGTGTAAACAAAATCGCATTTAATGAAGCTGTTGGAGCATCATCTAATGGATTATTAAGCACTATTAATATAATAGCAGGTGGTGCGTTCCAAAGATTTTCAATATTTGCAATGACAATTTCACCATATATTACAGCATCAATCGTTTTAAACTTACTTCAAGTAGTAATACCAAGTTTAGAAAGATTAGCTAAAGAAGGTGAAACTGGAAGACAAATTTTAAATAAATATACAAAATATTTAACTATAGCTTTTGGATTAGTTCAAGCAGTAGGATTATATTTTACATATAAAGATTATTTATTAACACCACTAAAAACAGGTATAGGTAAACCTATAGGAATGATATTATTTGTAGTAGCACTTACTGCAGGTACATCAATTCTTATTTGGCTATCTGATAAGATAACTGAATATGGTATTGGAAATGGTGTTTCAGTTATAATCTTTACAGGTATAGTAGCTAGTGCGCCAGATGCATTTTTAGCATTACTTAAATATGCTAAAGTATCAGTTGGAAGAGCTATTATTGTATCAGCATTAGTAATTGCAATGATAATAGTTGTAGCAGGAGTTGTATTTGTGCAACAAGCTGAAAGAAGAATACCTGTTAACTATGCAAAGAGAGTAGTAGGAAGAAAAATGATGGGTGGACAAAATACTCATATTCCTATTAAAGTTGCAATGGCAGGAGTTATGCCAATAATCTTCGCAATGTCATTTATGGTACTTCCAAGTACAATAATTGGTGTTGTAACAAAAGGTCAAGCAACAGGATTTTGGAAGGTTGTAGCAGAAATTTGTTCTGGTCAATCTGAAAATATCTGGTTTGTACTTATATATGTTGTAATATATACAGCATTAATAATACTATTTACATTTGTATATACAATGTTTATGGTAAATCCTGTAGAAATGTCAAACCAATTAAAGAAAAATGGTGGATTTATACCTGGTATAAGAGCTGGAAAAAATACAGCAGATTATATATCTAAGGTTATGTCTAGTATTACTTGGGCTGGTGGAATATTTTTAGCAGCAGTTGCAATACTTCCTGCACTTCTACAATTTGGAATGAAGGGATTAACAATTGGATTTGGTGGAACGTCAGTACTTATCGTAGTATCAGTTGCACTAGAAATGCTTAAGAATGTTGAAGGTCAAATGGTTAGCAGACATTACAAAGGATTCTTAGAATAAAATAAAGAATAAAAAAGATTGCTTAGAGTGATAAACTTTAAGCGATTTTTTTTATGTATTTACGCAACTTTACATAATACCAAAAATGTGATATAATTTATGAGTAACTAAAAAATATATCTAAATATTAATATATGAAAGGAAGATGAAAATGAATAATAAAAAGGGTTTTGTGACAATAGGTTATGGTAATATGGGAATAATAGATTTTATAGCTAAAATAAAATCATTACGGGTAAATTGTATAATTGATGTGCGCACAAGACCATACAGTAAATATAATGTATCTTTTAATAAAGAAGAATTAAGAGATAGATTAAATGACGAGGGTATATCTTACTTTTGGTTTGGTAATAAACTTGGAGGCAAGTACGATCTAATAAAGTATTGTGATTTAGAAGGAAGAGTTGATTACGAGAAAGTTTCTACATCTGAAAAGTTTATCGATGGAATAAAAGAGCTTGAAAAACTTATTCCAAGATACAATATATGCATTATGTGTTCAGAAAAAGATCCTATGAAATGTCATCGCTTTTTACTTATATCTCGAATACTTAAAGAGTACAATATTTATCATATAATGCCAAATGATTCACTTGTTAAGAATGTGGATTTAGAAAAAAAATTACTGGATATGTATGGTAGATTTAATCAGATATCTATGTTTGATTATGAGAATATGGAAAGTTTAGAAACAAAAGCTTACAGGGCGCAGAGTCAAAAGACTGCATATATTAGTGAAAAAGTAAGAGAATTGTTATCTAAAGGAATTACAGAAGATGATCCTGAAAAAATAAATATTTATTGTATTGGAACTGAGAACAAGACTGCAGAAGAATTCTTTAATTTGCTTAAAGAACATAAAGTAAAAAGAATTATTGATGTAAGAGATTATGTGACTAAAGACAAAGTAGCGTTTGCTACCTATCCTGATATAGCATATTATCTTAAACTTAACTTAATATCATATGAAATTGTGCATACTCTTGTTGCGAGTGATCGGTGTATTAAAATAAGAGAGCATAATTCATTAGCTGGGTATTTAGAAACTTATAGAGAACAAATAAACCGAAATAACGGTTTGCTTTCTTTGCTTACAGATGAGCTTGATGGAACATGCTTTTTGGGCTATGATGAAGATTATCATAATTGCCACAGACATGTAGTAATAAAAGAATTGAAGAAGAGAAACTCAAATATACGGGTAAGGCATTTAAAGTAAGGAGGACAAAGTGAGTGATACTATAAGCATATTACTAGAATATGTTCCAAGATATGGTGAAATGTTAATTGGCGTTGGAGCAATAGCTCTTACTAACCAAGAAGAAATACTTGAAAATGAAGAAGCTATGCAGAAATTAAAAGACTATTTACTTACAAATGCACCTAAAGATAGAGTAATTTCTAAATTGATATTATCAGAAGAATTTCAGAGAATATTACTTGAGTATACAGGAAGAATTGTAGCTGTAAAAGCGATACAGAGTAGTATTGATAAGGACAAAAAAGTAAAGATTCTTTTAGCAAGATTTTTTGCTTCAGTAATATGGCCAATACTTGTTAATAGATACTTAGATAGAATTAATAATAATGATAATAAAGTTGCTATAAGCATAAATATTAAAAAGAATGTATATATGACTATATACGAGAAAGATGAACCAACTTTGTTCTTTTCTGAGTTTAAAGAACTTCTATCATATAATTTTATTGTTATTTCTGGTGTCGATTTTCAAGAAAATGGAGATATACTATTGAACCTGCTTGTTCCTGTTGCACCACACGCTAAGTTTTAATTACCAAATATTGTAAAGATGATAAACTATCATCTTTACTTTTTTATATATTTATGTAATAATATATGTATAAAAAGGAGTTTTATTATGGTTTATGTTATATTAGGGGCACCTGGTGCTGGAAAAGGAACAAGATCAGAAATTTTAGAAGAAAAATTAGGAGTAATTCATATCTCTACCGGAAGTCTAATAAGGGAAGATAGAGAGATGTATGAGAAATATAAAGAGAAAATAGAAAAGGGCGAGTTGCTATCTGATGAAGTAATTAGTGAGATATTAAAAAGAAAATTAGAAAGAGATTGCAGAGGCAAAACTTGTATAATAGATGGCTATCCAAGAACTTTAAAGCAAGCATACATATTAGATAAAATGTTATCGGAAATAGATAGGAAAATAGAGAAGGTTTTTTTACTTGAAGCAGACACTGATACTATTTATTCAAGAATTTTAAGTAGAATGGTTTGTAGCTCTTGCTCTAAAATATATAATGAAAAATATGCAAAAGAAAACTACAACAAATGTGGAAAATGTGGAGAAGAGTTAACTTTAAGACTAGATGACAATATAGGAACGCTTAAAAATAGAATTAATTTGTATTACGATAATATAGAAGAAATAAAAGAATATTATTCAGGTAAAGAAATATTAGAGATAATAGACGCAAATGAAGAACCAAATAAAATAGTAGAAAGGGTAAAATGTAATGATACATATTAAGTCGGATAAAGAAATTGAATTAATGAGACAAAGTGCTGAAGTAATGAAGAAGGTACTTAAAGCAATAAAAGAAGAGGTTAAAGAGGGAGTTACAACTTCATATCTTGATTTTGTCGCAGAAAAAGTTATGAAAGAAAATGGTGCGACTCCATCATTTAGGGGGGTAGAATGTCCATATAGAGGAGGAAAAACATATACTCATGCTATATGCGTATCAGTAAATGATGAAATAATACATGGTATACCATCAGGAAGAGTATTAAAAAATGGTGATGTTGTATCTGTTGATGTTGGTGTATACAAAAATGGTTTCCATTCTGATGCAGGTAGAACATTCATTGTTGGAGAAGGAAGTAAAATAGCAAAGAAATTAGTTCAAGTAACAGAAGCTGCATTCTTTGAAGGAATCGCTCAAGCTGTTCCAGGAAAAAGAATTGGTGATATATCAAATGCAATACAGACATATGTAGAAAAAGCAGGATTTAATTTGCTTCGCGAATTTCAAGGACATGGTATTGGAAGAGAAATGCATGAAGATCCAGGAGTTCCTAATATAGGGAAAAAAGGAAGAGGGGAAAGACTTGCGAAAGGTATGGCTCTTGCAATTGAACCAATGGTAACAGAGGGAAGCGCAGATATATATGTTGCAAAAGATAAATGGACAATAAAAACACAAGATGGTAAACTTACAGCATATTATGAAAATACAATTGTTATTACTGATGGTGAGCCTGAGGTGCTTACATTATAATTATATGATAAAATAGACTAAAGATTAGAAAAAAGCTAACTTCAGGTCTATTTTTATTATGCAACAAAAAACAATTTATGTAGCCTTGACATTTTTTTTTTTAGTGTAATCTATATGCGAAAGTGGGGTGAAATGTATGGGAAACACAAATGAAAATGTTGTTAATGAGGTAAATCAGTCAGATGTAAACAATGTTGCAGCAGAATCAAACGTAAAAGATTCTAATAAGAAGCTAATTATAAAAATAATCGTAGGAATACTAATATTTTTAGCTGTAATTGGGATAGCAGCATTTATATTTTGGCTTTCTTTAGCGAATAAAATTGTGGATGAAAGTAAAGACACAATAAATTCTATAGTAAATATGGGACAATCTCTTGTTGATGATGCTTTAGAAGGAACAGGTATTAATAAAACAGACGGGAATATAGAAAATAGTTCATCTACAATAATAAATAATAGTCAAAGTAATAGTAAGACTGTTATAACAGCAGACAGATTTGCAGAAGTAATGAAATCAAAAGGTTATGAAGTTATAGACACTACTAGCTCATTTGCTGAAGCTGGTGATTATGTAAAAAAGTCGTATCTTGCAAGAACAACAGGTTATCAAATAGAATTTTATGAATTATCTACCGTAGCAAATGCAATAGAGTCATATAATAGTAATAAAACTAAATTTGAATCTCAAAAAGGAACTACATCTTCATATTCTACTATGAGCAGAAATAATTATAGCACATATGCTTTAACAACAAATGGCAAGTATCAATATATTGCAAGAGTTGATAATACTAATTTATATATGGATGTTGCAGAAGAATACAAAGATGTAGTTAAAAACATTGTAAATGAATTAGGATATTAATGAAAAATATATTATAAAATTTATGTTTAATATTAAATAATAGTATGTGCCTAAAAAATCACATAAAATAGCTTAAAAGTTAACAAAAACAGTTGACTTTAGGCTATTTTTGTTTTATAATAAATACGTTAGACTGAGCCATTTTGCCTATATGGCAAATTAAATAGCTTGTTCTAAATATATAATGTGTTATTTTAGGAGGCAAATATGGCAAAAGATGATGTTATCGAAGTTGACGGAGTAGTAACTGAAGCATTACCTAACGCTACTTTTAAAGTAGAATTAGAAAATGGACATGAAGTGCTAGCTCATATATCTGGAAAACTTAGAATGCATTACATTAAAATTTTACCAGGTGATAAGGTAAAATTAGAATTATCAACTTATGATTTACAAAAAGGTAGAATCATATGGCGTGATAAATAATAAAATTGCTTAAAACAAACTACTAGAGCGGCTGTAGAGAATATAGTGTGTACAATCTCTATTTTTAGTATTTGTTTTATATATATCAAACGCAAAGTAGATAGGAATTTTTAAGGAGGATAACTATGAAAGTAAGACCATCTGTAAAAAAGATTTGCGAAAAATGTAAAGTTATTAAAAGAGCAGGTGTGGTTAGGGTAATATGTGAAAATCCTAAACACAAACAAAGACAAGGTTAAGGGGGTAAATTAAAGTGGCAAGAATAGCAGGAATAGACTTACCTAAAAACAAAAAAGTAGAAATAGGTTTAACTTATATCTACGGTATTGGTAGAACTTCTTCATTAAAAATATTAGAAGAAGCTGGAATTGATTTATCAAAAAGAATCAAAGATTTAACTGACGATGAAGTAGCTAAAATAAGAGCAATAATCGATAGAGATTATACAGTTGAAGGAGACCTTAAAAGAGAAGTTTCTTTAAACATAAAGAGATTAATGGAAATTAATTGCTACAGAGGACAAAGACATAAGAGAAAATTACCAGTTAGAGGTCAAAGAACAAAAACTAATGCAAGAACAAGAAAAGGTCCAAGAAAAGTTGTGGCCGGCAAGAAGGGGGTATAGTAAATGGCACCTAAAAAGAAAACAGTAACAAAGAGAAAAGTTAAAAAGAACGTACCAAGTGGTGTTGCTCATATACACTCATCTTTTAACAATACAATTGTTACAATGAGTGATGAAAAAGGTAATGTTTTATCATGGGCAAGTGCAGGAGGACTTGGATTTAAAGGTTCAAGAAAAAATACTCCATTCGCAGCTTCAGAAGCAGCTACAGTTGCAGCTAATGCAGCTAAAGAACATGGATTAAAAACAGTACAAGTATTTATAAAGGGGCCTGGAGCAGGAAGAGAAGCAGCTATAAGAGCACTTCAAACTGCTGGACTAGAAATAAGCATGATTAAAGATGTAAGTCCAATACCACACAATGGTTGCAGACCACCAAAAAGAAGAAGAGTTTAAGTCGGAGGTGAAGATACAAAATGGCAAGATATACAGGCGCACTTTGCAAAAAGTGTAGAAGAGAAGGCGCAAAATTATTCCTTAAAGGGGAAAGATGTAATACAGGTAAATGTGCTATTGAAAGAAGAGCTTATGCACCTGGACAACATGGAAAAAATAAAGTGAAATTATCTGAATATGGACTTCAACTTCGTGCAAAACAAAAAACAAAAACATATTACAGAGTTTCAGAATCTCAATTTAGAAAATATTATGAAAAAGCTTTCGCAAGTAAAGGAGTTACATCTGAAGTGTTATTCCAATACTTAGAAACAAGATTAGACAACGTAGCATATAGAATGGGTATCGGAGCTTCAAGAGCTGAAGCTAGACAATTAGTTAGTTATGGAATGCTTGAAGTTAACGGAAGAAAAGTAAACATCCCTTCATATATTGTTAAAGTTGGTGACGTTATAAAAGTTAGAGAAGATAAAAAAGATAATAATGCAGTTAAAGTAG
This sequence comes from Clostridia bacterium, assembly GCA_045537895.1. Lineage (GTDB taxonomy): Bacteria > Bacillota > Clostridia > TANB77 > CAG-465 > CALXJE01. Next base: position 11,744 of record JAZSQI010000024.1, read on the forward strand.
CATTAGAAAAAACAGCTTCAAGAAATGTACCAGCATGGATGGAGGCAAATAAAGAAAGAACAGAAGTTAAAGTATTAAGACTACCTTCAAGAGAAGAAGTAGATCTAGATGTACAAGAAAACTTAATCATTGAGTTATACTCTAAGAACTAGTAAAAATCATTTGTTAATAATACGTGTAATCAGAGCGTATTAGAAGGAGGATAAAAATGGTTGAAATGAAAAGACCAAATATTAATTGTGTTGAAATAGATGTTGACACATATTATGCTAGATTTGAGGTTGAACCTTTAGAAAGAGGGTTCGGAATAACTTTAGGAAATTCACTAAGGAGAATATTACTATCATCTTTACCAGGTTATGCGATTAACACTGTAAAAATTGGAAAAGTTGCTCATGAATTTTCAACAATTCCTGGAGTTACTGAAGATGTAACAGATATCATGCTTAACTTAAAACAAGTATGTATCAAAGCTACAGGAGAGGACACAAAAGAATTAAAAATAGATGTTAAAGGTCCTTGCGAAGTAACAGCAGCTGATATTATAACTGATTCTACAGTTGAAATAGTAAACAAAGATTTACATATTGCATATTTAGATGAAGGTGCTGAATTTAAAGTTGATATGACAGCTATAAGAGGAAGAGGTTATACACCAGGAAATGTTAATAAAGCAGAGAGTGATGTAATAAATACACTTCCAATAGATTCAATATTTACACCTGTAAAGAAAGCAAACTTTACTGTTGAAAAAACAAGAGTTGGACAAAACATAGATTATGATAAATTAACTCTTGAAATATGGACAAATGGTGTTATTGAACCTTATGAAGCATTATCAATGGCAGCTAGAATATTAGACGAACATTTAGAGTTATTTATAGATTTATCTGAAATAGCTAAAAATATGTCTATAATGTCTCAAAAAGAATTATCTGAAAGAGATAGAATGTTAGAAGCTCCAATAGAAGATTTGGAATTTTCAGTAAGATCATATAACTGCTTAAAGAGAGCAGGTATTCATACAGTTGGTGATATCGTATCTAAAACAGAACATGATATGATGAAAGTTAGAAATTTAGGAAAGAAATCATTAGAAGAAGTTTTAACTAAAGTAAAATCATTAGGTTTACAATTTAAAACTGTCGAAGATTAGGAGGAATTAAAATGCCAAAAGTAAACAGACTATCAAGAACTGAATCACAAAGAGATGCATTATTAAAAGGGCTAGTTACAAGTCTTATCTTAAATGGTAGAGTTGAAACTACTCTTGCTAAAGCTAAAGCTCTTAAACCTTTAGCAGATAGCATAGTTAGTCTTGCAATAAAAGAAAAAGATAACGTTGTTGAAAAAGAAAAAACTATTTCAAGTGCAAAACTTGATAAAAACGGTAAAAAAGTTAAAGTTGAAAAAACATCTAAAAATGGTAAAAAATATGAAGTAGTAGATAGAGAAATTAAAAAAGTTACTCTAAAAGTAGATGCTCCTTCAAAATTAGCAGCTAGAAGAAAGATGTTTAAAATGATTAACAAAATAAAAGACAATAACGGAAAAACTATTGACTTAACTGAAAAGTTATTCAATGAAATCGCACCTAAATATGAAGCTGGAAAAGGTGGTTACACAAGAATCACTAAACTAGTTGCTAGAAAAGGTGACGGTGCAGAAATGGCAGTTGTTGAATTAATATAATATTATATTAGATAAATAAAAAACGGAATCAATTAAGATTCCGTTTTTGTGTTAAGGAAGTTTTGAGATTTATTTAACAAAACTTACAAATGTAATAATTGTTCCAATTGCTAAAAGTAAAAGACTATTTTTGAACCAATTGTTTTTGGAAAGTTCGTTTGGAAAACGTGTGTTAAGCAAACCTATCCATCCAAGAATTAGAAAAATAACTGAAAGAGCTTTAAGCATAATATTTCCTCCTAAATATTAAAATAATAAATGATTGTTAATATAATAGATGTCACAAAACATGTTATACAGGCAAATAAGTTAAATCTGTCTTCGTGTATAGTTTTTCCTTTTGATAGACAAATAATGATTGCTGTAATAAGAAAAACAAAACTTAAAAGTTTGATTATTTCCATGACTACCTCCTAAAAATTATAATTAAATTTTTATATTTATTTAATGACTATGATATTATACCACGATTGACATAAAAAGTAAAGAGCTGCAAAAATAAAGACAGCTTATCGCTATCTTGTAATTAAATCATATTTGTTTTATCTAAATTTAAGTTATTATTTGATATTATTTCATATATATTTGAAGATTTGAAATCTATCATTAAACTTTCTTTTGTTTTTTTATCTAAGTTATCCATATTATTATCGTTTATATTGGCTAAAACTTCAATAGAAGCATTTTTGTTAAGCGCGCCTAAAATATTATTATCTTTGTTTACTTTTAATATTCTGGCGTAATATGAAGCGCTTAGACTATTGTATTTTTCCTTTGTTATATCAAGTAGAATATGAAGTAAAATACGTTTTATTCTGCTCATAGTATATCTCTTACTTTTTATATTATTAATTAACTCGTTATACGTTTTAGAAGTTGTAATGCTTTCATATATTTTATTTTCTAAACCTTCTGATACATCATATATGTTCTTAATATTTTCTTTTTCTAAAGTAAGTATTTTGTATCTTAATAATTTAAATATGTTTTCGTTATAATTTAAAGTTGAAGTATTTAATATTTCATAAGTTTCATTAGGAACAAATGACATTATATCGCTTAGATTATTTGTTTCCTCTATATTATTTCTTATACTTGTTGCACTAGCATAGATGCTTTTATTTGATATACTTTTATCATTATGCTCTGCAACTTCTCTCTTAATAGCAATAGGTTTAATTTTACTGCTTATAGTTTTTAATGATTTTAAGTATTCTATAGCAAGAATGTTATTTGGTTTTGAAAATTCTGTATATTCAGTGTCTGTAAGTATATTTTTTAGAGTATTATCTCTAGCTAATGCATAAGATATACCATTTTTTATTTCGTTTTTTATATTATTATCTATTACATCTTTGTTTATTATCAATTTATCTGCAATACTATTTAACACATTTATATTATCACATTCGGTTCCAAATACCAGGTAATCAATAGTATTTATTTTGTCTAATATATTTACTGCGCCATAGGCAAACATTTCTGCGCTTGATGTGGCAAATATTGTAGGCAGTTCTATAACTAAATCGGCACCATTTTTTATTGCCATTTCAGCTCTTTTAAATTTATCTACTATTGCAATGTTACCTTGCTGAGTAAAAGAGCCCGACATTATAACAATAACTGTATCTGCACCGGTTAATTCTTTTGCTTTTTCTATTTGATATTTGTGTCCATTATGAAATGGATTATATTCTGCTATTATTCCAACTGTTTTCATCTTTTCTCCTTTTAACTATTGAAATGTTTATTGTTTATAGATATAATATTTTATCATAAAATGGATGACTTATCAATTAAATATTTATATATAGTAATGGTGATAATATATGAGAAAACAAATAAAAATATATACAGATGGAGCGTGCTCTGGAAATCCAGGACCAGGGGGCTATGGCGCAATACTTATGTACGGAGATAATGTAAAAGAAATATCTGGTGGTGAAAAAGAGACAACGAATAACAAAATGGAGCTTATGGCTGCTATTGTGGCTTTAGAAACATTAAAAGAACCTTGTGATGTTGAGTTATATAGCGATAGTGCTTATTTAGTAAATGCATATAATCAAAACTGGATAGAAGGATGGAAAAAGAAAAACTGGAAAAATAGCAGTAAGCAAGATGTAAAAAACAGAGATTTATGGGAAAGGCTAGAAAAACAAACTACTATTCACAATGTTCGTTTTATAAAAGTAAAGGGCCATAGTGATAATGAATTCAATAACCGTTGTGATGAACTTGCAGTAATTGAATCTAAAAAATTTATATAGTATGCTTGTATAAAAATGACACCTATCACATATTATGTGGTAGGTGATTTTTGTGCTTAAAAAAGTTTTAAATGAATATGTATATCAGAATAAAAAGATAATTATAGGTATTTTCGTATGTATATTAATAGGGGTATTGTCGGGTATAGTCATTTATTTGCTGTCCGGTAAAGAGGTGAAACAGAATCTTACAACACAAATGACAGATTCTATTAAGTTTTCTGACAATGGAGAATATATCAAAACAGAAATAATATATAATGGGATTAGGAACAATGTAATATATATTTTAATTATGTTTGGATTAAGTATAATGCTTTATGGTAGTTTGGTTATCTATATTTTATATATTTTAAAAGGAATATCTATAGGAATATATATGGCAACGTTGTTTAGTATTTTTGGGTTTTGGTGGGGATTATTAGTTTTTTTACTTTTAGTTGTACTAGTTAATGTAGTTTATTTACCGGCAATAGTTTTTATAGGGGTTACATTAATAAATTATAACTTAAGTGTAATGGAATATAGAAGCGAAGTGAAAAATGTTATTAACTTATCTAAAATAGTTTTTAATACTTGTTTTGGAATAATTATAATATTTTCTAGTATAATTGTTGAGCAATTAATGAGCAATATTGTAATAAAAATAAGTAATTACTTGTGAAAACATATTTAAAAACAAAGTGAAAATAATAACTAATGAAAATAATTGCATAACATTACATAAAAAAACAAAAAAACGTTGCAAATTACAAAAAAATGGTGTAAAATATTGTAGAATAAAAAAGGTAAGCATAACACCGTGAACTTAAAGTTATGTAATAGTATTGAATGAGGTAAAAGCAATGGAACTTATTATTCAAGATTTTATTGACTACTTAAAGAGTAGACAAGTATCAAAAAACACATTAGTATCTTACGAGAGAGATATTAACCAATTAGTAGCACATTTAAAACAAGTAGATAAAAAAATGATAGATGCTACAAGTGATGATTTACAAAGTTATATTGTATATATGCAAACAGTAGGTAAATCAAACGCTACTATCTCAAGAAGCGTTGCTTCTATTAAAGCATTTTATAAATATTTAGTAAAAAATAAAGTTATTGAAAAAAATATTTCAGAGGGATTGGTGGCTCCAAAAGTAGAAAAGAAAGAGCTTTCAATACTTACTCCTAGAGAAGTGGAATGTTTACTTGAACAACCAAATTCTTCAGACCTTAAAGGTCAAAGAGATAAAGCAATGTTAGAAGTGCTTTATGCTACAGGAATAAGAGTAACTGAACTTATATCTATTAAGGTAACAGATGTTAATTTACATTCTGGTTATATTAAAGTTAAGAAGAAAAACAAAGAAAGAACAATTCCTATAGGAAATGTTGCATTAAAATGCTTAAGTGAATACATTGAAAATGTAAGACCACTTCTTATTAAAACAGAAGAAGAAGAAACTTTATTTATAAATGCTAACGGACAAAAAATGACAAGACAAGGTTTTTGGAAGATATTAAAACAATACAAAGACCAAGCTAAAATCGATAAAGAATTAACACCACATACAATTAGACATTCATTTGCTGTACATTTGTTACAAAATGGGGCAGAGGTTAAAATGGTTCAAGAGATATTGGGACATACAGATGTTGCATCAACATTAATGTATACTCAAATGGCAGATATGAAATTAAGAGATGAATATCTAAAAGCTCATCCAAGAGGAAATTAATATTTGATATAAATAGCGAATACAGATAAAGTATTCGCTTGTTTTTTGGGAGATGAAATAATGAGAAATATAAAATTAACGATTGAATATGACGGAACAAATTTTTATGGGTGGCAGAAACAGCCTGATAAAAGAACTGTTCAAGAGGAAATAGAAAATACACTTTCTGCTATTTTGAAAGAAGAAGTAAGTATAAATGGGGCAGGAAGAACTGATGCAGGTGTTCATGCTATAGCTCAGGTTGCAAATTTTCATACAGAAAAAACTATAAAGTGTAAAGAGTTATATATGGCTATAAATAGTATAATTCCAAAAGATATAACTATATTAAATGTTGAAGAAGTGGAAGAAGAGTTTCACGCAAGAAAATCAGCAAAAGCAAAGCATTATAGGTATGTTATAAACAATTCAAAAATACATTCAGCATTAAATATGAATAGAGAATATGTATTTAAATATAATATTGCAGATGATGTAATGAGACTTGCAGCAAATGATTTATTAGGAAGACATGATTTTGCAGCGTTTAAAACATCTACTTGTATGGTAGAAAATACTGAAAGAGAAATATATGATGTTTCTATAACAAGGATGGGAAATAGAGTTATTATTGATATAATAGGAAATGGATTTATGCATAACATGGTAAGAATAATAGTGGGAACACTTCTTGATATATCTTCGGGAAAACTAGATGCATGTACTATTAAAAACATGTTTGAAACAAAAGATAGGACTTTGGGAGGACAAACTGTTCCTGCTTGTGGATTGTATATGGTTGAAGTTATATACAACTGATAAACTCTATGGAAATATATCGAAATTCATGAAAATGTATTGACATAATACAACAAAAATAGTATAATTAAAAAACATCACTAAAAAAGGAAAAAATATTTATAATTAAATTTTTTGATAATAATAGCAGTTGCTATTTATTATAAATAAAATAATAAGAAGGAGAAGACGTTATGGTAAAGACAAGTAAAAGTGACAAAATGGGAGTAATAAATCAGCTGCATAGCATGCTTACAAATCATCCTGAGAGAATGCACAGTATGCTTGATGTTTATTTAATAAACTCCAAAGACAACTATCTTATTGCTAAAGAGGCTTTTGAAATTTATACAAATCATCCTATTGATAAAATTAAAGATAAGGTTGAAAAGCTCAGAGTAAAAGGTGGTATTTATACATTATCTGTTATGGAGCTTGTTGAAAAAACAGCAGGAGAATATTTGCTTATACTTGCAATATAAACTTCTTAAAATAATTAAAGGTCAGCTATTGATTAGCTGGCCTTTTTATGATATAATATATGAGCTCAAAGTTTGGGCTAAAATACACACATAAATATTGTTTATACTTCTCTCCAATATGATGGAGTAAATAAACGTTAATATTTATGGAGGAATTAAGAAGGAGGAATTTTAAATGGCAATTATACCTATGAGATCATTACTAGAAGCCGGTGTTCATTTTGGACATCAAACAAGAAGATGGGATCCAAGAATGGCTCCATATATCTTCACAGCAAGAAATGGTATATACATACTAGACTTGCAAAAAACTTTAAAGAAAGTTAAAGAAGCTTATGAAGTTGTAAGAACAGCTGCAGAGCAAGGAGGTTCAGTATTATTTGTTGGAACAAAAAGACAAATAGCTGAATGCATGAAAGAAGAAGCTGAAAGATGCAGAATGTACTACATTAACAGCAGATGGCTTGGTGGAACATTAACAAACTTTTCTACTATTAAACAAAGAATAGCTAGATTAAAACAATTAGAAACAATGCAAGAAGATGGAACATTTGATGTTTTACCTAAAAAAGAAGTTATCAAATTAAAACATGAAATGGAAAAACTAGAAACTAACTTAGGTGGAATTAAAGAAATGGAAAAATTACCATCAGTTATTTTCTTAGTAGACTCTAAAAAAGAATTTATTTGTACTAAAGAAGCTAGAAAACTAGGAATTCCTACAATAGGATTAATAGATTCTAACTGTAACCCAAATGACGTTGACTACGTTATCCCTGGTAATGATGATGCAGTAAGAGCTGTAAAATTAATAACAGCTAAAATGGCTGATGCAGTAATCCATGGTAGAGATGGTGAAGCACCAGTTGAAATTGGTGAAGATGATGAAACTTCAATGGAACAATTAGTTAAAGAAGTTGGAGAAGATAAAATAGAAAGAAAACCTAGAAAACCAAGACAACCAAGAAATAATGATTCTGATAAAAAAGAAGAAAAATCAGAAGAAGTAAAAACAGAAGAAAATAATTAATAGGAGGGATTTAATATGGCAGTAACAGCGGCTCAAGTAAAAGAACTTAGAGATATGACTGGTGCAGGAATAATGGACTGCAAAAAAGTCTTAATGGAAGTTGATGGAGACATCAAAAAAGCAGTTGAAACTCTTAGAGAAAGAGGAATAGCAAAAGCTGCTAAAAAAGCTGGAAGAATAGCTTCTGAAGGATTAGTAGAAGCATATATTCATAACGGAAAATATGGAGCTATGGTAGAAGTAAATAGTGAAACAGATTTCGTTTCTAAAAATGAAGAATTTAGAACATTTGTTAGAGATGTAGCTATGCATATAGCAGCATCAAACCCACTATATGTTTCTAGAGAAGAAGTGCCAGAAAACGTTATAAATTCTGAAAAAGAAATTATAAAAGCACAAGCAATGAATGAAGGTAAACCTGAAGCAATTGCTGAAAAAATGGTAGAAGGAAGAATAAATAAATACTTAGCAGAAATTTGTTTATTAGACCAACCATTTGTTAAAGATCCTGACAAAACAATCGGTGAGTTGTTAACAGAAAAAATAGCAACAATTGGAGAAAATATAGTAATCAGAAGATTTGTTAGATTTGAAAGAGGCGAAGGAATCGAGAAAAAAGAAGAAAACTTTGCTGAAGAAGTAATGAAACAAATTAATGGTTAATAAAAAATATTAATTGAATACAAACATCATTAATAGAGAGTAATCTTTATTAATGATGTTTTTATATATCTAAATTATACTTGCTTAAAAAATACATATATGATAATATTGTATTTGTAGAGGTGTATGTATGGTAAATTTAAGAGAGCATCAACAAAGAGCTTTAGATAACACAAAGAAAATATTTGGAGAAGATAATAAAGCAATAGTAGTTCAGCCTACAGGTGTAGGAAAGACATACATTGCCTTAAAACTTTTTGAAGATAATAAAAATAAAAAACTTACATTTGTAGCTCCATCTCAAGCTATTATATGGGAGCTAAAGCTTAAAATAGCAAAAGAGTATGGTGTAAAGCCAGAAGAATATAACAAAGTATTTAAAAATTTAGAAATTACAACATATCAACAAATAAATGTAGATAAAAAGAAAAACCAAAACTATATTGATAACTTTGATTCTGATTATGTTGTATTTGATGAAGCGCATCATATAGGTTCAGATAAATGGGGAACAAATGCTATAGAATTAATGAAAGGACATCCAGAAACAAAATTCTTAGGACTAACAGCTACACCTGAAAGAACAGATGGAATTGATGTTGTTAAAGATGTATTTGGTGGAAATTTGGCAGATGAAATGTCATTAGAAGAAGCTGTAGTAGATAGACTTTTAAAAATGCCAGACTATGTTAATGCAATATATTCATATAAAGCAATAGTAGAAGAGTTAGAAGATAGAATAGAATCTTTGAAAGAAATAAATCCAGAAAAATATATTATGCTTAAGAAAGATATGGAAAAGGCAAAAAATGCTTTAGAAAAAGCAGATGGAATGCCGGAAATATTTTCTAAACATATAAAAGAAAAAGATGGAAGATTTATAATATTCTGTAAAAATATAGAACATTTAAAAGAAATGGTTAAAGACTCTAAAACTAAAGGTTGGTTTGATGGCATAAATAAAAAAAGTTGAAACATTAGAAATTCATTCGTTGGAAGATGAAGAACAAAACAGAAAAATATTAAAGAGATTCAAAGGTGACTATGAAGCTACAGAAGATACATTAAGAGTGCTATTCTCTGTAGAAAAAATAAATGAAGGTGTACATATTGATAACCTAGATGGTGTCATAATGTTAAGACCGACTAAATCAAAAATAGTATTTAGACAACAATTAGGTCGCGTAATGTCTATAAGTAAAAAGGCTAAAGATGCAATAGTTTTTGATATAGTTAACAATATAGATTCATTCCAGGAAATACATGATTTTATGGATGGAGTAACCAAAATACGCAAGCAGAAAAATCCTGAAAAAGATATAGAAGAAATAGAAAAAGAAGTTCTTGAAGAATTTAATATAACTGATGAAACAAGAGAAGTAAGAGAAATATTAAGAAAAGTAACAGGTGGTTTAGAAACAGAATGGGGAGAATTTTATCAAAGAAGTGTAATATGGAGAGAAGAACATGATAGAAAAGAACCTAAGCGTGCAATAAATAATAATGAAGAAAATAAAATATATATATGGGAAAGATTGCAAAAACTTAAATATCTTAAAGAATATCAAGATGTGGCTGAAGATGAAATACCAGAAGAGTATAGAGATAAAGTATTGAAATTAAAAAAAATTGGATTAAGATATATTGAAAGCGGATTTAAAAGTCCAGAACAGACTTTTGAGATATGGAAAAAATGGACTTTGAAACATGGCAAAACGCCGAGATTGTCAGCCAAGGATGCAGAAGAAAGAAAAATAGCAGAG
>JAZSQI010000030.1:0-37612 GCA_045537895.1 Clostridia bacterium
AAATAACAGAAGAATTTATACAATACATACAAAATTGGATAAACAATTATCCGAGAGTTATGTTTAAATATAAAAGCACCAACCAAATATTGGCAGAATTATGTGTGTAATATACCGGAAATTTATTATTGCAATTTATAATAATATATGTATATAATAAAAAACTTTACATACAATAGTATTAATGATAAAATACAAAAAGATAGAGATAACAGATTATATGAAAATCTACAAATATATGATAAGGGAATCGAAAAGCGTATGGTTTGTGTTGAATGCTCTTTTATTAGAGAATCCTAATAACTATAACAAGATGCCCACCTTGAAAAAAGGGTTTTATCATCTACTGTTATCTCTATCTTTTTGTATTTTTTAATTAAAGACAAAGTGACATGCAAGAAAATAAAGATAAAAGAATAATATTTATCATGTAAGGAGTGATAATATGTTGACTTTTTTATCTAGCATATTTTCGTATGTTGCTTTTTTATTTGGGTATATATCAACTGTAAATTTATTTCCAGAAGCACTTAGTAAATCAGAGGAAGCATATTTATTAAAAAAACATTTTGAAGGTGATAAAGCAGCAAAAGATAAATTAATAGAGCATAATCTAAGATTAGTTGCTCACATTGCTAAAAAATATTCTAATAATCCACAAGATAATGAAGAATATATATCTATAGGAACAATTGGACTTATTAAAGGAATAAATAGTTTTAGTGAAGAGAAGGGGTATAAGTTAAGTACATATATTTCAAAATGTATTGAAAATGAAATATTGATGCATATGAGAGCCAATAAAAAAACACAAGCAGATGTATCTATAAATAATATAATAGGAACAGATAAAGATGGAAATGATATGGAACTTGTAGATATTTTAGATAGTGACGATATAGATCCTATTGATAGTATATATAATAAAATGATAACAAAACAAGTTTTAGAATATGTAGATAATAAATTACCTGAAAGAGAAAAAAATATTATTTATGATAGATATGGATTAAGAGGGAAAAAAGTAAAAACACAACAGGAAATAGCCGATAGTATGGGAATATCACGCTCGTACGTTTCTAGAATAGAAACAAAGGTACAAAAAAAGTTAAAAAGTATTTTAAAAAATAATGATTAAAAAAATAGTGCGTAGCTTATTTCAAGCTAACACACTATTTTCTTTTTGATATATTTTTGCTGATTTCAATCATAAACATGTTATAGTTTTCGAAAGAGTCAGATTCAAAAATATAATTGTCAAAAACATTAGGCGCAATTTTTAATTCATCTAAATCTGTTAAAGTCCATCCTATAACAGGTTTTTTTGTTACTCTGCTTGTAAATTCAATAACAGTGTTTTGAACTTCATCTGTAGCATTAGAAATGAATTTTTCAATTTTAGTATTCCATTTTTTACTTTTACTTATTTCCATTCCTATGTAATCAGCCCGTGCTATGTAACAAATGGTAGACATCAGTTTTTCATAAGTATTAGAACTAAGTTTAGGATGCTTCACTTTTAAAGTATCAATAAGTGTTTTTCCCCTACAAACAAGTTGCCCCCTTAATGCTTTTGGAAGTTTTTTCCCCATAGTATAAACAAAGAAAGGATTAAATGACTGAATCGCATACTCACCTTCATAGTTTTTTAGCAAATCAATGATATTTTTTCTATATTCATTTAAACCAAACAAAGATGTTTCTTTAAAATCTAATACCATGGGAACTTTGCCTCTATTTATTTTTAGGCATTCTTCAAGTGTACTTATTTTTGGCATATTACTAGTAAATCTTTTTAATTCGTCATAAGTGAGCTCCGATATTTTAAAGACATCCTTATCTATAGTTATAGCAAAATCATGATAAATTATAGGAATATTATCTTGAGTATTTACAATATCTATTTCAAAAGGAATGTTTTTATCAATACAAGCTTTTATAGAATCTATAGAATTTTCCATAATATGTCCATTTTCTGTTTCCCCAAAAGCCCCTTTGTGAGCGATAGGTAAATCCAGAAGGCTGCAATTGCGTTTTAACCGGTCAATATACATACTGGTTCCTCCTTATATAATTATTACGTGGTAACAATTATACAACATTGGATTTTTAATGTCAAGTCCAAACATAAAACATATACAAAGGGAGTATAAATGTAAAGAAGTAAAGGAGAAGAAAGTGAATATAGATATTTGTATAATATTAATGTACTTAATATTAATATTATTAATAGGAGTATTATCTTCAAGAAAATTAGAAAGTATAGACGATTTTGCAGTATCAAATAAAAAATATGGAAAAAATATCATTTTTATAACAATGTGTTGCTCGTTTTTAGGGGGAGGCTTTTCATTTGGAAATGCAACAGAAGTATATAAAAATGGAATTGGAAATATATTAGTTCTTTGTGGCTTTAGCATTGGACAGATATTAATAGGCAAATATATAGCTCCTAAAATTGATAATTTTAAAGATTGTATATCTACGGGAAATATTATTGAAAAAGTATATGGAAAAAATATGCAGGTAATAACAGGAATATTATCTACAATGATATGTGCAGGTATTTTAGCTGCTCAAGTTAGCGTAATGGGAAATATTTTTGAGACCTTTATAGGAATACCATCTATAGTAGGAATAATGATAGGATTTACAATAGTACTAATATATTCAACTATAGGTGGAATTAAGGCAGATATAGTAACAGATGTAATACAATTTATGATATTAATAATAGGCCTTCCTATTCTTTTAATTTATGGTATAAACGAGGTTGGAGGATTAAGTCAAATCTCAGAAAAGGTTCCAATTGAATATTACAATGTATTTAATAATAGTAGTTTTACTACAGTATTTGCCTCTTTTATTACTTTAATGATTGGCGAAATGTTAGTGCCTCCTTATGTGCAAAGATTACTTATTGGTAAAAAAACAGAAGATACTGCAAAAGCAACTATTCTAAGTGGCTACGTCTCAGTAATATTTTTTGTAATTACAGGCGTAATAGGGTTAATTGCATATAGTATAGATCAAAATATGAATCCTGATTTAGCTATGATAGGTATTATAGAAAAAGTATTACCAAAAGGATTAAGTGGAATTATTATATCTGCTATGATGGCTATTGTACTTTCAACAGCTGATTCATTTTTAAATAGTGCAGCTGTTGGAATAGTTGATGATGTATATATTCCGTTAAAGGGAAAACTTGTTACTCAGAGACAAAAACTTTATATGGCTAGAATAGCAAATGTATTAATCGGAGTAGTTTCAGTGCTTATAGCTATATTTATACCAAGTCTACTTGATATTTTAGTATTTTCATATAGTTTTTGGGCACCAACTATACTTCCTGTTTTGTTATTTACAATACTTGGAATAAAACTAAAAAGTAATGTGGCTTTAATTGGAGTTATAGTAGGTTTTTTAGCTACTTTTATTTGGGATTTTATGATTTTAACTCCTTTTGGATTAGATGGGCTAATTATAGGGTTTATGCTTAATATAATTACAATATCATTTTTACAGTTTATATATAGTCACGTTTATATAAATTTTAGAAGATAAAAATAAAACCTCACTATTGTGAGGTTATTCATTATTTATTCTTTTCATTTAACAAATCATAAACTATTATAGATTGAGAAATAGATAATAATTTGTCTGTTATTTTTGAATTGTTTGATATTTCTTCTTGAGATGCTACAGATGTTTCATTAAGAAGTGAAAATTCATCTTTTTGAGCGTTATAGTAAATGTTATTTGTTAACCAGTTTCCATTTGGGAAAGGAACAATATTATCATCTAAGTTCATTATATCATGACCTAAAGCATAAGGACTATTTTTAAATCCAAACATGTTTGCCATTGTAGGCAGAACATCATACATACCCATAGCTGTTTTAATTTCTTCTCTGATAACATTATCTTTTGACCACATTATTAGTGGGACTTTACGGTTTAACTCGTATTTGTAATAATCAACATCTACATAGTTTGGATCATCTTCATCGATAATTGAATCGGTAACAGGATCATAGTTATACATTTTTATATAATCATCATAACTTAATCTTGCGTCGTGATCCCCATAAATAATAATGACAGTGTTATCTAAAAGCCCTTCTTTATCTAGTTCAGTTATAAACTGACCTAAAGCATAATCTGCATAATGAACAGATTTTAAATAGCTTCCTAATGTAGTATTTTCTAAATATGTAGCTGTAGCTTCATAAGTAGTTCCATCTTCATTTGTCATAGTATATTTTTTAGTTACATCAAGAGTAGTATATTCACTTACATCATAAAACGGAGTATGGTTTGTAAGTGTTATTAGTGTACCAGAATATTTTTCGTGTTTGCTTGCAATATCTTTAATTTTTTTAGCAGATTGTTTAAAGAAAGATACATCAGATAATCCTAGTCCAATCATATCATCAAGCTCATAGGTATCTTTTGCAAAGAAATCATCATACCCTAATTTTTCATGCATTGTTAATCTATTCCAAAAAGTTGCATTGTTAGCGTGCATACTGAAAGTATAATAATCTTTTTCTTTTAATAATTTTTGCAGGCTTATATAGTTTCTATTCCAATATGAAACAAATACAGTTCCGTTATTAATAGGCATAAGAGAAGTGTTTAGTGTAAATTCAGTATCACTACTTGTACCAGTACTTACTTGTGAATAGAAATTACTAAAGAAAATACCTTCTTTTGATAGTTTGTTTAAAGTAGGGGTAACTTCTGTGCCATTAAAAGATAAGTCCATAACAAATTTTTGCATACTTTCAGCATGAATCATAAGTATATTTTTATCTTTAAATATATCTGTATATTTGTTCTTTGTTTCTTTATTATCTCTGTTATTGTAGTACTGACTAAATTCATTATATGCATTATCATAGCCAAATGAAGATGCAAAAGAAGAATGTACAGTTTTAACTAAATCATTTACTTGATATGTATAAATACCAAATCTAGTTACAGTAAACTCTCTATTCCATTGTTTGTAAAATCTACTAAGTTCGGTTGTGCTGCAAGTTATAAAAAAGATTGCAAAAGTAACAACAGAAAGCATAAGAGTTTTTGAAAATCTTTTTTGCTTTTCTTCTATTTCTTGGGCTCTAGGATAATAATTTATTCTTAAAAGTTTTTTATGCACAAATGTTAAAAATATAGGTTGCCATATAAATATTAAATCAAGAATACTTAATATGTTTTTGTTTACAGCATCTGTTACACCAGCAAGTTGTGATAATGTAGAAAGCAAAGAAAACGATGTAAAAGATGTATAATAATTATAATAGGCTGAATTAACAACACAAACTAATGTAAGTATTATTGATGTAATTAAAAAATATTTATATTGCCCTTTACCTCCTTTAAACAAATAAGCAAAAGCACCAACAAGTACTAAGAATGTTATATCTGCTATAATTGGCCTTAATTCAAAATAATTATGAACAGTAAAAAACCTAAGCAAGCAAGCATTTAGCAGGTTAGAAAGTATAAAAGTAAAAAACAAAATATTTGTTCTAGTATATTGTCTGTAATCAAAGTTTTTAATTGTATCTATAGTGTTTGTAAAATAATTAACACTTTTTTTCATATTTGCTGTTCTTTTCATTGTTTCTCCTTAAAAAATATGATAATATTATATCATAAAATACAGATTAATCAATATAAATTGTGGAATTATGTAAATATATATTTGTATTAGTGCTTCCATAGCTCAGTAGGTAGAGTGCCTCCATGGTAAGGAGGAGGTCATGGGTTCAATTCCCATTGGAAGCTCCAAAAAAATTATGGAGAAAAGAATATGGAAAATAAAGAAAGTTTTGAAGAGTTATATAAAAAGTTGTATAATGAAAATATAAATGAATTTAAAAAATTGAAAGCAGAATATGAAAGTTATCAAAACAAACAGAAGAAAAAAAATATAAAAAGTGTTAAAATAGCATATGTTTTGTTTTTAATAATGATTATTGTAGTAATAGCGTGTTGTTATTTAGAAGAAGAGCATATGATGTTTTTTTATGAAGTGAATGAACGACTTAAGTTTATACTCCTTATAGTATTAATAGTGTATTTATGCAAATCTAAAAAAGTTAATAAAAAGTTGCCGACACATATTGATATGTTTAAAGAAAAAGTTATATTTCCAGTAATACAATATATCTTTTCAGAGTCCCAATATTCACGTAATCTTGGTTTAAGTGAGCAAGAATATAATATAGGAGAGTGGGAAAATTATTGTGAATATAAATCTGAAGATAGACTTGTTGTTGATATAAATATAGATGAACGCAAAGCAACAAATTTAATAATGTCTGAAGTCCATACTAAAGAAAAGACGTTAGGTTTTGGTGAAAGTAGTACAAAGTTCGAAGGTTTGGCTGGTTATGTCAAATTACCTAAAGATGTAGGATTTAGGGTTAGAGTAACTAGTTTTTCGCTAAACGTTGATTTGAATTATACGCCTGAAAAAGAGATAAAAATGGATATGGCGACGTTTGAAAATAAATTTTACGTAGAAACAGATGATAGAATAAAAACAATGCAAATACTTACACCGGATATTATGAGTAAAATAATTGATATAGTAAATATTAGTAAAGTCAAATTTGATTTTTGTATAAATCATGACATGATTCATGTAAGATTCCACACAGGGCCAATGTTTGAATTTGATTTATTTAAAGAAACTGATCAATATGAAAAAATAAAACATTATTGTAATATAGTTAGTAATGTAAAAGAAATAACAGAACAAATTTATAATATTGTATTAAATACAGAATTGTAGGTGGTTAGTGTGGAAGGGAAAGAAAGTTTTGTAGAGTTATATACTAGATTATATAACGAAAATTTTAATGACTTAGAAGCATTGAGAGTAAAAGAAAAAAGTAAAAGTATTAAAATAATATTAGCAATGATAGCTATATTTATAACTTTTCCTATATTTCCATTGTTAGGAATGGTACTATTTATAGTTTTAATCGTGATTTTAATTAAGAATAATATTAATAATTTTAAAAACAGTGCTACAGTTGTAAAAACTCATATGAAAAATGGAGAAACAGTATCATCAAGCATATTACAGGGTGAAAAATCATACAAAGCTGTTTTTAAAGAAAAAATTATTACACCTGTAATACAACATGTGTTACATGATTCTAAATATTCACCATTTTTAGGAATAAAAGAATCTGAATATATGAGAGGTCAGTGGGAAAGTTATGATAGATATAGTTCGGAAGATAAAATAATTACAGATATTGTGCTTAAAGAAAAAATAGATGAAAAAATGTCTTTAACAATTGCAGAAGTACATACAGAAAATAGACATGAAGATGATGAAGGGCATGTATCATATTCTACAGTATTCCATGGATTAGCAGGTTATATAAATTTACCAAAAGATTTAGGATGCTATATTAAAGTTGTAAAGAATGGGTTAAATTTGTTTGGTGGACCTAAAGATAGACTAGAAATGGACATGTCAGAATTTGAAAAAATGTTTGACGTTAAAACAGACGATAAAATAAAAGCAATGCAAATACTTACAGCAGATATAATGACAGAACTTATAGAATTAGTAAAAACAAGTAAAGGTAAGTTTGAATTTTATATAAATAATGATATAATGCATATAAGATTCCACACTGGAGAAGTGTTTGAACCGGAAGTCTTTGGAAAATCAATGCAACTTGATAAGATAAGAAAATATTGTGATATTGTTACAAATGTAAAAAATGTTATTGAGCATGTTTGCAATGTTATATTTAATACAGAATTGTAGGATGATAATATGAAAAACAAAGAAAGCGTTGAACAGTTATATACTAAACTATATAACGAAAACATAAATGAATTAAAAAAAATGAAATCAGAATATGAAAATTATCAAAAAAAACAAGATACAAGAAATGTTAAAGAAACATATGCTTTATTGTTGATGATTATTATTGGAATAGTATTATATTATTATTCGACTGAATTTGGTGGTAGTATTTTTAATTTTTTTATATTAATTACATTAATAGGTATTATAGTATATATAAGCAAACCTAATAAAGTTAATAAAAAATTGCCAACACATAATGATATGTTTAAAGAAAAAGTTATATTTCCAGTAGTACAATATATTATTCCTGAATGTGAATATGCCCATATTGTTGGTTTGAGTAAGGATGAATACGATGAAGGAAAATGGGAAACATATACTAGATATAAGTCTGAAGACAGGCTGGTTGTTAGTATAAATATAGGTGAAGATAAAAAAATAAAAACAAATTTGGTAATATCTGAAATCTGTACCGTAGGAATGGTACCAAGTCTGGTAATTGGAGGATTTAGAGAGGGTACTCAGTTTAATGGATTGGCCAGTTATGCCAAACTTCCAAAGGATATAGGATTTAGCATTAGAGTATCTAGTTATTCACTAAGTTTAGACACTAATTATACGCCTGAAAAAGACATAGAAGTGGACATGACACAGTTTGAGGAGAAATTTTGCGTAGAAACAGATGATAGAATAAAAACAATGCAAATACTTACACCGGATATTATGAGTAAAATAATTGATATAGCAAAAACAAGTAAAGTTAAATTTGATTTTTGTATAAATCATGACATGATTCATGTAAGATTCCACACAGGGCCAATGTTTGAATTTGATTTATTTAAAGAAACTGATCAATATGAAAAAATAAAATATTATTGTAATATAGTTAGTAATGTAAAAGAAATAACAGAACAAATTTGCAATATTGTATTAAATGTCGAATTGTAGGATGATAATATGGAAAATAAAGAGAGTTTTGAAGAATTTTATAATATATTATATAATGAAAATTTTAATGAGTTAGAGGCTTTGAGAGAAAAAGCCAAAAGCAAAGAGAAAAAAATAATATTAGCATTTATAGGGACAATTATAGGGATGAATATGTCTTTGTGGTTCTGTCCATTATTAGGAGTAATATTATTTATAGTTTTTATTGAAAATATACTAATAAAGAACATTAAAAATTCCAAGAACAGTACTAATATGACTAAAAAACATATTCAAGATGGTGAAAACGTGTCAACAAGCATGTTACAGGGAGAAAAATCATACAAAGCTGTTTTTAAAGAAAAAATTATTACTCCTTTAATACAATATGCGTTACCTGAATCTACTTATACGCCGTTTATAGGAATAAAAGAGTCTGAATATATGAGGGGACAGTGGGGAAGATATGATAGCTATAGGTCTGATGATAGAATAATTATAGATATTGAGTATAAAGAAAATATAGATGAAAAGTTACAGCTCACAATGGCAGAAGTGTATGCTCAAACAAGGACATATAGCGAAATAGATTTAGAAAACAGAAACGCCTATAATGGCTTCAATGGATTAGCTGGAAGTATTAATTTACCAAAAGATATAGGATGTTATATTAAAGTTGTAAAAAATCAGCTTAACTGGTTTGGTGGACCTATAGACAGATTAAAAATAGATATGACAGAATTTGAAAAAGGGTTTGATGTGTTAACAGATGATAAGATGAAAACAATGCAAATACTTACATCGGATATAATGGCAGAACTTATGAGATTGTCGAAAATATGTAAAGTTAAGTTTGAATTTTATATAAATAATGATATAATGCATATAAGATTTCATACAGGAGAAATGTTTGAACCTGAAGTGTTTGGAAAATCTATGCAACTTGATAAACTTAAAAATATTATGACATTATACAAGGAGTAAAACACGTAACAGAAAAGATTTGTAGTATAATAAATGAAACAGAAATATAAGGAGGAAAAAAGAATATGAAAAAAAATAGTAGAAATGGAAACATATTATTAAAGTTTATATTATTTATTATAGGTATGATTATTGGTATAGTCTTCATTTTATCTATAATAGAGACAATTTTGGAAGGATTAAATCCAATTTGGTTTGTAGTTATAGCCATAGTTATATTGGTAATATGGATTGCATCATCGTATAACAAACTTGTACATTTATCACAAAAAGTTAATCAATCAGCAGGAACAATAGATGTATATTTAAAACAAAGATTTGATTTAATACCAAATTTGGTTGAAACTGTAAAAGGGTATGCAAGGTATGAAGAAAGTATATTGGAAAAGATAACTGAAATTAGAGCAGAATATGTAAATAATAACAATCAAAGCATGTCAGTAAATGCAGAGCTTAATAACAGATATAATCAGCTTTTAGCAGTTGTAGAAAATTATCCCGAATTAAAATCAAATGAGAACTTTTTAAATTTGCAAAAACAACTTTCAAAAGTAGAGAGTCAGCTTCAAGCTGCAAGAAGAATATATAATTCAGATGTAACTGTGTATAATACAAAAGTTCATTCGGTGCCTTCAAATATAATTGCAGGAATATTTGGATTTAAGGAAGCATCGCTTTTTGAAATTCAGGCTAATGAAAGGGAAAATATTAATATAAATATATAAATTTATTTTACTAAAGAAAAAGGTTGAAACAGTAAAATAGCTGTTTCAACTTTTCTACGGCCAAAAATGTATAATAGAAGAGGAGATAAAAGTATATGAATGACAACATAATAGAAGAAATAAGTAAAGAATTAGGTGTAAAAAAGCTTCAAGTAAGTAAAACATTAGAGTTATTACAGGAAGGAAATACAATACCCTTTATAGCAAGATATCGTAAAGAGGTTACCGGGAATTTAGATGAAGAACAGATAAGAAAAATATCAGAAGTATATGAGTATGAGGTAAATCTGTTAAATAGAAAAGAAGATATTATTCGTTTAATAGCCGAAAAAGGTATGATGACAGATGAACTAAAAAACGAAATATATAATGCTAAGAAATTAGTTGAAGTTGAAGATATATATAGACCATTTAAAGAAAAGAAAAAGACTAAAGCAACTGAAGCTATAAAAAATGGATTAGAACCACTAGCAAAAATATTTATGAAGTTTCCAAACCAGATGCCTAAACTATCAGATTATTTAAATGAAAATGTAAAAAGTGAGGAAGATGCAATAGTAGGTGCTAAGTACATTATTGCAGAGAATATAAGTGATAATTCTAATTATAGAAAATGGATTAGAAATAATTTAATGAAATATTCTGATATAACTAGCAAAATAAAAAAAGGTGCTGAAGATGAAAATAAAACTTATAGCATGTACTATGAATATAGTGAAAAATTAAAAAATATAAAGCCACATAGAGTACTTGCTTTAAATAGGGGAGAAAAAGAAAATATATTGACAGTATCAATAGGTGACAATAAGGAATATGTTTTAAAATGGTTAGAAAGTAAAATAATAAGATATGAAAATCAAAAAAGTTCACCGGTGTACACATATGTTACTGAAGCAATTGAAGATAGCTATAAAAGATTAATTTTTCCAAGCATACAAAGAGAAATAAGAAGAGAATTAACAGAAGAAGCAGAAGAAGTTGCTATTGATGTGTTCGGAAAAAATTTAGAAAAATTGCTTCTGCAACCACCAATGAAAGAAAAGGTAGTATTAGGACTAGATCCTGCATATAGAACTGGATGTAAACTTGCAATAGTAGATGGAACAGGAAAACCAAATCACATAACAGTAATATATCCACATGAACCTAAGAATCAATATAAAGAAAGTAAAAAGAAAATTCTTGATTTAATTGATGAATATAAAGTAGATATTATAGCTATAGGTAACGGAACAGCGTCAAGGGAAAGTGAAGCTTTAATTGCAGATACTATAAAAGATAGCAAAAGAAGTGTAAAATATATAATTGTTAACGAAGCAGGTGCTAGTGTATATTCTGCAAGTAAACTTGCTATAGAAGAATTTCCTAAGTTACATGTTGAAGAGAGAAGTGCAATAAGTATAGCAAGAAGATTACAAGATCCACTTAGTGAACTTGTTAAAATAGATTCAAAGAGTATAGGTGTTGGACAATATCAACATGATGTTCATGAAAAGAGACTAGATGAATCATTAAATTTTGTCGTAACTAAAGCAGTAAATAATGTTGGGGTAAATATAAATACTGCAAGTAGATCACTTTTATCATATGTATCTGGATTAAATAAAAAATCTATTGATGCAATACTTGATTATAGAAATAAAAATGGTAAAATAACATCTAGAGAAGAATTAAAGAAGATAAAATCATATGGTGATAAAGCATATGAGCAATCTATAGGATTTATTAGAATTATTGATGGGAATAATATATTAGATAAGACGGCAATACATCCAGAAAGTTATGAAAAAACATTAAAACTTTTAGAACATTTAGAAATATCAATTGATGAAATAGGAACATCTAAAATAAAAGACAAATTAGAGGGTATTAATATTGAGACAGAATCTGATAAGTTACAAATAGATAAATATACATTAGAGGATATAATTAAGTGTTTAATTGCGCCAGGAAGAGATCCTAGAGATGAACTTGCAGCTCCAATTTTAAAAAGTGATGTTTTAAAATTAGAAGATTTAAAACATGGTATGAAACTTCAAGGAACAGTTAGAAATGTTGTTGATTTTGGAGCATTCATTGATATAGGAATAAAAAATGATGGACTAGTTCATATATCAAAGATAACTGATAAATATATTAAACATCCATTAGAGGTACTGAGTGTTGGTGACATAGTAGAATGCTACGTAGATGAAATATTTTTAGATAAAAAGAAAGTTGCTCTTACGCTTATAAAACCTGAATAATAGTATTTACGAAAGATAAAAATAATAAAAAACATAGGAAAAATAAAGTTGAATTTTAATATTATTGTTATATTTAGGGGGATTTAATATGGCAAAATTAAAATTATGCTATGGCGCTATGAACGCTGGTAAAACTATGGAAGCTTTAAGAGTAATATTCAATTATGAACAATTAGGGCATAGAGTATTGCTTATGAAACCAGCAATAGATACTAAAGGTGGAGATACTATTGTTAGTAGAACAGGGTTTAGTAAAAAAGTAGATGTTTTGTTAGAAGAAACGGATGATGCATATAAATTCTTTATAAAAGAAAATGCAAGAGGTAAAGAGGTTAAGTGTGTTATTGTTGACGAAGCACAGTTCTTAAGCAAAAAACAAGTTGAGCAATTAACGGATATATGTGATAAAAAAGATATTGCAGTTATAGCGTATGCATTAAAAAATAATTTTCAGGGTGAATTATTTCCAGGAGTAAAAGCTTTAATTGAGTTTGCAGATGAAATAGAGGAAATACCAACACTATGTTTTAACTGTCTTGATGAACCAATCAAAGCTAGATTTAATGTTAGAATGAAGGATGGAAAACCGATTACAAAAGGAAGTGAAGTAGCAATAGACGGAGAAGGGGTAGAATATATTCCTGTTTGTAGAAAGTGCTTTAAAGAAATACAAAGAACTAATTTGTTATAAAGTTGAAAAGTGTAATATATTATGTTAAAATATATTACATAGATGCGAGTTTAGTTTAGTGGTAGAATAAAAGGCTTCCGATCTTTTGGCGTGGGTTCGATTCCCACAACTCGCTCCAGTTAAAAAACAACTTACTAAATATAATAGTAAGTTGTTTTTTGTACGATTATTATTTATAAATATTCTTTTAAATGTTCTATAGTTTTTTCTTGGAACTTTAGAAATTCTTTTGCCATATTTAAATCATCTTTGCTTACTTCATCTTTGTATGCACTTATTTTTTTATTCATATCTATGCTTCCCATAGATATTCCTTGAATAAGCATGTCAGCTATAGCAGAATCACTATTATCAGATATTACTTCTCTTTTAATAGACATGCTAGCCATAAATTTTGCAATTAATGGATTTTCAGAAATCTCAGCATTTTCCTTTTGCAAAATGTTTTTTGTTTTTTGTCTCCATACTTCATAATCTTTATGTATATCTCCAACTATTTTTTTTATTTTGTTGTCTTTTTCTTTTAAGTCTGACATAAGTTTATTTATTGTAAAACATGCCATTTCAGCATCTTGGTAGATATGAAGTATAAGTTCATTTTTTTCTTTCATACAATCATCCTTTCTTGTACATTTATATTATTTGTGTTTGGTATAAAAAAATACACTATTTTTTAAAAATAGTGTATTTTGTGGTAAAGTTAAATAGTTATTTAAAATATTTCTTTAAATAGAGTTTTAATAGAAGTCCATTAAGAGATTGAACATAATAAAATCTCTGATTAATTGGTGTGTTTAAATCAGCATACTTACGTAGATTTGGTATATCTGTTGTAGAATTGATTATTATAGGTATAGTTATGTTTTTTCTTATTAACTCATCTATAATATCTAATCCATTTAAAATGCCATAATCAGAGCCATCGTCGTAGCGTGGCAAGCCAAGATCCGATACTATTAAATCAATTTCATTCAAGTTAGAAAAAATATATTTAATAGCAGAATTTACACTTTGTACAATTTCATATTGAAATTCGATTTGTTCTAGCTTGCAATATTCAATGATAGGCGTTATCTTTCCTAATGGATTATCATCAATAAACAATATTTTCATTAATAAGTCTCCTTTATAAAATTATTTTTGAAGTAATTAATGTTTACACATATATTATATTTAAAATTATATTCTGTGTCAAGTTATGTAAATACAAGTTGTTTTTTTATAAGTAATATGATATAATTTGTAATTGGAAAATATATTATATAAAACTAATAAATAATTTTAAGGAGGAGTATAATATGGCAACAATTGTGAAATATGAAGGTATAGGCTATGATGAGCAATCACGGATGTTCAGGGTGAGCAGTAGATACAGATTAAATGTAATAGATTATGATGGCTATACTGCAACACTTGATCCTATGCTCGGAGATGATATTCAAACATATGGCGAGTTTATTGAGGGGTGTTTTGAAGAAGGTTCTAATTTTAAAAAAGAACTTTTAAAAGCGTATCCTAATGTTGAAAGTAATGAATTATATGCCATTAAATTTAGCTTTAATGGAGTAAAATTCTTCATAATCCCAAGCAATGCAGATAAGAATAAAATCTTGGGTAAATATTATGAAGGTCTTGAAATAGATGCTGTAGAGCATCGTATTGAGCGCGAAAAATATATGAAAACACCTCAATATAGAGCAAAAAGAGCAAAAGAATTGAAAGTTATAACTCGAAAAAAGAAAGTTCGAGAAGAGATTGCAGAAGTAGAAGCAAAAACGCGTCTTAGATATAAAGATAAAGATGCAGCTAAGAATTGGAGAAAATATGTAAGAATTAACTCTGATTGTGGATATAATGAGGCTATTGTAAGATACGCTAAGCGTTGGGCAAAGTATATGCAACATCTTATGAAAAAATATAATAAGACTGTATTTGAAATTGCAGATACAACATATATTTTATGTGATACAGAAGGCATCACAGGACATATGTATGGATGTGCAGTAAATGTACTTTCACAGTGTTGGAAGCACGGTGATGATCTTCGCAGGTGGCATAATAAAAAGTATGGTGTTGAAGATGCTGAAGGCGTAGTCAATCCAGCTGTTATAACAGTTGAAGTAAAATAATAAATAAAGAAAACTTTTCCTTAAGTATGGGAAGAGTTTTCTTTTTGCATGATAAAGTAAAAAAATCAACGTTTTTGACAATAGATGAATGATATGATATAATAATTATGTTAATTAAAATAAACCTAAAATTAATATGGAGGGAGAAATATAATGTTTAAAATTTTTATAGCAGCTTTATTAGGTGTTATTGTAGGATGGATATTATTAAAGTTCTGGCGAGAAATATTTGCAGTTATAATATCAATTTGTATAATAGCATTTAGTATAGTTTTATCTATTGTTACATTTCCAGTAAGAATTATAATGTCTTTTGGTTCTGATGAGAAAAAACTAGTAAGAGAATATGATAAAATATTTTTTGAAGCAAGAAATAAAAAACAAATTAAGGCTTGCAATAAGAGAATAAAAAGAATTGAAACTATTTTAAAACGGCATAAAGACAAAAAGCAGGAAAAGGATATGATTGAGATGTTAAATAAGGCCAAATGGACTATTTAACTAATATTGAAAACTAATTGAAAAAAGCAATCAAGATTTAATCTTGGTTGCTTTTTGGGGTTTTAGTATGAATAACAAAGTTAACTGTATAAACCATTAATAGTTTATGAGCATATTATATAGGTTAATTATGAACAAATGGTGAAAAGTTAGTGATAGATGTGTAATAAATTATTTTTTCATATTTCTGATTATTTTTTTGCTTTCATTACTTACTCTATATGATTCTATTATTTTTTGTAGACCTTTGTTATATGTGAATTTATCAAGTGTGCAGGTTGTTAAATAGTTTAATGTTTCTTTGGGGAAATGTATATAACAAACAGATATAAGCCAAGCTATAGCCATTTTAACATAATAGTTTTCTTTTTTTATTCTTCCTATAATATCAAATATATCATATAAATAGTTTTTATCTATGTAATGATTAAGAAGCATAACAATTAAAAATCTTAATTCATAAGGCTTATCAGAGTTTATATAATTAGTTATATAATTATATATTTCGGTCGGATATTTTTTTGATATTTTTAAACTATTACAAAAGCTATCACAAATAGACCAATTATCAATTTTAGGGACAAATTTAGAGCAAAGGTTAATAATAGTTTGAATATCAGCGTTGTAATAACCAATTACTAAACCTTGTAACATTATTTCTTCAAAATACTTTGAACTGGCATTTTTTAAGTATTCATATACATTGTTTTCTTTTGCAATTTGTTTAGCAAGATTTCTAAGAAGTGGCAGTCTTACTCCAATTAGTTCGTGACTTTCTGGGATTAGCGACGAAGAAAAATTCCTATATTTTTCATCTTTATTGTTTAAGAGAAATTCTAATATGTCATTATTTGAAATTATTTTAATCACTTCCTTATGATATACATTATATCATTAATTATTGAAAACAAAAAGAAATATATTAATATATACAAATGTTTGAAAAAGGGTAGAAAATTTTTTGACATATGTGTTATACTAATATCGGTATTTTATACCTGGAGGTAAAAATGAGAGTTATATTAGCTTCTAAATCGCCTAGAAGAAAAGAAATACTAGCAATGATAACTAAAGAATTTGATGTAATTGTGAGCGATGAAGAAGAGATAATAGATGAAAAACTAACAATTGAAGAGCAAGCAGAAAGTTTAGCATATATTAAAGCGAAAAGCGTATTTGATAAGACATGTGGCGATAGAATAGTAATAGGTTCTGATACCATGGTGGTAGATATAGATGGTAAAATATATGGAAAACCAAAAGATAGAGATGATGCAATAAGCATGATTAAAACGCTTCAAGGAACTAAACATAATGTTATTACATCTTTAGCAATATTAGTAGAAAAAGATGGAGGATATAAAGAGTATATTGATTATGATTTAGCAGAAGTATATATATCAAATATGACTGATGAAGAAATAACAAGGTGGATTGATACGGGTGAAGCCTATGATAAAGCAGGTGCTTATGCTGTTCAAGGTGATTTTACAAAACATATAGAAAAAATTAATGGTAATTTTTGGACTGTAATGGGACTACCTGTTCATAAAGTGTATAACATACTTAAAAATTACATATAAATGTTAATAATAAACAAAGGAGAATGAAATGGAAATATTACTAAGTATAATTGCTATGCTTGTAGGACTTATTTTACTTGTAAAAGGTTCTGATATCTTTGTTGATGCAGGGTCTAATATAGGTAGAATATTTAAAATTAGTGAAATAATAATAGGACTTACTTTTGTATGTGTAGGGACGAGTTTGCCGGAGCTTTTACTTTCAGTTACAGCATCTTTAGATAATAATGCTGAATTTGTAATAGGTAATATAGTTGGTACCAACTTATTTAATATGTGCTGTATTTTAGGAATGATATGTCTTATGCATCCACTAAAACTCTTAAGAGAAACAGTGAGAAAAGATATGAAGATGAGTCTTCTTTCAAGCATAATTTTAACAGTTATATTAATGGACACGTTTGGAACAGATTTAAAATACAACGTTATATCAAGGACTGATGGCGTAATATTACTTATGTTCTTTGCTGTATTTATGTACTATACTTTATATGAATTTGGAGAATATTTAAGAGATAGGAAAGAGAAAAAGCAAAAAGAAAGACAAGAAAAAATTGCAAGAGGAGAGCAAGTACCAGAAGAGAAAAAAGAAGAAAGAGTTCTTACTATGAAAGATGTAAAAGCACTACTTAAGAACTTGATAATAGGTATAATTGGAGCAAGTATGGTATATTTTGGCGCAGAAATGGCTGTAAATAGTGCAGTTCATATAGCAGAATTTTTCAAGGTAAGTCAAACTTTTATATCTATAGTAATAATTGCAGTAGGAACTTCGCTTCCTGAGATAAGTACTTCTATCGCTGCAATAAAGAAAAACAGAATAAATATAGCTATAGGTAACTTAATAGGAAGTAATATGTTTAATACACTATTTGTAATAGGTTGTGCATCACTTGCAAATCCTATAAAGCTTACAGAAACGTCGTTATTTATTGACTGTTTTGTGTTTATTTTAGTATGTTTAGTAATGGTGTTATTTACTAAGAGAAAGATTGAAATTTCTAGGGCTGAAGGGCTTACACTTATTAGTATATATATTGTATATATAGCTTACGTAATATTTAGAAGGTAAAAATATTGAGGGGTGTTTAATATGTTTGGAAAAAGAGCAGATGGTGTTAGGGTAAAAAAATTAGATGCTATATTTAAGTTGATACCATATATAATGAAAACTAGAACTGATTCACAGGTATTCTTTGAAGATAGAATATATCTTGATAAGGTAAATGAATATATTAAAAAGAAAAAAGCAGAGGGAATTAGAATTACTCATATGGAGATAATTATTGCTGCTATAGGGAGACTTTTATATGAAAGACCAGCGCTTAATCGTTTTATAATGAATAGACAAATTTATCAAAGAAATGAAACGGTTATCTCTCTTGCTATAAAAAAACAGATGATGGATGAGGCAGTAGAGACTACTGTAAAATTTAAAATAAAACCAGATGATACAATTTTCACTATATCAGATCAAATTAAAGAAGTTGTAGAAGAAAATAAGAAAGTAACTACTAAAAATATAACTGATAAGCTAGCTGATTTTATATTATCCTTTCCAAACTTCCTTATAAAAGGTGTAGTTGGAATAATAATGTGGATGGATAAGCATAATTTGCTTCCAAAAGCAGTAATTAATGCATCGCCATTTCATACAAGCGCGTTTTTAACAAATTTAGGTTCACTTGGAATAGATGCTATATATCATCATATATATGATTTTGGTACAACAAGTGTATTTTTTGCAATGGGTTCTAAAAAATATGAAAAAGATCTTGAAGGAAATATTCAAAGCTATATAAATATAAAGGTAGTAGCTGATGAAAGAATTTGTGATGGGTTATATTATGCAAAATCATTTTTGCTTCTTAAAAGATATTTGCAAAAGCCAGAACTGCTAGAACTTCCTTTAAATCATGAAAAAGAAATAAAAGAGTAAATATATATTTGAAAATGGTGGATGTTAAACATTGACCATTTTTTTATATTCATATTTATTTTTGTAAAATTACTTGCATATTATCAAAAATAATTATATAATTTATGATAGGTGTATTAGATATACATCTTGTGCAAGAAAATAAAACAGTATGATTATTAATCAATATCAAATATATAAAGAAGTATGCCGTGATAGGTATAAATATAATAGATGTTGAACATTGAAAATTTAATATTAAAGATGGAGGTTTTTATGTTAGTACCAATAATAGTGACTTTTGCTATTACTGCTGCTACTCTATCACCTATATTTTTTAATGTAGGTTCTAATCACAGAAAAAAATTAGCTGAAAGAGACTTAGATAGTGCTGAGATGCAAGCTAAGAAAGTTCTAGAAGAGGCTGAAAAGGATTCTGAGAGAATAAAAAAAGAGGCAGTTGTTGAAGCAAAAGCAGATGCGTTAAAACAAAAAGAAGAAGCAGAAAAAGAAATTTTAAACAGAAAAAATGAACTAAAAGAATCTGAAAGAATGATTAACCAAAGACAAGATTTACTAGATAAAAGATTTAGTATTATAGAAGAAAAAGAAAATAATCTTGTTAAAAAACAAAAAGACTTTGACATTTTAGAGAAAAAACTTAAAGATAAAGAAATCGAAAAGCATAATGAGCTTTTGAGAATATCTAAAATGACAGAGCAAGAAGCTAAAAAAGAATTAATGAAAAGCTTAGAAGATGAAATGAAACAAGAAATGGCTGCATATATCATTGAAAGCCAAAACAAAGCTAAATATGAAGCAGAGAAAAAAGCTAAAACAATGGTTGCTGAAGCAATTCAAAGATGTGCAACAGATCATACAGCTGAAGCTACAGTTTCTGTTGTAAATCTTCCTAGTGATGATATGAAAGGTAGAATTATAGGAAGAGAAGGAAGAAATATTAAGGCTATAGAAACTCTTACAGGAATAGATATAATAATTGATGATACACCGGATGTTATCGTGTTATCAAGCTTTGATCCTATAAGAAGAGAAGTAGCAAGAATAGCAATTGAAAGACTTATGACAGATGGAAGAATACATCCTGGAAAAATAGAAGAAATGATTGAAAAGGCTAAAGTAGAAGTATCAAATACAATTAAAGATGAAGGAGAAAGAGCTCTTTATGAAACAGGAGTTATTAATCTACATCCTGATTTAGTTCAATTACTTGGAAAATTAAGATATAGAACAAGTTATGGACAAAATGTACTTAACCATTCTATTGAAGTAGCGCATATTGCAGGCCTTTTAGCATCAGAGTTGGGCTTAGATGTATCTTTTGTAAAAAGAGCAGGATTACTTCATGATATTGGAAAATCTGTTGACCATGAAGCAGAAGGAACACACGTTGAACTTGGTGTTGAAATTCTTAAAAAATATAAAGAATCAGATAAAGTTATCAATGCTGTAGCAGCTCATCATGGAGATACAGAAGCTGAGACTTTAGAAGCAATATTAGTTCAAGCTGCAGATACAGTTTCTGCTGCAAGACCAGGTGCTAGAAAAGAAACTGTTAGCACATATATTAAACGTCTTCAAAAACTAGAAGAAATATGTAATAGCTACAAAGGTGTAGATAAATCCTATGCAATTCAAGCTGGACGTGAAGTTAGAATTATTGTAAAACCAGAAGAAATTGATGATGCTGGAGCAGTTTTAATGGCTAGAAACATAGCATCACAAATTGAAAAGGAAATGAACTATCCGGGTCAAGTTAAAGTAAATGTTATAAGAGAAACTAGAGCAATAGAAACAGCAAAATAATAAAAGGATGGGCGACATTTTTGTCGCCTTTTTGTATAAGATAGAAGGTGTAAAATTGAGATTTTTAATTATAGGAGATGTTGTTGGTAGAAGTGGTTTAAATATTATAAAGAATAATATTAATCATATAGTGGAAAAAGAAAAAATTGACTATATAATAATAAACGGAGAGAATTCTGCAAATGGAAGAGGAATAAAAGAAAAAGAAATGAAGGAAATTTTTTCTTTTGGTGCTAATGTTATTACTATGGGAAATCATTTATACTATAGAAAAGAGGCAAAAACTCTATATGCAAATGTTGATAGACTTCTTATTCCTGCAAATGTTACTAATTTGCCAGGACATGGAGTATATATAGATAATTTAAACGGAAAAAAGATTGCTACTATAAATTTACTTGGTAAAGTAGGAATGGGAGAATTAAATCAAGAATATATTTCTGATCCTTTTGATAAGGCAAAAGAAATTGTAGATAAGTTAAAACAAGAAAAAGTAGATTATATATTTGTAGATTTCCATGCAGAAGCAACAGCAGAAAAGATAGCAATGAGTTATTTTTTAGAAAATGATGCTACATGTGTATTTGGTACACACACACATGTACAAACATCGGATGAAACTGTGTATGATTCAGGTCTTGCATATATAACTGATGTTGGAATGTGTGGCCCAAAAGGTAGCGTGCTTGGACTAAAAAAAGAAATTGCAGTAGGAAGATTTGTAACTAAAGAAAGAATAAAATATGAATGTAGTGATAATCCGGGCGAGTTTAGAAGTATAATCGTTGAAACAGATGATAATACAAATAGGGCAGTAAGTATAAAAAGATATAATATTGATTAAAATATGCAATTTAACTATTGCATATTTTTTTGATATTAAGTATAATTTTTTTATAGGTTATTGGTATAACTTAGTGTACATAAGAGGAGGAAGTTATGGAAATATTAAAGATATCAGCAAAGTCTAGTCCAAATGGAGTAGCAGGAGCAATAGCAGGTTTAGTAAAAGAAAATGGAAAAGTAGAAATGCAAGCTATAGGAGCAGGAGCAATAAATCAAGCAATAAAAGCAGTAGCAATAGCAAGAGGATTTGTAGCACCTTCAGGTGTTGAGCTTACATGTACACCATCATTTACAGAGGTTACTATTGATAATGAAGAAAAAACAGGAATTAGATTTACAGTAGAACCTAAAATTCAAATGTAAAATATAAATATAATAGAAGAAGCAAGCCACATTTTTGGCTTGCTTTTAACATCTTTACATTTTAATTACAGAGACACTTAAGAATTGTTTTTAGTTTTGTTTTTAGAATTCAAAATTAAATCTTCTTTTTGTTTGCTCGTTAAAGTGTTAAATAGCATTGTGCAATCAAAATATGTTTTCTGTTTAGATGTTTTTTGGAGTTCTTTTTGTGCAGTTTTTAAATCCATGGTATAATACCTCCTTTACAAATGCTAAGAATAAGTTGATAGTATTTAAATATTAATTTTCATATAAAAATATTGTTTTTGACATTATATCATATAATTTAGTATGTGTAAAATTTGAATTGTATAAAGAATTTCGCGACAAGCACTTGACATAATTATAAAATGTGGTATAATAATTATGTCAGAGATAATTTGATATTATTTAATTAAAAAATATAACAGTATAAATTTTGTTTTTTTATTTTTAAATAAGTTTTGTTTTACATGTATTATATGTACTATATTTAGTTAAAGAATTTTATAACAAAAAAATATTTTTTTAATTAGTATATAAAACAAATCCACTAATTTTTGATTATTATAGAGTTAGATTGTTAAAGCATATTTGCCTTCCTTCTTCTATAATTATATATATGTTTGGTGAAAGAGTTACGGATTATTATTTCGTGGCTCTTTCGCTTTTTATATTATATTTCTAAAGATACATTATATTCTTCAAGCCACATATTAATTTGGATTAAGTATGCTAAGGTTTGTGGATAAGTCATTAATTGACCAAACCAGTTTTCTTTTAAAATATCACCATGACTGTTAAGAATATTATTCAAGTAATCAGTATTAATTATATTATGAATAGGTGAAGAATCATCTTTTAATATTTTTAAAACTTCATTTTCTACTAAACTTAAATAATCATTAGAATAAGTTTTAGGGAATGGGGATTTTTTTCTATATACTATTTCTTTTGGTAAATCTTGTTCAAATGCTTTTCTAAGGAGATATTTTTCAACAGGCTCACTATTATGTATTAACCCTAACTTATATCTTGCAGGAACATTATACAGATATTCAAATATTCGATGATCTGCAAATGGAACTCTTACCTCAAGTCCATTTGATGAAGCTGCTCTATCAGTTCTTTCTATTAAGGTGTTCATAAACCACTTTATTGTTAAATAATTTGTTTTTCTAAATTTATTTTCCATTTCATTTGAAGAATTTAATTCTACATTCTTTAAAGTGTTATTATAGCATTCTTTAATATATTCTTTTACGTTATAATTTTTACAAACATTAATTTTTAATATATCATTTCTTATATCATCAGACAAAGCCCAAGGAAAAGAGGTGTAATTTACAAGTTTTTCTCTATAATACCATGGATACCCTCCAAATATTTCATCTGAACATTCACCGGAAATACAAACTTTAAATCCACTACTAGATATTTCTTTGCAAAAAGCATATATTGAAGTATCTACATCTGCCATTCCTGGCATATCTCTAGCAATCATTGCATCTTTTAATAAATAAAACAAATCATCATTTTTTAAATATATAGTTTTATGATTTGTATGTAGATAGTCACTCATAATTTTAACAAACTCAGCATCTTGCGTAGGTTGATAAGAAGTTGATACAAATGATGTATCGTTTCCTATATAATCTATTGAAAATGTTGACAATTTAGAATTTTCTTCTTTTGCGAGTGTTGTTAATATACTAGAATCAAGTCCACCAGAGAGCATACAGCATGCAGGAACATCAGAATTTAATTGCATCTTTAAAGAGCTAGTTACTAGCTGTTTTGTTTTATCTATAGCAGTATATATATCATCTTCACAAACTTTGGTTTTTAAATCCCAATAGCAATAGGTGTTAAAATTAATCCCTGAATAAGTTGCATAATGTCCTGGTTTTAATTCGTGTATATTTTTAAAATATGTGTTTCCAGGACTGTGAGCTGGACCAAGTCCAAGTAGTTCCATTAATTCTCTTTCGCCAGCTATAGCTTTTACATTTGGATGTTTTAAAATTGCTTTTATTTCAGATGCGAATATTAATGTGCTATTTGAAATAGTATAAAATAACGGTTTAATTCCAAGTCTGTCTCTTGCTATAAATAATAAATTTTCTTTTTCAGAATATATAGCAAAAGCAAAAGAGCCATTTAATTTATCTAAACATTTTTCTTTCTCTTTTATATAACTTGCTAAGATTATTTCTTCATCTGAACAAGTTTTAAGCTTAAAATCATTTTGGATTAAATCTTTTTTTATTTCTTCTTTGTTATATATGGTTCCGTTATATGTAATTGTGTATTTGTTTGAGTTATATTCATATGTTGTAGTTTTGTCTTTTTCAAGTAGATCTATAATAGTTTGATTAGTATGACCAAATGCACAAACATTATTAATAGTTACCTCTGACTTTTTTATATTTGATTTCTTTATACTCTCTGTCATTTCTAATATTATTTTGCTATTTTTAATTTTTTCACTATAATTTATATAACCACAAATTCCCACAGACTCCCTCCTTGTTTTAACAATAAATATATATTCAAAAAACACAATATTATGAGTAATAAAATATACTAAACAAAGATTAAAAGAAATGCGTCAAAATTCGACAAAACTATTGATTTTTGAGCAAAATTAAGTTATACTAACTAAACAATGGTATATATGTGACCATAATAATTTATTGTCAAAAAAATTTAAGAAATGAGGTAGTTTTATGAAAAAAACTTATGTGTTAAACAAACCTGCTTTGCTCACATCTGAGGATTCTCTCTCTAGGTTTGGAAATAATGATATTGTAATACCTATGGCTGTGCTTGAGGATTTGAAAGATTCGTTAAAGAAAGAAAAATCAGCAAGAAGAGCTATAGGAAAGAAACTGCTAAGATATTTGTCAGAAGACTTTGATAGCAAAGAGCTTATGACAAAGGGAGTTACACTTGAAAATGGTACACATCTTAGAGTAAGTATTAATTACACTGATCAGGATGTTGATGTATCTAATATTTCAGCAAAAGACAAGCGTATACTTCAAACATGTAAGGGTCTTCAAAAAGAAGGCAAAAATGTTGTTCTTATATGTAATGATGAGACGCTTAGAATGAAAGCAAGAAACATTGATATTATTGCAGAAGAATTAAAAGACAGAGTATTTCCTACTATAAGAGACCAATATAAAGGTTACGCTAATGTGTTTACTTCATCATCAGCTATTAATAAGCTTCATACTTACGGGTGGTTAGATGTAACAGACATATACGAATATGATAAGATAGAATGGCTTACAAATCTATATCTTGTTATAGAGGGTGAGAGTAGTTCGACATCGGCTTTGGCATATTTTGATGGAGAAAAAGTGGTTCCGATTCATAATGGAAGATATCCTTATGATATTAAACCTAAAAATGTAAAACAAAGATTTGTACTTCATGCATTAATGGATGAAAATACTCCTCTTGTGATTATAAAGGGCGATGCAGGTACCGGTAAAACGTATTGTTCAGTTGCATCAGGACTTTATCAGACTATGGAAAAACGTATTTATAACCAAATGCTTATAACAAGGCCAATTGAAAATGGTAATGGTGAAGAGTATGGCTATTTACCTGGAGAAATAGAAAACAAGTTTGATCCATATATATATGGCGTATATGATAACTTGGAAAGAATATATAAT
This sequence comes from Clostridia bacterium, assembly GCA_045537895.1. Classification (GTDB taxonomy): domain Bacteria; phylum Bacillota; class Clostridia; order TANB77; family CAG-465; genus CALXJE01. The sequence continues at coordinate 26,297 of JAZSQI010000030.1, forward strand.
CCAAGTGGTAGAAAGTACGACGATGACAAGGCAGAAGTGGACTTTGATAGTTACTCAAAGAAACGTGCTAAGATACGTGCAGATTTGTTTGAAACAGGTATAATAGAAATACAGCCATTGGGGTATTTACGTGGAAGAAGCATTGCTAAGCGTTGGTTTATAATTGATGAAATGCAGAACGTAGACCCTGAATTTGCTAAATCTATTGTATCAAGAGCAGGTGAAGGTTCCAAGTTCATATTCTTAGGAGACCCAACTCAGATAGATTCTCCGGAACTTTCAGAAAACTATAACGGATTAGTATATCTTTCTGAAATGATGAAAGGACAATCGCTCTGCAGACAAATTACATTAGGTGGAGGAAAAGATACAGTAAGATCACCTTTGGCGCAGCTTGCAGTAGATATTCTTGTTTAACCAATTTAAAGGTTAGGATTAAATTCCTAACCTTTATTTTATATATATTTCATATATTTTACAACTAGGTAAATTACTAGTAAATATCGTTGACATAGGGCAAATGTTATAGTAAAATTTATCATGAATATTAGAAGGAAAAGGGGTAATAATATGGGACTTGTAATAACTACAGAAATGTTTAAAAAAGCATACGAAGGAAAGTATGCAATAGGGGCATTTAATGTAAATAATATGGAAATCGTTCAAGGTATAATGGAGGCAGCAATTGAGACAAATTCGCCAGTTATACTTCAAGTATCAAGTGGAGCAAGAAAATATGCTAATCCAATATATCTTAGAAAATTAGTAGAAGCAGCAATAGAAGATGCAAAATTAAAAGGAAAAGATATAGATGTGGCGCTACATCTAGACCATGGAGATAGTTTTGAACTTTGTAAAGATTGTATAGATAGTGGTTTTACTTCAGTTATGATAGATGGTTCAAAGTATAGTTTTGAAGAAAATGTAGAGCTAACAAAAAAAGTTGTAGAATATGCTCATTCAAAAGGTGTTGTTGTAGAAGCAGAATTAGGAAAACTTGCCGGAATAGAAGATGATGTAAATGTTGCAGCAGAAGATGCTAATTTTACAAGTCCAGATGAAGCAGTTGAGTTTGTAGAAAAAACAGGATGTGATTCGCTTGCAATTGCTATTGGAACAAGTCATGGTGCATATAAATTTAAAGGGGAGCCTAAACTTAGATTTGATATTTTAGAAGAAATATCAAATAGACTTCCAGGTTTTCCAATAGTTCTTCATGGTGCATCATCAGTACCTGAAGAGTTTGTTAATATGTGTAATAAATATGGTGGAAACATTCCTGGTGCAAAGGGAGTGCCAGAAGACTTACTTAGAAAATCAGCTACGTATGGTGTGTGTAAAATAAATATTGATTCTGATATACGTTTAGCAATGACAGCCAATATTAGGCAGTGTTTTGTAAATACTCCTGATGTTTTTGATCCAAGAACATATTTAGGAAAGGCTAGAGAAGCTGTAAAAAATATGGTTAAACATAAAATAGTTAATGTGCTTGGTAGTCAGGATGCAATGAATAAATAGGAGAAGATAAATGGTAGATAAAAAGGCATGTAAAATAAAGAAAAGAAAATATAAAGTAAATGGAGCAATATTTGTAACAAGAATATCTATTATACTTCTAATAGTATTAGCTACTATTACTGTGTATAATAAAATAGAGAAAAGTAGATTAGGCGAAATAGTAGAAAGTAGTGCATATATAGATGTAAATGGCAAATCTAGTATGGTAATAGGCGTTGAAAATGGAGCTGTTTATACACATGCTGTAACGCCTAAAATTACAGACCAAGTAAAAAAGGTAACTTTAACTAAAGATGGAAAAAAGATAAAATTTAAAAGTGGTAAAAAAATATCAGATATGGGAAGTTATATATTAACATTAGAAGATAAAAATGGTAATGTAGACACAGTATATTTTGATATAGAAAATTAAATTTAAGGAGTGTTTAGTGTGAAAAAGTGTAAAGGATGTAATGGACAAGCAGTAGATGACAAGATGGTTAAAATAGCAGAAAAATATAAAAATGTAAAAGGTGGAATAATGGGAGCCCTTCATGAGGTTCAAGATGAATATGGCTATATTTCTGAAGCAAATCAAAAATATTTATCTGATAAATTAGGGGTACCTTTATCAGAAATATATGGAATAATAACATTCTATTCTAGATTTTCTCTTATGCCAAAGGGTAAATACAATGTACAAGTTTGTATGGGTACAGCTTGTTATGTAAGAGGAGCAGAAGCAGTAATAAATGCATTTAAAGATAATCTTGGAATAGATGTAGGACAGGTAACTGAAGATGGATTGTTTTCATTAGAATCTGTAAGATGTATAGGAGCATGTGGACTTGCTCCAGCTCTTGTAGTAAATGAAGATGTTTATGGAAAAGTAACTCCTGATATGGTGCCAAAGATAATTGACACATATAGAAAGAAGGAGGAATAAAACTATGAAAAAATCAGTAAAAGAGTTGGAAGAAATACGTAAAATTACTAAAGAGAAAATGAAAAATACTAGAATTATGATTTGTTCTGGAACAGGTTGTACTTCATCTAAAAGTCAAAGTATTATAGATGCTATTTCTAAAATATTAAAGGAAAGAAAAATAAAAAATGTTTCTGTAGAGAAAACTGGTTGCTTTGGATTTTGCGCTAAAGGACCAATTGTTGTAATAGATCCAGAAGAAATTTTTTATGAACAAGTAAAACCAGAAGATGCAGAAGATATAGTAAATGCTATAGAAAATAACACTTATGTAGAAAGATTAATGACCAAAGAACAAGATAAATTAGTAGAAAAATGGCATGAACTTAATTTCTATAATAAACAAGAAAGAATTGCATTAAGAAATTGTGGAACTATTAATCCAGAAAATATAGATGAATATTTAGCAGTAGATGGTTATAAAGCTTTAGAAAAAGTTTTAACAGAAATGTCACAAGATGATGTAATTAATGTTCTTTTAGAATCAGGACTTAGAGGAAGAGGTGGAGCTGGATTCCCAACTGGTAAGAAGTGGCTTTTTGCAAAAGGATCAGATAACAAAGTTAAATATGTATGTTGTAATGCTGATGAGGGTGATCCAGGAGCATTCATGGATAGAAGTATATTAGAAGGTGACCCACATGCAATTTTAGAAGCAATGGCAATAGCAGGCTATACAATAGGTGCAAAACAAGGCTACATATATGTAAGAGCAGAATACCCTATAGCAGTTAAAAGATTAAATATAGCTATAAAACAAGCTAAAGAGTATGGATTACTTGGAAAAAATATATTAGGTAAAGATTTTGACTTTGATGTTGAGTTAAGACTTGGCGCAGGAGCTTTTGTATGTGGTGAAGAAACAGCTCTTATGAATTCTATTGAAGGAAAAAGAGGAGAGCCTAGACCAAGACCACCTTTCCCAGCAATAAAAGGTGTATTTGCAAAACCAACATTATTAAATAACGTTGAAACATATGCCAATGTTCCACGAATTATATTAAAGGGTGCAAAATGGTATAGTAGTATAGGAACAGAAACTAGCAAAGGTACAAAAGTATTTGCACTTGGTGGAAGCATAAATAATGTTGGATTAGTAGAAGTTCCTATGGGAGTTACATTAAGGGAAATAGTAGAAGATATAGGTGGAGGAATACCTAAAGGAAGAAGATTTAAAGCAGCTCAAACAGGTGGACCAAGTGGGGGTTGTATACCAGCTTCATTAATAGATACAAAGATAGATTATGAATCACTATCTAAAATAGGTTCTATGATGGGATCAGGTGGACTTATTGTCATGGATGATTCTAAATGTATGGTTAACTTAGCTAAATTCTTCTTAGAATTTACAGTAGATGAATCATGTGGAAAATGCCCACCATGTAGAATAGGTACAAAAAGAATGCTTGAAATACTTACAAGAATAACAGAAGGAAATGGAAAAGAAGGAGATATAGAGCTTTTAGAAGAACTTGCAAATAGTATAAAAACATCATCTTTATGTGGGCTTGGACAAACAGCTCCAAATCCAGTGCTTAGCACAATAAAATATTTTAGAGATGAATATGAAGCTCATATTAAAGAAAAGAAATGTCCAGCTGGAGAATGTAAAAAACTACTTGATATACATATTGATCCTGATAAATGTAAGCAATGTGGAATATGTAAGAAAGCATGTCCAGTAGGTGCAATATCCGGAGAAGTAAGACAAGGACCATTTAAAATTGATCCTAAGGTATGTATAAAGTGTGGAGTTTGCGTAGGTAAATGTCCATTTAAGGCAATAAGTAAGTAGGAGGGCAAAAATATGAGTAAAATGATTAAATTTACAATAGATGGAAAAAATGTAGAGGTTAAAGAAGGTCAAACAATTCTTGATGGTGCAAGAAAATTAGGAATTGATATACCAACACTTTGTTTCTTAAAAGAAATAAACGAAGTTGGAGCATGTAGAATGTGCTTGGTGGAAGTTGAAGGAGCAAGGGGATTAGTTACTTCTTGTGTATATCCAGCTACTGAAGGAATGATTGTTAGAACAAATACACCAAAAATATTAAAAGCAAGAAAAAACACATTAGAATTAATACTTTCAAATCATAATATTTCTTGCCTTACATGTACAAGAAATGGTAATTGTGAACTACAAATTTTATCTAAGAAATTTGGACTTAAAGATATTAGGTTCCATGGAGAAAAAACAAAAGCAATACGTGATGATAGTTCAAAATGTATTTCTAGAGATACATCAAAATGTATATTGTGTGGAAAGTGTATAAGTATTTGTGATAAAGTACAAACAGTATCAGCTATAACAAAAGTAAAAAGAGGCTTTGATACATATGTAGGTGTTGCTGAAGATATGGAAATAGCAAAATCAACATGCGTAGGTTGTGGACAATGTATAGCACATTGCCCAGTTGCTGCCTTAAAAGAAAAAGATGCAATATCAGAAGTTATTGATGCTATAAATGATCCTAAAAAACATGTTGTTGTTCAAACTGCACCAGCTATAAGAGCAGCACTTGGCGAAGAATTTGGTATGGAAATAGGAACACTTGTTACGGGTAAAATGGTATCAGCATTAAAACAAGCTGGTTTTGATAAGGTGTTTGATACTGATTTTGCAGCAGATGTTACTATTATGGAAGAGGGAACTGAATTTTTAGAAAGATTAAATAACGGTGGTACGCTTCCTATGATTACATCTTGTAGTAGTGGATGGATAACTTTTGCAGAGAAATTTTTCCCTGATGTACTTAAGCATTTATCAACTACTAAATCTCCTATGTCTATATTAGGAACTTTAATTAAAACAAAATATGCAGATAATATGAATATTGACCCTAAAGATATTTATTCTGTTGCTATAATGCCTTGTAGTGCTAAAAAAGCAGAAATAGAAAGAGATGAACTTAAAGTAGATGGTAAACAAATGGTAGATGCAGTTCTTACTACAAGAGAACTTGCTAGAATGCTAAAAGAATTAAACATAGATTTAGCACATCAAGATGAAGGAAACTTTGATAGTCCACTTGGAGAGGCTACGGGTGCAGCGCATATATTTGGTGTTACAGGTGGAGTTATGGAGGCTGCTTTAAGAACTATAAACAAACAAGTTACAGGTAAACATATTGAAAATATTGCTTTCTCAAAATTAAGAGGCGTAAAAGGAATTAAAGAAGCAAAAGTAGATGTGGGTGGAAAAGAAATAAATATAGCTGTAGCTCAAGGACTTGGAAATGTAAGAAAATTATTAGAAGAAGTAAGCGACGGAAAAAGTAAATATCAATTTATCGAAGTTATGACATGTCCGGGAGGATGTATTATGGGTGGAGGACAACCTATAAGAACAGCCAAAGAAAGAGCCACAATCGATGTAGCAGGATTAAGAGCAAAAGCATTATATAAAGCAGATGAAAAAGAGTCACATAGAATATCTTGTGATAATGAAAGTGTTATGAAGTTATATAAAGAATTCTTAGGTAAGCCAAATGGAGAAAAAGCACATAAGTTATTACACACACATTATAACAAACAAGAAGTATACGAAAGAGATGAGAATTAATGGTAATTGATTTAAATAAAATTTTAGAAGCAATAGTTAAAATTTTAATAGTAGTAGTTATAATATTATTGATAATAGGTATTATAACTGTTGGCAAGAGGTTTGTAAGCAGCTTGCAAAGTACTGTTGGACCACTTCCTAATTATGAGGATCATACGCCTGGCTATTAAATCAATAAATATATAAAAACGATACAACATAAGTTTAGTTGTATCGTTTTATATTTGCTATTGTAACACCAAAACCACCTTCATGGTAATCTCCAAAATTATATGATGAAATATATGGATGATTATCTAAATACTCATGAACAGCTTTTCTGATTATACCACCATGTTTTCCATGTATTATTTTTACTCTAGCAAGTCCAGAAGTTATAGCACTATCTATAAATCTGTCGAGTTCTTCCATTGCATCAAGTTTAGTAAGGTGTCTTAACATTATCTCTGAAGAAGTACTGTTAGATGTAGTGATAGATACTTTATTATTCTTTTCAGGTATATAATAATTTAAAATAGTTATATTACCTAAATCGGTAATCATTTTTTTATTATTCATAGAAAGATATACTTTGTTATTATTTATTTTATCTATTTTCCAAACTAATTTTGAATTTTTTTGCATGCAATATTGATTTTCCATTATATTCATCTCCAAATATATTATACCATAAAATATAAAAAAGGTAGATACAAAAATAAAATTATATATAATGGCTTGATTTTTATATAAAATTATGTTAACCTATAAATAGATTGGTTATACGGAATATATTAATTAATATAGGAGGAATAATAAATGAGAGGGATTAAAGACCAAAGTAAGTTAGACTATTCTAATCTTTCAATGGTTGAGGTATATGACCATTTGGTGGCAGGTACAATATTAAAGTTTCCTAATGGGTATATTAATAAGCAGAATATGAAAGAACTTTTACGGGAGGTAATTTTAAATCGGCATAAACTATCAAGAGAAGACATATGTAATAAACTAAGTTATGAATATTTGAAAAAACATAACTTAGGAGGCTCTCGAAAAGCTTTTGACTCAAATATGTATAAATTAATAAGTTATTGTTTTCCTGAATTTCAGATTAAACAATGGGAGTTAAGAAAAGTTTCAGATGGATTTTGGGAAGATGAAAACAACAGAAAAGAATTTATGGAGTGGGTTTGTGAGAAAGAAAATATAAATGTAGATTCACTTGAAGATTTAAAAAGAATTGATGCAAGAATGATTCAAAAGCACGGTGGAAGTAAAGCACTAAGGTATGGTGGAGGTCTATATAACTTAATTACATTAATAGCAGAAACTGAGGTAAAAGAATGGCAGGTTATTAAAATGCCTGTTTGGACAAAACAAAAAGTTGCCTATGCTGTTAAATGGATGATAGAGGAAAAACTTAAATGGTCTGAAGAAGATGTTATTCGTAAAATAAGTGCAAGTATATTTTATGAATATGATTTAGGTGGACTTCTTTCCAAGTATTGTGATCATAGTCCAATAAGAGCTTTGCAGGTAGCATATCCTGGGCAGTACACAAAGGTAAGAAATTCAAGGCCAGAATATTTACGAAAAAAGTAAATTTTAAAGTCGGTAGTTAAAAAACTATCGACTTTTTATGTATATTATGTTAAAATTTAAAAAATAGGAAGGAATGACAGAATTGGTAAAAAAAGAAAATATTAGAAATTTTAGTATAATAGCTCATATAGATCATGGAAAATCTACACTTGCAGATAGACTACTTCAAATTACCGGTGCAATAGAGGTTAGAGATTTAAAAGAACAAGTACTAGATAATATGGATATTGAACGTGAAAGAGGAATAACAATAAAATCTCAAGCAGTAAGAATGAAATATGTAGCTAAAGATGGAAACGAATATATATTAAATTTAATAGATACACCAGGACATGTTGATTTTAACTATGAAGTATCTAGAAGTTTAGCAGCATGTGAAGGTGCCATACTTGTTGTTGATGCAGCTCAAGGAGTGGAAGCACAAACTTTAGCGAATGTATATTTAGCTTTAGAAAATAATTTAGAAATAATACCTGTAATAAATAAAATAGACCTGCCGGCAGCAAGACCTGATGAGGTAAAAGAAGAAATAGAAAATATAATTGGAATAGAGGCAATGGAGGCACCGTGTGTGTCTGCTAAAAGTGGGTTGAATATTGAGGCTGTTTTAGAAGAAATAGTAAATAAAGTTCCACCTCCTAAGGGAGACGTAAATAAACCTACGAAAGCATTAATATTTGATTCTATATACGATAATTACAAAGGAGCAGTTGCTCATATTAGAATAAAGGATGGAAAAATAGCAAAGGGTGATAAAGTTACTACAATGTCAAATGGTGCTGTATATGAAGTTGTTGAAGTTGGACATTTTAAAGTTGGTGGATATGAACCTTGTGAATGTTTAGAAGCAGGTGAAGTTGGTTATTTAGCAGCCAGTATAAAAAATGTGTCAGACATTAGAGTTGGTGATACTATCACTTTAAAAAATACTCCAGCAACTGAAGCTTTAGAAGGTTATAGAGAAGTTAAGTCTATGGTTTATGCTGGAATATTCCCTGCAGATGGAAGTGATTATGAAGAACTTAAAGAGGCTATAATGAAGTTAAAACTAAATGATGCATCTTTAAATTATGAACTTGAAACATCGGCAGCTTTAGGTCATGGATTTAGATGTGGATTCTTAGGATTATTACACATGGAAATAATACAAGAGAGAATAGAAAGAGAATATAACTTAAATATTATTACTACAGCTCCGAGTGTTATATATAAAGTATATAAAACAAATGGGGAAGAATTAGAGTTATATAACCCTGCAGATTTGCCTAATATGCAGGAGATAGATAGACTAGAGGAGCCTATTGCTAAATCAGATATTATTGTACCGAAAGAATTTGTTGGTAATATAATGGAACTTGCTCAAGAAAGAAGAGGAAAATTTATCAATATGAAATATATTGATAATACTAGAGTAAGCTTAGAATATGAAATACCATTAAATGAAATAATATATGATTTCTTTAATAGTTTGAAATCAAGAAGTAAAGGTTATGCTTCTTTTGATTATGAAATATCTCATTATGAAAAGTCACAACTTGTAAAGTTAGATATATTATTAAACGGAGATGTTGTTGATGCACTTTCGTTTATTGTACATAGAACAAAAGCTGAAACAAGAGGTAGAAAGATTGCTGAAAAACTAAAAGAAATTATACCAAGGCAATTATTTGAAATACCTATTCAAGCAGCAATAGGTGGAAAGGTTGTTGCAAGAGAAACAGTTAAAGCACTTAGAAAAGATGTTTTAGCAAAATGTTATGGTGGAGATATATCAAGAAAGAAAAAACTTCTTGAAAAACAAAAAGAAGGTAAAAAGAGAATGAGACAAGTCGGAAATGTAGAACTTCCACAAGATGCTTTCATGACAGCACTTAAAGTAGATGAATAAAAAACAAGCATCATAATATTGATGCTTGTTTAAAGTGTTATATTAATAGTTCAAATATAATATAACAAGGGATACTTATACAAAGAAAAGTAATTAACATTTTCTTTAATATCACTTTAACTGTGTATTTGGTGTTTATAAAGTAAAAGATTGTTATCATAAGTGTAATTATTAATCCGATAAGTATAGCTGAAACTATTTTAGTAAAAAACAAAGTAAACATTATATGACTCCTTTCTTGTAATAGTCAATTAAACTGTTAATACGGAAGAAAAGATATAGCGAAAAACAACCAAGATATTAAACAAAGCCATACAATAAATACTCTTATTTTTTGCATTATATCCATTGTATCAAAGGTTGGTTCGATTTTCCGTATTGTAGATATACTAAAAACTAGAGAAAATATAAAAGTTGAAATTATTTTTACGAATAACATAAGTATACTCCTTTCTTATAATAGCCAGATAAATAGTGGTGATAGGAATGACATTATCAAAGAAAAGAAGATAAAACATACTACAAGGAATAATACGCCTGTAAGTGCATTGAAAAACAATTTTACTAAAAATACGGTTAGTTTGATGACCAAATAAATTATTAAAATAGAAATTAAAAGATCCATATTAATGCCTCCTTATAAATATAAATTATGATATATTATATCATATAAGAAGGTAAATGTAAAATAAAGGAGAGAGTAAAATGCCAATAATATATGGTAGAAATCCAGTAAAAGAATTGATATCGTCTGATAAGACAGTAAATAAAATATATATTCAAAAAGGGTTAAAAGATTTAAGTGATATAAAGAAAGAAGCTATTTCTAAAAAAATAGTGGTAGTAGATAGCGACAAGTATAAATTAGATAAATTATCTAATTCTAAACCCCATCAAGGAATAATAGCATCATATACGGAATATAAATACTATGATGTTGAAGATATATTAGATTATGCAAAAGAAAAGAATGAAGACCCTTTAGTTTTGATATTAGATAAAATAGAAGATCCTCAAAACTTAGGAGCTATTATTCGTAGTGCTGAATGTATGGGTGCTCACGGCGTAATTATTGCTAAAAGAAATGCATGCGCTGTTACTGATACAGTAGAAAAAGTTGCAGCTGGTGCTTGTTCTTATATGAGAGTTGCAAGGGTAGCTAATATAACAGAGACAATAAAAAAATTAAAAGATAATGGACTTTGGATTTATGGGCTTGATATGGATGGTAAAGCAAATATATATGATTATGATTTAACAGGCAGTGTCGGAATTGTTGTTGGCAATGAAGGAGAAGGAATGTCTAGGTTAGTTAAAGAAAACTGTGATGAAGTTTTGAAAATACCTATGACAGGAAATATTAATTCTTTAAACGCGTCAGCAAGTGTAGGGATGACTGTGTATGAAGTATGCAGACAAAGAAATATAAAAAAATAAAATTTCCATTAAAAACCATTGCATTCAACCTGCAGATTTGTTATAATAAATTTACGGGTTAAATGAATTGAACAATGTAAAATTTACATAATAAAAATAGCTTTAAAATAGTTGAAAAAATAAATTCACAAAAATTTCAAAAAAATTGTCGATTTTGATTGACAAAGTATTTAACCTGTGTTAAAATCTATCTTGCTCACAGCGATGTAGAGCAACAAGCACATTGAAAAATAAAGAGTAAGTAAAGCCAAGCGAGAGTTATGATTAACATAACGAAACGTACAAACAAAGTAAATGACGGTAACAAAAAAGTTACTGAACAAGAATTAAAACAAGAGTTTGATTCTGGCTCAGGAT
>JAZSQI010000011.1:0-20490 GCA_045537895.1 Clostridia bacterium
ATTATTATTACGCAATCAAAACACAACCTTTCTTTGTTGTTTTAGTCAATTACATTTTAAGGTATTTGTGAATTGATTGCAATTTTTTATGCAAAAAAAGTTGAAGTGTTTTTACACACCCCAACCTAAATTATACAGCCAAAATAACAAAAACTCCCAAAAGGGAGTTTTTTATTATATATCTATTTTACAACAGAGATAGCAAGTCCATCTCCTACATCAAGTAACATTGTCTCTAGATTAGGATTTTCTGTAACTTCTTTTATATATTCTCTAAGTCTTGTAACAGCTGTTCTATGTTTATGCTCATTATAATCACTCATGACCATTCCTCTTAGCAAAACATTATCTGCAATTATAACTGAATTTGAAGCTGTAAGCCTATATGCTTCAGACAAATATTTCATATATTGTCCTTTTGCAGCATCTATAAATACAACATCAAATTTTTCGTCCAATGTCTTCATAAATTCATATGCATCCATGTTATTTACTTCTACATTATTCTCATCGCTTATTTCTGCTATATTTTTTTTAGCTATTTTTGCTGTTTCTTCATTTAACTCAACTGTTTTTATTACAGCATTTTCTCCTTCTAAATATTCAGAAAATGTAAGTGCAGAATAGCCCACTGCTGTTCCTATTTCAAGAATTTTATTAGGTTTTTTTAATGCAAGTATTGTTTTAATTACCTGCATAGAATCATCTTGTAATATTGGAACATGATTTTCTCTAGCCTCTATTTTTAAATTTTCTAATTTTTCTCTATTTATCATTAATTTTATCTCCTAAACCATATATTTTTTTCATCAGTTCTTCTGTAAGTTTTTTTAATAATTCTTTATCTTTTATTTGTTCTTTATACTCGGCTAAACTATATGGCTCACCATATACTACCCTTATTCTCCTGAAAATTCTTCTATGCCCTTCTTCAATATATACCGGTATTATATCAGCGTCTGCCGATATTGCTATGTGAACTGCCCCTATTTTAGCTTTAACATTTTTTAATTTAGCTTTTCTTGTACCTTCAGGAAATATAACTAAATTATTACTTTCTTCTACCATTTTCACAGCATGATATATACTCTTAAAATCTTTTTGGCCACGATGTATAGGGAAAGCTCCTACTGCCCTTATTAGGTGTGACCATATGGGCACTCTAAAAAGTTCTGCTTTAGCCATAATCTTTGGCTTCTCTGTTTTAGTCCATAGAACAACCGAATCCATCCAATCATTATGGTTTGCACAAATTACGTTTCTTCCTTTAAGTTGTTTTTCTTTATCTAAATTTATATATTCTACTCTATATAAAAACTTACAAAAAAAACAATATATAAATGCTCTAAATGCTTTTAATAACATATATTAAATTACATCCCTTTCCTCAAGTAACGATATTACTTTGCTAATTACTTCTTCTCTTGTCATATCTGTTGTATCTAATAAAACAGCATCCTCAGTTTTTATAAGAGGAGATATTGGTTTATTAATATCATTATAATCTCTTTTTTTAATATCAGATAAAACTTCTTCGTAAGTAGTTTTTATTCCTTTTAACTCTAAATCTATAAGTCTCCTTTTTGCTCTTTCTTCTTCACTTGCTGTAAGATATATTTTTAAATCAGCATTTGGGAAAACTACACTTCCTATATCTCTTCCATCTAAAATAACACTAGATTCTTCTGAAAGTTTTCGCTGCCTATCTACCATATCATATCTCACTTTAGGCACTGCTGATACTTTTGATGCCATCATACCTATCTGTTCCGTTCTTATTTCTTCTGATATATCATTATCATTTAAAAATACTCTTAACTTATTCTCCAAACGTTTAAATTTAATATTTATATTGTCTAGCGCTTTTTGTACCTCATTTTCATCTTCCATATTTATATTATTTTCTAAAAAATACAAAGCTACAGCTCTATACATAGCTCCTGTATCAATATATACTATATTTAATTTATCACTTATTTCTTTTGATAAACAAGATTTTCCAGCTGCAGATGGACCATCTACTGCAATTATGTATTTATTCATACCTTTTCCCCTTTATTTTTTACTAGATTTATGATATCATATAAGTGTTAAGAAGTAAAGATTAGGGGTGATTTTTTGTGAGTGATAATTTTGAATTTTTTGACAAAAAGTTTATTATTCTTTTGGTACTAAATGAATCTAGTTCATTTTTATCTATTGATCAAATTGCTAAAATGTGTTCTGACTTTGATGATATTACATATTTTGATATATGCGAATATACCGACAGCTTAATTAAAAGTGGTCATATCTACGAAAATACCGAAAATGGAATAAAATATTTTAATTTAACAAACGATGGTTACTCTACTTTAGAAGAATTAATAGAACTTATTCCTGGTATAAATATGCATAATATAAAGAAAATATTATCTAAGCAAATGAACGAAATGAAAAAGAATTATGAAATAAGTTCACAAATAATACCTATCAAACATGGTGAGTACAAAATCGCTTGTTATATTCGTGATGGAAATGATGAGCTTTTAAATATTACATTATACGCTGGAGATATGGAAAACGCAAAAAACATCTCTAAAAATTGGGAAAATGATGCAAATAACATATACGTTAAAATAATTGAGATGATGACTAAATAATAAGAGGAGCCTAGCTCCCCTTATTATTTTTCACTTTTTTCTTTTATTATTTCTTCATTTAAATTGTCTTTACTTATCTCCTGAATTTTTGAGCTTACATATCTTTTCTTTACCCAAGCTGTATATTCTCTTTTGAATTTACCTTCAGATATTCCTATTGCTTTCTTTATATCAGGCTCACCTATTAAATCAAATATTTTTCTTACACCATAACTTACTACTATATACTCAACTATAGCTGCTGCTGTCTCAGAAGCATAGTTATATTCTCCCATAACTGATTGTTTTAGCTGAATTTTATTTTGGCTTTTAACCCCTTTAGTTTTAATAAAATTAGAAAAATCCTCTTTATTTTTATAGCTAGCCAAAATCTGTCTTTTATACATTATCCAACCTAAATCAAGCCACTGTGGCATAGGCTTTTCACTCTGTTGAATTTGATAATCTATTTCTCCTTCTAAATCATCAAATTCATCTTCTGTTAGCTCTTCTGGTTCTTCTAGCTTTTCATCTTCTATCTCTTCTTCGGGCTCTTCACTAGCGATTTCTTCTTCATCTTCCCCAATAATCACTTCTGGTTCTAATTTTTCTTTTACTTTATCTTGTGCTTTTTTAATCTTTTCATCCATGCCATATTCTTCTAATATGTCTTTTACTAAAATTTTAATCATATCCGTATATGACATCGCTGAAGCTTTAGGAGAAACCATATGTATTTCGCCATCATCTACAATAAATAGCATATCTTCTGCTGTTCTTGAACGTTTTCTTCTCATATTTCTTTCAATCTCAGAACCGAAAAAATTGATAAAATACTCTCTTTGTAGGATAAATAAATACTCTTAAAGTTTCTCCTGACGGTATGTTATCTAAATTTATGCGCATGCTTTTTGCTATCTCTTTTACCACATTTTCAATATCTTTAACAGTACTTCTATCTACCGGATTAGAATATATCTCTATCATTCCTATTACTTTGGGTTCTGTATGAAATATTTGTTCTAAGCTATATGCCATAAAAGCTCCTCCTTATTTTCTGTTATTTATCTTTTTTTGTTAAATTCATATGATATACAAACATTGGAACACAAATAACTACCGTAGCAAAATTTGTTATCATATTAACTACCATTTCATTTCTATCATTTTGCTTATTTAACGCAACTCTTCTATAATCATTATCCTCATTATATGAATTATATTCCTCTTCAGGAAGCAAATAATCAGCCATTGTATCAACTGCTGAAATGAAACTAGCTACACTTGCTATTAAAAATGCAAGTACTAATATATATGTATATATAGTTCTAATTACCTTTTCAAAATTATCTTTTTTCTCACCATTATTTGAATTTTTCTTACCAATTAAATGCACAATAAGTGCAATTATACCAATAGGAATAATTATAGCAAGAATAATAAATATTATACTAAATATTGCCATTATTTTGCCTCCTCTTTTCTTTCATTTTGGATTTTTTTCCAATGATATGTAAATAAACAAGTACCTACTGTTAAAGTTGCAAAATACGATATTCCTTCTCTTAAACTTTCTCTTTTTTCATTTCTTGTTTCTCTTGCAAGTTCTTCATAATAACGGGTATCAGAATAATAACTATAGTCATCTTTATCAGAATAATAATTACCTCCATAATAATATACTACTGGACAGCAATATGAAGCTATTGCATTTACTGTAAATATAAAGCCCATAACTATCATTACAAGTGCAATAAATGATACTACATATAAATAAATAATTCTAATATTTTTTGCCATATTCATCCCTCCTATGCAATTATACTAACACATTATGCATTATTTTGTCAATTATACAAATAAAAACACCAATAGAAATTAATCTATTAGTGTTTTTGTAATAATTAATAATTAATATACATTACAATCTTTACTCCAAAATGATACATATAGTAGCCACCTTCAGTAATAGTTAACTTTGCTTCATCCATATTATCAACATAAAATGTACAAAAGTCAGGTGTTAATTTCTTTAATTCATCACAAATCAACCTTCTGATAGTTTCCAATATTTTATCTTCCCATATTATTCCTTTTAATTTACCGGGAAAATCAAGTAATATAAGTTCATGACACTTATAAAACGGTGTCTCCAAATTCCCTTCAGTCATACAAGATATAAAATATTGTAAAGTATCATCAATAAATATATGACGATTTTTATTAAAGCAATTAATTGCGTACTCTATTGCAAGATTATTTTTTTGATTTACTTTTAATTGGACATCCTTTGATATATCACCTTGTAATCTTTTTAACTCTTTATCTCTTTCTTCTCTGCTTTTTTTGAATCTTTCATCCATAATATTTTTGGCTCTAACAAATTGTTCCTTGTAATCACACATATTTTTCTCTCCTTTAATTATAAATTAGATTTAATGTTATTTTGTTTAACAATTATATCACTACATCATCATTATGTCAAGTTGAATACAAAACAAAGCAGGTGGCGTATAGCCACCCACAATTTATTTTAATAATGGTTTTAAAAATTTACCTGTATAACTTTCTTTGACTTTTATAATTTCTTCTGGTGTTCCAGTTGCAATTACAGTACCACCATTTTTTCCACCTTCTGGACCTAAGTCTATTATATAATCTGCTGTTTTTATCATGTCTAAATTATGCTCTATCATAACGACAGTGTTTCCACCTTCTGTTAATCTATCAATAATATTAACTAAATTATGAACGTCTGCTGTATGAAGACCAGTTGTTGGCTCATCAAGAATGTATAATGTTTTACCTGTACTTTTTTTACTAAGCTCAGTTGCAAGCTTTATTCTTTGAGCTTCTCCTCCAGATAATGTAGTTGATGGTTGTCCTATTTTGATATAACCTAAACCTACATCATATAATGTTTGTAATTTATTTTTTATAACACTGACATTTTTAAAGAATTCTAAAGCTTCTTCTACTGTAAGATTAAGCACATCACTTATACTCTTCCCTTTATATTTAACCTCTAATGTTTCTCTGTTATATCTCTTACCTTTACATACATCGCAAGGAACGTATACGTCAGGAAGAAAATGCATTTCTATTCTTATTATACCATCACCAGAACATGCTTCACATCTTCCACCTGCAACATTAAAACTAAATCTTCCTTTTTGATAGCCTCTAAGCTTTGCTTCATTTGTTTTAGCAAATAAATCTCTAATATGATCAAACATACCTGTGTATGTGGCAGGATTAGAACGAGGTGTTCTACCTATAGGAGATTGATCTATATTTATTACTTTATCAATATGCTCTAAGCCTTTAATCTCTTTATGCTTTCCAATTTTTCCTTTTGTACTATAAATTTCTTTTGCAGCACCTTTAAATAATATTTCATTTACAAGTGAACTTTTCCCGGAACCTGATACACCAGTAACACAAGTAAATATACCAACCGGAAACTTAACATTTATTTTCTTCAAGTTATTCTCAGCAGCACCAACAATTTCAATAAATTCTCCTGTTTGCTTTCTTCTTTTTTCTGGAACTTCTATTTTAAGTCTTGAGCTTAAATATTTACCAGTTATACTATTTTCATCTTTTAGTATTTCTTCTGGAGTTCCACTGAATACAATTTGTCCTCCATGTACACCTGGTCCAGGTCCAATATCTACAATGTGGTCTGCTGCTCTCATGGTATCTTCGTCATGCTCAACAACAATAAGTGTATTACCTAAATCTCTCATTTTTTTAAGAGAGTTTAAAAGCTTTTCATTATCTCTTTGATGAAGTCCAATACTTGGTTCATCTAATATATATAATACACCTGTAAGTCCAGAACCTATCTGAGTCGCAAGTCTAATTCTTTGTGATTCTCCACCAGATAATGTTCCTGCTGTTCTAGCTAAAGTTAAATATTCTAGTCCTACGTCAATTAAAAATTGTAGTCTTGCATTTAACTCTTTTAATATCTGCTCAGCTATTATCTTATCTTTCTCATTTAAGTGTATGTTGTTTATATATTCCTTAATCTCTGAAACAGAATGACTAGTAAGTTCATGAATATTGTATTTACCAACTTTAACTGCTAAACTTTCTTTTTTCAGCCTTGCGCCATGACATTGTTCACATGGGATTGTCGTCATTAATGATTCATAATACGTTCTCATCCATTTTGAAGTAGTTTCTCTAAATCTTCTTTCAAGTATATTTAATACACCCTCAAAACTTGCCTCAAAATCTCTTATCATATTTTTCGTTTCATGCCTGTATTTTATCTTTTCTTCCTGGCTTCCATACATAAGTACGTTATAGAAATCTTTAGGAAGTTTATCTATTCTTGTATTAATATCTATGTTGTAATGTGCACATAATCCTCTTAGATACATCATTGTAACTGCATCTAAGCTATTTCCTCCCCATCCCTTTATTGCTGTAGGGTCTGATAACAATTTTGTTTTATCTGGTATTACCATGTCTGTATCCATTTTCATAAGCTCTCCAAGACCTGTACAATTTGGACATGCACCATACGGTGTATTAAAAGAAAACATCCTTGGTGTAAGCTCTTCAATAGATATGTTACAATCAACACAAGCATAACTTTGGCTAAACATCATGTCTTCTCCATCTACTACTGAAACTAACACTAAATTATTTGCTTGTTTTAAAGATAATTCTACTGAATCTGCTAGTCTTTTTCTTACATCCTCTTTAACAACTAATCTATCTACAACAATTTCAATATCATGTTTTTTCTTCTTGTCCATGACTGGAATTTCTTCAGATAAATCACACATGTTACCATCTACTCTTGCTCTTACAAATCCTTCTTTAATTGCATTTTCAAGTATTTTAACATGTTCTCCTTTTTTACCTCTAACTACAGGAGCCATAATATATACTCTTGTTCCTTCTTTTAATTCTAGTATTTGATCTACAATTTGGTCTACGGTTTGCATCTTTATTCTTTTTCCGCAGTTAGGACAATGAGGTACACCAATTCTTGCATAAAGGAGTCTTAAATAGTCATATATTTCTGTAACCGTTCCTACTGTAGAACGTGGATTTTTAGATGTGGTTTTTTGGTCAATAGAAATAGCTGGAGAAAGTCCATCTATTGATTCTACATCTGGTTTTTCCATAATACCTAAAAACTGTCGTGCATATGAAGATAGACTTTCTACATATCTACGCTGCCCTTCTGCATAGATAGTATCAAATGCTAGTGATGATTTACCAGAACCTGACAGTCCAGTAAATACAACTAATTTGTTTCTAGGTATTTCTAAATCTATATTCTTTAGGTTGTGTTCTTTTGCTCCCTTTATAATCAATTTATCGTTCATAAAAAATCACCAGTAAACATTATATCACATAATACATATGTTTGTAAATTTATGTATATAAAATTTATATAGGTAATTATTGGACTACTACACAGTTATATCATAACAAATGCTTGTTTTAATAAACATAATATGGTATAAGTATTCATAATCCACAAAAAAAAGATGGTAGATATAAGAATATAAAATAAATTCTCGTTTAATACGTAACTTTATTTTTGCTTAATACTACTTATAAAATTCTCTATTATATTCAACTCCTCTATTTTGTTTATGCCAAATATTTTTTTGCCTAAATCTTTTATAGATGCTCCTAGATGATACAATTCTGTATCATCTATTATTATAAATCTATCGTGAAATTCAGAATTTTTTAATATTCTAATTAATGGATATTCTTGATTGAATTTTTCTACATCTAACTTTGATATGTTACTTTTATTGGAAGTTATTAAAATAGTTTCTACACCTACATTCTTCTTTGTAAGTATTTTTAAAACACTCTCATCAATATAATTATCTATTATAATAATTTTAATTTTAGCTCTTTTTATTATATCAATAATTAAACTATATGAATCATATATTTGTCCTTTAAAGAAAATCTTTTGTTTAATATTATCTTCCTTCTTGAACTGCTTAAATAATTCATCTATTTTTTTATCGTGAACTAATAATTTATATTCTACACTTGTTAATCTTTCAAATATTTTTTCATTAGATAATATAATTTTTCGCATTTCAATAAAAGTATCTACTATTCTTATGCTTGCATTAATTGCAATGCTACTCTTTAATAATCCTGCTAGCATTGTAATTCCATGCTCAGTGAAAACATATGGTAGATACTTTCTATGTTGTCCTCTACTATTTTTGTTTAAGGTGAAATTTTTGCACCTTAAATCTTTATACTCCTCCTCTGTTAATTGAAAACAATAATATTCCGGAAATCTTTCAATATTATTTTTAACATTTCTATTTAACGCTTTTGTCTCATATTGAAATAGATTTGCAACATCACTATCAAGCATGACTTGTCGGTCTCTAATTATATATATTAGTTTTTTAATTTCTTGTTTAGGAAACTCTTTACTCTCTTCTAATTCTACATTTGTTTTTTCCATAATTCACCACCTTTTTACTAATATTGCAAATACTAACTTATAAAATTTCATATTTTAAATCTATTTCAAAATGGCCATAAATCGCAACCATTCTGAAATATTAAACCATTTTATTAATTATAATAAATATTATTAACTCTTTTTGCTCCGGAACTATTACTTCCTTTTTTCTTATTTAATTTTCCCATAATACAAACATAATATCTACCCTTGTTATCTGCCTTTATCATTGCTTTTTTTATTTGTATATTATTTGGTATTGTTTTATCAATACATATTCTAACATTACCAAGTTTAGGAAGAAATATATATTGTCCCCTTATCTGTATATTATTTCTAATATTTGACGTATTGTATATTAATCTTTTTTTATCATTTGTTTGTGGAAAACCATCTATGCCTGAAAAATACCTATTATATGCATCTACTATTTTTATTTGTTCATTGTATATTGCAAATTCATCCACCTTTGAATAATCTTCATTTATTTTTTTGATTGAACTTATAGTTTTAGGACTATTATGCTTAAAAAATCTTTCTTCATCGACTTCAATTTTACTGATTAAACATCTTTCTACATAAAGAATAAACTTATTATATATGTATGCTCGTTCTTTTATCATTAAATTATGAACTTCACTGCACACTTTAAATGTAAGATGAATTAACTTTTTTTGAGATTCATTTGGGTAAATCCTATAGGTATATGCTAAATTACTTTTAGACAAAAACTCACACTCCTTAAAATTAAATAATAGTCGTGATTAAAATAGTAATATTTTTTTGGAATAAAATTTAGATTAAAGCTTTAATATACTTTTATTATAATACCATATTTTACCAATGTCAACAAAATTCGTATTCCATATTTCGACAAAAACAAGGTATAACAGCAATTATATCTGTTATACCCTACATAATTATTTTATAATATCACCATTTAAATCTTTAATTAAATCTCTTATCATAGCTGCTTTTTCAAATTCATAATTTTTAGCATAATCAAACATTTCCTTAGTTAATCTATCTATCATTTCTTCCGATGATTCATTATCTTTGGCTTCTATTTCAACTTTTTCTTCTTCAGTAAATGTTGCTTTTATACTCTCCCTTATATCTTTTTTGATAGTTTTAGGAACTATTCCATGCTTTTCATTATACTCTGTTTGTATTTTTCTTCTTCTATTTGTCTCCTTTATAGCTTTTTCCATAGAAGGTGTAAGTTCATCTGCATACATTATAACTTTACCTTTATCATTTCTTGCAGCTCTTCCTATAGTTTGTATTAGCGAGCGCTCACTTCTTAAAAATCCTTCTTTATCTGCATCAAGTATTGCAACTAGAGATACTTCTGGTATATCTAATCCTTCTCTTAAAAGGTTGATTCCAACTAAAACATCAAATACTCCTTCTCTTAAATCCTTTATTATATCTAGTCTTTCTAAGGCTTTAATATCAGAGTGCATATATCTTACTTTTATATTCTTGTTTTCTAAATAACTTGTAAGCTCTTCTGCCATTTTCTTTGTAAGTGTAGTTACAAGGACTCTTTCTCCATCTTCCACTGTTTTATTTATATTATCAATTAAATCTTCTATTTGTCCATCAATTGGTTTTACTGTTATTTTAGGATCTACAAGTCCTGTTGGTCTAATAATTTGCTCTACAATTTGTTTACTTCTCTTTTTCTCATAATCACCAGGTGTTGCACTTACATATACCACTTTTTTTGATTTTTCTTCCCATTCTTCAAACCTAAGTGGCCTATTATCAAAAGCAGAAGGAAGTCTAAAACCATGTTCTACTAATGATTCTTTTCTTGCTCTATCTCCATTATACATTGCACCTATCTGTGGAAGTGTAGCGTGTGACTCGTCAACTATAACTAAAAACTCCTCTCCCATATAATCAAAAAGGGTGTATGGTGCACTTCCTCTTTCTCTGTCACTCATATATATAGAATAGTTTTCTATGCCCTGACAAAATCCAGTTTCTTGAAGCATTTCTATATCAAAATTTACTCTTTGCTCTAATCTATATGCTTCTACAATTTTATCTTGTTGTCTAAGCTCTTTTAATCTTTCTTCTAGTTCTTCTTTAATTCTACTTATTGCTTTTTCAATATTTTCCTTAGATGTAACGTAGTGAGATTTAGGATATATTAATTCATGCTTTACTCTAACTATAACCTTGTTTGTAACAGGATGTATATATGTGATTTTATCTATTTCATCTCCAAAAAACTCTATTCTAATTACATGCTCATCATTTCCTACTGGAAATACATCTACTATGTCACCTTTTACTCTAAATTTACCACGAGTAAAATCTATATCATTTCTTTCATATTGCATTTCAACAAGTTTTTGGAGTATTTCATCTCTTGATTTCTGCATACCCTCTCTTATAGATAAAGTTAAGTTACTATATGAATCTGGATCACCTAAAGAATATATAGAAGATACACTGGCAATTATAATAACATCTTTACGTTCAAACAATGCTGCTGTTGCGCTATGTCTTAATCTGTCTATTTCATCATTTATACTACTATCTTTTTCTATATATGTGTCAGTTGATGCTATGTAGGCTTCCGGTTGGTAATAATCAAAGTATGAAATAAAGTACTCAACGCTATTTTCAGGAAAAAATTCCTTAAACTCTGAATATAACTGACCTGCTAATGTTTTATTGTGAGCCATTATTATAGTTGGCATATTTACTTCTTTTATAACATTTGCCATAGTAAAAGTTTTACCAGAACCAGTAACACCTAAAAGTGTTTGTGCATTATACCCTTTTTTTATTCCATCTACCAATTTTTTTATTGCCTCAGGTTGATCACCTGTAGGTTTATATTCTGAATGTAATCTAAACATTATTTCTCCTTCATTAAAGATTATTTATTATATTTATATATTTTACCACAATTCGTATAATATATAAATAGTTTTATTTATTATCGCAGAATATACCAATTAAAAAGGAAGAAATATATCATTTCTCCCCTTTATTCATATCTTTGTCCAATATCTCATTAAACTGCTTAACAAATTTTTGATTTCTTTCTAAAAATTCAATCTTTCCATCAGAAGATATAGATACTTCAGAAACTTCTATTTTTAAACTTCTTTCAAGCCATGTTGCAACTAAATGTCTATGACAAAATTCATATTCATTCTCAAAACATAACAAAATTACATTATTTCCAAAAGCTTGTAAATCATTTAAAACTTGTTTTGCGTCTAACTTAGATAATACGTAATTATAAAACTCTTGCATATAATATATATTGTTATTATCTTCATCTATCTTCCCAATATTATCATGCCATATATTCCAAAATGCTTTTTTAGGTGCAAGCTTAGTATATATATTTCCTACAAATCCCATACTTTGACCTTTATCCCCTGATATACTGACTAAATTACCACTTTTACATTTGTTATAACATCCGGTAAATATTCTTATATTTTTCATATATTTCCCTCCAAAATCAATTATTAAATTAATCATTCAACCTCTTTGCCATAGCTAATAATATTACATATATTATTTTAAATCAAGTATTTAAATAAAATACCAACTTGTAATTGACTTACTTTTTGTTTTTATATATAATTTTATTAGTTCTATAATAGTATATTTGTTAATATTATTATAATATAACTTTGGAGATGTTTTATGGGATTTTTTACGTTTATTATATGTTTATTAATTTTGCTTTTAATACTTATAATAATAGGAACTATTCAGGAATTTACTCTATGGGTTGTGACTAGAAAAAAACATGAATTCGTAATTATGATAATACCTGCATTGGTTTCATTACTCACATTTTTGATTAGCATATTTTTAACATATTATATTTTGAATTTATTTAATGTAAATTGTTTTGAAATATTATATTCAAAATTTATGAACTTTGAATATAGCTTTAATAATTTTATATCAATGATTTTAGGCTTTGTAATATGCTCAATTATATTTATAATATTACAAGCATTATGTTTAAAGCTAGTTAATATAGATTATAAAAAAATATATGAATTTGTTAAATATAAAATATTTAGAAGAAAAGAGCTAAAAGAATTGGGAGCTTCTAGCATGGAAGAAACCACGGAAAACTCTGTAAATCTTACTCATAATGCATTACCTGCAATCATGAGTAAAAAAACACCATTTTTTCATTATATTGCTTCAAGCTTGTTTGCTTTTGCAATATCTTTTGCATCAATATCAGGATTGTTTTACTTGGGTATTTTCTTAGGAGAAAAATATATATTATAAAGGTATCATAATTAATATGATACCTTATTTTCTTTATTATAAATATTTAAAAATCTGCTCTGGATATAATATTTTTTTACTACTTTTAAATTCATCAATATCTACCCAATACGCCTCGTTTATTCTACCATCTTCCATCACATGATATTCATCTTTAAAATCACATTCTTTTATATTAATATTATATAGCAAAATTAACTCATGAGATTTATTACCCTCAAACGTAAATATGTTTTCGGCTATTCCACAAAATTCTCCAACATCAATATCAATACCTAATTCTTCTTTATATTCTCTTTTTAATGCACTCTCACTTGTCTCTAAAAATTCTATTCCTCCACCTAAGCATCTATAAAAAGTTTGCTTAGTTATTTTATCATAGCCTTTACCTACCAATATTTTATTATTGTGTTTTGCAATACCTAATACAACTGGCCTTATTTCTCTAAATTTATTCATAAAATTCTCCTTTACATATAATAGTAAAAGAATTATACTTAAACAAAAGTATAACTCTTTTCTAATACTATTAATCACCTATTTTATATTAAAGAATGCATCTTCTCCTGAATACTCAGATACACTTCCTAGTTCTTCTTCTATTCTTAATAATTGATTATATTTAGCAACTCTATCTGTTCTAGAAGGTGCTCCTGTTTTTATTTGTCCTGCATTCATTGCCACAACTAAATCTGCTATTGTTGTATCTTCAGTTTCTCCTGAACGATGTGATACAACTGCTGTATATCCTGCTCTATTTGCCATTGATATTGCATCTAAGGTTTCTGTAAGTGTTCCTATTTGATTTACTTTAATAAGTATGCTGTTTGCTACACCTTTTTTAATTCCTTTTTCTAATCTTTCTGTATTTGTAACAAATAAATCATCACCTACAAGTTGAATTTTTCCTCCTAATTTTTCTGTTAGAAGTTTCCATCCTTCCCAATCTTCTTCTGCTAAACCATCTTCTAAAGAAATTATAGGGTATTTATCAGCCAATTTTTCCCAATATTCAACCATTTCCTTTTTAGTAAATCTTTCTCCTGTTTTCCAGAATAAATATGTCCCGTCTTCTTGATACATTTCTGTTGCAGCAGCATCTATTGCAATTTTAAAATCTTTTCCTGGTTTAAATCCTGCTTTTTCTATTGCGCTCACTATAACTTCTAAAGCTTCTTCATCTTTAGATAAATTTGGTGCAAACCCACCTTCATCTCCTACAGATGTAGCATAACCTTTGTCTTTTAATACTGATTTTAGATTATGGAATACTTCTGCGCACATTCTTAGTGCCTCTTTAAAGCTACCTGCACCAACTGGCATTATCATGAACTCCTGAACATTTACACTATTATCAGCATGTTTACCACCGTTTAATATGTTCATCATAGGAACAGGTAATACTTTTGCGTTTACTCCACCAATGTAGTTATATAGTGACATTCCAAGAGCTTCTGCAGCAGCTCTTGCAACTGCTAAAGATACTCCAAGTATAGCATTTGCTCCCAATTTTGCTTTGTTTTTTGTTCCGTCAAGTTCAATCATTATTCTATCTATTTCAACTTGATCTAAAGCGTTCATTCCCTCTATCTCAGGAGCAATTATATCGTTTATATTATCAACTGCGTTTTGTACTCCTTTACCTAAATATCTTTTTTTATCATTATCTCTTAATTCAACAGCCTCAAAAGCTCCTGTTGATGCTCCTGATGGAACTATAGCTCTACCCATAAATCCACCTTCAACAATTACCTCAACTTCTACAGTTGGGTTTCCCCTAGAATCTAATACTTCTCTACCATATACAGATTCAATCATTAAATATTGTTTCATAATACTATTCCTCCTTATATATTACATTTTATATTATACTTTTATTATAACCTAATTAATTCATTTCCAGTCATTTCAGATGGCTTATCTATTCCCATTAAAGCAAGTATAGTAGGTGCTAAATCAGTTAATGTTCCTGATTCTATTCCTTTTACTCTACTGCTGACAACAATTATAGGGACTCTATTGGTTGTGTGAGATGTCACCGGTTCGCCTGTTCTTAAATCTATCATTTGCTCACAATTTCCATGGTCTGCTGTAACAATTGCCTCTCCACCTTTATTTTCTAAAAGTTCAATTATTTTTCCTAAACATTCATCAACTGCCTCAACTGCCTCAATAGTTTTTTCCATGTTACCAGTATGTCCTACCATATCACCATTTGCAAAATTCATTATGATTAAATCATATTTCTCACTCTCTATTGCCTCTAATACTTTTTCCGTTATTTCATATGCAGACATTTCTGGCTTTTCATCGTACGTAGGAACTTTTGGTGATGGGATTAATATTCTATCTTCCCCATTATATGTTTTTTCTTCGCCACCGTTAAAGAAAAATGTAACATGTGCATATTTTTCTGTTTCAGCTATTCTTAGCTGTGTTTTTCCCTTTTTACTTAAATATTCTCCAAGAGTATTTATAATAGGTTGCTTTTTATACGCTACTGAAACATTTTTAATTGTTTCGTCATATTCTGTCATTGTAACAAATTTTAAATTCTTTATTTTTCCTGTTCTTCTATCTATATTATTAAATTCATCATCTGTAAGAGCTCTTGTTATTTCTCTAGCTCTATCAGGTCTAAAGTTAATAAATATACAACTATCATTTTCCTCAATTTTACCAACAGCCTCATTATTATCATCAACAATAACAATTGGCTTTACAAACTCATCAAATTCTTCTGCTTCATAAGAATTTTCAATAGCCTTCTGAACGGTTTTAAATTTGTTACCTTCACCAAATACCATAGCATTATATGCTAGTTCTTCTCTTTCCCATCTATTATCTCTATCCATCGCATAATATCTACCTGAGATTGTAGCCACTTTTCCAACACCTATTTCTTTTATTTCTTCTTCTAATTTTTTCAAATAATCCATTCCAGATGTTGGAGGAGTATCTCTACCATCCATAAATGCATGAACATATACTTTTTCTAGATTATTATCTTTTGCAAGTTTTAATAGTGCATATAAATGGTTAATATGACTATGTACTCCACCATCTGATAATAATCCTAATAAATGAAGAGAGCTGTTATTATTTTTTACATGATTTATTGCTTCTAAAAATGCTTTATTCTCAAAGAATTTGCCTTCTTCAATTTCCTTAGTTATTAAAGTTAAATCTTGATATATAACTCTGCCTGCTCCTATACTCATATGCCCAACCTCAGAATTACCCATTTGTCCTACTGGAAGACCTACAGCTAACCCTTTACAATCCAAACTAGAATTAGGATATTCATTTATTAATCTATCAATATTTGGAGTATTTGCCTTTACAAAAGCGTTACCTTCTTCTCCATCACTTAAGCCTATCCCATCCATTATTATTAACATATGTTGTTTTTTACTCATACAAAATCTCCTATTTTCATATTACATAACACTTTTAATTATATCTACAAATTCTACTTTTAAACTTGCTCCTCCTATAAGAGCACCATCTATATTTGGCATTGTTAAAAGTTTATTAGAATTAGTTATATTAACACTACCACCATATTGAATTCTTATATTTTCAGATACATTTTCATTATATATTTCTTTTACTACATTTCTAATGTATGCGCACATTTCTTCTGCTTCATCTGGTGTAGCTGTTACCCCTGTACCTATTGCCCAAATTGGTTCATATGCAATTATAACAGAAGTTGCTTGTTTCTCATGTATATCTTTAAACGCTTGTATAACTTGATTTTTTATTAAATCATAATGTACATTTCTTTCTCTTTCAGATAAATTTTCTCCAACACAAACAATTGGAATAATATCTTTCTCTAATAATTTCTTTAATTTATTATTTACAAATTCATCTTTTTCATTAAAATATTGTCTTCTTTCACTATGTCCAATAATACAGTAATCAACATTTATGTCACAAAGCATATCTACACTTACTTCCCCTGTGTAAGCACCTTTATCTTCAAAATATACATTCTGAGCTCCAACTTTTATATTACTATCTTTTAGCTCTTTTTTAACATCATTTATACAAATGTATGTTGGACATACAGCCATATCTACTTCTGATACATCTTCTAATCCAGATTTTAATACTTTAATAAAATCCATAGCTTCAGATAATGTATTATTCATTTTCCAATTTCCAACAATAACTTTTTTTCTCATACATACCTTCCTTCTAG
This sequence comes from Clostridia bacterium, assembly GCA_045537895.1. GTDB lineage: Bacteria > Bacillota > Clostridia > TANB77 > CAG-465 > CALXJE01. The sequence goes on from JAZSQI010000011.1 coordinate 17,597, forward strand.
TTCAAAACTATATGTACTTTTGCATCTTCATCATATGCCCAATTTGGAACAGCTTGTTCATTTATAAAAGTAAACTTAACTGTACCAGTTTTATCTACGCTCCATGTTCCAACCCAAAAAGTTGGAATTTCTATATCAAGCATACTCCAATCTTCTTTTTTTAATACTTTATTAATATCATCTATTCTTTCTTTAAGTTTAGCTTCATTAACTACTTCATCACTTATTAAGGCCATAGATACAGCATTTTGAATTTTAGAAACATCTTCTAAAAATTTTTCTTTATTACCCTCTTGTTCATAAACTTGTTTTAGCTCTTCAGCATTACTTTCTGATTTATATTTACTTTTTGTAACATCAGGAGAAAACTCTCCAGATTTAGGCAAAAAAACTACTAAAACAATTGCAGCAATTAAAACTACTAATATTATTATATTTCTTACTAAAACATTTAAGTTTATTTTCATTTTCATATAAATCACACCTTTTATTTATCTTGCAAAGCTGATATTCCAGGAAGCTCTTTTCCCTCCATAAATTCAAGTGAAGCTCCTCCACCAGTAGAAACATGATTCATTTTATCTTCTAACCCAGCTTTTGCAACAGCTGCTGCGCTATCTCCACCACCTATTATACTAATAGCATTAGATTCTGCTAATGCATTTGCAACCTCATTAGTTCCTTTTGCAAAATTTTCAAATTCAAATACTCCAACTGGCCCATTCCAAACTACAGTTCCTGCTTTTGCAATTATTTCTTTACACTTCTCTAATGTTTTTGGTCCTATATCTACACCTTCATACTCATCTGGTATATTGTTTGTATCAACAATCATTGTCGTAGCATCATTTGAAAACTCATCTGCTACAACAGAATCAATCGGAATCACAAATTCAACATTTTTTTCTTTAGCCTTATTTAATATTTCTAAAGCTATATCTAATTTATCATCTTCACATATTGATTTTCCAATTTTTCCACCTAAAGCTTTTACAAATGTGTAAGTCATTCCTCCACCAATAATTACTGTATCAACTTTATCTAAAAGTGCTGTTATAACGGCAATTTTACTAGAGACTTTTGAACCACCAAGTATTGCTACAAATGGTCTAACCGGATTATTTATACCTTTATCCAGTGCATCTAATTCTTTTTGAATTAAATACCCAGATACTGCTGGTAAATATTTTGCTACTCCATATGTTGAAGCATGTGCCCTATGGCATGTCCCAAAAGCATCATTTACATATATTTCAGCTAAGCTAGCTAGCTCTTTTGAAAACATTTCATCGCATTTTTCTTCTTCGGCAAACATTCTAACATTTTCCAAAAGAACTACATCTGAATCCTTCATTTTATCTATTTCAGCTTTTACATTTTCACCAATTATTTCTTTTAAAAGTTTTACTTCTTTTCCTAAAAGTTCACTTAATCTTTCAGCTACAGGTTTTAAACTTAATTTTTCTTTAGTTTTACCTATATGTGAACAAAGAATTACTTTTGCTCCATTTTCAATAAGATAATTAATAGTTTTCATAGATTCAACTATTCTTTTATCGTTAGTAATTTTAGTTTTTGTTTCTATATCTAAAGGAACATTAAAATCACATCTTACCAAAACTTTCTTCCCTTTTACTTCAATATCTTCTATACTTTTTTTATCGAGCATATATTCCTCCTACTTAAACTAGTTTAGGCTCTAATATACATATTAAGAGCCCAAACTTTATTTATATACTATTTATTATCTACATCATACATATGAGATACTAAATCTAATACTTTATTTGAATAACCCCATTCGTTATCATACCATGAAACAAGTTTTACAAAAGTATCTGTTAAAGCAATACCTGCTTTTACATCAAATATACTTGTGTGCGAATCATGTATAAAGTCTGATGATACCACTGCATCCTCTGTATAATCCATTATTCCTTTAAGTTCTCCGTTACATGCTTCTTTTACTGCAGCAACTATTTCATCATAGCTAGCTGGTGTGTTTAATGTACAAGTTAAATCTACAACTGATACATCTAAAGTTGGTACTCTAAATGACATACCTGTAAGTTTACCGTTTAAATCTGGTATAACTTTACCAACAGCTTTAGCCGCTCCTGTTGATGATGGTATTATATTATATGTTGCAGCTCTTCCACCTCTCCAATCTTTTTTAGATGGTCCATCAACTGTCTTTTGAGTTGCTGTAACAGAATGAACTGTAGTCATAAGTCCCTCTTTTATTCCAAATTTTTCATGTACAACTTTAGCAAGTGGTGCTAAACAGTTAGTAGTACAAGAAGCATTTGATACTACATTCATATCAGTTGTATATTCTTTGTGATTTACTCCCATTACAAACATAGGTGTATCTTTTGTTGGAGCAGAAACAACTACCTTTTTAGCTCCTCCAGCAAAATGTTTTGAAGCCCCTTCCATTGAAGCAAAAACACCAGAAGATTCAACTATATACTCTGCACCAGCTTCTTTCCATGGAATTTCAGATGGTTCTTTACAATTATATACTAAGATTTTTTTACCATCTACCATTATTCCATCATCTAAAACTTTAATCTCTTTATTTAATTTTCCATGTATTGTATCATATTGTAACATATATCTCATGTATTCTAAATCTATAAATGGGTCATTTATAGCTACAACATCTATATCCTCTCTATCAAATGAAGCTCTCATAACAAGTCTTCCTATTCTTCCAAATCCATTAATTCCTACTTTTATCATAAATTTATACCTTGTATAATATAGTAAAGTAAAAATTTACTATATTATTTTCCTTTCTCTACTAATTATTGATAGGTTTAGTAGTACCTTTTTACTTATTATCACTTGCGTGATAAAATATTTATATTAACACTGTGGACTTTTTTTTG
>JAZSQI010000033.1:0-24515 GCA_045537895.1 Clostridia bacterium
TTTGGTAACTAACCACCATCTGTGATGGTGGGACAAAAAAGCTTTAGCTTTGCAAATAAAACCTCCTGTGATATAATCAAAACGGATTGGCAGCCGTAAAGAAATATCAAAGGAGGTAATCAAGATGAAACTTGATGTAAATAGTTTAGCACACACAACGTGGAATTGCAAATACCACATAGTGTTTGCACCAAAATATAGAAGACAGGTAATATATGGGAAAATAAAGGTAGACATAGGAAATATGTTGAGAAAATTATGTGAGTATAAAGGAGTAGAGATAGTAGAAGCTGAGTTGTGCCCTGACCATATTCACATGTTAGTAAGTATACCACCAAAATATAGTGTAGCACAAATAGTAGGATATCTAAAAGGAAAAAGTAGTTTAATGATATTTGAAAAGTATGCAAATATGAAATATAAATACGGAAATAGACATTTTTGGTGTAGGGGATATTACGTAGATACAGTTGGAAAAAATAAAAAGGCAATAGCAGAATATATAAGGAAACAATTACAAGAAGATATAGGATATGAGCAATTGACAATGAAGGAATATATAGACCCGTTCACGGGTGAGCCAGTGGCAGGAAACAAAAAATAAAAACCCTTTAGGGTTTAGTTTGTAAAATAATTGTGGCTGTCATATCTTCGGCGAGCCTATAGGCTCAGCCGGCAATATGCCCTAAGGGGGCAGAACAAACCACCGGCTTAGCCGGTGGTTATGATTATATCTTCTTACTATCTTAGCAGGTGCCCCCACCAAAGTTACATTTTCCTCTAAACATTCTCTAAGAACTATACTACCTGCTCCTATTTTTATATTACTTCCTATCGTTATTGGTCCTAATATTTTTGTGCCTGCTCCTACCATCACATTATTTCCTATAGTAGGATGTCTTTTGTTTATATCTTTACCTGTTCCACCTAATGTTACTTGATGATAAATTGTACAATCATTACCTACTTCTGTAGTTTCTCCTATCACTATCCCCATACCATGATCAATAAATAATCTATTACCTATTTTTGCTCCTGGATGTATTTCTATTCCAGTAAAAAATCTAACTAATTGCGATATTAATCTTGGGATAAATCTTAAATCTAATTTATATAAAAAATGAGCAAGTCTATGCCACATTACTGCATGAAAACCAGGATAAAGGAGTATTACCTCCCATATACTTTTAGTGGCAGGATCTTTTTCTTTTATATTCTTTGCATCTTCATATAACTGTTTAAAAAATTTAAGCTTAAAATCTCCTTAATACTATTTTATTTTACATAGCATTAAGGTGTGAATATATTTTTAAATGATAGGATTATTTATAAAAAGCATGTGAACCTACAATCGGTAATTCTTTATCTTGTCCTTTAACTGCGTTAACGATTCCAAGAACTTCTAATGTAATACCTATTGCTGATACAGCAAAATTTAAAAATCCAATTATAGCAAGTCCAGTACCATTAACTACTCTTACTCCCCAATAAGTATCTGCAAATATATTAGAAATTACAAAGCTATTTATAATAGATACAGCTATATATAATATAGCAATGACAATTGTAACAATTATACCTTGTCCAACATGAAATCTTACTGATTTATCGTTTTTCTTATTACAAAACATTCCTACAAGCCAAAGTATACCTATATATGATAATATTTTATATACTTTTGTATCATCTCCATTTGGATTATTATTTACATTATTTTTAATCTCACCCTGATTATTTTCTGCTAATGTTGTAGCTACTTCATCCGTACTTTTTCCACACTCTGAACAGAACTTTTTACCTTCAGTTATTTCTTTTCCACAATATTTACAAAACATCTTTTATTCCTCCTCTTTACTAAAAACTTCTATTGTTGTATCTACTAATTTTAATTTTATTTTCTCATTATCAAAAACTTTTCTAGCTTCATCTGTTTCCATACTATCTTTTGGATAAGCATATGTTATTGTTATTGTATTACTACCACTTGGCTCAATGTAAAATTTATCGTCATCTACAAATATTTCTTTATCATACTTTCTATCGTCATCTGTATGAGTTGCAATTACATTTGAATCTTCTGATACTGTTTTAAACATATCTTGCATATATGCAAAATCATGCTCTGGCTTTCCTTCTGTTATATATATAGCTTCAATGTCAGCTAAAACTGTTTCATACTTATCTCCAATAAATCCAACTCCTGCATCTTTATCAAAGTCTAACAAAATTATATATGTTTGACAATCATCTAATTTTACTGATAAACAATCTCCATATGTTCCTATTTTGTTTTCTCCTTTAGTAGGTGTCACTTTATTATCAGATGTGCTACATTTTTTTGCATTGTCTTTTCCCTCAAAAGTCAAGTCGATATTCTCAATTGACTTTCCTGCCTCTACAGCAATATATACAGGATAATAATATACTGTGTCTTCGTCATTATATTTTACTTTTCCATCATCATATACAACTTTTGCATTTTCTGAAGTAACATCTAAATCATATACATAATACCAACTTTTATTATAATTGATGCTAATAATAGCTCCATACACCTCATAGCCAGTTAAATCATTAATTTCTTGATCATATGAAAATAAATTTTTAATTGAGCTATTTTCTTTATCTATTTTTACAAAAGGAGTTTTCCATTCTATTTTTGTTTCTAATTCTTTTTGCATCTCCTCTTCTACTTCTTCTATTCCCTCATAAATGTCTTCTGCAACATCTTCTATGACGTTTCCAACTCCTAAAACCATATTAGTTGCTTTGTTAACAGCACTGCTTATAAAATATATAGCTACTGCAAGTATAAGTCCTAAAATGGCCACTATTATAAATATAACAAGCCCTACTTTTGTTTTTTTCTTATCATTAGTATTACCTACATTTGTGTTTGAACTTTTTTGTTCTTGATTAAAACTAACATTATTATTTGCACTAGTATTTTGCACTTCTTGAACAGTGGTTTCAGGACTTACATTTACAGGTGTTCCACATTCTTCACAAAACTTTTGTCCTTCTCTTAACTCTGCTCCACATTTTGAACATTTCATTTGTTTTCCCCCTTATAATTATTTCATCTCATATATAGCTTTGCCCTCTAGCGAAAATATTTTATTATCAGTTTCAAATATTCTATACTCTTTTTTATACAAAATTTCACCTTCGGCTTCAATTACCTTTTTATTACTCTTGTAGTCATAAACTATACTTTTTCCACTTTCTTCATCCGGTACACATATATAATTTAATTTACTACACATATAACGCAAATCACTACCAAAAGAATAACTAATATTTTCTATTACTATTTTTCCTTCTTCATTAATTATGCTATTTTTTCCAGTCTCAGAATTTTCTACCATTATAAATTTATCTGTATAATTTTCAGTATCATAATCATAAAGTAAGCTTTGATATATTAAATTGACTGTATTAATGATTTTGCCTGTTGGAAGTACAGCAATATAATTATTTGTGCCAGCTTCTATTAAAGAATAAGTTCCTTGTTCTACTGCACCTGATAATTTATAACTGTTTCTATACTGCTCACTGTCTGCATTAGTTGTATAGTATTTTTTGTCTGATATTTTATTTGCTGTTTTGTCAAATATACTATAATAACCATCTGAATCTTTTAAAATTACAGCATTTCCATTTGTATAGTCGCTACTTTCAATTTTATAATTTTCAATTGTTTTTATTAATTTATCTTTATTATATACATCAACTTTATTATCATTATAGTCAGATGCAAATAGAAAATCTTTTCCTATTATTACGTTTGATTTGTTGTTTAGTATTTCTTTACCTTCATAATTATATACAGTATAATTACCATTAGAATCTGAATAAGCAAAATAATCACTATTAATATAGTCTTCCATATATAGAATATATTCAAAATCCACATTAGTTTTTTCAAATTTTAACTTTGAATTTTTAAAAATATATAAGGTTTTAGAATCTTCAATATATATATAACTATTATAGTCAGTTTCAATACTCTTTCCTTTAAATTCACAAATTAATGATAAATCATTTGCATTATATACATAATTATTTTCCCCTACTCTTATTATTGCAATATCATCTCCTTCACCTGTATATACTTTTATATCATCTTCTTCATACTTAGGTTCAATAAGTATTTTTCCTCTATTTGAGATAACTCCGTACTTTTCTTCTTTTTCTACTTTATAAAAGATATTGTTAAACATCCATGATGAAATATTGTCATACTCAAAATTTGTTATTTCTTTGCCATTCCCATCAAGAAGAGCATATTTATCATCTTTACTTACTATATAATTACAATTATTTGATAATACATGAAATATTCCTAATGCACTATCTATGTAATCATATTTAGTATTTTCAACTATTATTTTTCCATTATTATCTATAATACAATCATAGTTTTCTCCTACTTTAGTTGCAATAGACGTACCACCTTCTAATCCTTCTATATCACTATAACCTTCAATAGTAACAATTTTTCCATTAGTATTTACATATACATATGTATCATCATAATGATCTATCTCATATAAACTTGTTTCTGATACTTCATTCTCATTACTTATTTTATTATTAGGTAGTAACATTGTAACAACTAACATACCAATAACTAAAACAGCTATAAAAATTATTACACCTATAATAATAGTTTTTCTTTTATTCAAATCAACCCCTCCTTAATATACTTTTGTAATCTTTCCTTTACCTATTGTTCTTCCTCCTTCTCTAATAGAGAATTCAGTTCCAATCTCCATAGCTACACTTTTTGTAAGTACAACTTTAATTTTAGCTCCATCTCCTGGTTTTACCTCTTCTACATTAATTAATGTTACTAAGCCATTAATTCCTATTGTTCTAAAATAAAATTCTGGTTTATACCCATTAGTAAAAGATGTCTTTTTTCCACCTTTTTCTTCGCTTAATGTAGAAATTTCGGCTTCAAATTCTGTATATGCATTCATGGTACCAGGCTTTACTAATACATGTCCTCTTTCTACATCCTCTCTAGTTAAATCCTCAAGGATTATACCTATACTTTCTCCTTCTTTTGCAACATTTATATCATTTCTAAAGGTTTCTATTGTCAATACTTCTGTTTTAATTGTTGCTTTTCCCATTCCAACAACTTCTACGCTATCTCCTACTCTAACTTCTCCCCTTTCAATTCTTCCAGTTATAACTGTACCTCTTCCTTCAATACTAAAAACATCTTCTACCGTCATCAAAAAATCATTTGATTCATTTTTAGCTTCTTCTTGTTCTTCCATATTATTTTTATTTACATTACTTTCCTGTAATGTTAATTCATTATTTTTATTACTAATAGTAATAACTACACCTACTATTATAGCTATAATTAATATAACTAAAATAATTATTACTGGTGATATTCCTCTTTTACTTTTATTCATATTCATCCCTCTTTAAACTAATTTAAGAAAGTCCTTTATTAAACTTACATATAAAGAACTTTCTTATTATTTTAAATTTGATTAACCTTGATATCTTGCGTCACCAAATGCTAATATTGGCATACAAATTACACTAAAGAAAACAGTTAATACACCAAAGCCTGTACTTTTACCAAAGTTATGCGCTAAATCTATATATACTTTAAATAAGATAACAATATTTACAATTGGTATTAACATTAAAAGCATATACCACCACTCTAACCCTGCTACTTCTAAAAGAACTATTATATTCCAAATTGGAACAATAGCTGCTACACCTGGTTTACCTGCCTTGCTAAATATTTTCCACATTGATATTATTGATATTAACATTATAACAATAGAGAAAAACCACATAGCACCAAAACCTGCTGCTAATCCTGCAAATATTCCTACACTTTCTTCTGCGTACTCTGCATAATCAATATAATCTTCATAACCGTACATTTTAAATACCTCCTATTTATTAATCTATACTAAACTTTGTCCACATTCTGGACAAAACTTAGAAACTGAATTTAATTTACATCCACATTTTGGACATACTTTTTCTTCTGGCTTTTTAGTTCCACACTCCATGCAAAACTTTCCAGTATTTTCTTTTGAACAGTTTGGGCATTTCCAACTTTCCACTTTTTCACTTATAGGTGCTGTATCTGTATTTGTAGTGTTTTGGTTGTTATTTTCTCCCATACCAGCTACTGCTCCCATTACATTTGCACCTTGCATTTGTCCAAGTCCCATTCCCATAAAACCTGCCATCGCACCGTTTTCATTTCCTGCAGCATTTTTCATAGCCTCGGCTGTTGCAGCTGCCATAGTTCCTTGCATATTACTACTATATACTTGACCCATCCTAGCAGTCCTTGCTATATCTGCATCCATATCTTGAACTATTTTTCTAGATGCCTCTGATGCATTAACTCTTAATGTAACATCTTCAACAACTATGCCGTACTTTTGTTTCCATTCTTCGTCTAGAATATTGTTCATTTCATCTGTTATTTCAGATTTAAAAGCTTGTATTCTATTAAATGATATATTCTTATTTAACATTATATTTGCTATTGCCACACTAACTTTTTCAGCAAATTTTGATTTTAGCATATTTTTGCCATCTTGATTTTTAAAAATATCATCATATGTTAATGTATCTTTTGGATTTGCTCCTATTACATTGTTTACTAATACAATAGGATCAGTTATTTTTATTGCATATTCTCCGTTATATGTTATTTCTACACTACCATATACAGGGTCTGCAATTGTTTCTGGTTGACTTGAACCAAAAGTATTTCCAGGGATTACTTTTATATTTACAAAATACACTCTTTGGTCTTTTGCTTCTTGTCCCCCATATGTAAATCTTGTTCCTATTGTTTTAAAAGTATTAATAAGTCCTTCTCCTAAACCACCAGTAAAAATACTAGGTTCTGAACTTGTTTCCCAAGTATATGTTCCTGGCTCTGCTGAAAATTCAACAATTTTACCATTATCTACTATCATCATTGCCATTCCTTGTGGAACTGCAATAGTACTTCCATTTGAAATTACACCTTCTGTATAATTTTTGTTTCCTTCTCCATGTTTAACAATACCTCTTTGAATAATTACATCATTTGCAACTGTAGGACATTCAATAAACTCTTTAAATTGATCGCCAAATGCGCTTGATGTAGCACTTATAGCTGCTTTAATTAATCCCATTTTATCTACCTCCTAATTTACTCCTTTTATATCACTTAGTACCCAATCATGATCACCTGTAGTAATTACACTATCACAATACTCACATTGTCCTGCTGATGTTATTTGAGTCGGCGCCCCACAATTTGGACAATTTGTTGTACTCTTGTTACTCGTACCTACACTTGTTTTTACTCCTGCTTTACGAATAAATGTCATAATATACTTCATGTTCCAATCAGTATTAGGATCACTTTCAAGTACATTTCTAGTTGTTGCATCAATTACATAATCTCTCATTACAGCTTGCAGATATACAGTAACAACTTCTTTATCTCCATCTTGCTTAAATGAACGTAAAGAGCATGATTTTATTGATACTTTCTCTATTACATTTATTTTATTATTGTTTATATACTCCTGAAGCTGTGCAGAATGTTGAGAGAATAATTCGTTTGATTCAAATGGTCTAATTACTTTCCAATCTCTAGTAGACCATGCTTGTTGTATTTTCATAAATACTTCTCTTGTCCAACCTAAAAACGCTTCTTCTGAAAATGCAGGGTCTATCATAGTTATTTGTTTTGATACACCTTCACCTGCAACTTTGTTTGCCATATTTTCTGCAAATGTTCCATCTTTAAATTCATTATATTTTGTTTGCATTTCTAAAATATTTTTAGCAACATCACCTAATTTTCCATTTTTCTTTAAATACATAAATACAGCTAGTCCAATTCCTATAATTACTAATACTAACACTGGATTATTTATAAACAGACCTAGAAGAAAGCCGATTAATCCATCAGCACTTACTGAGCTAGATGAACTACTAGAATTACTATCATATCTATTTACATTTCCCACATCTGCAAATAAATAAGAAGTAGTTGATATAACTAGAACAAACATAATAATGACAAAAATTTTTACTCCTTTCTTTTTCATATTCCACCTCTTTTCTACATACACCATACATACTTTATAAAATATAACACAAGATATTTATATAAAAACATTATACGTGTTTGTGTTTGTTAACCTTATTTGGTTATTGACAATATACTACATATTTCCACATAAGTCAACCTTTTTAGGTTAATATTTCCTAAATAAATTATATATAATCTTTGTATAAGTGAGGGAGAAAATATGACGATAAGTGAAGCTACACAAAAAAGAATTATTGAGCTATGTAATGAAAGAAATATTACTATAAATAAACTTGCTACTTTATCTGGAATTACACAATCAACTTTAAATAATATTATAAAAGGAAATTCAAAAACTCCAACCTTGCAAACAATTGTATATCTATGTGCTGGATTTGATATTGAATTAATTGAGTTTTTTAATAGCAATTTATTCAAAGAATTAGATGAATCATAAAAACACACCTTAATGCTTTTTATCATTAAGATGTGTTTTATTTTATATATATTTTTGTTTTAAAATACCTTTACCGTTGATATATTCAAATTCTCCATATGCACCATTTATACAAGTTATTTGTGGTGGAATATGACCTATATCTACATCATATATTATTGGAACATTTAGCTTTCCTATCGAATCTTTTATAGCGTCTAGGTATGAAAAATCTCCTACTGAATTACTACTCATTGTTCTGCCTATTAAAAATCCTTTAGCATTATTAAACCACCCTGCTTCTTTCATTTGCCACAACGCTCTATACAAATCTGTTACTGACATTTCACAATTTTCTAGATACCATATCATTCCTTCTTCAAATTGTTTGCAAAAATTACTAGTGTTATCAAAAGGCGTGCCAATTAATATTTTTATTACATCAATGCATCCACCTATCATTCTTCCTTCAAATTTTATATTTTCCTGTGAATCTAAATTTTTGTATCTACTATTATGTACTAAATTATAACTTGCTCCCAAATCATCTGTATCTTCTATTCCAGCAAATTTATCAAAATTTTCTTGAATATATTCACAATTTTCACTTAGTTTTACCATGTTTAAAGTATCAACAAGCGACTTATGCATATCATTCATTGCGTAGTCGCCTAAATTTTGCGCATGAACAGTTGCAATATTGTAATTAGTTGTTAAATGGAAATTAATAAGGCTTGTGTCTGAATAGCCTTGCATCCATTTAACAGGTAGTTTTAATAGTTCTTCTTTATACTCATTTAAATATGGAATCATTTCCATTGAAAATTCTCCACCTCTTGCAGCTATTATATGTGATATTTTTTCGCTTTTCCAAAGCTCTATAAACTGTTTTGCCCTATCACTTCCAGATGAGCTTACCAATTTATATTTTGTTCTTACGTTTTCTGTTTCTATAACATTAAATCCTAATTTTCTTAAATTATTTTCAGCTAAATCCACTTTATCTAAATTAGCATGACTTGATATAGCTGTAATACCAATAGTATCATTTTCTTTTACTGCTTTTGGGTATCTTATTATCATAACAATTCTCCTTATATTATACATTTACTATATTATCTCTTAATTATATAATTGTGTCAATAAATCATTAATAATTAATATTTATATTTTTATTTTTTTAGTATATAATATAAAAAAATTCAAATAATAATTATATATTTTAGGAGGTATTTATGGTTATTTCATTTTTTGAAGTCACAGATATAGAAAAGAAAGAATTTGACAAAGTTTTCAGTAGGCACAATAAGGCAAAGTTTTTTGATGAATCAATACAAAATGTAGATATAAAGGAATATCAAGATAGCGACATAATATGTGTATTCGTACATTCAAAAGTATCAAAAGATATAATTGATAGGTGTCCTAACTTAAAAATGATTGCAACTCGTTCTACTGGAACTGATCACATAGATATTATGCATGCAAACGAAAAAGATATACGTGTTATGAATGTTCCTCTGTATGGAGAAAATACAGTTGCTGAACATACTTTTGCATTAATATTAGCACTATCTAGGAAAATTAATGAATCGTATACTAGTATAATGAATGGAAATTTTTCTACTGATGGACTAATGGGATTTGATTTAAGAAATAAAACAATAGGAATAATTGGTGGTGGAAGAATTGGACTACACGTTGCAAGAATGGCAAGAAGTTTTGGTATGCACGTTAGAGTATATGATATAAAACAGGATGATTTTTTAGCTGAAATAATAAACTTTAAATATGTTTCATTAAATGAACTGTTAGAAGTGTCTGATATTATATCGCTTCATGTACCATCAAATAAACATACTCACCATATGATAAATGCAGAAACTTTAGACCACATGAAACATGGCTCTATTCTTATAAACACAGCACGTGGAGACTTAATTAACACGAAAGATTTAATTTCAGCTTTGGAAAACAAAAAAATATATGGAGCTGGTTTAGATGTATTAGAAGGTGAAGATTTATTTATAGAGGAAAACATGTTTAATTCACCAATAGAAGGTGCTTCTAAAGTTATTGAAAACAACAAGAAACTTGCAGAGCTTCCAAACGTAGTTATAACTCCTCATAATGCATTTAACAGTATAGAAGCTGTTCAAAGAATTATAGCTAAAACAATTTCTAATATAAATGAATTAATTGTAGACTAAATAAAACAAACACACACAAGCCTATTTTATATAATAGGCTTGTGTATTATATATTTTGTTTATTTAAAGCTTATTTAAATGTAACTGGTTGTAAAAAGAATTCTCCTAATTCTTGCATATCTTTTAAGAATGCTTCTTTTTCTCTTTGCCAGAAAGATGTTCCAACTGATTCAGCTTTTTCCATAGCTTCTTCTCCTGTTGGTTTTAACATTAAATCTTTTTTACCAAAACCTAAAGTCACTGGTTGTAAAAAGAATTCTCCCAATTCTTGCATATCTTGTAAGAATAAATCCCACTCTCTTTTCCAAAAATCTTTCATAATATCCTCCTCATTTGCTATTCTATGGTAGAAGTATAACATTAATAAAAATATATAACAATATATGTTATAAAAATTTAACACAAATAATATATATTTGATATATTTATACAATCAAAATGATTATATTATTTACTACTTAAAAATTTCTCCACAATACTTTGTATATTTCCTAATTTAACTAGCTTTAAATTATATGTATCTTTTAGATTCTCTAATTGTTTTTTAGGTGCATATACTTTTTTATATCCTATTTTCTCTAGTTCTTTTAACCTCTTTTCAATATTTACTACATTCCTAATCTGACCATTTAATGCAATTTCTCCTAAAAAGACGCTATCTTTAGATATTGGTATAGATTTATAACTTGATATTATTGCAAATGCTATAGCTATATCTACTGCTGTTTCATTTATTTTCATTCCTCCTATTACATTTACGTAAATATCTTGCGTTCCTAAATTTATAGAGCACATTTTTTCTATTACAGCTATAATCATATTAAGCCTATTAAAATCAACACCATTTGCTACTCTTCTTGGCATATTGTAATATGAATGAGTTGTTAATGCTTGAACTTCTATCGCTAAAGTAGAATTTCCTTCTAAAACTGCTGTTGTAACAGTTCCTGGAAGCGCTGATTCATCTCTATTTAAAAATATTTCTGACATATTATTTACTTCTACTAAGCCTTCTTCTCTCATTTCAAATATTCCAATTTCATTTGTAGAACCAAATCTGTTTTTTACTCCTCTAACTATTCTGTGACTTAAGAATCTCTCTCCTTCTATATATAGCACTACATCTACCATATGTTCTAAAAGCCTTGGTCCAGCTATGTTTCCATCCTTTGTAACATGTCCTATTACTATCATACTAATGTTCTTACTTTTAGCTATATTCATAAGCCTTGCTGTAACTTCTCTTACTTGCGATATATTTCCAGAAGCAGATGAAATTTCATCATCATACATTGTTTGTATAGAATCAATAATGCAAAATTTAGGATTTATTTTTTCAATCTGCGTTTCTATCTCATTAATATTTATTTCTCCTAAAAATAATATATTATCACTATCTACTTTTAATCTATCTGCTCTCATTTTAATTTGAGAATCTGATTCTTCTCCTGATACATATAACAAAGTTCCATGCTTAGTTAGATTTTTACATATTTGCAAAACTAATGTAGACTTTCCTATTCCTGGTTCTCCTCCAAGCAACACTAAAGAACCATCTACCATTCCACCACCTAGTACTCTGTTTAATTCTTCATAACCAGTATCTATTCTATTTTTCTCTATATTTTGTATATCGCTTAATTTTCTAACTGTGCTTTCCCCCACTTTATATTTAGTGTTTGAGCTTTTAGATGTATTTGTCCTTACTTTTTCTTCTATAAAACTATTCCAATTATTGCATCCAGGACATTTACCAAGCCATTTAGCACTTTCGTATCCACATTCTTTACAAAAAAACACTACTTTTTCCTTAGCCATTTTTTCTCCTTCCTACTATTACATTAAATCTTTTTTTCTTAAATAAACCCACGTTAAAACTGTCGCTAAAATAGATAAAGCTATTACAACCCAAAATCCAATTACTCCAGTTGTAAAAGGAAATGTAACATTCATTCCTAAAACGCTAGCTATAAGGGTTGGAACTGATATTAATATTGTTATTGATGTTAAAAATTTCATAACTAAATTAAGATTATTTGATACCATTGTTCCAAATACATCTATCATACCATTTAATATTGCGCTGTAAGTAGTAACCATTTCCATAGCCTGCCTATTTTCAATAGCTGCATCTTCTAATATATCTTCATCTTCTTCATAAAGCTTAATTATCTTTCCTCTTTTTAATCTTTCCATAACAGATTGGTTTGATTTTAATGCTGCATCAAAATATACCATACTCTTTTGAAAGTGTATTAACTTTACAAGCTCTTTATTTTGCATTGTTGTTTTTTCTATTTTATCTTCAAATTTTTCAATATCTTTACTGATTACATCCAAAAATCTAATATATTCTTCTGCCACTTTATATAGCACCTGAAAAACAATCCTAGATTTTTTATATGTTGCAAACTCCCCTAATATAATCTTTTCACTTGTTATATTATTTAAAACCTTAAGTTTTTCAGATGATACTGTTATTATATAATCATCGCGCACAATAATCATACCAAGAGGAATTGTTGTATATTTTTTAACCTTTGCTGATTTTGCTGTCATTTCCTTTACCGGCACATTTATAGAAATTAGGACTTGCCCTTCTTCTGTATCAATATGAGATCTTTCTTCTGTATCCAAAGAATTTTCTATAAATCCTCTATCTACTCCTGTTTTATCTACTACAAAATTTACTTCGTCTTGGGTTGGATTATACATATTAATCCATACACCCTTTTCTACTATCTCCACCTTTTCTATTTTTTTTAAACTATTATTAGTTTTAAATATTTCAACCATAATAGCACCTTCTTTCTTATGTATTTAAATTTTGTCCTTTCTTTATATTATTCCACGTAAATAGCCTTATTATATTAAATACCATATATATTACAAAAACAAAAATTGTCATATACTCTTTAGTCGTAAAGCAAATTAAAATTGAAAATATATTAGAAAGCACAAAAACATATGAGTTTTCAATAATTTTCTTACTCAGCAATACAATAGATACAGTTGAACAAGCAGTGCTAAATGCATCTACATATGGAAACATAGTTCCAATCTTATTAAAGCAGTAACCTATACCAATAGTAAATGTAATTATAAATACACATGCTAAAACTATATCATTTACAGAAATATTTGATACTTTGATATCGCTGTTTTTTCCCCATCTAACAAACGAATATGCATATATTAAAATATATATTAAATACAATGTTGCTTGTATATACACACCACTTCTCATAAGTACATATGCAGTTATACCTGAAGCAACAATACCAAATATAAAACTTGAACGTTTGCAATATAATATCAAATAAGAATACATAAACGTTGCTAATACCATTATTATTTCTAGCACATTTATCATTTATAACACCTCTTTATTTTAAACTAATTATACCATAAAAAAATCGAACTACAACACCTGTAATTCGATAAAATATAAATTGGTGGAGATGATGAGAATTGAACTCATGTCCGAAAATCTTTCCATATAAACTTCTCCGAGTGCAGTAAATGTTTAAAATTTTCCTATAAACTTTATAACATTTACAAAACCAGTTTATAGTATCTATTTAAATTACCCTCTATCTCAATAGAAAAGATAGATTTGTTATGCCATATAAATTCGACACTTCAAAATCTCCTATGGCAAAAGATTTATCAGCGTGGTGCTTATAAATTAAGCAGCCATTGCATAACTATTGTTATCTGCGTTTATATTTATTTCTCGTTTTTATAGTGGCCAACGAGAATCCACTACTCGCTATCTATACTTCAAAAAATCCGTCGAAACCAATACATCCCCTCATATAGTACTATTATACTATATTTTTATATAATTTTCCACTATTTATTGACAATTATTATTGAATTTTGGTATTAAGAATTATTATATAGTCTAATTAAGCTCATATAATAAACTCTCTTCATTACATATAATACTTGTTAGAATTCTGTCTTGTTCTTCATTAAGTTTTGTATCATTAACAAACATTCCTTCTATCTCTATTATATTATCTTTTTCATTTGCAAATAACTCTTTAACAAAAATCTCTAAAATTTCTTTTCCTTCATTTGAAAAACTAATATTTTCTTCTGTCTCAGTCGGTGTGTAATTACCTTGTAAACATTCCAATGTACTACACCCAGGTACTTCAATAACTTTTATATCATAATTTTCATAAATAAATATTCTATACATGCTTCCAGGAGCCCCCAAATCATCATAGACTATTTTATAACTATATTTTTTAGGTTCTTTAGAATCTCCTCTATTTTCTCCTAAGTAATTAATTATACAGCTACTAACAATGGTAATTAATACTAATATAACCAAAACAATAAATAATTTTACAATCTTACTTTTACTCATTTTCATATTTTTCCCCCACTATACACATTTATAAACTCTTTATATATAAATCCAAATTGATAAATCCTATTTATCAATAATTGTTCCTAAGTTTTCACCACTTACTGCCCTATAAATAGAATTCTCTTCCAATAATCCAAATACTAAAATAGGGATATTATTTTCCATACACAAAGTTATAGCTGTTGCATCCATTACTTTTAATCTATCATTTATAACTTTCATATATGTTATATCATCATAACGTTTTGCATCCTCGTTATTTCTTGGGTCTTTGTTATACACACCATCCACATTTTTGGCAAGTAAAATCACTTCCGATTTTGTTTCAACTGCTCTTAAAGCAGCAGCTGTATCTGTCGTAAAATATGGATTACCTGTTCCACACGCAAAAATAACTACCCTACCTTTTTCTAGATGCCTTATAGCCTTTCTTTCAATATACGGTTCTGCAACTTGTTTCATTTCTATAGCAGCTTGTACTCTTACAGGTACTCCTTTACTTTCTATAATATCTTGAAGTGCAAGTGCATTTATTGTTGTAGCCATCATTCCCATATAATCAGATGTAGTTCTTCTCATATAGTCATAACCATATTTTCCTCTCCAAAAATTACCTGCACCTATAACTATACAGCATTCTACTCCTTCATTACAGATTTTTACAACTTGCTCTGCTACAGTATTTAATTTTTCATTATTAATACCTCTCCCGTCTTCATTTCCAATAGCTTCTCCACTAACCTTTATTAAAACTCTTTTATATTTCATAAGTTCCTCCTATAAATCCATAATATAATACTCTATATTATACTCATCAAATACTTTTAATATACTATCAAAATCTGTGATTACTGTTGCCGTATTATCACTTGGATGAAACCCAACCTTCTCTGATTCTGTAAGATCGCTATCAATAATATATGTTACATTTTTAAAATCCCCACCTAATATTTCGGCACTTATTACATTTAAATATGATACTGAACCAGGTGTAATTTTTAAATATTCATCTAGTTCGTTTTCATTTGCAAAGCTAAATCTTTTTTCATCTAATTTTAAGGCAAGCTCCTTAAGGTTAACCTGTTTTAAAAGTGGAAGAATAATTAAATAATATTTGTTTTTATTATGATTTCTTAAAAATAGATTTTTTCCAATTACTACATTATCATTAAACTCAGTTAAATCTGTATCATTCCTACTAAAAAGCGCTTTGTGATTTATAACGGAGTAATTTATTTTCATACTGTCTAGTTTATCATATACTAATTTTTTTAATTCCAAATTATATTACGCTCCCCCCGTTTGGACTAATAACTTGTCCTGTAATATATCTTGCATTATCAGAAGCTAAGAAATATACAAGTTCTGCTATTTCCTCAGATGTACCAAATCTCTTCATAGGAATTTCTTCTTTTACCAATTCTAAATCTTCCTCTGAATAATTATCATCTAACATATCTGTATTTATCGCTCCGGGAGCAATTGCATTTACTGTAATATTAGACATCGCAAGTTCTTTTGCTAGAGCTTTTGTCATTCCAATCACTGCTGATTTAGAAGCAGAATATGCTACCTCACAAGATGCACCTGTTATTCCATCAACAGATGAAATATTAATAATAGTCCCTGACTTACTATTTAACATATACTTTTTTAATGCCTCTTGAGTAACATTAAATACTCCATTTAAGTTTGTATCTATTATCTCATTCCATTTATCACTTGTTACTTCTGTAAACACATTTGTATCTGTTATTCCTGCATTATTTATAACAATATCAATTGTTTTAAATTCTTTTAAGCAATATTTTATCATTTCATTTACTTCAGTGCGACAAGCAACATTTGCCTTAAAAGTTCTAACATTACATCCTTCATCTTGAAGGCTTTTTGATAATACTTCTGCCATCTTGCTACTCTGATTGTAATTAATTAATACATTATAACCTCTTTTTGCAAATACTTTAGTAATTTCCCTTCCTATACCTCTTGCTCCACCTGTTACTATTACTGTTTTTCCCATTTTTTCCTCCTTATATATAGATTATGAGAAATGCATATTACATTTCTCATAATATTTATTTTGTTAATCCATCATTTATATCTTTAGCCTTACCAGATTTATCGCCACTTAATTCTTGGTCTGTAGGTTCGTTATTTACCATAGAGCTAAGATCAAATCTATTATCAATAACAACATACCCCTCTTTATTTTTGACTTCTCTTGTTTCAGGTAATGCTCTGTTTACATTAGATTTTACATTATCTCTCATAAAATTATTCAAAATAGAATCATAAAATTTACTCTTTCTTTCAAGTGTTACGTCATCATTTACATTTACTGCTTTTCTGTAGCTTTCTAAACTGTTTTTTATACTAACAGCTTTTTTTAAGATATCATCCTGCTCTTTTGATAAAAGCTTGCCTGATGCTTTATATTGTTCTATCTTTTCTATGTAACTTTCTACACTAAACTTAGCATCTGTATAAACAAGTTTTTCATCTATATCTTTCCATGAATTTAACACTTTATGTGATAATACATTATCTTTTTCAGCAGATGAATCAAATTTTATATCACTATTAAATACTCTACATTCATTTATAAACTTGTCAATATTTCTTGCTGTTCTTGCGCCTTGGAATTTTAATATTTTTTTAGCTTTATTAAATACTATTCCTGTTGTTATACCAAATTTATCATAATTTTCCGGTTTTTCCAATGTTTCAGCCAGTGCACTTAATTCATTATCAGATATACTTCCTCTTTTCATCTTTTTATATAATTCATTAAACATTGCTTTGTTTTCTATGGTAATTTTAGTTTCTTCTTTTTCTTGCTTGTTATTTTCTTCAGTTTTTTCTTTATCTGTTTCATCTTCAAGGTCATTTTTTTCAGGAGTTTTTATATTACCTGTTGATTGTACTCTAGTACTATCTTTAAGATCATCTTTTCCAGGTGCTTTTAAACCATTTTCTTCTCCTTTAATATTCTCATTTTTACTAGTATCTTCTATCTCTGACTTTTCCAATTTATTTCTATCTGCTAGAACTTCACCAAATAATCTATAATACACATCTCCATATTCGTTGTATATTATTTCTTTCTTTTCCACTTCATTTATTTTATCTTGAAACTCTTTTATTTCTGCTGCTACTTTATCAGATTCAACATCTACTTTTTCTAGAGATTTATCTAACCCTAATGCATCTTTTTGTTTTGCGCTCTTCATATTTTCAATTCTAGAATCAAATAGTTCCTGAGAAATTTTTCCCATATCTAACATTGTTTTATATTTTTCATATGCAATATTATATTGGGCTTCAATCTGTGATTTTTTCTCTTCATTTAATTTTCTTATTCTAATTTTATCTAATTTTAATTCTTGTTTTCTCTTTTTTAATTGTTCTAGTTTTTCATTATATTCTTTTTTTATAAGTTCAGGATTATTTTCCTTTTTACTATAATCAAGCCCTGATTTTTCTTTAGCTTGTGCATATATATATTCCTTTAATTTTTCTCTTTTTTCTTTTAGAGATACAATCTTTTCTTCAGCTTTTTCTTTACTTATAGCTATAACTTTATCTTTTGATTCTTCGCTATCGTCTTTTTCCAAACCTCTAATTATTTTAGAATACTTTTCTATATCTTGCTCTAATCTTTTACCTATATTATATAGTTCCATAGAATCGGTATATTCGTTTTCCATACTTCCACCCCATTATACATTTATATGATATATCAAATATACATAAATGTCAATTAAAAAAACACATCTTGAATAATTATTCAAGATGTATCTTTTAGCTTAATAAAGGGCTATCATGCCTTTTAAAATAGCAATTTTCTTTTTAATATCGTCTGCTTTTTTTATTCTTTCTATGTGATAGGAAATGTGATGCAATATCTTTTGAGCTTTCCAAATAAAAATTATAGCAACTCCAATATTATTTTTAGAAGATATTTCATCAATAATATTAAGGAAATTGATATTTTGAAAAAACTCTATATCTGCACCTTTGCTTAAAGCTCCAAGTCTTTTTGATATTACTGATAAAGCTTCAATATTAAATTCTGGTACTGCACGTTTTATGTGCGATGTAACAAATTCGATATTGTTATATGCAATACTACATGTTTCTGCTATACTGAGAATTTTTGTAATTGTGAGCAGTTCCTGTACTATCTTTTCGTGGTTAGTACATATAAATGTACATAAGCTAGATAGTCTATCATATACAAACTGTTCCTCTACCTGCTTCCGTGTAATATTGTTGGGGGTTGTAATCATTTTTATCTCTCCTTTACTTTATTTACTTAATTAAGCCCATACAAATCATATAACCACGCATATTATATCACATAATGTCTATATTTTCAACTTTTATGTTAACATTCTTTTTCTTTAGTTAAATATTCCATTTTGTTTATTTCTTTTCCAAACTCTTTTTTTATAACTCCAGTTGTATTCATATAATAATCATGCTTGTCTATTATTTTATTTACATCTTCTTTGATATCATATACATCATAACAGTTTATAACGTAACCATTAAATTCATTTATATCAAGAAATTTGTTAGCGTTCTCTACAAATTTTTCTTTTCCATGTACAACATACACAAAATTTTCATTTGTATAGTCATTTAATATATCTTCATTAAGCCATTCTGAATAAAACATTCTATCTTGCATATTTTTATAAAATTTATTTATTATTTTCTTAATCTTTTTGGTTTCCTCTTTCTCATTAATATAAATAATCTTTACATTATTTAATTTATTTTCAATAAAATTATTAGCAATAATTAGGGCATGTGTTGTATTTACAGTAAAACAACAAAATTTAACTTTTTTCATATATTTTTTCCTCCTTTGTTATGACCAAATTTTACCATTTATTTCCATATATTGTCAATAGATTTTTTTATACACTTTTGTATAATTTTGGAAAATTTAACCATAATATAATTGGTGATAAATTATGAGCAAAAAATCTGCACTTATTTTGTTTATATTCTGTTTAATATTACTTAACATCTTTTTAATAGTTAATAATATTACATCTAAAAATAATGCTAAAGATTATTTTAGATTACACGTTGTTGCAAATAGCAATACAGTAGATGATCAAATTATAAAGTTAAATGTTGTAAAAAAAGTAAATAATTATTTAAATGAGTTATATAAAAACACTGATTATACAAAGATAAATATACACGAAAAAGAAGATTCAAAAAAATTATTAAAAGATAATATTGATAATATTTTAGAAGTTGCTAATTTAGAATTAAATAATCAAAACGCTAATTATACTTGTTATGCAAATATAGGAAAAATATCATATAAAGAGAAAAACTCTGATATTATTAATATGAAAGAAGGGACATACGATTCTATTCAGTTAATATTAGGTAAAGGTAATGGTGAAAATTTTTGGTCATTAATTTTCCCTTATTCATACAATGAAAACTTTAACGAATCTGCATATACTAGCATAGAAAACAAAGAAGTAGAAATAAAATCCGGAATATTTGAGACATTAAAAAAAGCAGTTAAGAATTTAAAATCTTAACTACTTTTTAATTCTCATATTAATTATCACTATATGGATCTACCGTTTCATTTCCATCATCTATCTCTGTATCAATATCCGGCTGTTCAACAACTGGTGCTGATGTATGAAGTGGACACGTATCAGTAACTAACATTCTAGACCAATCTCTTGGTTTTACCTTAGGAGTTTCTGTTCTAGTAATAAATGCTCTATCTTCAACTGCAGGACAAAATTCAGTTGCAACCTTTCCAGATGCTGTACATATAGTAGCTGTTTTATGAATACTACATGTATCTGTTGGAACTGTTCCTGATGCAAATATTTCTGTAGTAACTGTACCATAACTCTTACATGTTTCTGTAGGTGTTTTTCCAGATACAGTACACACACTCGCTTTTACTATAGAACTTGGTTTTGTAAATTGTTTATTATCAAGACCTGCATGAATATCTTTCATAACATCAGTAAACACTCTCATTGAAGTATATGGGTAAGGTCTATTAATAGGCTTAGGATCATCAAATCCATTCCATACAGCTGCTGTATAATATGGTGTATATCCTACAAACCATTGATCCTTATCATCGTTAGTATTACCAGTTTTACCTGCTATTGCCATATTTCTATTAAATCTTGTTGATGTAGCAGTTCCACTCTTAACAACTGTCTCTAAACAATCAGTTATCATATATGCTGTAGAATCTTTCATAACTCTCTTTGGAGAAACTTTTCTTTCTAATACTATTTCTCCATCTGCATCAACAACTTTTGTATATAAATTAGGTTCTTTATACATACCACCATTTGCAAATGTTGCATATGCACCTGTCATTTCAAGTACAGTTGCACCATTAGTTAGTCCCCCTAAAGCTACTGTTAATGTATTATCATTTGAATTAAACGTGCTTATTCCTAAACTTCTTGCAAATTTTAATGCATATTCTATTCCTACTGACTGCATTGCTCTTATCGCAGGAATGTTCATTGATTGTTTTATAGCATCTCTTGCAGATACATATCCATTATATCCACTATAATAGTTCTTTGGAGTCCAGTTTCCTATTGTTATTTGTGAATCATCATAACCCATTCCAGGATATGAAATACCTTTTTCAAATGCTGGTCCATATGCTGCTATTGGTTTAAAACATGAACCTGGTTGTCTTAGAGCTTGAGTTGCTCTGTTAAAACCTAAATCAGTTGTTTTCTGACCTGCACCACCACAAAGTCCTACAACATTACCTGTTTCATTTTCCATTACAACCATTCCTGCTTGCATAAATGTTCCACTTCTATCTGTATAGAACCACGAACTATTTGCAAATGCATCATCAATTGATTGTTGAACACTAGCTACTTGAGGAGTATATATCTTATATCCATTATTATATATCATTTGAAGAGCTAGCTCTCTTGATGCATTTTTCTGTTCCATCAAATCTTCAACAACCGCTTCTATTACTGCATCAACATAATATGTATATGTTGTCCCTGTAGCAACTTTACCTTTTTCATATTTTATCTCATAAGCTATCGCTTCATCATACTGCTCTTTTGTGATTTTTTCAAGTTCAAGCATTTTTCCAAGAACAACTTCTTTTCTATCACTTAATTTTTTTGCTGCTTCTTCACCTCTATATGGATTGTAGCCTTCTGGAAGCTGAATTAATGCTGCAAGAGTTGCCGCTTCAGCTATATTAATCTCAGTTACGCTTTTATTAAAATATGTATGCGCAGCTACTTCTACTCCGTGAGCTCCTGCACCTAAATATATTGTATTAAGATATGATTCCAAAATATCTTCTTTTTCTAATTTATTTTCTAAAGTTATAGCTCTATACCATTCTCTAATTTTTCTTGTCCAAGCTCTTTCTTTATCACCTGTACTATTTTTTATTAACTGTTGAGTTAATGTACTTCCACCAAATGTAGACTCTCCTCCATTTACCACATATGTAAATATTGCTGCAGCTGTTCTTTTTACATCTACTCCACTATGCTCCCAAAATCTCTCATCTTCAATTGCAACTACTGCATCAATAAGATGTTGTGGCATTTTTTCATAAGTAACATTTACTCTATTTTCGTCGCCATATAGTGAGGCTATTTCATTTCCAGCACTATCATATACAAACGATGTAAGTTTTAAATTTTGTAGTTGCTCTAAATTTACACTTTCAGTTTTATCAATTATACCAGTAATAACTCCTATTACTACTCCTGTACCTATAATTCCTAATGCTAAAAATGTAAATAAACAAATTTTAAATATCTTCCATCCAATCTTTTTCTTTTTGGCTTTCTTCTTTTTATACTCTTTTGCTTCTTTACTATTTGGATCATCTATTTTCCTTTTATAATCTAGTTTTTTTAATTTTATTTTTTTGCCCTTTTTATTATCATCTCTTCTAGATGGCATAATACTCACCTCGTATATCATTTTACTATATTAGAGTAAAAATTACAATACATTAAATTTCTTTTCTTTTAATATATATTTCATATCATATCTGCTACATATTGGAATTGCACCTTGTTTAATAGCAAAATTTGCCAAATAACTTTGGTAATCAAATATATCTCCTGGAATAGCATATACGTCCTTTCCTAAATCTAAAGCTATATCAAGCTCTCTAAGACCTTTATCTATATTACTTACTTTATTTACAATTATAATATCAGCAATTAATATTACTATATATGTTGCTATATACATTAAATTCTCACTATCAACTTTTTTCTTTAATTTTATATATAATTTATACTTATCACCAACATTTGCTATACATATATGTTTTTTTACAGTTATATTATTTTTAACAAAATCATAAACTTTAATATGTTCAATATTTTTTCCTGATAAATATTTACTCATAAATATATTTTGCTTATTTTCATAACATATGTAATATGTAATAGATTTATTTTCTAGAAAAACTTTATTCATTTCTATATCAACAAAAAACACATCAGATAAAATATCATCAAATTTATTTATAATTTCTTCCCATATATATTTGCTAGTTATTTTTATTCACCTCTATATACATTATATATTCAAACTGTATTCAGTCAACAAATATCGTATTACACAAATCTACAAAAATTATTATATTTACAAATTTAGACAGAAAAAAATTAAGAGAATTTAGTTTTTCTATCTAAATCCTCTTAGTTTTTTATTTGTTTGATTTTGATGCTGACATATAATATATACAAAGTCCAACTATAACAACTACAGCTATAACTGCTATTATAATTACCCATGTTCTACTATCATCATCCATGGCATCATCTTCACCGTCTACCATATCTGTTGCACCATCTACTACAGCATCAGCTGTATTATCAATTGCATCAGCCGTATTATCAACTACATCTCTAGTATCATCTGCTAAACTATCACCATTTGTATTTGTAGTAAGATTTGTTGTATTACCTGTTGTAGTGTTATCGGTTGTATTTCTAGTAGTTGTTGTGTCATCTACTATACTACCAGTTCTAGTATCTGTTCGTGTATCTGTTGTTGTAGTTGTATCTGTCGTAGTACCCGTTCTAGTATCTGTTGCAGTTGCATAAATACATGTTGTCATGCTAAGCACTAATGTCAATATTAAAGTAAATATAGTTAGTTTTTTCATATATTATCACCTCCACTATTTGAATTTGTTAATAGTTATACTTTCCTATCACTTTCATAGTATGTGTAATAATATACTTTTTAATTCTAACTTTTTTATTATTCAAAACAATCTAAAATAACTTTTTCTATTTCATAATCTTTGCTGATATCTTTTGCATTTTTATCCACTTTTATAGATACATATGTATC
>JAZSQI010000016.1:0-8561 GCA_045537895.1 Clostridia bacterium
TAGGCTTGCGTTAGCATGCCCAAAAACATATATTTCAATTACATTTTAAGTGTATTTACATTGCAACCTTAAAAATGCCCATAAAAAGTGAGATGTAGATAACTTTTTAGTTATCTACACCCCAACTATTGACTTAGAGTCGTTATTTTGCTTTCTTGAACAAGCTTTTCTTGTACATAACAGGAAGCAGAGAAGATACATCTTCTTTTTTTGCATTTGAATAAAATAGTGCAAAGTAATTTGAAATATCAACTGGCACGCATAAATAACCAGAAGCATTATATGATAGTGAAAATACTGATAATTTTTTTGAATTTTCAATTATTAAATAATCTTTATTATTTACGTTAAAGAAATACATATTATCAAGAGTAGTTTGTTTATATTCAGGGAAAGATTCTTTAAGTGCTGAAACTACTTTTTCTATTTTATCTACATACATGTTAGAATAATCACTATTTAACAAATATTTTAAATTGTCACAAGGTATTACTTTACAATTACTTTCTAATTTCTTTATTTTTTTATCTAGATTTGATATTTCTACAATATGAGAAAATCTATCATTTACTGTAACAAATGCATGTGCAATTGACATATCAGGGTCAATATCTTTTATATTTGCATAAAATCCTATTTTTTTAGATACATCAGTAAATTTATCTTCAAATAATATGCTGTTTATAAGAGAGTAACGAAGCTTTTGAATTATATTTATAGCAGTAACTTCATTATCAGGCATTAAGTTGTAAATTATAGTATTAAAGATTGCATCTGAAACTTTTTTGCTTGGTATTATTAACATGTTATTAAACTTTTGTAACTTATTAGCATATTTGTATGGTGATAAGTAAGCTATTGTTGTTATTATTTTATCAGCTAGTATATTTTGAAGAGAAGAAATATTTTTAAGTATTGCTTCTTCAAGATTTTCTAAAGTTTCAGCCAAACTAACTTCTAATTCGTTATTCAATTCATCTATATCATTAAGTTTTAAAAGTGTTGCCTCAATTTTATTATCAATTCTAATACGCTCTTTTTTCAAATCTTCTAAGGAAGGGTCTAGAACATTCTTCTTCATTTCGATGTAATTAAGATTAAGTAGTTTAGTTAGATATGTAAGTTTTGAGTAATTTGAATAGCTTCTACTGATTTTATCAAAAGTTTTTAAAAATTTTGAACTACTTTCAAAACCAACTTTTTCAAATATTCTTTCTAAAGCTTTTCTTGCGTTATGTGAAAATAGAGCAGAATATAACAATTCTTCATCTATATTTAATGCAAAGCACATCTGAGAAAGAATTTTTCCTTCTAAAGAATATATGTCGTTTTCAGCAGTTATCTCATAGCCTAAAAAATTATGTGAATAAGATTTAGGAGCTATATTAATACCTATATCAGCTGGCATAGAACCAAGTATTCTACAAACAATATTTGAAAATACGGCTCTATTTAATGCAAAGTTTTCGTGATTTAGCTTGTAATTAGTTTTACCTAATTTTGTTGTTCCGAATCCAACTATATATGAATGATTATCTAATTCATCAGTGCAAACAGCATAAAGAAGCCTTAAATATATTGCAGAGACGTTTGATGAATCTTTAATATATAAAGTTTTCTTGTTTGCATCATAATAACCAGATTTATAATCATATTTATCATCTGAACCAATTATTACATAATTAATATTTTCATTTAATTTTTCTATAAGTCTGTTTTTTTGTGAATTACCAATATAGCCAAAATCTACCAATTTATTAAATAGAGAATCAACTATCTCCATGAACGAATCATCTAAATTAAACCTTTTTTGAAAATCAATTAAATTTGTATTAACCATTTTATCCTCCGTAAAAACATATATCAACTACATAAAATTGTATAATATATTGAAAAAAAATACAAGTATAATTATGTAAAAACATGAATATTTGTTAAATATAAAAAAAACACTACAAAATGTAGTGTTTGAATTTGTTATTTTAAATCTATAATTGTCGAAAATGCGTCTATGTGGGTTCCTGAAGGTATGATTGAATTTTGTATATTAGAGCATTCAATTATACAATTATCTCCAATAGATGATTTTCCTTTTATTTGTACATTAGGGAAGATAATACTATCTTTTCCAATAGTAACATCTTGACCAATATATGTATTATTTGGATCTATTATTGTAACGCCATTTTTCATATGATAATTATTTGTGCGAAGGAACATAGTTTTTGCTGCCTCAGCAAGTTCTTCTCTTGAATTTACATTTTTGCTTTCTATACTATCTTTTAAAGTATATGCTCCTACCAATTTATTATCAAGTAATATATTATAAAGAGTATCAGTTATATAATATTCACCTTGAGCATTGTTATTAGTAAGCTTAGATAGGGAAGTAAGAAGCTCTGTTCCTTTATATAGATAAACACCAAGATTAACTTCTTTTATTTGTTTTTCAGTTTCAGATGCATCTTTTTGTTCAACTATTTTCTTAAATAAATTTTCACCATATCTAATTATTCTACCATAACCAAAAGGATTATCTAGTATTGCTGTTA
The DNA here is from genome assembly GCA_045537895.1 of Clostridia bacterium. Taxonomy (GTDB): domain Bacteria; phylum Bacillota; class Clostridia; order TANB77; family CAG-465; genus CALXJE01. The sequence goes on from JAZSQI010000016.1 coordinate 2,553, forward strand.
AAGCACAAGCACTAAAATTATTTTCTTCAAAAAATGATATAAAATTAGAAATTGATTCATAAGAGATAAGTGGCATATCACCATTTATAACTAAGATATTATCTTCTGCTGATATAAAGTCTGTTGCTTGCATAACAGCATGACCTGTGCCTAAAAGCTCTTTTTGGTAAGCATATGAAATATTAGAGTAATCTTTAAAATACTCTTTAACCATTTCTGCTTTGTGACCAACTACCATACAAATATCATTTATACCAGCTTTTATCATGGCATCTACTACATATTCAGCTATACATTTATCAAAAATTTTATGAAGGGCTTTAGGAATATCAGAATTCATTCTTTTTCCTAAACCACCACATAATATAATTCCTTTATATTTATTATTCAAATTAATCAACTCCTTTATGTCTCAATATTAACATATTATTATATTAAAGTAAATAATTAAATGTCACTATCAGAACTAAAGTCTGTATCTAACATATCATAAAATTCGTTTTCATCATTTAAAGGCAGAGCTTCTACATTTTTAAGTTTTCTTTCTATTGTTCTAGTTTTTTTAGAAGCTAAGTCCATAGTAGATGATATTTCTTGTAGTTTTTTATTTGTTTTATCAAGTAGTGTTCCAAATTTAGAAAATTCAGTTTTAACTACTCCTAAAAGTTCCCAAACTTCACTTGAACGTTTTTCAATAGCAAGTGTTCTAAAGCCCATTTGTAAACTATTTAGAAGAGCTATGAAAGTAGTAGGGCCAGATACTACCACTCTATATTTTTGAGATAGTATTTCACATAGAGCAGAGTTTCTAACAACTTCACAGTATAAACTTTCAGTAGGCAAAAACATAATACCAAAATCAGTCGTAAATGGTGGATCAATGTATTTTTCATATATAGCTTTTGCGCAAGTTTTAATTGAATTTTCTAAAGCTTTCCTACATTCATTAATTGAGTTAATATCTCCAGTATTTTCAGCATCTACAAGTCTAGAATAATCTTCTATAGGAAATTTCGAATCAACAGGAAGCAAAACAAATTCATTTTTATTTGTTTTACCTGGAAGTTTAATTGCAAATTCAACAAAGTCATTAGAACTTTCTTTTATTTTTACATTAGTTAGATATTGTTCTGTAGTTAAAAATTGTTCTAAAATATTTGCAAGCTGAATTTCACCCCAGTAACCACGTGATTTAACATTTGTAAATACTTTTTTTAAATCTCCAACCCCTTGAGCTAGTGTTTGCATTTCTCCAAGTCCTTTATACACAGATTCTAGTCTATCATTTACTATTTTAAATGATTCTCCTAAACGTTTTTCTAATGTGCCTTGTAGTTTTTCATCTACTGTAAGTCTCATTTTTTCTAATTTTTCGTTGTTATCTTTTTGAAGCAAAGTAAGTTTATCTTCAACTGATTTACGTATGTTTTCTAATTTGTTTTCATTAACATTTGTTAAATTAATAAGTTGATTTTGCTGCAGAGTTACACTTTCTGTAATTTTATTTCCAATACTTTTATCCATCTCATTTTTTGTTTCTCTTAGTAAATCAGATATCTTTTTCATATCATTTGAAGAACGCCTTGATATTATCAAAATGATAATAGTAATAACAAGTAATAATATAATTAATAAATAAATTAAATCCATAAAAACACCTCTTAAACATATAAAAAAATTATACAGAACAAGTGTTTGAATGTCAATACAAAATAGAAAATTAAATAATATTTGTAACAAAAATAGTATCAAAAAAATATATTATTATATAAGGGAAAGGAGAATATATAAATGGCTACAATACTTGTATATAACAATGATACAAATAAAATAGAAAGATATAATAGAGGGCTTAATGAAACAATGCCTTATGCTACACCAGAAACACTTACTGTAGATGAATTTAGAGGTAGTTCTAATTCAAATTTAATATGGACAACAAAGTATTTTATGGAGGATTGGAATCAGCTTAGAAGATTATGGGGAGCACCTATATATGTAGGTTATGCATTTAAAAGAATATGGCAAGGAGGACATTCAGGTATGTCACAACACTATGCAGGGCTTGCAATGGATATAGCTCAAAATTTAAGTACTGCAGAAAGGGATAGATTAAGAAATTTAGCTATAGATAGTAGACTTTTTTCATATGTTGAGCCTAAAGTTTTAACACCTACGTGGGTAAGTGCGTTTTTGGAAATTATATTCAAAGTGCAATTTTGTGTGTTTTAAAGTGCAAAATTTGCACTTTAAAAGTATAGTGTGGAGAAATAGTTGACAAAGTATCGTTAATATGTTAATATTTATGTATAAGAAGTGCTTATTCATTATGTATATTTATCATAGATAATACATAAAATAATAGGGAACATTCAGTTTCGCACATTGAATGTCTACCCCAGAAATTAATCGAGGAGCTCATTCGTTACGAATGAGTGTCATTTTTTTATTTCTACTACTAATAAAATTAGGAGAGATATTATAATGCAAATATATCGTAGAAAATTAAGTATAAACTTTCTCTTTTGCATCTTATCAAACCTCCTTTCTATTTCAAGATTGGAGGTAGACACTCAATAACTGATATTCACTGAGCGTATTATATGACGCTGATAGCGTTTTTACAATAGAAAATATAAAATTTATATAATTTGTTAAAAACTAAGTGTTAATAGTTTAAAAAATAAATCCAACCTGTTATAATTTGCAACAGGTTGAAATTTATGTATTATTAAATTTATAATGTATTTTTATTTTAGGGTGTTCAATGTGAGCACCTATTTCTATCTTATCTATCAGTTGTAAAATATCGTTTCTATCAAAACTATCAGTATCAAAGAATTTATTCACAATATTAAGCATATCATTTTTATTTTTAGTATCATTATATATATTTTCAAGACTATTATCTATACTTTTTATTCTATTTTCATAATTTTCAACATCTTTATAAACGTTATTTATAAATAAGATATAGTCTTTTTCGGATATAACAGAATTTACTTTATCTTTATACAAATTAAACTTTATATTATTGCTTTCATTAAGTTTTAATTCTAGAGCTTCTTTTTCTTTTACTAAACTACTTTTTAAATTTTCATTACCATTATTATCGATATTATTTAGTATATAATCCTTATTGGCATATTTAGTAATAACATCTTTTATAGAAGAGATAACAGCGTTATTTAACTCTTCTTCTTTTATACTTTTGCAGTTACATATCATATTACCATATATTTTTTTGTTTCTACATATAGCATAATTACTATTTTTATATCCTTTTATAAATGTATATTTCCCACCACAATTTACACAATATATAATTCCAGTAAGCAAGTGTACTTTTCCGTTTCTCAGGAATATATGACCTCTTATCTAATATGTTTTGGACTTTATCAAAATCTTCTTTTGAAATAATGGGTTCGTGAGTATTTTCAACTTTTATCCATTCATCTTTATTTAACATTATTTGTTTCTTTATTTTGTAATTTATTTTCTTAACTTTGTGTCCAATAGTACTTCCAATGTATACTTCATTTTTAAGTATTCTTCTAATAGTAGTTCCATTCCAAAGCGTATTACCATTCCTATTATTTAAACTAGCAGGGGAAGGAATATTATTCTTTATTAAGTCCTTACATATACTATTTATACCGTTTACCACTTAAAAACTCTCTATATATTCTTTTAACGATGTAAGCAGTATTTTCATCTATGACTAGTTTGTGTTTGTTATCTTTATCCTTTACATATCCAATAGGAGCATTTGTTCCAATAAATTCACCATTTAATTGTTTTGTGTATAGTGCTGAACGTACTTTTTTTGAAATGTCTTTAGCATACATATCGTTAAAGACATTTTTAAAAGGTGCTATATCATTTGCTGAAGAATCTTCATCTAAACTATCATAACCATCGTTTATAGCAACATAACGAATATTATGAGTAGGAAATACCTTTTCAATTAAGTTCCCAGTTTCAATGTGGTCACGACCAAGTCTAGATAAATCTTTTGTTATAACCATATTTATATTACCAGTTTCAATATCTTGCATTAAAGATTTAAAACCTGGTCTATCAAAGTTTGTACCAGAGAAGCCATCATCAACATAGATATTAACTAAGTTTAAATCATTGTCAGCAATATATTTTAATATATATTCTTTTTGATTATTTATACTTTCAGAAAAGTTTGATTTTTTAATCTCATCATCTCTAGAAAGTCTGACATATACTCCTACTTTATATTCCACTTTGAGCACTCCTTTAAATATATTATATTAAGTTTTATTCTCAAAGTCGACCACCCTAATTTTAGAGTTAAGTATATAGATCAGAATGTCATCTAAAGTAGTATCTGCATTTTCTTCAAACACATATTTAACTTCAATATCATTCACCAAAACCACCTAATACATCATATTCTTATAAAACTTGTACTTATGATAAATATCCCTTCACTCCTTAACAGTCATAATAGGGTAGGTAAAATTAAAAAATATACTAAAAAAGTGTAAAAAAATATGTATCCTTACTTGGACACATATTTAAAGTTTCGGACACATGTTAAAAGCTTTGCTTTTAAGCTGTACATATGATGTGTGGACACATCTATTCCTGCTTTATAAGAAAAAATAATAAAACTATTGAAAAAATTTTTTATATAGTATATACTTTTTTCATACGAAAGAGAGGTTTTATATATGAATGGTGATAAAAAGTATCATATAACATTAGGAATAATGATATTCTTATTTATAATTATAATTGCAGGAGCATTAGCAGTAGGTCTTGGAGCCATAGAATTAAATTTTGCAAAAGCAAATTATAGTGATGATGTATCACAAGAAAGTGTGGATAGTGAATCAAAAGTAGAAAGTAGCAATGATGAAGTAGTGGATGATAAAGCTGTTATAAATAGTGAAAAAGAAAAGATAACAGCTGTTGAAAAAAATGCTATCGAGGAATATATTGGAAAAATATACAAAGCATTTGTAACACCAATACCAAATTTTGATGATATAAATAAAGCTGATGATAATTGGTGTTTTGGAACAATTCTGGTTAATTATTTACCACTTGATTCTCAAATTTCTACAAGTGATATTGTTAACAAAGCTAAGGAGGTTTTTGGCAGTGCTTTTAATAAACAACCTAGTGATATAGATATTGCTGAATATGACAAAGAAAGTGATACTTATGTGACAAAAGCATTTGGAATGCCAGGAATTGAGCATGATTTCAAAGTGGAAAGTATTACTAAAGAAGAAAATAAGTATGTAGTTAATCTTGTAGAATGGATTGCTGAGCCGGGTGAAGATGGAAACACAACTATACTAAGTAATATTAAAGAAACAAAAATAACAACTTTAAATGGAGATATGTGGGAAAATACTGACAATAGTAAAAAATATGCAATAGAGAACAAAGAAAAATTTACTTTAAGAAAGGTACTACTAGAAGAAATAGATGGAAAAATGTATATAAAATCATGTTCTAATATATAAAAATTGAGTGTAAGACTATTTAGTTTTACACCTTTTCCAAATGAACACCAACCTGGATACATATTGATAGTAGGATGGGTTCTCCTGCATGTCCAACAGGAGGCTACCCATTAATAAAGCAAGGGTCAAGAGGAGTATATGTTATGGTACTTCAGGATGCATTAAATTATCTTGGCTATAATACAGGAAATATTGATGGAATATTTGGAAGCAAAACTAAAAATGCAGTGATAAGATTTCAAAGGGCAAATAAATTGTCACAAGATGGAATAGTTGGTTGTAAAACATGGAGAAGTATTACAGGGAAATTTTAAATATATATAAAAGCTAGCTTATATTTAATAAAGCTAGCTTTTATATTGGTAACTAACCACCATCTGTGATGGTGGGACAAAAAAGCTTTAGCTTTGCAAATAAAACCTCCTGTGATATAATCAAAACGGATTGGCAGCCGTAAAGAAATATCAAAGGAGGTAATCAAGATGAAACTTGATGTAAA
>JAZSQI010000034.1:0-25102 GCA_045537895.1 Clostridia bacterium
TCAATGTGCATATTATGCTATTTACAGATGTTTAAAAAACAAATATATACATCTGTGCGTTAGCATGCTCTTTTTTTATCAATAACAAATTTTTAATGTTTTTACAGATTTTCTATTGACTTCATATAGTTAGTCTCCTAAAGTTATTATCTCTATTTGATATATTATATATTACATTAATTAAAAAAACAATAAAATACTTGATTTTTAACTCTTTATGAGGTATAATATTTATGTAAATTATTATTTAGTTTTTTATTAATATAGAAAAATTTATTTTAGGAGTGACTACTTTGAAAAAATTTTACAAACTAAAATCAGAAGGTAAATTAACTGGAGTATGTGCTGGACTGGCAGATTACTTTAATATGAATGCAAATCTTGTAAGAATTATTACTTGTTTATTATGTTGTTTCTTTAACTGGGTAATTTTACTGTATGCATTACTTGCATTTTTTCTCCCAAACAAAAACAATTAACTGCATAATAACTCCTCCCTTCTTATAAAAAATTTTTGAGTCCCGTAATTAATTTTACGGGGCTCGCACCCTTTTATGGACTAGAACCCAAATTTGTGATATAATTTTTTAAAATTAATATTAAACCAATAAATAATTTTAGGAGGTAATAAAATGAAAAAACCAAATTTATTTTGTCCAATTTGTGGTGAAAAATTAGTTACTAAAGAAGATCATGTTATGAAGTATTCTTTTTATGTTTGTGAAAAATGTAAATACTCTCTTAACAATTCTAAGGTAATTGATATTTCTTTCAGTTCAAAAGGACTAGCAAAAGCTCTATCAAATCTTTGTCCTTATTCTTTTACATTTGATGATGTTTATTGTGCTTCCATGGAATCATTTATTCAATCACTTAAAGTCAAAGAACCTAATGTTCAAAGAGAAGTCTGCTCAAAAACTGGTCCATTTTGTTACTCAATAAGAGAAATGTTTGACGACTGGCGTAAGACTCAAAAAGTATATTGGAAAGGCAAAGAAATATGTAGGCAAAACTATGAATATACTTCATTACTTATCAAAGCATACGAAGCATTAGTTAATCAATCCCCACTATATTATTATGCTTTAAAAAAAGTAAAAGAAAATGGATATAATCTTGCCCATTCCATTGGATGCAATGATATTACTGAAACCCTTCTTACTCCAGATGAATTTGTAAAAATTTTATGGCGTTTAATACACTATTGCATTGAATAACTAAAAAAGCTTGACTATTAATTTAGTCAAGCTTTTTATTATTAGTCTTTCTTTATAAGTTTTAGAATATTATCAAATACTCTCTTTTTGAATTAATTTATACATATTTAATCCAATTCAAAACATCCACTTCTTTTCAAAATAGCTTTAGAAACTTGTTTTGACATTGCAACTAAATCTTTCCAATCTTGATAATCATTTTCTATATTTCCTATATAGACTTGCTCCACACTAACCCCCAATAAATAAGCATCTATTAATATACCTATATCAATACCATAATCTTTTTCAAATTTTAGTGCTTTAAAAAATTCTTTTTTTCCAGCTATTATCCCACTTAATGGTTGTTCATAATTAATTAATTTTGGAAATAATAATTGCAATAACGGTTTTGCCACTAACTCTGTAACTCTACCACCTTCTCTTGTAAAAGTAGATTTTACAAAATCGCAATTTCTATCAAAAATTGGTTCAACTAATTTATCAATAAAGTCCTCACTATAATTACAAATATCACCATCAACAAATACTATAATATCGTTAGAAGCATAATTTATTCCATACTCCATACAATAGCCTTTTCCTCTTTTTTCACATAAAATTGTTTTTATCCCTAAGCTTTTTGCTATTTCATTTGTTTTGTCCGTTGAATTATTATCTATAACTATAATTTCATCTACTTTTTTTATGTTATTTATACAATTAATTACGGTTGCTATATTTTTTTCTTCGTTAAGTGCAGGTATTAAAACAGAAACTTTATTTATTGTTTTTTCCATAACATTCCTCCTGTCCTTTGTTCTAAAATATTATACCAAAAAAGTCGAAAAAAGGCAATAGTTTTTTCAAATTTATGTTAACATATTCTCCTGTCAGCACGCATATATTTACTTTTTTATTTAACATTCACTTTTTAGAATAATTACTTTAAATTTCTTAAAAATTAAAATAATACATTTACTCTTGATACTTCAAATGTTATAATATATATGGTGAAGCAAATGAAAATTGTTTTTTATAATAAGACACTAATAAGTGGTGGAATAGAAAAGTGTATTGAAATGTTGAGTAAATATATTTATAAAGATCACGAATTAGAAATTGTATATACTGATGATTCTATACTAGACAACAATATTGTAAATATTTTAAAAAAATATGCTAATGTACACAAGGTAGATGATAATATAATAAATTGTGATTTATGTATTTGGTGTTATTTATATTTTGATTATGCTAAATTAAAAAATATTATTAAAGCTAAACGTTATATTGCTTGGATACACAGTATGCCAAGAATTCTTCCATCTTGTTTATTAGATAGCCAAGATTTCGTAAATGATTGTTCCAAATTTATTTGCGTATCTAATGCTGTTAAGAATAATTTGAATATATCTAAACCTGGTGAAGTAATACATAACTTTATTGATATAGATAAAAGATTTGAAAAAGATGATTATAATCCATTTGACGACATTGCCAATGATTGCTTAAAACTAGTTGTTGTATCTCGCTTATCAAGTGGAAAAGGTTTTGACAGATTATTAACTTTATGCAATTGCCTTATAAACAACAATATTAATTTTAAAGTATTAGTAATAGGAAAAGGTCGTTCTAGAGAAATCGAAATTAAGAAAGTATTTTCATCTATTAAGCAAGTGGATTTTGTTGGCTACAAAGAGAATCCTTTTCCTTATGTTAGAAATGCTGATTACTTAGTTCAATTAAGTGATGATGAAAGCTGGTGTAATTCCATAACAGAAGCTAAAATTTTAGGCACTCCTGTAATTGTAACTAATTTTGAAAGTTCAAAAGAACAAATAACTGATAATTTCAATGGTATTATTATAGATTTAAATGAAACTAACTACCAAAAATATATAAACTTAATAATTAATCTAAAAGAGAAGTTAAAAAATAATTTAAAAAACTTCAATTACACTAACGAAATAGACAAATGGAATAAAATAATAAATGAATCTATTTAAAAATTTTAATATTATAAAAATATTCACTGTAGAATATAATAAATAATGTCTTTTATCATATTCTACAGTGATTTATTAATTATTTAGTATTTCTTTTACTAGCTTTATTTCTTTTGAATTAGGCATTTCTATTTTTTTTAATTCATTTTTAAGGCCTAACTCTTTCCATTTATACTCTCCCATCTTATGATAGCCTAATACATCTATTTCAGTTACATTTTTCATATTTTTCTTTATATCTTTTAATTTGTTTAATGTATCTTCAGAATCATTTATACCTTTAATATATACATATCTAATAACTACCGGAATATTTTTTTCATTTAAATACTCTGCTAGTTTCAAAGTATTACTATTACTTTTTCCCGTAAGTTCAATATGCTTTTTATCATCTGTTTCTTTAATATCTAAAAGTACTAAATCTGTATATTTTAAAAGTTCATCTAATTTTTCTTTTTCTTCTTTAATTGAAATATCAATGTCTCCTGCTGTGTCTAACGCTGCAGTATAACCTCTTTCTTTCGCAAGTTTAAATAGCTGTGTTACAAACTCTATTTGAAGAAGAGGTTCTCCTCCAGAAACTGTAATTCCTCCTCCAGATTTTTCGTAATATACTCTATACTTTTCTACTAACTCTATGATCTGCTCACAAGTATATTGTTTTCCTGCTTCTTTAATCCAAGTATCTGGATTATGACAAAATTTACACCTAAAATTACAACCTTGCATAAATACAACAAATCTTATTCCAGGTCCATCAACTGTTCCGAAAGTTTCAAATGAATGTATTTTACCTATCATACTAAATTATCTCCTGAACCTATTCTGTCATAAAATGTACGAGATATAACTTCCATTTGATGCTTTCTAGATAATCTCGTAAAGTTAACAGCATAACCACTTACTCTAATTGTAAGTTGAGAATATAATTCTGGATGCTCCATAGCGTCCATTAATGTTTCTTTATTTAATACATTTACATTAATATGATGTCCTGTATCTTTAAAGTAACCATCAAGCATACTAACCAAATTATCTATTTGCCATTCTTCTGTTTTACCTAAAGCATTTGGAGTTATTGAGAAAGTATATGATATTCCATCCATACTGTCTTTATAATCTAATTTTGCAACAGATGAAAGTGCTGCAAGAGCTCCATTTTTTTCTCTTTCGTGCATTGGATTTGCCCCTGGCGCAAAGGCTTCACCTTTTTTTCTACCATCTGGTGTATTACCTGTTTTTTCACCATATACAACATTAGATGTTATTGTTAAAACAGACATTGTATGCTCACTATCACGATATGTTTTATGTTGTTTTAATTTATTCATAAACATTTCTTGAACTTTTTCTGCAATATCATCAACTCTATCATCATTATTTCCAAACATAGGGAAAGAGCCTTCTACTTTAAAATCTACAGCTAATCCATTTTCATCTCTTATTGGTTTTACTTTAGCGTATTTTATAGCACTTAAAGAATCTGCAACTACAGAAAGTCCTGCTATTCCTGTTGCCATTGTTCTATACACATCTCTATCATGAAGTGCCATTTGTATTTTTTCATAGCAATATTTATCATGCATGTAGTGAATAACATTTAGTGTATTTATATATAGTCTTGAAAGCCATGTTAGAATTTCATCATATCTTTCCATTACTTCATTATAGTCTAAATATTCACCTGTAACTTTAGGAAGTTTTGGTCCTACTTGAACGCCAGATACTTCATCTTTTCCTGCATTTATAGCATATAAAAGAGCTTTTGCTAAATTACATCTAGCGCCAAAGAACTGCATTTGTTTTCCTACTCTCATAGCAGATACGCAACAAGCTATTGCATAATCATCTCCATAATATTGTCTCATTAAATCATCATTTTCAAATTGTATTGCGCTTGTTTCTATAGAAATTTTAGCACAATATTTTTTGAAATTTAATGGCATATTTTCTGACCATAATACTGTTAAGTTTGGTTCTGGTGCTGGTCCTAAGTTATATAATGTGTTTAATATTCTAAATGAATTTTTAGTAACTAGTGTTTTTCCATTTAAAGCCATTCCTCCAATAGCTTCAGTTGTCCATGTTGGGTCCCCACCAAATAAATTGTTGTATTCTTTAGTTCTTAAAAATCTTACCATTCTTAATTTTATTACTAATTGATCAATTAGTTCTTGTGCTTCTTGTTCAGAAATAATACCCTTTTTAATATCTCTTTCTATATAGATATCTAAAAATGTTGATACTCTTCCAATACTCATTGCAGCACCATTTTGCTCTTTTACTGCTGCTAGATATGCAAAATATGTCCATTGAACAGCCTCTTTTGCATCCTTTGCTGGATAAGATAAATCAAATCCATATATATTTCCAAGTTCTTTTAATTCTAATAACGCTTTTATTTGATCTGATATTTCTTCTCTAAGTCTAATTGTTGCTTCATCCATTACATCTAGTTCTAAAGATAATAGTTCTTCTTTCTTTTCAGCAATTAAGTACTCTATACCATACAATGCTAAACGTCTGTAATCCCCTATTATTCTTCCTCTTCCATATGCATCTGGAAGTCCAGTTATTATACCTGATTTTCTTGCAAGTCTCATCTCAGTTGTATATGCATCATATACACCTTGGTTATGTGTCTTTCTGTATTTAGTAAATATTTCTTTTACTTCTTCATCCATTTCATAGCCATATTCATTTACAGAAGATTCAACCATTCTAATTCCACCAAAAGGCATAATTGCTCTTTTTAATGGACTGTCTGTTTGAAGTCCTACAACAACTTCTAAATCTTTGTTAATATATCCTGCATCATGAGATGCTATTCCAGAAACGGTATGAGTATCTATATCTAATACTCCTCCATTTTCTTGCTCTTTTTTTAATAGTTCTTTTACTTCATCCCATAAACTTTTTGTTTTACCAGTTGGTCCTTCTAAGAACTCACTGTCACCTTCATAAGGCGTATAGTTAGAAATTATAAAATTCCTAACATCAATTTCTTCCATCCATTTTCCTTCTTTAAAGCCTTCCCAAGCACTATATAATTTATCATTATCCATGTAATCTCCTCCTTCATCAGCGATAAAAATGTGGCAATAGATTTATCATTACCACATTTAAAATTATATTTATTTAAACTTGTTCTGTTTGTTCTTCTTTTACCACATTATCATCTATATTTTCTAATATTTCTTCTGAGCTTTCGTCAGTAGCTTCTATATTTTCTTCTACTACTTCTTCATCTTCATAAACATATTTTTCAAGTTCTTCAGATAATATTTCTTTTGTCTTTTCTGATAAGCTTGTTTCATAAGCTTTTCTTAATATAAACTCATCTATGCTTTCATCTTGAAGTGCTTTTGAATATTCTAAATATTCATCTTCAACTTTAATTGTTCTGTGAACATCATTAACCATTGTTTTTATTTTTTTATCATATATTTGCTTATAGAAAGAAACATAATCATTAACATTAATACTCTGTCTTTCTAAAGACTCTTCATATACATTTTGTATCTTTTCAAATATTTTATCTACTATTTTAAAATATCTATACGCATTTTTACAAATATTAATTATTAAATCATATTGATAGTTAAGCTCATCAATATCAGACTCTATTCCATTTATAGTTGACTCTATTACAAGCTCAATTATTTCTTTTTCATCGTCTGGTAATTTTGATATATCATAATTATCATTTATATAACTTACATATTCATCTAATTTGTTAAATACTTGCTCATAGCATTCTTCAGTATAAGTTTCTTCTTTAATTTTTGTATCTATTTCTTCAGCTGCTTTTATTACTTGATTGTATCTTAAATTCTTGCCTTCATCTTTGATGTTTTGCTTTACAGTTCCTATTGCTCCAGAAATTATAAGAAGCATATATTTTAAGTCTTCTCTGTTTTTAAATTTTATTTTTGTTATTCTATCATATTCCATCTCTAAGAATTCTTTTTGAAGCATCAATCTTTGTGTTTTATCTGTTGAATTTATATTTTCTATTATTTCATCTGAATATGACATTTTAAGTTCATACATTGTTCTTTGCATTATATCATATTGATATTTTACATATACAATCTCTCTTAATATATTCTCTTGATATACTCTTTGATCATCCCTGTCTGTATTTTGTATTACCTCAAGATGTTCATCTATAGCACGGTTCATTTTGCCCATATTTACCATTATTACTACGCTTTGTATTATCTTATCTAATATATTTACTTTTTTTGCCGAACTTACTACTATATCTGACAAAGTGTTCCCCTCCTTAAAATTAGGACATACTTATTCTCCCCCTTATTATATAATAAAATTAAAGAATTTCAAGTCTTTTTACCTATTTTGTAACATATTTGTTACATATTTTTCTCAACAATCATGCAACGCCTGATATTACTAGAAAAAAGATTTCGTAATTTTATATTTACGAAATCTTAATTATTTATACTTTAATTATTAATCCACAGGCAATTCTTTCACCAGAATTTCCAGCAGGATTTGTTTTTAAATCATCCTTATCTTTATGAATTATTACTGTATGATTTATTACATCAATTGGTTTAAATCTTGATGTATAAAATTCCATATATGCATATCCTCTATTTGAATATATTATTGGTAAATCTCCCAAATGTTGTGGATGACTATCATTTTCTGGATTTAGGTGCCCTCCTGCTGATTCAAATGGAGTTTCACCATCATCACATTTGTAGTCTTCATGTATATGGAATCCAAAAAAATTATTTTTATTTTCGTTTGGAAGTCCCTCTACTTCAACTTTTACAAGGCTTCCTTCCCTATGATAAATAAATTTTACTTTCCCCTTTATATTTGGGTATTTATAACTACCTTTCAATTCTGCCATAGCGTAAACTAAATTATTTTGAACTCTATTAAAATTCCTATTTATCAAACTAAATAACACCTCCATAATAAATATTATGCCTTATTTGGTTTAATATGATATTTAATTTAATACATTTATTTGATATGTAAGTATAAGTGCAAACGCAGACCATAATATATATGGTATTTGTAAATAACCTGCTAATGGTTTTATTTTATAGAATTTAACAGCCATCCATATAACTAAACCTAATAACAATACTAACCATACTAGTGAGAACAAGTACCATTTTAATCTAAAGAAAAACAAGCTCCACAATGCATTCACTACAAGTTGCACAATATATATTGTACATGCTCTTTTCTTAAACTTTTTATCTGTATTATTCGCACATACAAGATATGAAGATATTCCCATAAGTATAAATAAAATAGTCCATACTATCGGAAATACTATAGCTGGTGGAGTAAATGATGGTTTATTTATTTCTTCAAATGTGTCCATGTTTCCACCAAGAAGTGCTCCTACTCCTCCAGCTGCAAGTGCTCCTAATATATAGAGTATAAGCATTTTCCAATTTATTTTTTTCTGATTCATTTTTGTATTCATAATATCAATCTCCTTTATTAATTAGTATATGTAATTTTAATTATTATATTATTCTTTTTGTAAATTAAAAATACATTTACTTTTTTATGCAAACATGCTATAATTTTTTTTAAATCATTTAGAAATTTATGAAAAATTTCATAAAAATATATTTATAATTTGAAAGGAGTAAAAATATAATGAAAGTATATCGGTTATGTAATTCAAATGAAATAAAAAGTATTTTAGAAGACAAATGTTTTGTGAATATTGGTCATAAACATAAAACTGATTTTAAGAAAAGTACACATATATATTCCGATGACTACTACATGCACTTTTTTGACAGTGAACTCAAGTTGCTATATCTATATCCATCAGTAGGAAAAATGATTTGCGTTTATGATATTCCATACAATATTTTATTTTTTTCAAAAGGACGAGGATTTTATTTTGATTTTATTAGTTTAAATAGTATTCAAAAAGTATCTGAATATGCAGTTCCAAGTAAAAAAATACAGTTTAAATTTTTAAAACAAGTATTTACTGTAACAGATGATTTAGATTTTGACTACTTGCCAACCAAAGAAGAATTATATAATTCTTTAAAAATAATTTATGACAGTACTAGTCTTTAACACTTAAGCAAAAAACAAATAAGCGTCTAAGAATTTTAGACGCTTATTTTGGAGCGTTTGTCGTGGTTATTTGCGAAAAAACTCTCCAATGGTTCCATTCTTTAACCAACTGTAAATACATTTTATCATAAATATTTCAAAAAGCATACTATATTTATATTATTTTTAAAAAATATTTTTTAATTATTTAAAAACTATGGAAATTTCAAAAGATTTATAGTATAATTCAAATAGTAAATTTTGGAAATTATATCTAAGATAAATTATCAATAATAAAGAGGTGTTTTAATGAGTTATACTTCTCGTAAAAAAATATATCAAGAACTAGAAAAAATAAGAAAAAGACCAATTATTAGTTATGTTACTTCTATACGTCCAGGTTGTTCTGCTCAAATGGCTCAAGATGTATTACCAATGATAGTAAAGCAAATTAACAAAATTGAAACTTCAAGTGATAGTATAGATTTACTAATATTAAGCAATGGTGGAGATCCTATTGTATCATGGAGAATTATTTCTTTATTAAGAGAAAAATTTAAACATATATCAGTATTAATTCCATATACTGCATATAGTGCAGCAACTTTATTAGCTTTAGGGGCAGATGAAATAATAATGCATCCTTTTGGAAATTTAGGACCACTAGACCCACAGTTGAGCTTTATTGATAATCAGGGTAAACAAAAAACAATCAGTTATGAAGATATAACAAAGTATATTGAATTTGTTAAAGATATAGGTGTTACAGACCAAGACCTTATTCAAAAGTCTTTTGAAAATCTAACAGGTGAAATTCCACCAACTTTAATAGGATTTGCAAAAAGAAGTTCTCAATTAGGTTTAACAATGGGGCAAAAATTATTAGCAACACATATGGATGATGAAAATAAAACTAAAGTTATTTCCGAAACATTAAATACTAAATTTTATCATCATGGCTATCCATTAGCAAGAAAAGAAGCTAAAGAAATAGGACTACCTATTTCTAAATCTAATAAAAAAATAGAAGAACTAATGTGGGAGATTTATGAAGATTTTACAAATGAGATGGAATTTAATAAGTTATTTAATCCACAATCTATTATAATGGATAAAATATCTAGTCAACCACAACCTACTCCAAATGTTATAAAATGTATAAAAGAAAAAATTAAATTAGCAGCTCTTGAAAGTTCTAATTTAAATTGTTATATTGAAGAAGAATTAACAGCGACTTATATGATGTTGCCAGATACTTCTTTAAATTCTAATATTATGATGAATCAAGGAAATTGGATTATTGAAGAGGAGGAATTTGAAAATGAATAGTATTACAACGCTTGGTTTACCAACAAATAGTACTTTAAGAAATGTTAAAATAGAAAGTAAAAAGATAAATGCTCAATGTATTCCTTACTTTTTTTCAACAATAAAAACAAGTAATAATTCTTCTACAAAAATAAATACAATGAGTGTTAAAAATAAATAATTGTGCATAATATCTCTTAGGAGGATTAAATATGCATAACTCAATTTTTACATCTTGCATTAATAGCAATATAAGATATATTAATGAAAAAATAACAACTGGTATAAATATAATTTGCTATCAAAGTATTAAATCATGTAAAACAATTTTAATTAAATAGCGAAAAGCGAGAACTGTATTCAGTTCTCGCTTTTTGAAACGCAATGGTTTCATTTGTTTTTGGATTTTGCTTTAATAGAATGTGTTTTTTTACAAATCAATTTCCACAATTCTTCAAGTGCAGCTATCAGTACTATTGATATTCCAGAGCTGACTCCATATGATATAAATCCTAACAATATTGAAAGCGGAAGCACAATCCACCATGCCATATAATTATCATTCTCTTCTTTTTGAGTTGATAATAATTCAAAATTTTGGTTATACTGTGCGGTCAGCTTACACTCATCATTTATAAAACTTACTGTAATAATATCATTGTTAACAGTGATATTACAATCCGTTTCATAAAGTAGGTCAGGATTTTGCTGAATAGCAATCACTTGCTTTTCCATTGGCTCATAATCACTTGCAGTAGCAGGTATTTTGTCTGTAGATACAAATAGGAATATACACACAAACAGACCTATTACTGCTCCCATTGCAAAGCCAATTTTTTCTTCCTTGTCCATTTTGCTTACCCATTGACGAAACCACTTGATAAACCGTTTCATACAAATTCCTCCTGAAAAAAATTTTTTTATAGTAATTGCCACGTGTCATCCTGTAAACAGGACATCAACGAATTGACATAATAATTATATCAAATTTTTCTTAATTTTGCAAGATTTTTCCACATATTCCCTTTGCCTAATTCTTAATTATAGTATAAATATCACCTAAAACTTCATAAATAAAATCACTTTGTTCTTTTTCGGTCATTTCCATTACTTGTGCAGACATTAAAAGTAAATGTCTATATTCAAGAAAGTTTATCATTCCATATTTGTTATAATTTGTATCAACTATCCTTAATATTTGTTTTAATAAGTCTAACATTTTATCGCTTTTAATTTTTATATAATCACTTTCAAATATATTTATTGCAAGTCTTAATTTATCTGCAAACTCCAATGTTTCATAATACCTTACTAATTTTATTACTTTTTCACTATTGTTTTTTAATATCATAATTTTTACCACCTTTCATATTTCTTGTTTTTTACTTTTTTGTTATCAATATAGTCAATATCATCTTGTCTAAAAATATTATCTTTCTTCATTGCTTCATATACTTTTTTATAACTTTCATCAGCATAATATCTAACTCTGTTTTTAAAGAATTTCATAAACTTATTCCATAAATTTTTAAATACATTCAAATGCTTAATTTCTTTTTCTTGACTAGAAATAGTGTCTTTTGCAATACCTAAATCTTCTTTTAATTCTTTTATTTCAAAATCTTTTTGTATAATAGTTCTATTTAGTGTTCTAACTTCATTATCATGTTCTTTTAAATCTTTCTCGTATTCTTTCATAATAATATCTAAATCGTTAACACCTTTAATAGATTTTGTAGTATCTCTAACTTTTGAAATATAGCTTTTTATGGTTTCTAATTGTTCATTTGAAATAGTATAATTCTTTTTGTTTACTAGATTAGGCTTAAGAGTAGTTATTATATTTTCTAGCTTATTACTTTCTGTATTAACTATATCTGTTTTTTCATTAGCTTGTTTTAGCTTTTGTTTATTCTTTTCATAATCTTTTTTCATTTGTCTATAATTAGTCATTTTATTAACTTGTATATCAAAGTTTCTGCCTAATTCTTTTTCTTTCAGTTTGTAATCAACTTCATAATATTTGTTAAAAGATTTTATACAGTTAATTCTCATTTTATCTTGTAGTTTTGAAAGAGAAGTTTTAGTAAATATTTGAGATTTTGCAACTTGTTTTCTCATTCCATTTTTATAACCATCTTTTACAGGAACACCAACTATATGCATATGAGGAGAGAGGCTTTGTTCTTCAAAGTGTATTACTGCATTTGCTATTTTAAACTCTGGTACAAATTGCATTAAATCATATACTTGTTCTTTATATACATTAGTCATTTTTCTTCTGTAGATAATATCTTTATCATTCCAAAATTCCATATCGCCAAGTTCAATTATTAGTTCACAAGCTAAATCTCTATTAAAATTTCTTGATATATGATTAAAGTAATTATCTATTTTTCTATCATCTCTTGTTTGTTTATTGTTATATTCAATTCTTGCTTTTTCAAACTCTTGTAAATATAAATTCTTAACGTCATTTATTAAATTGTTTGTTCCATAAATATTACAAATCATATCTGTTTTATGGTCATATTCTCTATAATTATGATTATTTACTTTTGATAACTGACCACTATTTTGTATAGAGTGATTACTAAATGAAGTTGTTTTTGATGGATTCTTTTTTGCTAATTCTTTTGCTCTTTTTGTTTTATTTTTATCGTTTCCTAAGTGAATTGTATAGGCTAACATCTCACTCAATTTTCTTGCTCCTTTGCATACAGGATTTTTGATTTGTCAAAAATCCTAACCCCCTATGAGTTTTGACATCCTATCAAAACTCGGGGGCTCTGCGAGGCATAAAATTTTTCTAAAACTAGAAAAATTTTATCAAATTAACTATCGCCACTTTCATTGCTTTGCAACAAAACGTGCCACGTTAATTTATTTTAGCATACCTTCGCAGGAGTATAAGTGACTGCTCCTATTGTATATGTGTCTTTCTCTTTTATAGGAAACGAATTATCATTTTGAAGAGCAACCATTCTAATAACATTTTCATCTTTGCTGTTTAGTTCAAATTTCATTATTTCGTGTTTTAATTCTTCATTACTATCAATTTGAAATAACTCATAAAATTCTATATCAAAATATTTATTCATTCTGTCTATATAGTCATCAAACTGTTCTTGATTTATATTTACACTTGTCCTAATTTGTTGTTCTTCGCCATCTATTGTAATTGGAGCATAAAGGTCTAATATACCAGCTTCAAATAATTTTGAAATTTGACTAGCATAACTACTTCTAAAATTTATCTTATCAATATAAAAATCGCCATTTTCATCTTTTAATAAAGTCATTGATTCAATAAACTTAGAAATAAATTCTTGCTTTTCTGCTTTTGATTTTTTATTCCATTCAGCTTTTAAAACTTTATCTAAATTATTTGTTCTTATTAAATTTTCTCTTTCAATATCTCTGTCTGCCATTAGTTGTTGTGGAGTAAAAGAGAAACTATTTACATTTAAGCTTTCATATTTTTTAGTTTCTAGTAAATTTATTTTTTCTTCAATTATTTTATAATCTGCTGAGAAATCTTCCATTTCAACAATGCCACTTAAATATGCTTTCTTGATTCTTTCTTTTTGTTGTTTTAATGTTTGTATTTCTTTATCAAATTTCTCTGTATCAGTTTCTTTTTTATCAGCTAGTACAGGAAGAAAATATTTCTTAACTGCCATATCATATTCTACTAAATCTAATATAAATTCTTCTAAACATTGTTCAACTTTATCTTCTCTATAATAAATCTTACAATGTTCACAGTTATAATACATATACTTTCTTTTTGTACCACCAGAGCCTTTGCATTTCATTATTCTGCCACATTCAGGGCATTTGAGTCTTTGGAAGAATAGATAAACTCTATCTCTAGTATAAGCTCTTTGATTTTTCTCTTTTTGCATTTGTGCTTCTTCCCACATAGCACGAGTTATTATAGGCTCAACTACATTCATAAAAATAGTTGTTTCTCCATTAGTTTGTTTGCTGATACTTCTATGTTGTTCATAATCTCCCATATAAACCCTATTATCAATCATTCCCATAATTGTAGTATCTCGCCACTTTTTAGGGTATAGGACTTTCTCTTTATTTAGAATATTACTAATTTGCTGATAACTTTTGCCTTCTAAATACATATTAAATATTCTTATTACAATATCTTTTGTGGTTTCATCTATTACAGTCTTTTTATTTATATCTTTCTTATAGCCAAGTGGTATTTTGCCAGGCAAATGTCCAGATTTTATAGCACCATTTAATCCGAACTTTGTTCTTTCACTAACTATTTCAATTTCTAATTGAGATAATACTGTTAGCATTCTTACAAAAAATCTTCCGTTAGCAGTAGAAGTATTAACATCATCTCTATCACATACAAGATAAGTGTTATGTTTTTCTAATACTGCAATTAGTTCTTCTAAATCACGAACTGAACGAGTAACTCTATCTAACTTGTAGGCTACAATATAATTGATTTTTCCTTTCTTCATATCTGCTAACATTTCTTGAAAAGCAGGACGATTTTTAATATCTTTTGCCGATATTCCTGCATCTTCATAGATTTTGAATACTTCGTATTCTTTGAATTTACAAAGCTGTAATAGTTTTTCCTTTTGTTCTCCCAAACTAAATCCTTCTCTAGCTTGATCTTCTGTACTTACACGAATATAAATTCCTGCAACTTTTCTTTCTTCGTTCATAGTATTAAATTCCTCCCTTCGATTTGAATAGAAAGGCATTTAATATAAAAATAAGTGCCAGATAGCGCAAGGCTATTGACACTTAAAGAGTTTCATAATTTATTTTCCTTCTTTTTTAACAACACAAATAAAACAAAATAAGGTATTTTTTAAAAAACTCTAAAAATTAATGCCTTGCTATGTATTCCTGTAGTTTGGACAAAGGGTATTTCGTCCTTAAATCATTAACATAGAAATAATCATGTTCATTAAAGAACAGATACAGGCAATCTTTAATGATTACTCTATGCGGCTCAACATATGCCAAATTTGTATGTTCTATTACTCTTAAACAACCTTCAATCACCACTTGTTGCTCAAGTTCTATAGAACTAAATTTGCAAGCCCATTCAATTTTTGAGAGTAAATCTCTTCTTATCTTGTTTGGAATCTTTAATACACTTATCATATCACACCATCCTTTCATTTTCAATAAAAAGCGACAAAAAAATCGACCTTTTACAGTCGATTAAATTTTTTCGTCTGGTGCGACGATTTTACCTTATGGAGCTGATGGTCAGAATCGAACTGACGACCTATTGGTTACGAGTCAATTGCTCTGCCAACTGAGCTACACCAGCTTTCATTTACATTATATCACTTTACTTATTATTGTCAATAAAAAACAAAAAGCCGGGAAACCGGCTTTTATCTTTTTACATTATAATTCTTCATTTACTCCTGCTGTTCCTAAATCAAATGAAAATTTAATTTTTTGTTCTATCTCTTCATCAACTAATTTATGGTCTAAATCTTGAGCTAGCACAAGTTCACTAATTAATATTTCTTTTGCAGATGTAAGCATTTTCTTTTCTCCAGTAGAAAGTCCTCTTTCCATATGTCTGTGCGAAAGATCTCTAACCACATCAGCAAGTTCCAAAATATCTCCTGACTTTATTTTATCAACATTGGCTCTATATCTTTTACTCCAATTATTTTCATGAACGTATTCTTGTTTTGGTTTTTCTAAAACTTTAAAAACTTCTTCTGTAACACTTCCATCAGATACTTCTCTTACGCCAACGTTAGTTGCTGCCTTTGTAGGCACCATAAGCTTCATACCATTCATTGGCATTTTTATTATATAATATTCTGATTTATCTCCAAACATTTCCTTTTCTTCTATTGATTCAATAGTTCCTGCTCCATGCATTGGATATACTACTTTATCTCCTATATGAAACATAGCGTGTCCCCCATTTCTGTTCTCTAAACTACATCTATATTATAGCACAAAAAAAGAAAAAATGCAAATATTTTTTCTTTTACTAAAATACTTTTATTTTTTATATTATTATTGTATAATATTGTTATATGACATTGTAATCCAATTTTTTATATATTGCATTCAATAGTAATCCAGCCAAAGATTTTAAAATCTTTGGCTGATAATTTTTACTTGAACATTTTCGAATTTTATGTATATATCACCAGCACTTTTCGCTGATGTTAAATAATTTGGTACCGATGGTGGGACTCGAACCCACATGGTTTCCCGCACGATTTTGAGTCGTGTGCGTCTGCCAGTTCCGCCACATCGGCATATAATTTATGCTACATATAATAGCATAAATTTTAAAAAATGTCTATATATTTTTGTTATTTTATATATTTATAACATCAGGTATAATTGTCTCAAATATCAATTCACCTTTTATTTTATCAATATACTCTTCGTTTCTCTGTACAAGTTTATTTAATAGTTTTATAGCTTTTTCATTATTATTATTTGCAACATAGCTTTTAGCTAAATTATATTCTGCTTTATCTTTAAATATTTCACTCTGTCTTACTATTTCCAAAGCTTCTATACTTGCCTCATAATCTCCTTTTAAATAATTTATAAGTCCTAAATTAAACCATGAAGCGTACGATTTATGGTTTATATTTGTAGCTTCTTTATAGCACTTTTCAGCCTTTTCTATATCTCCTGATTCGTAATGATATATATTAGCTAAATTATACCAAACTTCTTCATCTGCTTCATCTTTTTGAGCAAGTTCATTGTATAAAGCTATTGCCTCTTTATATCTTCCTATCTCAGAATATGTAATTGCTAGTGCAACTTTTGCTTCTTTAAAATCAGGATTTATTTTTAAACAATTACTAAACATTATAATTGCTGTGTCTTTTTTATCAGAAGATGTTAGTGTAAGTCCAAGTTCATAATATGCTAAGAAATTTTCTTTATCAAGCTCTATAGCTTCTATTAACATATCTCTTGAATCTAAATATCTTTTCTCTTTTCTTAGACATCTACCTAAAATATAATAATTTTCTGAATTAATACTTTTTTTGTTTTTCTTTAATGTATAAGTGTATAATTTTGTTGCGATATCATATCTTCCCATATTATAGTAAAATTTTGCAAGCGTACATATTATCATATATTTAATTATCACATTGTTATAATGTACATAAATTGTAACAAGTGGAATTATATACATAAATATAAGTGCAAAAATTTTAATAATTTCTGTATCAATTCCAGATATTATTGTACTTACTGCAAAATATAATATTGCAAATAATATATCTAGCCCAACTATTATAAAATTAACTATACTTTTCTTTTTTATACATATTTTCAAACAAATAGTTAGTATAATAAACCAAGTAAGAATTATAACTACATTTTCAAACCACATAAACCCTACCTCAATTTTTCATATATTATATAATAAATAATTGGATTTTGCAAATTTTAATGCATTTTTGCACATTCATTATTGATATACAAAATATATTTTAGTATAATGGTGATTAGGAAGTGATTATATGAATAACCCAAATATTAATTTAAATAATATAAATAAAATACACATGATAGGCATTGGTGGTATCAGCATGAGTGGAGTTGCTGTGATGTTAAAAAAAGCCGGTTTTAATGTTTCAGGTTCTGATACTATGGATGGCGACATGGTAAAAATATTAAGAGATGAAGGTATAAATGTTTTTATAGGACATAATAAAGATTTAGTTAAAAATGCCGAACTTGTAATATATACGGCTGCTGTTAAGGAAAATGACGAAGAATTAGTAGAAGCTAGAAAATTAAATATTCCTACTCTTGAAAGAGCGCCTTTTATTAAACTGCTTTTAGAAAAATATAACAAACCTATCTGTATAGCTGGTATGCATGGAAAAACAACAACAACTTCTATGATTGCTAGTGCTTTTATACACTTAAATACAAAACCTACCGTACTTGTTGGTTCTAAATTAAAAGAGCTAGGAGATGTAAATTATTTAATTGGAAATAATGAATATTTTGTACTAGAAGCCTGCGAATATGTTGATAGCTTTCTTAATTTCCCACCACACACAGCTATAATATTAAATATTGAAGAAGAACATCTTGATTATTTTAAAGATTTAAATCAAATCAAAGAATCTTTTATTAAATTTATATCTATGCTACCTAAAAATGGTAATTTAATTATTAATAAAGATGATGAAAATTGTATGGATGTGTTAGATAAATTATCTACATTTATATCTGATAATAATATAAATGTACTTACTTATTCAATTACAGATAAATCTGCCACTTTGTTTGCAGATAATATACAAATAAACGAAAACGGTTGCTATAAATATGATTTATACTTAAACTCTGAATATATAACTGAGATTTCTTTAAGTGCTCCAGGAAGACACAACGTGTTAAACAGTTTAGCAACTGCTGGAAGTATTTATTTAAATAGACTTGATATATTAGATGCAAAAGATAGTATTGAAAGTTTTACAGGCGCAAGTAGAAGATTTGAATACAAAAAAACTATTGGTAATAATGTTAATGTATATGATGATTATGCTCACCACCCTACTGAAATTAAAGCAACTCTTGAATCTGCTAAAAACAAAACTAACAACAATGTAATTGCTGTATTTCAGCCACATACATATTCTAGAACAAAACTTTTATTTAATGAATTTTCACATGCATTTGATAAAGCTGACCTTGTTATTTTAACAGATATATATGCTGCAAGAGAAATTGACGATGGTTCTATATCATCTAAGATGCTAGCAGATGAACTCTTAAAAAACGGAATAAATGCTGTGTATATTTCTTCATTTGATGATATTGCTAAAAAAATAAATGAAGTAATTGAAACTGGAGATATTGTTCTTACTATAGGAGCTGGAACAATTACTAAATTAAGTGATTTATTGTAATATATATTTTTAAGATGGTAAGTAAAAACTTACCATCTTATTTTTTCACATTAATGGTGCAAATAATCTAAGCACTCTTCCTATTAATTTTTTAAAGGCACTATATTTTTTATTACTTTCAATTGTTATTTCCTCACATTCTTTTAGTGTGTTTTGAAAATCTTCTTCTATGTTGTTTATAACCTTTGCATTATACATATATGATGCACATTCAAAATTAAGATATAAACTTCTAAAGTCTAAGTTAATAGTTCCTACAACTGCCTCCTCATCATCGCTTATGAAAACCTTTGCATGAACAAAACCCGGGGTATATTCATATATTTTTACTCCTGCTTGCAAGAGCTCTCCATAATATGTTCTAGCAAGCAAATATGCATATTGTTTATCTGGTATATGTGGCATTATTATTTTTACATCTACACCTCTTTTAGCTGCATATTTTAACGCCATCATAACTTCATTATCTAAAATTAAATAAGGTGTCATTATATGTACATATCTTTTTGCCGTATTTAAAATATCTAAATATACTTGCTCTGCTACGTTGTCATCATCATATGGATTATCAGAATAAGGAATTATATATGAACCATCATTATACACTTCAATTTTTTCAACATTTTGGGCTATATATTTAGTATAATCATCTTTATTTTTTTCATCCAAATTCCACATTTGTAAAAACATAATAACAAATGACTTAACAGCCTCTCCCTTTAACATTATTGAGGTATCTTTCCAATGTCCAAATCTTTCATATTCATTAATATATTCATCCCCTATATTAATTCCACCTGTAAATGCAACTTCTCCATCTATTACTACTATTTTTCTATGGTCTCTACTATTTTGTACAGTAGAAATAACTGGATATATTGGAGAAAAGACCTTACATTTTATTCCTTTCTCGTTTAATTTATCATCAAATCTCCATGGAAGCATAGATATAGAGCACATTCCATCGTACATTACTCTAACTTCTACTCCTTCTCTTACCTTTTCTTCTAATATCTCCAAAATTGTATTCCACATTTTACTTTTAGCTATAATAAAATATTCCATAAAAATATATTTTTTTGCATTCTTTAATTCATTTATTAGTGATTTAAATTTAGATTCACCTACAGGGAAATATTCTACTTCAGTATTTTTATATATCAAAAAATCTCCCGTATTTTCCATATATTTGGCAAGATTATATACCCTATGACTTTTTTCTTTTACTTCATTTAAAATATTAGCATCTTGCACAAGCAAAGGTTTTGCTTCTTCAGAAAGTTTATTTATTCTTTTCCTTATTCTATTTGGTGTTTGTTGCGATTTTAAAAATATATACATTATAACACCAAAGAAAGGAAATACTAAAACAGGTATAATCCATGCAAGTTTAAAAGCTGGATTTTGTCTAGCATTTATAATATATACTACTACACCTGCACTAATAAGAATAAAGCCAATAAATATATAACCAATATATTGCTCATAAAACTTATAACTTACATATAGTATTGCTATTTGAAAAAATAATGCTATTAAAGCTATAGTTGTTCTCCCAAATATAACTTTGAAAAACTTTTCAATCAACTTCAATCTGTGTACCCTCCTAGTCTATTACAATTTAGGTATATTATACACTATTTGGCATATATTTGCAAAAAGCTCTATTTATAATTTATTCTTTTTTGCTTTTTCATTTTCTAAATCCATTTCAAGTTCAGTCTGTTTTTTAAACCAATCCTCAAACTTTACCTTTCTCTTTAACATTCTTTTTTCATCCTTCATATAGATATAACCTATTAATGTTACAACAAAAGCCCCTAAAGTATCTACAATTAAATCTGTCATTGTATCTACTAGTCCATCTTCTGATGGCATTCTAAACTTCTGCATGTTAAGTCCCAATAATCTATCACAAGAAAATTCTATTATTTCCCAAAATACTCCCATTGATATTGCAAAACAAAATGCAAACAATGCCACAAAAAAAGGACTAAGTTTAGTTTTCTTGATATGTGTTTTATTCAAAAAGTACACAAACATAAAGCCGATTGTTCCAAGAATACTACCAGATATACAGTGTAGCATGTTGTCCCACCACGAAAATTTATAATAAAAATCTCTAAGTTCACCTAAAAATTGTGCCGAAAATATAAACAAAGTTATAACAATTTGTAGACTTGACGGTAAATACACTCTAAATTTCTTTCTCAAAATACCAGGATAAAAAGTCATTATAAAAGTAAGTGTTGCTACAAAAGTATTCATGTATTTTTGGGTATAAATGCTCTCAAATATAGCAAAGGCAAGTAAAATTCTAATACTCCAACTTACAATATCATTAATTTCTATCTTTTTTTTATTTATTTTCTTCAAAAGGCATCTCTCCTATGTAAAAAATAATCTGTGATAATATTATGCACAGATTATTAATAATAAAACTAATTTACAACTTCTTTATATCTTTTTATTTTCATTGTTGTAGTTTTTTCGAAATCTTTATCTCTTAATTCTAAATTCTTTATTCTCTTGTATACTACAAGATTTTCATTTATCTTTTTAATATCTTTCCAAATTATTTTTTTAATTTCTTCTAAATCTATTTCGCCAAATTCTTCTTTTATTTTTTCAATATCTGGTAAAACTTGAACTGATAATGTAATATCATCATCTTCTTTTTTGCCGTATACCATTGATTCTTTTACATATTCTAAATCATTAATTATAGATTCAATTTCTTCTGGATATACATTTTTACCATTTTTAGTTATTATTACATTTTTCTTTCTACCAGTAATATGTACAAAACCATCTTCATCTATGTACCCTAAATCTCCAGTATGGAAATAGCCATCTTTCATAACTTCTTTTGTTGCTTCTTCATTTTTGTAATAGCCTAACATTACGTGCTCACCTTTTGTAACTATTTCCCCTACACCTTCATCATTTTTATCAACAATTTTAACGTCAGTATTAAATAATGGAAGTCCTGCTGCATCATCTTTAGGACACGTATTTGGATTTAAAGCAACTATAGGTGCACATTCAGATAGACCATAGCCTTGAAGTGCAAGTATTCCTAAATCTTGATATCCTTTTGATACTTCAGGATTTATAGCTGCTGCACCTGCAATGAATAATCTAATATTTCCACCAAACTGGTTATATATGCTTTTAAATACTTTTTTCTTTAATTTCTTTCCCGGTTTTCCCATAGCATTTGTAAGCTTAATCATTGTTTTTACAAGTTTTGTTTTTCCTTGTTTTTCAATTCCAGCCCATATTTTTTTATACATTGTTTCAAATATCAAAGGAACTCCTAAAACCATTGTAACTTTTGCTTCTTGCATATTTTTTTGAATATATTTTAGTCCTTCACAATAAGCAACTGTACATCCTCTATAAAAAGGTGTTAAAAATCCACATACACATTCATATACATGATGTATTGGTAGTATTGATAAAAATATATCTTTTTCATCTATGTATAACATTGAACATTGATTCATGATATTAAACGCTATATTATTATGTGATAGCATTACTGCTTTTGATTCTGAAGTAGTTCCAGAAGTAAATAATATTTCAGCAACTGTATTTACATCTATTTCTGCGTCTAAGAACTCTCTATTACCTTCATCTAAAAGAATTCTTCCTCTATTTAAAAGTAACTCTAGAGATTTAAATTTACCAACTTCTTCTTTTAAATCCATACCTATAAAATATTTAATACTATCTACTCTTTCTGATATGTTTTTAATTTCATTTTCAAGTCTTCCAGAATAAATAACTGCTGTAACTTCTCCTCTAACTAGACAACTTTCTATTTCAGATTCTGGAAGCATTCTATCTAAAGGTACAACTATTCCAGTCCCACATATTACTGCTAAATATGATATAGCCCATTCATATCTATTTTCACCTATTACTGCTATTTTTTCTCCTTTTAATCCTAAATTTATCAAGGCTGTTCCAAGCTCATCCATGTTCTTTTTAGCAGTATTAAAACTAACTTCTTCATACTCTCTCATAGAATTTTTAACTAAATATGCAGCTTTATCTTGATATATTTCTGCGCTACTATTAATTAAATCTTTTACATCTCTAATTTTTCTTACATCATAATGTATAATCTCTTTTTTCATTATACTTCCTCCTCTTCAATTTCTTCTATTTCAGAATTATTTGAATATAATAAACTACTAACAAAAGCCGTAAGTGGTATTACACCAATAAGACCTATACTTCCTGCAAGTGATCTTATTATTGCTTCTGCTATAACCTCAACATCTGCAATCTCTGAAAATGTCATACCATATGCCATATATAGTATTAAGATTGTTAGTGAACTTCCAACATACGCCAAAATTAAGGTATTTGTATTCGTTCCCATAACATCTTTACCAATGTTCATTCCTGCCTTAAACAATGTTTTTCTATCTGCAGTTATATTTTCTTTTTTTATTTCATCTAATGCTGATGCAATAGACATTGACATGTCCATACATGCACCTAACGCCCCAATTATAATACCGGCAAATAATATTTCTACTAAATTAAACTGAGTTCCTTGTGGTAAAAATGCAAGATACATCGATTCTTCATTAAGACCTGATAATCTCGCAAAATATGCAAATATTAAAGTAATAATTGCAGATAATATTAATCCCCCTACTGTTCCAACTGCAGCAGCAAGTGTCTTTTTATGAAACCCACTTATTAACAAATATGATACTATTGTTATAACTGAACTTGCAATTATTGCAACAAATATTGGACTTGAACCATTTATTATACTTGGCAACACCCAAAAGAACATTATTATTATAGTTATAATTAAAGATAGTATTGTTTTAACTCCTTGTTTTTTACCAACTATTAATATTGCAAGTAAAAATATTATTGAAAGTACAATTAAAGAATTATGCCTTTGTATACCTGATATATACACCATTGGTTCATCCATTCTTTCATCAATTGTTAGATAAACTTTATCGCCTTCTTTTAAAATATCATATTCAAATGGTGAGTTTTCTTTAGCCATTACAGTATATGTTGCATTATACTGATTTCCTTTCTTTTCTCCTGAAAGAACCTTAACTACTAAATTTTGAATTCTTCCTGAAGACATTTCATCCATTCCGTTTTCTACACTTTCTACACCATTATCTTTTATTATAACAGCTGGTGTATTTTGAAAAATGTTTTCATCCTCAATCTTTTCTTCTATTACAGCATAAGAAACATTTATAAATATTAGTGAGAACATTAGAAAAGATAATATAATTCCAATTTTTTTCCTTAACATATATCCTCCTTCTATAATTGTAACCTAGTAACAATTATATCATATATATTATTTTTTTCAATCTTAATTATATCATTTTGAAAAATTTCTTACAATATATACAATAAATTTCCACCAGCTCAGCTGATGGAAATTTATTTAATTGGTAACTAACCACCATCTGTGATGGTGGGACAAAAAAGCTTTAGCTTTGCAAATAAAACCTCCTGTGATATAATCAAAACGGATTGGCAGCCGTAAAGAAATATCAAAGGAGGTAATCAAGATGAAACTTGATGTAAA
>JAZSQI010000044.1:0-75194 GCA_045537895.1 Clostridia bacterium
TGTGCTTTGCTATATACCATATATAGCTTGGTTTATGACGGTGGCAACTGTATTAGTTTCTACAGGAATCATAGTTACAGGGCTAACAAAAAAATAATAAATAAAAAAATTGCAAAAATTTTAAAAAAATAGAAAAAAAATGTTGACAAAGCATGTTTTTTCTATTATAATATAACTCGTCGATAGGAAAATGGGCGCATAGCTCAGTTGGGAGAGCATCTGCCTTACAAGCAGGGGGTCATAGGTTCGAGCCCTATTGTGCCCACCATTTTTTTATCTGGCCTGGTAGTTCAGTTGGTTAGAACGCTAGCCTGTCACGCTAGAGGTCGTGGGTTCGAGTCCCATCCAGGTCGCCATTTTTTTATATATGTTAGATGCCCAGATAGCTCAGTTGGTAGAGCAGAGGACTGAAAATCCTCGTGTCGGTGGTTCGATTCCGCCTCTGGGCACCAATAATTTTAAGAAAGATATTAGGTATTAATCTGATATCTTTTTTCTTATAGTTGAATTTTAATAGCACATAATATATAATACAAAAAGAAAAAATAGATAGCATTTTGGAGGTTTTATGAAAGTATTAATACTTTACGCTAAAGCTGGTAATGGTCATTACAAAGCAGCAGAAGCAATAAAAGAAAAATTAGAAAATAAGCATAAAGATGTAGAGGTCTTTTTTGAAGATGGATTAGAATATTCTAGTAGAATAGTAAATAAAATAGTGGTTAAAGGTTATGCAAATATGACAAAGTTAGTGCCAAGCATGTGGGGGGCAATATATGAAAAGGCTGATACACAAGAAAGAAATACATTAAATGAGATATCAAAGCTTATACATAAAGGATTAACTATAAGGTTAAAGAAGTTATTAAGAATAACACAGCCAGATGTTATTATATCTACTCATCATTTTGTATCTAAAATTTGTGCATATTTAAAAAAGAAAAATAAAACGGATGCAAAACTTTTTACTCTTATAACAGATTATAATATTCATAATATATGGTTAGAAGATCATAACTTTTATGACAAAGTGTTAGTAGCAACTGAAGAAATGAAAGATGATTGCATAAATTATGGAGTAAATAAAGATAAGATTGAAGTTACTGGAATACCAACATCTTTAAGATTTCAGCAAAAATACGATAGACAAAAAACTTTAAATGAATATGGATTAGAAGATAAATGTACATTTTTATTCTTTGCAGGTGGTGGGCAAGGAATAGGACAATCTAAAGACATTTTTAAAGAATTATTAAAAACACCTGGTGATTTTCAAATTGTTGCTGTATGTGGAAATAATGAAAAACAAAAAACAAAATTTGAGGAAATGGCAAAAGGTGTAGATAAGAAAGTAGTTGTGCTAGGGTATACCAATGATGTACCAGCTCTTATGAATATGTGTGATTTTGTTATATCCAAACCAGGAGGACTTACTTCAACAGAGTGTTTAGTAATGAATAAACCTATGCTTATTATTAACCCAATACCGGGCCAAGAAGAACAAAACGCAATATATTTTACAAACAATGGAACAGCTATAAGAGCGTATGAAGGAGAACCAATTAGGCATCAGATTAATACTTTGATAAAAAATAAAACAAGGGTTAATCAGCTTGTAGAAATGTGCAAAGTGGTTGCAAGACCTAATGCAACAGATGATATTATAAAAATAATAAAAAGTTAAAATAGTATTTTAAGAAAGAGTAGAAAACTCTTTCTTTTTTTGTATAATATTAAGTTTTTTGAAAATACTAATAATATAGTTTTAGGAGGTAATATTATGATAGAAACTATAAATAGTATTTTAGATCAAACTTATCCATTTAGTGCTCTTCCAATGTCAATTCCGTTTAATGAATGCGAACCTGTTGCAAGTGAAGCTACACTAAAGAATCATTACGAATATTTAAAAATGTATGTTAATGATTTAAATAAATTAATGGAGGAAAATGAAGGGTATAAAACATGGTCTATAAGAAAAATACTTACACAGTATACAAATATACCGATAGATTTAGAAGATGAGTTTATAGAGAATGCAGGAGGTATATTTAACCATGAAGCGCTATTTTCTGTACTTTGCAAACCACATGAAGCGAATATATCAGGGAAATTAGCAGATGATTTAGTTAGTGCTTTTGGAAGCATAGAAGAATTTAAAACAGAAATGAAAGAGTCAGCAATGTCAATGACAGGAATAGGATATACGTGTCTTGCCTTAGATGAAAATGCTGAACTTACTATAATAAATGTAGAAAATCAGGAAAATCCAATAATGTATGGAATGAAACCAATATTTATGATAGATTTATGGGAGCATGCATATTACTTAGATTTAGGAATAGACAGGGGAAAATATGTAGATGGTATATATTCTATTATAGATTGGAATAAAATAGGAAAGTTATATGAAGACTATTTAAAACAAATATAATATAGTTAGGTCAAGAGAATAATATCTCTTGATCTTTGTTTATAGTTATATAAATTGACATAAAATGAAAACCGTGATATAATCTGTCTAAAATTTAGAGCATATTTTTAAAATAATTTTTAAGGAGGAAATGGTATGAAAAATCAGGAAGTGGATTTGAAAGAATACAAGTGGCCTTTTCTTAAAAGGTACTCAGTATATTCAAATCAAGATAAATATTCAATTATTGACAGGAAAACTGGTGAAGTAAAAGCAATATATGATATGATTGAGGAAATAGACACAAATGTATATGCTTTAAAAAAAGTAAATTCAGCAACAATACAAATGCTTGTATATGATGAAGAGGAAAAACAGTTATATTGTAGTGAAGAAATATCAAGCATTGTTAAGGTGTTCAAAGAATTTGTTTTAATTGAGTGCGTAGATGGAAAAAAAGAGTTACGTGGAAGAGGAGGATTTTATAAATGTAACGAAAGATTTAACTTAGAACATATTAAAAGATATAGACCATTTATAAATCATGTAATTGCTGAGCTACCAAATGGCAAATTTACTATATTAACAGAAGATTTAAGAGTAGCAGATATAGAATTTGATGATACTGCAGACCATCATATTGTAGGACATAACAAGTATAGAATTGTTAAATTTAAAGATGATAATGAAAATAGTTATGCAGTAGTAAGAATATCAGATCTGAAGGTCTCACAAAGATTTGATACAATAAAAAAATATAAATATTTTGGATCTGTGTCAGATAGATATTTATTTGTATATGAAGATAAAGACTCAAATCCTGCCATAATGAGAATAGAGGATTTTAAAGTGTCTAAAGAATATTTCGTTATACGTCCAATATCAGAACAATATGCACTAGTTATCGATTTTTGTTATGTTGATGAAAAAATTCTTAGACTTAAAGATTTTCGGATTTCAAAATGGGAAAATGAGTAGAAAAAAGGAGCAAAATTTGCTCCTTTTTTACATTGCATATTCATAAGTACCATTAAAATCATCGAATTTATAAACTATTTCATCATCTGTGCAATATCTTAGGTTAACAGATTCTTGGTTAGTCAAAATATCATCTTTGTCAAAGTTGATCTCACAAATCTTCATTACTTCGCACAAATCTGTAGGACCAGAACCAGAAAAACCAGCGGCTAGATTCAGATAAATCGCAAGACCGTTATCAAAATAAATATGTACTGGGCCTTCAAACACATCACTTGTTGATGTGTTGTAATCGATAGTGAATAGTTTTATTCTTTGGATTTCAACAATTCCTTTTTCTATGAGCCGTTTAAATTTGCTCACGATTTCCCAAGATGGACCACCTATGTGAATACGATCAGTTATTGTTACATGTCTTAATATTTTGTTTTCCATTTTATATACCTCCAAGTTTAATTAAATTTGAATTTATTTGTAAAATAACTATTAATATTATATCATATTTATGTAAACAAATCAAGTATTTGAAAAATACTATACCATTTAAAATTAATATGTGATATAATACAAAAGAAAAGGGTGAAAAAATTGAAAATAGCATTTTATACATTACGGTTGTAAAGTAAATCAGTATGAAACTAATTTACTTAAAGAAAAGTTTGAAAGTATAGGCTATGATATTGTAGGTGAAGATGAAATAGCTGACATATACTGTATTAATACATGTACGGTTACTAATATGAGTGATAGAAAAACAAGACAAGTTATAAGTAAAATGAGAAAACAAAATGAAAAAGCCATTATTGTACTTGTTGGTTGCTATGCTGAAAGTTTAAAAGATAAAGTAGATGAAATAAATGCAGATATAGTTGTAGGAAATGACGATAAAAATAAAGTGATAGAATTAGTAGAAAAGTATTTGATAGATAATAAAAAATGTATTGATATAAATGATATCTCTAAGGTAAAAGAATATAAAAAACAAGGAATCTTAAAAC
Source organism: Clostridia bacterium (assembly GCA_045537895.1). Taxonomy (GTDB): domain Bacteria; phylum Bacillota; class Clostridia; order TANB77; family CAG-465; genus CALXJE01. The sequence goes on from JAZSQI010000044.1 coordinate 4,390, forward strand.
AAGGCTATGAAATAAGGGAGAATATAAAAATTGAAGATGGTTGCAATAATTTTTGTTCATATTGTATAATTCCATATGTTAGGGGCAGAGTTAGAAGTAGAAATCTTGATGAAATAAAAAAAGAAGCTCAAAGTTTAGCTAAAAATGGTGTTAAAGAAGTTGTGCTTGTGGGTATAGAGGTTGCATCATATGGACAAGACCTAAAAAACGAATATGACTTAATTAATGTAATAGAGGAAGTTTCAAAAGTAGATGGTATAAACAGAGTAAGAATTAGCTCTATAGAGCCAAGGTTTTTGACGTTAGAAAATTTAAATAGACTAAGTAAGGTAGAAAAATTTTGTCCTCACTTTCATATATCAATGCAAAGTGGCAGTACATCTGTATTAAAGAGGATGAATAGAAAATATGATAAAAATTTGCTTTTGGAAGTATGTAATAATATAAATAAGGAATTTAAAAATGCAACTATTTCGGTTGATTGTATAGTAGGATTTCCAGGAGAGACAGATGATGAGTTTAATGAAACTGTAGATACAATTAAAAATATGAATTTGATGAAATTACATGTATTTAAGTATTCTAAAAGAAATTTTACAGTAGCAGCAAGAATGGAAAATCAAGTTGATGGAGATATAAAAAAACAAAGGAGCAATATATTGCTTAAGTCAAGTAGTAAGTATACTAAGGATGTTTTAGAAAAATATATAAATAAAACAGAGAAGGTGTTGTTTGAATCATATAATGATGGCTATGTGTATGGCTATACAGATAATTATATAATGGTAAAAGTAAGAGGTGATAAAAGGTTATGTGGCACAATTCAAGACGTGGATTTAATCTCATTAGAAACAGAGCAAATGCTAGGAACAATAAATTAAAGAAGATAGAAATTACAGTTATAGGACTCCTTATACTTCTTGTATCTATAGTTGCGGTTTATGGAACTTTTGCAATAGTAGATAGCACTAAATCACAAGCTACATTAGGTAATGCCCAAGAAAATGCAAATGTAGATGTATATAAAGAAAAGGAATTTGATAAGGCTGAAACAGAAGAAAGCAGCAAAGAAGAAACATTGCAACCTGATATAAATACGGACGAAACTGTTAATAATGTGGAAAACAGCGAAAAAAAATCAGATAATATTAAAATAACTGCGCTTGGAGAAATAATGATGGGAGGAAATAGCTGGAATGGCAATAGTTATTCTATAGCGTATAAAGAAATAGCGTCACATACATTAAAATCTGATTATACTATAGCAAGTTTAGCAACAAATATAACAAGTGTTGAAGATTTATCAGATACAAAATCAAAATATATTGCAAATGAAAGTATAGTAAATGCTTTTTCGGCATTAAATATAGATGCTTTAAATATTGCTACTGATCATATGTTAGATTTTTCAAAAAATATGTTTAATACAACAATAGATATATTAAAGAAAAATGATATAAATGTTATTGGACTTGAAAATGATATTACATATGCAGAAAAAGATGGAATAAGAGTTGCAATTATAGGGATTAATAATGTAATAATAGGAAACACCAAAGATTACATAGATGCAGGAATGTATATATATAATTTAGATAAACTAAAAAATAGCATAAGTGAGGCGAGAACTAAAGCAGATACAGTTATAGTTATGACCCATTATGGCAAGGAAAACGTACATCAAGTTACAGATGTTATGAGATGGTTTGCAAGGGAAATTATAAAAGCAGGAGCAGATTTAGTGCTTGGTGGTCACTCTTTGGGTATATATCCAGTAGAAGAATATAACGGAAAAATTATTATATATAGTTTAGGCTATTTAATGCACGATACAACTAAGGAAGCGGGGAAGAAATCTGCTATTTTTGATTTTAATATAAATATGGAAGGTAAGATAGAAGAAATAAATATTACATCTACGTATATTCAAAATAAAAATAGTGTAAAGTTATATAAAGACATAAATCAAGATGCAAGCATGGCATTTTTACAAGAAATAAAAAATAGCTCTGAGCTTTCAAGTTATAGTGCAAATATAGAAAATGATAAATTAGTTATAAAATTAAATAAATAGTATTTAACAATAATGTATATTTTTTGTGATTATTTTACAAAAAAGTATACATTATTTTCTTTTTCTGATATAATATACAAAAATATATAATGGAGTGAGTGTTGTTAATGTTAAGAGGTTTTGTTAAAAGAAAAAAATTCATATATATATTGTTTGGGATTTGTATGATGCTTGTGTTTGGAAAAAATAATTGTTTTGCTTACGTAAAATCTACAATTTCAGATAGTTTTCCAGCAAGTTATCAAAGTTATATAGATAAAATAAAAAAAGAACATCCAAATTGGGTATTAAAAGCTTTTTATACACATTTAGATTGGAATGATGTGCTTGATTCAGAAGCTTCTGGAACATATTCTAGAATTCAAAATTCAGCATATGGAGATGCTTGGAAGAAAATAGAGGCATCAAATAGTAGTGCATATAATGCAGCTGGTTTTGTTCTTGCGTCAAGGTCAGCAGTTGCATATACATTAGATCCAAGAAATTTCTTGAATGATGAAGGTATTTTCCAATTTAGAGTTATAGATGCAAATGTAGATTCAGATACAGAATCTGCTGTAAATGAAGTAGCTTTTAATACTCCTATGTATAACGCTAAATATAATGGTGAGAAATATTCAACTATAATTAAAAACGTAGGAACAGAAAAGAAAATAGCTCCAACATTTATTATATCAAGAATAAGGCAAGAAACAGCTTGTGATATTATTAATAACGGTTCAATAAATGGAAAAAACTCAAAATACCCTAACTATTATAATTTCTTTAATATTGGAGCAGTGGACGGAAATGGTGCTGTACAAGCTGGTATTAATTTAGCATATTCAATGGGATGGAACACACCTAAAATAGCAATTGCTGGTGGAATGGATTGGTTAAATAAAAAATATGTAAAATATGGACAAAATACAGTATACTTCCAAAAATTTGATGTTGCAAATCCATATGGTAATGCAACAGTAATGCTTTCATCACAATATATGACCAATATATTAGCGCCAAAAGGGGAAGCAAAAATAGCATACAATGGTATTTCAAGAGCAGGTACATTAAATAATACATATACATTCTATATACCAATTTATGATAATATGCCATCACTTGCTTCACCAGTTCCAACGTTAGGTTACTATGAAAATGATAATACAATGGTATATTTAGACGATCCTAGCGATAATCTTTCAGATACTTTTAAAATTAGATCATCTGCTGATTCATCAAGTAATAGTAATGTAATATGTACGTTAGTAGAGCCAAGTGATGTAAATAAAAAGACAATATTTACAAGACTAAAAAAAGGTATAGATACAGGTTGGGATTATGTACAATTTGAAAAAGACGGAAAGATAATAGAAGGATATATTTGGAATTCATATGTATATGAATATTCATACACAAAAGTTACAGGTGTAAGTTTGAATAGTACATCAAAAACATTAAGGGTTGGAGATACGTATTCTCTTATAGCAACAGTTGAGCCTACAGGTGCTAAGTTTAAAGATGTAGAATGGAGCAGTTCAAATAGTAAAGTTGTTACTGTAGATAATAATGGAAATATAAAAGCAGTTGCAGCAGGTTCGGCAGTAGTAACTGTTAAAACTAAAGACCAAGCAAAAACAGCTACATGTGTTGTTAATGTTACTGATAAAAATCCTAGCATAGCTTTAGATAAAACTGAGTATAGTGTAATTAATGGCAAGAGTATATCATTTAGGGCTACAATTACAGATACAGATATTACTGAATTTGATACAGTAATTGAAAATGAAAATATAGCTAAAATTGAGAATGGAAAAATAGTTGGAATATCAGAAGGGGAGACAAAAATAATTGTAACTATAAAAGGAACAAATATAAAAGCAGAGGCAACGGTAAAAGTTACTGAGCTTAAAGATGGAGATATAGTTATAGATGAAAGTTTAAGTGTAGCCGAAGATATAATTACTAATGTTAATACAGGAACTAAAGTTAAAGATATATTAGAAAAAATAACAACAACATATGATATAGAAGTAAAAAATATTTCTGATAAAGTATTAGTAGAGCATGATGAAATTGGAACAGGTACAAAAATTAATATTAAAAAGCCAAATGATGAAATAATTTGTACATATTCAATTGTTGTATCTGGAGATGTAAATGGTGATGGCATTGTTGATTCAATGGATATGTATAATACAATCCAACATATATTGGAAAATAAAGTTCTTGAGAATGTATTATTCAAAGCCGGAGATACAAATTCTGATTTAAAAATCGATTCTATGGATATGTATAATATTATACAAATAATTTTGAAAAAATAGTTAGGAGAGTAGAATATGAAAAAATGTAAAAAAATTCTTGGTATATTGTTAATAATTATATGCTCTATATGCATATTTAAAAGTGTTGAAGCAACTACAATAACTGCTCCAGCAAGTGTTGAAAAAGGTAAGAGTGTAACAATAACTGTTAGTGTGCCAAATGTAAATACTGTAGATCTTACAGCAACTGTCTCTGGTGCAGGAACAAGTGGGACAATTAGATTAGTAGATGGTTCTATGACAGGAGAAGCGAAAACTTTTTCTAAAAGTATAACAGTTACTCCAACAACTGCCGGAACTATAACAGTTTCAGTTTCATCTGGTTCTAATGCTGTTTTAAATGGTGCATATGTAGATGTTGCAGCATCAAAGACAATAACTGTGACTGAACCACCTGTAGTAACACAACCTTCTAGTAGTGCAACAAATAATACAACTCCAACAACACCTTCAACAAATACAACGACTCAAAAACCAACAAATAAAAATACTAACACAACTACAACAAAATCTTCAAATGCCAATTTAAAAAATATGATATTAAGTGTAGAAGGATTATTACCTGCATTTAGTAAAGATATAACAACATATTCTTTAAATGTTGGAGAAAACGTAAATGAAATTAAAGTAAATGCATCAGTTGTACATAGCAGAGCTACATATTCTGTATCAGGAAACACTAATTTAAAAGAAGGAGAAAATGTAGTAACAGTAAAAGTAACAGCAGAAGATGGAACAGTAAAAACATATACAATAAATGTATTAAAAGCAGATGATCCTGTAAAATCAGATGCAACTTTATACTCATTAATAATAGAGGATGTAGATTTAGGTAAAGCTTTTGATCCTAATGTGACTGAGTATAATGCAGGAGATATAACTGTAAAAGCAGATAAATTAAATATATATGCATATACAAATAATGAAAATGCAAAAGTAGAAATATTAGGAAATGAAAATTTGACTGTTGGAGAAGGAAAAATTATAATAAGAGTTACTTCTGAAAATGGAAAAATAACAAAAGACTATGTTGTTTCCTTTAATAAACTATATTCAGAAGAAAGTGTAGAGGCAGATAGTAATGCGCTAAAAGAAACCTCAAAAAAAGTATCATTTGGTGATAAAATAAAAACTTTTTATAACAATACTTTGAAACCAAACATGACAGTTATAATTCTGTACGTGTTTATTTGGGTTGAATTTATACAAGTAGCATATTTATATGAAAAATTAAAGAAATATGAGGAACTTGATAAAATTACTATTAGTAGAAAATTAAAAAATCTATATATAAAAGAAATAAATAAAGATGATAAGAAAAATGAAAAGAAAACAAGAAGAGGAAAAGAAAATCCAATTTTTCCAGATGAAGAAGATAAAAAATAATTAATACGTTTTTTATGAATTAATATATTTAAAATAGTAAATAATAATGTGTATACACATGTTATTATTTGCTATTTTTTTGTTTAAAGGAGTGAAGATGTTGTTAAATATTATTAGTTATTTAAAAAGAATTAATACTAAAGTTATAAAAATAATATTAGTGTTTTTTGCTATAACAATTATATATATAACAAATAACATTTTTGCTGCTACAAAAGTTACAGGAATATCAGCTTTTCCAACTAGTTATCAAGTTTATCTTAAACAGTTACAAAAATTACATCCAAACTGGAGTTTCACTGCTCTAAATACAGGATTAAATTGGAATGATGTAATACGTGGCGAAGGACCATATATTGATTTAAAAAGAAGTGCAGTACCTCTTTCTTTTGCAGAATTGTGGAAATGGAAAAATAGCAGTGGTAATTACAACGTAATAGAAGAAGGCTGGGTTACAGCTTCTGAAAAGGCAGTTAGCTATAGTATGGATCCTAGAAGATATTTAAATGAAATGAATATATTTCAATTTGAAACGTTAAACTATGATTCTAGCCAGCAAAATCAGGATGGAGTAGAGCAAATATTTTATGGTACTTTGATGTATAAAAATAATATATCATATACAGATACGAGTGGTAATAAACAAACAATTAACAAAACATATAGTAAAGTTGTAATGGAGGCTGCTGCAAAATATGGTGTTAGTCCATATCATTTGGCATCTAGAATAAAACAAGAAACAGGATGTGATATGCAGAACAATACTTCAATAAAGGGAAATGTAGCAGGTTATGTCGGCCTATATAATTACTATAACATAGGAGCAACGGGTGGAGATGATCCTGCAATATCAGGGCTTGCTTATGCAAGAAGCGTAGGTTGGACCACGCCAGAAAAAGCTATACTTGGTGGAGCACAGTTTTTAGCTGAAAAATATATAAGTGTTGGACAATATACAATATATTTACAAAAATTTAATGTAAATGATGACGCATCATATGCTTTGTATACACACCAGTACATGCAAAACATATTAGCACCAGCAAGTGAATCGGTATCAGTATATAATGCGTATAACGATATGGGATTAATAGATATACCATTTAATTTTGTTATACCAGTATATAATAATATGCCAGAATCTCCAGCTGATATATATGTACAAAATCCAAATGATTTTGTTTTAGATAGTACAAAAGTATATACAACAGTAAATTTAAATGTACGTTCTGGACCTGGAACGGGTAATAGTACAATACTTACAGTGCCTAAAGGTACTGTAATGACAAGAATTGCAAGAGGAATTCAAGCAGGAGAAAGATGGGATAAGGTAAAACTAAGTACTGGCGTAGAAGGCTATGTGTTCCAAAGCTATATTAAAGATTATGCATATACAAAAGTAACAGGAGTAACTTTAAATAAAACTAACATAGAGATAAACGTTGGAGATGAAGTTACTTTAATACCTAATATATCACCAGTATCAGCGACATATAAAGAGGTGTATTGGTCTTCTAATAATAATGAGATAGTAACGGTATCAGAAACAGGTGTTGTGACTGGCTTAAACGAAGGCTCAGCAATAGTTACAGTTACAACAGAAGAACAATTAAAAACAGCAAGTTGTGTTATAAATGTTAGAAAAAGACAGCCATCAATATCACTTGATAAAACTATATATACCGTTATAAAAGATAAGAGTTCATCTTTTAACATTACAATAAATGATTCTGATATATCAGAGTATGACATTGTAATTGATGATGAAAATATAGCAAAGATAGAGAATGGAAAAATATTGGGAATATCTGAAGGAACAACTAAAATAACTGTAAATATTAGGGGAACAGACATAAAAAAACAAGCTACTATAAATGTTATAGAGCTTAAAGAGGGAGAGATACAATTTGATGAAAGTGTAAATGTAGATGGAGACGTAATTTCTAATATATCGCTTGGTACTAAAGTTCAAAATTTGAAAGAAATGGTACAGACTACATATATGATTTCAATTAGAAATATTAATAATGAAGAATTAAATGAAGATGCATTAGTAACAAATGGTGCTAAAGTTCAAATATTAAATGCAGAAAATGAAATAGTGTATGAGTATAGTGTATTAATTTACGGGGATGTAAATTTAGATGGAAAAATAAATTCAGGTGATTTATTAAGTTTAGTAAAACACTTAAATAAAAGTAATGTGTATAACAATCAGATTGTAATAAAATCAGCTGATGTAAATTTAGATGAGAAAATAAACTCAGGTGATTTACTAAGAATAGTAAAACACTTAAATGGCACAGCTACACTTGGAAGTTAGAAGGAGGTATATATGAAAAAAATATTAAAGAAAATTATATTAGTAAATGTATTTTTATCTGTAATAATATTTGCAAGTAGTATTTATGCAGCAACAGCAAATATTTCAGCTACTAAAGTTGAAGCATATGTTGGTGATGCTGTAAATATTAATATAAGCATAAATGCTGCTGCATGGAATTTAAATGTAAGCGGTAGTGGAATAACAGGTGAGAATATAACTGGATTTAATATGGAGGGTACGAATCAGTCAATTAATAAATCATATAGATTAAATACAAGTTCAGCAGGCACGTATACTATATATTTAAAAGGTGATATATCTGATGGTGCAACAGATATAACAACAGATATTTCAAATAGTGTTACGGTAACAGTAAAAACTAAACCAGTAACCACTCCAGCTACTACTCCACCAACACCATCTACAAATACCACAACCCAAACAAAGCCACAGGCTAATACTACAACAAGTAACAAGAATGATAGTACAACTACAACATTAAGTAGTAATGCATATTTAAGTCAGTTTAGGGTAGACCAACCAGGCATTACACCAGCTTTTAGTAAAACAATATATAATTATGCTATAACAGTTGGGGAAGATGTTAATAATTTAAATGTGACGGCAGTGCCAGAATATAATAAAGCAACAGTATCAATATCAGGTAATACAAATTTAAAGGAAGGAGATAATACTATTACAATAAGAGTTACAGCTCAAGATAAAAAAAATGTAAAAACATATAGAATAATAGTTACTAAAACGGATGATCCAGTAAAATCAAATGCATATCTACAAAGTCTTTTTGTAAAAGATTTAACATTAAATCCTACGTTTTCTGCAGAAGTATTTGAATATACATTAGGTGCAGTTGATAGTTCTCTTAAAAAAATAGAAATAGCTGCTTTTCCAGTAAATGAAAATGCAAAGGTTGATGTTGTTGGAAATGATAATTTAGTAGTTGGGGAAAATACAATAAAAGTAATAGTTACATCGGAAAATGCAAAAAATCAAAAGACGTACACATTGAAAGTTACAAAGGAGAAAGAGGAAAATAGATTAGTGGATTTAAATTCTGATGAAGACAAAGCTGAAAAAAGTGAGGCAGATGAAAGTAGTAATTTTAGGGAAGTATTATCTATGATGAGATTAACATTAAAGGAAAATGCAGCAGTACTTCTTTTATATGCATTAGCTTGGATTGAATTTTTGCAAGTAGTATATTTATATGAAAAAATAAAGAAAATGGAAATAAAAAATGTTGGAACTAATATAAAAGAAGAAATTGAAATAGATAAAGAAAAAAGAATATTAAAAAGAATAAGAGTTAAAGAAAATATAATAGAAAAAGATGATAAGTAAAAGAAATAAAAGATCCTACCACATAATATGGTAGGATTAATATTTTCTTTAAGAAAGTCTTGATACAATACTATCAATTTCCTTTTTTAAATTTTCTTCATCAATATTTAAGTTTAATTTTTTATTTCTTAAGATAACTTCTCCATTTATAATAGAAGTAGATACATGATAGTTTCTAGTATTATGAACAACTTGAGATATAACATCAGCAGTAGGGTATACAGAAATATCATTATAATCTAATAATATAATATCAGCCTTTTTACCAACTTCAATAGAGCCAATTTTGTTTTCAAGATTAAAAGCTTTTGCACCATTAATCGTAGCAAGTTTTAATACATCATAAGCATTCATAATAGTTGGAGCTTTGTAAATACCTTTTTGTAATAAATCGACAAATGCCATATGATAGAACATGTCTATATTTATAGCAGAGCCTGCGCCATCAGTTCCAAGGCATACATTTATTCCATTATCAATATATTTTTTTATTGGAGCTATGCCACATCCTAGATTAAGATTGCTTATTGGATTGTGAACAATACTAACATCATATTTACTTAATAAAGCTATTTCATCATCATCTAAATATGTACAATGAGCAAGTACAAGTTTGCATTTTAAAAGTCCTAATTTTTCTAAGACAAAAGCTGGTTTCATCCCATATTTTTGGGTAATAGAAGCCACTTCATCTAAATTTTCCGACATATGCATGTGAATAGGCAGATTATACTTAAGAGCAACATCTCTTAGAGTTTCAAGATAGTTATTACTGCAAGTATATAGCGCGTGAGGAGCTACTGAAAAAGTTATTAAAGCAGATAGGCCTTTGTTTTCAGAATATAACTTTTCAAATATATCTAATCTATCATTTCCTTTGCCGTCTGAATCCATACAACAATTAGTAAAAATTTCTCTTATTTTACATTCTTTAATAGCCTTTATACTTTCTAAACTTCCAAAGTAATGATCTGCGCTAGTTGTAGTACCTGATTTAATGCTTTCAATACAAGATAGTAAAGTAGTATAATAAATATCTTTCCAAGACATTTTATCTTCGATAGGCCATATTTTCTTAGTTAACCAATCATTTAAATTATAGTTGTCATTAGTACATCTAAAAATACTCATTCCAAGATGCGTATGGCAGTTAACTAATCCTGGCATTACTATTTTATTTGTAGCATCTATTATTTCATCAGCACTACCTGTATAATTTTGTTCAATGTTTATTATAGTATCATCTTTAATAACAATGTCTAGTTTTTCATATTTTTCTTTTCTTTTTTCATCCATTGTTATTACTGTTCCATTTTTTATAACTTTAATCATAATATCACCTATGGGTATTATACAATAAAATAAATGATATAACTAGTAATTTTATATAATTGATAAAAATATTTTTAATGATAATTTAAATATATAAAACTTCCTACTTCATAAGTAGGAAGTTTATAATAATAGTTGGTGACCCATACGGGAATCGAACCCATGATTCAGCCTTGAGAGGGCTGCGTCTTAACCGCTTGACCAATGGGCCATTTTAACTAACAAAATAATTATAGCAAAAAAAAATGTCTAAGTAAAGCAAATTTAGATAGTTTATTGAAAAAAGATAAAATAAATTATATAATGTCTATATAAATTTGATTTAAGGAGGATATATGAAAATAGTAAAAGATATTAATAAACATATATTTAGAGGTTATGACATAAGAGGTATATACAAAGAGGATTTAGATGAAGATGTTGCATATACAATAGGAAAAGGATTTGGTTCGTATATTCAAGAATTAGGGAAAACAGTAGCTATTGTTGGTCGTGATAATAGAATATCATCTCCAGAACTTTCTAATGCATTTATAAAAGGAGCTATAGAAACGGGAATAACTGTATATAATATTGGACTAGTTACAACACCTATGTATTATTATTCTTGGGAAAAATTAGGTATAGTGTCTGGTGCAATGATTACAGCAAGCCATAATCCTAAAGAATATAATGGGTTTAAAATTGCATTTGATGAAAGAGGAAATGCTTGTGGAGAAATGATACAAGATTTTAGAAAATATATTGAAAAAGGAATATTTAAAGAGGCGAAAGGTAACGAAAGAAAAGTTGATATAAAGGATGAATATTTAGAGTTTATTAAAAGCTCTATTGATATTGGAGATAGAAAAGTAAAAGTGGTTTTAGATGCTGGTAATGGAACAGGAAGTGTAGTAATAAAAGAAGCATTTAAAAATTTAAATGTGGATGCAGAATATATTTTTTGTGATAGTAATCCTGATTTTCCAAATCACCATCCAGATCCATGTGTAGAGGCTAATTTAGAAAAATTAAAAGAAAAGGTATTAGAAACAAAAGCTGATATAGGACTTAGTGTAGATGGTGATGCAGACAGAGTAGGGGCTATTGATGAGAAAGGTAATTTTATACCGGTTGATTATCTGATGATTATCGTATGGAGAACAATATATGATAAAGTAAAAAATAAAAGAGCATTATATGATGTAAAATGTTCTAAATCTCTAGCAGATGAATTGGATAAACTTGGTATTGAAAAGGTTTGCTATAGAACAGGTAATTCATATATGAAGGCAATGATGAAAGAAGGAGATTTCAATTTCGGTGGTGAATTATCAGGACATATATTCTTTAGAGATAAATTTCCTGGATTTGATGATGGAATATATGCTTGCTTAAGACTTGTAGAAATATTATCAAAAACAGATAAAAAATTCTCTGAATTATTAGAAGGAATAAATAGATATTATTCAACCCCTGAAATAAAAATAAAATCAACTGACGAAGAAAAATTTGGTATTGTTGAAAAAGTAAAAGAATATGCCAAAAACAAAGGGTATAAAATGAATACTATAGATGGAGTAAGAGTAGAATTTGATGATGGATGGGCTTTAGTTAGAGCTTCTAACACAGGACCGGATTTGACAGCTAGATTTGAGGGAGTTACTGAAGAGAGAATGAACCAAATAAAAGACGAATTTTTAAGTATTATATAATTAAAAACATAAAAAGTACTTTCATTTTTTAAACATATGTAATATAATAACGATATACAAATGGAGGAGTATATATGGAAAAGTATGAAGATATAAAGAAACACGTAAATATTCTTTTAGTTGATGATGATGTTGATTATATTGAAGTTACTGCATTTTTTCTTAAAAGTAAAGGCTATAATGTAGATATAGCAACTAATGGTGAAGAAGGAATAAGGAAAGTAAAAGAAGGAAATATACATATAGTTTTACTTGATTATTATATGCCTGGACTTACAGGAGAAGATGTAATAAATAAAGTAAGAGAATTTAATAAAGAAATTATTATAATTTTGCAAACTGGATTTTCAGGGCAGCAACCACCAGCTGAAACTCTGCAAAGATTGAATATTCAAAATTATCATGATAAATCAGATGGGGCTGATAAGTTACTTCTTCAAGTAATGTCTGCAGTGAGAATATTTAACCAACAAAATGAAATTCAGCTTAGCAAATATAGGGTAAATGCAATAGGCAAGTTAATAAAAGGTATTGCAGAAGATATGAAGTCACCACTAATGTCTATTAGCGCTGGTATAGAAGCATCAAATGCTCTTATAGAAGACTCTAGAGATGGTATAGATAGGGATACAGTTAGAGACCTTAAAAAATTCTATGAAAATAATAAAACATATTTAGAGAAAATAGACAAAGTTTTATCAGCTATAATACTTCAAACAAATGATAAGAAAGAAGATGAATATTTAGTAGATAAAGATATCTTAGAGAGAATAGATTTAATTTTATCAAATGAAATTAAAACAAGTGGAGTATTGTTTGAAAAAGAAGTTACTTTAAAACCAAATACTTTCATTCATGGTCATATTAGTGATGTTATATTTATAGTATGTGAATTATTAAATAATATAATGAATGTTTCTAGTATAGGAGATAGTGTAAAATTATCTCTTAAAGAGGATGAGTCTTTTTGGTATATATGTATCGAAAATAGCAATATTCCAAATATGGATCAAAGTGAACTATATTTAATAAACAATATAATATGTACATTAGAAGGTGTATATATGGAGCCATTACAAGACAGAATTGTAATAGGAATAGATAAAAAAATATAAAATAAAAAACTCGTTTGTTATATAAATAATAAACGAGTTTTAATTTTTTTAATCAGAGATATCATCACTGTTTTGAATTTCCCATCCTTTAATATTTGAACGTTTAATAGCGCCGAAAATATGCTCTTTAACTTTAGGAATATCTTTTTTCATTTCTTTAATTAAATCTTTCATATATTCTCTTTTAGTAAAGCCATCAGCAGGGCAGCATTTATTCATTGTAGGGTAGTTTTTATCTCTTGCAACTGCTCTAATAGATTTTTCGTCTACATATATCATAGGTCTAATAGTTTTAACATCACTTCTACTAAGATAAGTAACAGGAGCAAATGTATGAATTTTACCATTTAAGAAAACGCTCATCATAAAAGTTTCCATTACATCATCCATATGATGTCCCAAAGCTATTTTATTACATCCATGTTCTATAGCTAAACTATTAAGCATTCCTCTTCTCATATTAGCACATAATGAACAAGGATTTTTTTCTTTTCTAATATCAAATACAACTTCAGAAATGTTTGAATTGTACACTAAATATTCAACACCAAGCTGGTCGCAAAGTTTCTGTAGTTCATCTGTTTTAAAAGTTTTACTTCCTGGATGAATAGTTATTGCCATAATATCAAATTTTTTTGTATAAAATTTCTTTAGATAGTATAATGCATATAAAAGGGTAATACTATCTTTTCCACCTGATAAGCCTATAGCTACTTTATCTCCGTCATCTATCATATTAAAGTCGTCTATTGCTTTTCTTACTTTTCCGTATAATTTGTTGTAACATTTAAAATCACCTACATATATTATATAAAAATATGTTGCAGATGTCTAGTATGTGTTGATATATGTTAGGTATATAATAATTAAAAAAATATAAACATATTTACTATTTAAGGTATATTTTTGCGTTATTTTATGATAAAATATATAAGGATGGTTAGCAATATTTATGGTGAGAATATGGAAAGAAGATATATAAGCGAAGAAAGGTATAAAAAAGTTTCAAGAAAAGCATCAAGAAAAAGAACTGTAAAAAGAATTAGTAATAGTAAATCTAGTTTAAAAAATAAAAATATACAAATGAAGAAAAAATCTAACAACAAAAAATATAAGGTGAATAAAAATAAGTTTGTTAGATTTGTTTTTTGCTTTTTACTTATTGTAGTAATTGCTGTAATTGCAAGAGCTATAACAAGAGAAGAACATGAACCATTTATACTAATCTTTTCAAACAATGTAGAAGAAAATACAGAAAGTATAGATATAGCAATTTATGATAGTGTAAATATAAATACTAATAATTTCGTAATAACTGAATTAGAGCAATATATTTATCCTATGCTTTTGAGGATTAATAGTGATTATTCGTTAGGTTTTGAGATTATATCTAACATATCAAAAATTAATAATAAAGAATATGAGATTGATATTAATGAAAAATCAGGTATAAATACAGTTGATGTAAAAGATAGAATAGATAGCATAATTAATGAAAAAAACAAATATTATTCTAAGGTGCAAAATATTGATAAAGTGGAAATAAAATCAGAAAATAAATTATATATTACCTTAAAAACAGAAGATGAGTATTTTATATATAACCTTAATATTCCTATATATAAATCAGTAGGAAATTATGGTCTATATAATATAGACAACTCTAGTAATGAGAATATGCTAAAATTGGTTAGAAAAGATAATGTAAGCAAAGAATATGTAAAATACATAAATATAATAAAAGTTGCTAGTGAAGATACGGCTATAAGCATGTATAAACAAGGAAGTTTGGATGTGTTTTTTAGCACAACTACTAATGTTGCAAAAATGCTTGGAAAATATGAGTATGATATAAAGGCATATAATAGTGGTGAAAGTATATTTTTAATATTTAATCCTAAATCTTCTATCATAAATGAAAAATATATAAGACAAATAGTTGCGTACAGTATTGATAGAGAGAATATATTATCAGAAGTGCAAAGTAGTAATGGCAAAGTAATAGACCTGCCATATATAAATGATGAAATTAAATATAAGTATGATGTATATGCAGCTGATAATTTACTTTTGTCTAATGGCTATAAGAAAAATAAATTGTATTATGCAAAAGCAGGGAAAAACTTAACTTTGAAATTGCTTGTTAATGAAGCAGATGAAAAAAAGGTGAATATTGCAAATAAAATAAAAAATGATTTGCTTAAAGTAGGAGTAAATGTAACTATTAATAAAGCTAGTGAAAAACAGATTTTAAACATAAAGAGTACAAATGATTATGATATGTTACTTGCTAGTATATATATTAATGAAAATCCAAATATAAATTATTTAAAAGACAGCTTGATTATATCAAGTGACATAAATGATAAAATGAGGATGATAAAAGATTCTGAGTATAATGGTATTAATCAGCATATATCAGATTTAAAAACAACATTATCAGATAATATATCAATGTATGGGATATATTCTAAAAGCAATTATGTTGTTTGCAGAAAAAACTTAGAAGTATTTAAAAATATAAATTATATGAACTTATTTAGTGAATATTTTAACAAGTAAAGTAGGGGGGAAGCATGGAGTATAACAATATAAGTAATGAAGAATTAGGCAAAATGATAGAAAATGTATTAAATGGAAATCCTGTAGATATGACTATTAATGATGATAAATATGTAGATGAAAAAGCAGAAGCTTTTATTAAGTCTTTAAAAGATATGGTATACTAATAGTAGGGTATTGACATATAGTGTATAATATATATGTACCTTTTTCTAGGATGTAACTTTCCTTAAGAGTTATTTCTTGGTTTTAGGTGAAAATGAATAATTTAAGGAGGTCATTAAAATGACAAAAGAAAGAAAAGCAGAACTTATAAAAACTTATGCTCAAGGTGAAAATGATACAGGAAGTACAGAAGTACAAGTAGCATTATTAACTGAAAGAATTAATGAATTAACAGAGCATTTAAAAGTTCATAAAAAAGACGAACACTCAAGAAGAGGTCTTTTAAACATGGTTGGTAAGAGAAAAAGCTTACTAAGATATCTTGAAGGTAGAGATATTGAAAAATACCGTGAATTAATTGCTAAATTAGGAATTAGAAAATAGTAATTTATGGAGTAGCATTATCGCTACTCTTCTTTTTTATTAATTTTTTTAATTAAATTTGACATAAATGCTTGACAAAAAGTTTTGTTTGTTGTAAAATATATATCACTAACCTAATTTTTATTGATATTAATTATATATCAAGGAGTATTAGAATGTTAGGTATTAATTATGTGTTGAGAATTCTATTATTATTTTTTTGTTGACAAGTCACAAAATACCATTAACGTGAGATAAAAAGAAGACGAAGTATAAACTGAATTCTTTTTGGTGTGTTACTAACGAAGGTACAGAACTCAAAATACACATATTAATATAATCCTAACTGGATTGATAGAGAAAGTGGCAATCTAGTTATAAATAATGTGAAATATGAATGTATAAAGTAGCATTAGCAGAGTAGACTTGGCAAAATCTAAATTTTAAATAATTAGAACCTGTTAATTATTTTGTAAAATATTAGATACTCTGTGGAATTTAAATGAGTTGCATGACAAGAACTCATCCAAATGTCTATAAAGCCATAAGAACGCCTCCGGCGCCCATAAGGGCGCCTTTTCTATTATACAGCCATAGTAAATATATGTTAGTTAATACTTTTTTCTTGACATTATGAATAAAAAGAGTATAATATATCTACTAGTTAATTTTTATATTGATATTAACTATATATCAAGGATTAGTATATTAAATGATGTGAAAAATATTAAAGTATAATTTGGTTATTTCATATATCGTCATATCACGTTGTACATAGAGGAATGTATAATAAAAATATGATGAGCCATTGCTACACTGTAAGTAGAAGAATTTACTGTAAGGCAAGGAGAATTGTTATAACTTTATTTACTTAATGACGGTTTCTTGGCTCCCGTTTGATTTTATCACTCATTTTAATATAAAATTAGCAATAATAGCTGGAAAGTGAGGAGTAGAAATGGCCGATATCTAGAAAGCTTAGCTAGCAAATAGTATGAAAATGTGGGAAATGAGTAATACTAGCGAAGAGACATGGCAAAATCTACATTTGAATTGAGAGAGTCGCGAATCTTCTCACTAAAATAGTAGACTTCGTGGATAATAATTGGGCTTCCCAAAAGCTCATCCAATGTCTATAAAGCCAACCGGGCGCCTTAGTAGGGCGCCCTTTACCGTTGTTTAGTTAAAATTAATTGAAATTGTGATAAATATAATATATAATACAAGATATATGAAAAGGGATTGAGGAAATAGATGGGCAAAAAAGTAATAATAGCAGAAAAACCAAGCGTTGCAAGAGAATTTGCAAAAGCTTTAAATATAAATGGTAGAAATCAAAATGGGTATATAGAATCAGAAGAATATGTAGTAACATGGTGCGTTGGACATCTAGTTACGATGAGTTACCCTGAAAAATATGATGAAAATTTAAGGTATTGGAATTTGAAAACATTACCTTTTATTCCAGTAGAGTTTAAATACGAAATAATAGATAGTGTATCAAAACAATTTGAAATTATATCTAATATACTAAATAGAGAAGATGTTGAAACCATCTATGTATGTACTGACTCAGGGCGTGAAGGAGAATATATATACAGATTAGTAGATGAAATGGCAGGAAATCCAAATAAAGATAAAAGAAGAGTCTGGATTGATTCTCAAACAGAGGAAGCAATTAAAGAGGGAATAGCAAGCGCTAAAAAATTAGATGAATATAATAGTTTATCTGATTCTGCATATTTAAGAGCAAAAGAAGATTATTTAATAGGAATAAATTTTTCTAGACTGTTATCAATAATTTATGGAAAAGAGCTTGCAAAAAAACTTAATCAGGACAAAGCAGTTATTTCTATTGGGCGTGTTATGACTTGTGTTCTTGGAATGATTGTAAAAAGAGAAAGAGAGATAAGAGATTTTAAAAAAGTAAACTTCTATAAAATACAGGGGTTGTTTGGTGAAACCTTAGATGGTAGTATAAATGCTGAGTGGAAAGCAACGCAAGGTTCTAAATATTTTGAAAGTGTAAAATTATATAATGAAACTGGCTTTAAGAAAAAAGAAGATGCCGAAAGTTTAATAGAAGAGTTAAGACGAAATAATGAATTTGGAATAGTAAAAGAAATAACTAAAAAAAATCAAAAAGAAAAACCACCTTTACTTTTTAATTTGGCAGAAATACAAAATGAATGCAGTAAGAGATTTAAGATTACACCAGAGGAAACGTTAAATATAATACAAGAATTGTATGAGAAAAAACTTGTTACATATCCTAGAACTGATGCTAGAGTATTATCTACTGCAGTTGCAAAGGAAATATCAAAGAACTTAAATGGACTATATAAATCTAACATAAATTATGAAATAAAAAAATATATTACAAAAATGGTAAATGAAAAATATAGTACTAATTTATTAAAAACAAAATATGTTGATGATTCAAAAATAACGGACCATTATGCAATAATTCCAACAGGTCAGGGATTTGAAAATTATACTAATCTTAAAGAACTTCAAAAAGATATATATCATTTAATTGTTAGAAGATTTTTAAGTATATTTTATCCTCCTGCTGAATTTAGTAAGGTATCAGTAAAGATTAACGTTGGAAATGAAGAGTTTAACGTAAGTGGAAGGGTATGTTTAAATCAAGGCTATTTAGAAGTTGCAAAACAAGATAAACAAAAAAATTCTAAAGAAGATGATGACTTAAAAAATGAGAACATCGAATTATTAAAGAATTTGAAAAAAGGACAGCAAGTAAAAATAAATGATTTGACTATTAAAGAAGGAGAAACTTCACCACCAAGTAGATATTCGTCAGGTTCTATAATACTTGCTATGGAAAATGCAGGTAAATTAATTGAAGATGAAGAACTAAGAGAACAAATAAAGGGTAGTGGTATTGGAACAAGTGCAACAAGAGCAGAGATTATAAATAAGCTATGCAGAATAGAGTATATTAGTATAAATAAAAAAACACAAATATTAACACCTACAGAAAAAGGTGAGGCAATATTTGATATTGTTGTAAAGACAATGCCAGACATGTTAAATCCTGAGCTTACAGCAAGCTGGGAAAAGGGACTTACTATGGTTGCTCAAAATGAGATTAAAGCAGATGAGTTTATGGGGAAACTTGAAAAGTATGTTAGCTCTAAGGTTATAAAATTAAAAAAGGCATATAATAATTTTTATTACGGGATGTAGAAAAAATATTGGAAATAATTGACAAGAAATACACGTGATGGTATAATATATATAGCATTATATAAAATGATGTTTTAATTATGTCAGACAATGATTAACGAGAAAGTAGCTGGAACTATTTTCTCTTTTTTTTGCATACAAATTAATATATTAGCATAAAATAAAAGTAGCTCGTACTGGAATACGAACTACTTTGAGTTATTTTCTATTCTTTTTATGGTTGTTTAGCTCCCTTGTTAGTAGTAACATTAAGAATAGAACTATTATTAGGTCAGACAACAATTAACACCTCCTCTCATACCAGAGTTGGTGTTTTTATTATACGTACTAAAATATGGCTAAACAAGGATTTTAAATGTATGTGACAAAACTGTGTAAAATATGACAGTGAATTCAAAGAATTAAATTGACATAATATAATTGCGATGGTATAATATTTGAGCAAATTAATCAGTTTCTAAAGAATAATTTTTAAGGAGGATTTATATGATTAAATTTAATGAAGTAAAACTTACTGATGAAGCAAGAAGTAAAATTGTACTTTTATATCTTGGGTGTAAATTACATGGGATGAGAGATATGAGAATAAATGCTCTTGCTAATGAGGTTATATTAGCAGGCGCAACAGGTAAAAAACTTACTTTTTTTACGCCACATGTAATATATAATTCAGATGAATTAATCAACTTTGTATATGATTACACCTATGAGAAAATGAGAAATACTCTTTATTTCATGGGAGATACTTTGTGTTCCAATTTTATGCAAGAAGACGGAAAGTTACTTTCTGAAAAAGAGATAATGCTCAAGCTTATAAATAAAATATTTGATCGTAATCATTTTGATGAAGTGGATGACGGTGATATTTACATCGCCTTTACGGAGACGCTTGTTTTACAAATAGGAGCAAATAGCAACTTAATAACTACACCTAAACAAAGTCCTGTATATAGACATGTTCAGTTAGTTAGAGAAGCTATAAGAAAATATGGAAAATGATTAATTCGTAATAATTTGTAAATAGGAGTAATAAATCTTGTTACTTCTATTTATTTGTGGTAAAATACCACTATTATATAATCAAAATAAGGGGGCATTTATATGGAAAAAGATATGTACAATTTAACCATTGAAGAAACGCTCAAAAAAATAGGTTCTTCAAAAAGTGGTATAACTGAGGAAGAAGCAAAAGCTAGACTTGAAAAAAATGGCCTGAATAAGCTTAAAGAGGGCAAGAAAAAGACAATGCTTGGTAGATTTATTGATCAATTTAAAAATATTATGATTATAATTCTACTAATTGCAGCTGTAGTTTCAGGTGTAGTTGCACATATGGAGGGAGAATCTCTTACAGATGCAATTATAATACTTGTAGTTGTACTTCTTAATGCTATTATGGGTGTAGTACAAGAAAGTAAGGCAGAAAAAGCTATTGATTCTTTAAAGACTATGTCAGTTCCTAATATAAAGGTAAGAAGAAATGGTATAGTTAAAAGTGTTAATACTGAAGAGTTAGTTGTTGGAGATATTGTCCTTATAGAAGCAGGAGATTTTGTTCCAGCAGATATGAGAATTATAGAAAACAGTAGTTTAAAAGTAGAAGAAGCAGCTTTAACTGGTGAGTCAGTACCTGTATATAAAGATATATCTACTTTAGACGGCGAAGTAGCATTGGCAGAAAGAAAAAATATGCTGTATTCTGGAAGCTCTGTAGTATATGGTAGGGGTGAAGGTGTAGTTACAGCAACAGGTATGGACACTGAACTTGGTAAAATAGCTACTATACTTACTGAAGGAAAAGAAGAGCTTACACCACTTCAAAAGAAAATGAATGAAATAAGTAAGGCATTAAGTGTTATTGTTGTAATAATAGGCTTACTTATGGTAGTCGTTGGTATAGTTAGAGATAACCCTATATTAGAAGTATTTATGCTTGCTGTATCTTTGGCTGTTGCAGCAATACCAGAAGGACTTCCAGCAGCTATTACTATAATATTATCTATAGGCGTTCAAAAAATGGCTAAAGAAAAAAGTATAGTACGTAAGCTATCATCTGTAGAAGCTTTAGGTTCAACAGAAGTAATATGTTCAGATAAAACAGGAACTCTTACACAAAACAAAATGACAGTTAAAGAACTTTGTGTAGGATGCGAAAATATGCCTGTTTCAGAGATATCTTTAGCAGATGCAAAATCTGAAAGAATGGCAACTTTAATGCATGCAATGCTTTTATGTAATGATACTAAATATGGAGAAAAAGAAGGAGTTCTTTTAGGAGATCCAACAGAGACAGCGCTAGTATCATTTGCAAAAGAATATGATATTGAAAAGAAAAATTACGATATCAAACATGAAAGAGCAAGTGAGATACCATTTGATTCTGATAGAAAAATGATGAGCACAGTAAATGAGTACAAAGATGCTTACAGAATTTATACAAAAGGTGCTATTGAATCTATCTTAGATAGATGTTCTCATGCAGTTATTGATCAGCAGATAGTTGAAATGACAGCAGATGTTAAAGACATGATTATTCAAAAGAATAATGAAATGTCTACAAAGGCGCTCAGGGTTTTAGCTTTTGCATATAAAGATTCTAAAGAAATTCCACAAGATATGGTAAGTGATAAGGTTGAAAAAGATATGACTTATGTTGGTCTTGTTGGAATGATAGATCCACCTAGACCTGAAGCTAAAGAAGCAGTGCAGAAGTGTTTTGAAGCAGGCATGACTCCTGTTATGATAACTGGTGATAATAAAGAGACGGCAGTTGCTATTGCTACAGAACTTGGAATAATGAAAAAAGGTATGTTAGCAATAACAGGAGCAGAACTAGATAAAATGTCTGATGAAGAGTTTGAAAAGAAAATAGACAGAATAAGAGTTTATGCAAGAGTGTCTCCTGAAAACAAACTTAGAATTGTTAAGACATGGAAAAAACTTGGTAAAACTGTTGCTATGACCGGTGATGGTGTAAACGATGCGCCTGCGCTTAAGAATGCTGATATTGGCGTTGGAATGGGTATAACTGGTACAGAAGTATCAAAGAGTGTATCTAGCATGGTTATATCAGATGATAACTTTGCTACTATAGTTGTTGCTATTAAAGAAGGTAGAAGAATATATACAAATATTCAAAATGTTATAGCTTATCTTTTAGCTTCAAACTTAGCCGAAGTTATAATAATATTCTTTGGAACACTTTTTGGTTATAATATAATGTTACCACTTCAACTTTTGTGGATTAATTTAATTACTGATACTATTCCTGCAATAACTTTGGGCTTTGAAAAAGCAGAAAAGAATGTTATGAAGGAAAAACCAAGAAGTTCAAAAGAGAAATTCTTCAATCCTTTCTTAACTTGCAGAATTGTAATACCTGCTATTATAAAAAGTATACTTATACTAACAGTATTTATGATGGTAGAAACAACTTATGGTCATGCTGAAGCTATGACAGTTGCCTTTATAATGTTATCGTTTATTGAGCTTTTATTTGCTTATACAATGAGATCTGATAGAAGATTAGTAACAAGCATAGGCATATTCTCTAATAAACAGATGGTTATTGGTACGTTAATTACAATAGGCTTGCAGCTTGCTGTTATATTAATACCATCAATTTCTAGCATATTTAAATTAGCACCATTAGATAGCCATTTATATCTTGTATGTATAGGTTGTGCTATTGGATTTGTAATAGTAGCAGAAATAGTAAAAATTACACTTGCTAAAATATTTAATAAAAAATAGAAGTTAACAAACATAAAACCTTTCTTTTGCAATATATATATAATATAGATTGCAAGGGAGAGGTTTTTTTATGAATAATATGATGATGGGAAATGGTCAAAACAATATATTTTCTCAAATAAGAAATTTTTTAGGTTTAAACAGAGGAATAAGTAACGGGTATAATAATAGATGTATGACAAGAATATTAACAATGGAAGATGCATATATGCAGATAATGTCAGGAAATTGTAAGCTATTGGATGTAAGAAGTGAAAATGAATATAAAGTTATGAGAATAAAAGGTGCAATAAACATACCGGTAAATATATTAAGTGCAAATGTGCAGAGTGTATTTCCTAATAAAACAGAATGCATACTAGTATATTGCGCTACTGGTCCTAGAGCAGCACAAGCTGTGCAAATATTAAAAAATATGGGGTATATGAATTTATGCATATGGGAAGGTGCAGGTATAAATAATTTTAAATATAAAGATATAATAGAAAAATATAATGATAATGAAGATAAGGTAGTTATTAATTAAAAAATGCCGAAAATCTTTAAATATATAGGTTTAAAGGAATAATGTAATATTTTTGTAACAATATTGTTTATGAAATGATACAAAAATGTTATTCTTTTGTAGTTGTAATTGTTTCAGAAGATAGTATAATAGATATATAATAAAGTATATGTAAAATACAAATGAGGTGTTTATATGTTTAAAGAGTTTTTAAAGAATGAATGGAAATTATTTTTACAAGATATGGAGTCAATAGGAAATGCTGTACTTAGTTTCTTCTCAAGAAAAGAAGAACCACTTATGATAGCAGCTGCACCAGAAGCTATTGAAGAACCAGTTATTCAAGAATATGTTCCAGATGAAGTTGATTATAAAGTGGAAACATATTTTGGAGAAAATATAGGAGAGTTAAAAGAAAGCTTCTGTGGAGACAAAACTCAACACGAAGTATTAAGAGAGTATGCACAATTCTTTAAACCATATGGTGAAAATGCAGAAATGTGTCAAACAGCTTTCAAAAAATATTATGATAGACATGCTTTAAAAATGGCAGTTAATGAATTTCCTATAGAGCAAGCTAGAATAATCCAAAATAATGTTGACTTATTTATAGAAGGTCAAGAAGTATTTGGAGAAAATGGACAATTTATAGATTCAAGAGTTGACTCTATATTTGAAAAAGTTGGAATGGACAAAGTTTCTAAGATGGTTAGCATTTTAGGTGAAGCTGATGATAATGGAATAAATTATCAAGGAGAAAGAACTTTTGCTGAAGCTATTTGCCACATGGTAGATAATGGAATAAAAGTTGATAAAGATGGTAATTTAGTAAATCCAGTTAGAAAGGCTTTAGAAGAAAAACTAAATGATGTACATGCGTCATTAAGAAGTCATGAAGATTGGAATGATGATTATCAAGCATTACTTTCTCAAGAAAGAAAATATTTATATGCATTAAATAGAATAGAACAATATGAGACTGAAGAAAGAATTGCAGAATTTGAAAGCAAATTAAACGAACTTGATGTAGTAGTTTAAGAGGCGATATATAGAGAGGTTTAAAAGATGGTAGCGTTGCTACTGTCTTTTTTATGCAAACTATATATTGAAAAAAGCAAGTAAATATGATATAATGTACTCCGTAAAAATAATATAATTCATAAAATAATTTTTAGGGAGGAATAAATATGATATTAACGAGTTTAGGAATTGTAGTAATTATTTTGGGAATGATCATTTTTGTAAAACTTGATTATGCTTTCAGAGGTATAATTTGCTTAGCTGTTGGAGTTACTATGGTTGTATTGGGGACTATTATTCCTATACATGGTTATGAAAAACCGGTATTAAGTGCTAAGTATGAACTTAAACCTGTATTAGAAGGTTCAAGTATATATGTTGTGCAAGATGGAACAGATAATATAACATATAATTGTGCTAAAAATACAATAAATTCTAAAAGCAAAAGTGAAACAAAAATCTACATACAGGAAAGCGAGTATGAAATAGCTATAATAAATGAGAATGATAAGCCTTTCTGCAAGGAATATTTTTGCAAAGCAAAATCATCTTTATTTGCATTTGCTTGGGCTTCTGACATAACACAATTGGAATTCTGTGTTCCCGAAACTGGTATAGCTAGATGGAATCATGTTGAAATTGACGAAAGGTCAGAAATTAATTAGTAATCAGAAAACTTAAGGAGGAAAACTAATATATGTTGTTACTTATTATTGGAGCATTAATTGCTGTTTTTGGTGTGGTTATGGCAATTCAATGCCTTGAAGGCTCTTTTTTTATTGTATTTGTAGTGGGAATAGTAATTATGATATTCTCTCTTAATCCTAATAGTCCAAGGTGGAAAAAAGGAAAAATACTTGAATCACATAATCTTCTTCCTATAATTCCAAAATCAAAAATATATCTTGTTATATCTGAAGATGGAGATATGATGTATAAATACAAAGATGGGAATAAGGAAGTAATAAGATGTACATCATGTCATGATACTTTGTACAAAGAGGTAGACAAAGATAAAACACCTTGTTTTAAAGTGCAAGAGATGAAGGCAAAGATTACTTTGTGGGCTTTTCCTATTGGAGTTACAAAATTGGAAAATATTTTATACATTCCCAAATCAAGCATAGAAGAAGGGAGCAGCATAAGATAAGATATGGTATTTATTATTTTAGGAATAGTTACTTTAATTTTAGCTGGAAATAGCAAAAATTACTTTTTTGGACTTTGCTGGCTTTTCATAACTGTGTTTTTGGTTTGCTGTGGGTTATTTTACCCGATACATGGTTATCATGAACCGATTTTTCAAAATGCATATGAGCTTGTACCTATAACTTATGATATAAGTTCAAACTTAGAAATATATGCTATAGTAGATAGTGATGGCTCTGTAACATGTAAGCATATGAATAAAGAAGATAAAAATTTTGCTAAAAATTATACATATGAGGGAGACTTACAGCTTAAGTTTGAACACGAAGACGAAAAGCCGGTTTTGGAAATATATTTGCTTAAGCCTAAAAAAAGTATATTTACATTTGCAATAAGCACTCAAAAAACAAAATATGTTTTCAAAGTTCCAGAAAGTGGCACGGAAATATTAGAAAATGAGCATGTCAAATGACATGCTTTTTTTCTGCCCAAAAAAACATAAAAAAGTTGACAAAAAAACTTAAATTTCTTTACAAATATCAACTTTTGGTATATTATGTATATGTAAATTTATGTAATAGTTACGAAGGATGGTATTTATATGAAAATTAAATTGAATATTCAAAAAGATGGAGAAAACTTAATTAAGGATAGATTGTTAAAAGAAAGTGAATCTAAGCCTAAAAAAGCCTACTTTTTTATGGGAGATATAAAGGAAAGTGGATTTGATATTTTAGAAGAATGCTTGATTGATTTAAAAGCAAGAAAACTAATAGTAATAGGCATTAACAAAAAAAATACAACTAAAAAAATGTTAGATACTTTATATAATTATACTAAGAGCGTATATTTATTTAATAATAATCAGATGATTGAATTTGATAGTAACATAGTTATCTTTGAATATGCAGATTCAGCAATAATATATATAATGAATGCACATATATCAGAAGGGTCTTTGGTTGATAATATAGCTACATATACGACTATTGAGTACGATTTAAGCGTAAAAGAAGATACAGATTCATATAAAGAGTATGTAGAAAATCTAGTTAGCATTTCTAAATTAGATTCAGCTATAAAATTAGAGAAAGCAGTTATTAAAAAATTATTTGATGATGGACAAATATTTACACCTAAGCAATATACACATAGTGTTATGACTATTGCAGAGCTTTTAGGTGAGAAAAAAGAAGAAAACAAGGATGAAAATGTAAAAGATGATGATATCGAAGTTACTGATGAAATTAGTAGTGAAAAAGCAAAAATACCTACAATTGATTTAAGTGATATCGAAGATTTTAGTATTGATATAGATATTGATGACTCTGTAAAAAGAGAAGAAGAAATTTCTTTAGAGGTAGAAGAAGTAAAACCTGAAAAGAAAGAAAAAAAGGAAGTAAAGAAGACAGCTAAAAAAGAAGTTATGCCAGAAGAAGTTTTTGACATGAGCGCTGAAAATAAAGAAGAGTTTGATTTTGATATAGATGGTGCTCTAGATTTAGAAAGTTTACTTTTTGAAAAATCAGATATTGAGCTTGATAAAAAAAGTATAAAGAAAAAAATATCTGCTGTAAAAGAAGATGAAGAAGGAAAAGCTATATCTAAAAAAGTTGATTTGACAAAGGTTAGTAATTTGATTATGGAACTTCCTAAGAAACCAATAAAAGGAAAAGATGTTGCTAATATTAAAATACCAAATTATATAAAAGATATGATACCAGGTTTCTTTGCAATAACTTCAAAGTTTAAATCGGTTGAAAAAGCAGATGGTACATATAAAGAAACAAATGTAAAACTAGAAATAATTAATATTATAACTAATGAAAAATATTCAGATGCTAGTGCGTTATTATCGCAAAAAAATGGTCAAACATTTATAACTTTCTCATCTGAACACTTTAAAGATATTTCATACGATGAAAATGATATAGTGAGAATAATTAAATTATCTGATGATACTTATCATATGGAAATGGTGTCTAAAGATGTACAAGAGTATAAAATATGGAAAAAATTATGTACTAAAAACTTCAAAGGTTCAAGTAGAAGTTATGGAGTTATGTAATAAGTAGAATAGTAGGGGTAAAGATGCAATTAAAGAGAGTAGAAATACAGGGATTTAAATCATTTGCTGACAAAACAAACGTAGAATTTTTAGATGGGGTTACTACGATAGTTGGTCCAAATGGTAGTGGAAAAAGTAACGTTTCTGATGCAATAAGATGGGTGCTTGGTGAACAAAGTGCTAAGAGTTTAAGAGGCTCAAAAATGGAGGATGTAATTTTTGCTGGAACTGAAGCAAGAAAAATGCTAGGTCTAGCAGAAGTTACACTTGTACTAGATAATTCAGATAGCGTTCTTCCAGTTGAATATACTGAAGTATCAGTAACCAGAAGGGTGTACAGAAGTGGTGATAGTGAATATTACATTAATAAAAATCAATGTAGATTAAAAGATATACAAGAATTGTTTATGGATACTGGTGTAGGAAGAGATGGCTATAGTATTATAGGGCAGGGAAAAATTGATGAAATACTATCTTCAAAATCAGAAGACAGAAGAAGCATATTTGAAGAGGCATCAGGTATTGTTAAATATAGAACTAGAAAAGATGAGGCTTTAAGAAAATTAGAGCATACAAACACAAATCTAACAAGAGTAACAGATGTTTTAAATGAAATTGAGTCTTCCTTAGGTCCTTTAGAAGAAAAATCTAAGGTGGCAAAAAAGTATCTTGAATTAAGAGATAGCTTAAAAGCATTAGAGGTTAGAGCATTCCTTAATACTATATATTCTGCAGAGGGCGAAATAAATGGTATAAATGAAGCAATAGAAGGTCTAGAGCAAAGTATAATAGCAAAGCAAAAAGAAATGGAAGAAACAGAAAAGACTAAAGACGAGAGAAAAGTAGAGTTTGAAAAAATACTACTTGATATAGAAAAAAGTCAAGAAGAATATTTTACTAAAGTAAATGAACTTGAAAAATTAAAAGCAAGAGTTGAAAGCTTTGATGAAAGACTAGCTTCAAACAAGGAAACAATAGAAAGATTAAATCTTGAAATAGAGGATGATATTATTTCGATTGAATCACTTAAAGAGGACGTAGAGAAAAGAAATGTTAAAAAGCAAAACATGCTAGATAACAAAGTACGATTTGAACAAGAACTTGAAGAAAAAGAATTAGAACTTAAAGAGATAACTGAAAACATGACAGCAAAGGAACTGGAAATAGAAGAAATTAAGAGATACATTGAAAGTTTAAAGGACAAGCTTACTGAATACAAAGTAGAAACAAGTTCTCTAGATTCAACGATGGAAGCAAATAAAAGAAGAATTGATACTATAATAAAAGACAATACATCAGATATATCTTCAGCAGATAGTATAAGAATACAAGAAGCAGAAGAAAGAGAAACTTTTTCTAAAATAAAGAAAGATAAAATAGAATTAGAAGATGTTATTAAAAACTTAAATGAAGCTAAAGAAAGAATAGAAATTAATATAACTGGCTTTAACGAAAAAGATGCTGAGTTTAAGCAAAAAATATTAGAAAAGAAATCTAAAATAAATTACTTAATAAATTTAGAAAATGAAAATGAAGGCTATATTAAGAGTGTAAAAGGTATAATAGAAAAAGCTAAAAATGAAGGCACTTATGGGAATAGTATATATGGAACACTTGCATCACTAATTACGACTGATGACAAATATGAAAAAGCAATAGAAATAGCCTTAGGAGGCTATGTTCAAAACATAGTTGTAGAAACTGATAAAGAGGCTAAAGAGGCAATAGCGTACTTAAAACAAAACTCTTTAGGTAGAGCTACTTTCTTACCAATTAAGAGTGTAAAATCTACAAAACCAGAAAAGGTATCTATTAAAGATGATGGGTATATAGGTTTAGCGATTGATTTAGTAAAATATGATAGTAAGTTTTCTAGTGTTGTAGGCTTAGCACTAAATAGAACATTGATAGTTGATAATATAGATAATGGTGTAAAGATTTCTAAAAAAATATCTTCTGGCATGAAAGTTGTAACGCTTGATGGAGATGTTGTGATGTCAACAGGTAGTATGACAGGTGGTGCAACGCTTGGTAAAAAAACATCACTTCTTGGAAGAAATTCTAAGATAGAACTCGCAAAAGAAGACCTAAAAACACTAGAAAAAGAATATAACGACTTTAACGAAAGTATTAAAAATGACAGAGATTCTTACCAGAATATATTAAACGAAATATCATCAAAAAATACTGAACTTCAAGAAGTAAATATAACTTACAGTGTTACAGAAGAAAAGTTAAATAACATATTAAAACAAGCAGATAGAGTAGCAAATATGCGTAAAAACAAAGAAGAAGAAAAAAATATGTTGTTCAAACAAAACGAAGAAATTATAGCTAAGAAATTAAGTATTGCAGAAGCTTCAGCAATGATTGATAATGATATTGAAGTAAAAGAAAATGAAGTTGCTGAATATGCTAGATTTAATAAAGAAAAAGAAGATAAAGTTAATTTCTTAAATGAAGATATAGTTAATCTTAGAATTTCTTTATCGTCATTTGATGAATCTAATGTGGCTATAGATGAAATGGTAGATAAGATAAAAGAAGATATATCTAATTTACAGCTAGCTATTGAGAAGAAAAAACAAAGTATTTTAGAATGTCAAAGTGATATAAATAATTCCGAAGTTAATAACCAAAATGATATTTTAAATATAGAAAAAATGACAGATGAATTAACAGTAGTAAAAGAGTATAACGAGACTTTAAAAATAACAAAAAAAGAGAATATGGAGCGTCAGGAAGAACTAGAAAAATTATACATTGATAAATTACAAGGATTAGAAAAAATAAAAGAACAAAGAGCAAAAGTTGAAAATAAAAAGGTTAAATTTGATGTAGAAATAGATGCACTTAAAAACAAAATGTGGGATGATTACGAGCTTACTATATCTAGCGCAAAAGAATTTGAAAAAACAAGCAGTCTAGATAAAGAGTTATCTAAAACTAAAATAGATAATATGATTAGCAAGGTTAAAAAAGAGATTAAGGATTTAGGTGAGGTAAGCGTAAGCAGTATAGAAGAATATAAAGAGCAAAGTGAGAGGGCTATATTTATTTCTTCACAAAAAGCTGACTTAGAGGAAACAAAACAAAAACTTGAAAACTTAATAGACAATACTACTTCTATAATGAAAACTCAATTTGCAAAACAATTTAAAGTTATAAGAGAAAACTTCTCTAAAGTTTTTGTAGAGTTATTTGATGGTGGAAAAGCTGACCTAAAATTAACTGATGAAAGTAATATTTTAGAAAGTGGAATTGAGATAGAGGTTCAGCCACCAGGAAAGAAATTACAAAATATGATGCTTTTATCTGGAGGAGAAAGAGCGCTTACTGCAATAGCACTATTATTCTCAATATTAAAGATAAAAACACCACCTTTCTGTATTTTAGATGAAATAGAGGCAGCACTTGATGATATTAATGTATCAAGGTTTGCTAAATACATAAAAAAATATTCTAAACAAACACAGTTTATTGTAATAACCCATAGAAAAGGTACAATGGAGGTAGCATCATCTGTTTATGGTGTAACTATGCAAGAGTATGGTGTATCAAAACTTGTATCTATGAAATTAAAGTAATAAAGATCTTTAAAAGAAATAAACTATATTAATTTATAGTTTGTTTCTTTTTTTCTATTTAAGACAGTTAGTAATGCATAATTGACAAAACATGTAGCGTAGTATATAATACTTATGTAAATTTGATGGTTAACAATATAATTAATATTATAAAGGAGAGAGAAAATGAGTAATTTAAACTTAGATTATGTTAAAGAAATTGTTGAGTTTGATGTAATTGAATACATGAAGTGGGCTGAAGATTTTACAAAAAAATATTCTGAGTTTTCAGTAAATGATTGGGATTATGATGTTACATCTCCCTGTTTAGAGCTTGATAAAGATGATATAGATGCAGGAATAACCAGTAAGGATATATATAAAATTAATGTGCTAAATTTATTTTATCTTACTCTTGATGAATGTGCACAACATTTATATATTTATCCAATACCAATGTTATTTGGAAAATACTACATAGTAAAGTATAATGAAAAATTATATAAAGTATCGTGCTATAAAGAGAATTATTCTTTTAGTATTTTTGATGATAATGCGT
Source organism: Clostridia bacterium (assembly GCA_045537895.1). Classification (GTDB taxonomy): domain Bacteria; phylum Bacillota; class Clostridia; order TANB77; family CAG-465; genus CALXJE01. The sequence continues at coordinate 36,905 of JAZSQI010000044.1, forward strand.
CTGAATATATTAACATTGAAGATATTGTTTCACCAAGTGATCAGGCTAAAGAAAGAGCTATAAAGATTAAAAATGAAGTTCAAAAAATTGGTGAATTGTTTAATGATCTTATTAAAGATGGAGTTCCATATCAAGCAATAAAGAAGGCGTCAAATGTTGTAATATCAAAATTTGAAGAAAACAAAAATTAAAATTCTTTAAGGAGGAGACACTATATGAAAAGCGTTCAAGAATTTTTGGCTGAGCTTGATACAGATGAAGGCAAAAAACGGATGCAAAAATTTATTGATGAGGAAAGAGAAAAAGCAAAACAAGCACGTGAATTGATAACTAAGGAAAGCTACATTAAGTGGTTAGAAGGGTTTGTAAAAAAACATCCTACGTTTGATGATGACAATTGGCTCTATACACCTGAAAAAATTACAGAAGAAGATAACAAAAATGTAAATCTGTTATGCAGTTTTTATCGTGGTATTGACCAATTCGCAGAAGAGAATTATATTTCTTCAACGCCATGTGAGTTTGGTGATTTTTATTCTATTGAGTATAACGGAAAAATATATGAGATAGGACTTGTTATTGGACAAGGAGCTGTAACTTTCTGTAATACAGTAGATGTAAGTAAAGAAGTAAATATAATTCACTTTGAAGATATTGCAAATCCAACTATGGCAATTTCTGTAAGAACAGCTTCTATTAATTCAAAGTTGAACAAGATTAATGAGTTATTTGATGAACTTATTAAAGATGGCGTTCCTACGAATGTTGTAATTGCACGTGCAGAGAAGATTGTACGAGAGCTTAAGAGCAAAAAATAAAAAGCTTAAGATGATATATGTAATAATATATCATCTTTTTATATTATATAAGTATGAATAATATGATTTTTGTGATATAATACGCAAGAAAATAAATATTAATCTTAAATTTAATTAAATAAGGAGGAAAACGTATGTATAAAAGTTTAGCTAAAATTGTCCTCACTGGTGGACCATGCTCTGGCAAGACAAGTGGACTTGCAAAGATAAGCAGTAGTTTATCAGACAAAGGCTATGAGGTTATAATTGTCCCGGAAACAGCAACACTAATTAAAAATTCTGGAATTAAAGTGGGTGGAGAGTATTTATCTGGTTATGAATTTGAAAAAATGATATTTGAGCTTCAATTATTCTTAGAAAGCAAATATCAAGAGTATGCCGAAACATTAGATAATAAAGATGTTGTTATTGTATGTGATAGAGGTATTGTTGATGGAAAGGCATATATTACAGATAGAGAATATAAATCTCTTATTAAAAAGCTTAAATTAAGTGAAATAGAGGCAAGGGATTGGTACGATGCTGTATTTCATTTAAAAACTGTAGCAGATGGTAAAGAGGAATATTATACAATAGCTAATAATACGGCAAGAACGGAAACACCTGAGCAGGCAAGAGAAGCAGATAGAAAAACATTAAAGGCGTGGGTTGGTCATCCTCATCTAAGAGTAATTGATAACAGTACGGATTTTGATGGGAAAATATCAAGACTCATGGGAGAAATGTATTCTTTCTTGGGACTTCCTGTTCCTATTGAGACAGAGCGCAAGTATCTTATAGCTATGCCTAATCTTGAGAAGATAATAGAAAAATATGGTGCAGTAAGGTCTGAGATTGTGCAGGTATACTTGATTTCTGAAAATGAAAACGAAGAAATAAGAATAAGACAAAGAGGAGAAAACGGCTCATACACATATTATCTTACTAAAAAAATTAAAAGAGATGATATGTCAAGATATGAGGTAGAGGAGAAAATTACAAAAGAACAATACTTAGATTTACTTCTTAAAGCAGATACGAGCAAAAATATGATAAGAAAAACTAGATATTGTTTTGTATACGAGAATCAATATTTCGAAATGGACATATATCCTTTTTCTAGTAGCAGAGCAATTTTGGAGATTGAACTTACAGATAAAAATAAAGAAGTTGTTATTCCAAATGAGATAGCAATAATTTATGATGTAACAAACGATGAAAGATTTAAAAATGTAAATATTGCAAAAGATAATAGAGTGTTAACTAATTTTTAAGTATAAAACAGGTTGTGTGTAATAACATGACCTGTTTTTTGTATAAAAAATGAAAAAACATATTGAAATTTTATATTATGTGATATAATTATTATGAAAAGGTGATAAAATGGAAAAAGAGCTTGATATAAGAGAATATAATATAAAAACACTAGCATATATGGGTGATGCAGTTTATGAACTCTACGTTAGAGAATATCTTGTTAAAAACTCAAGAGAGGTTGCAAATAAACTTCATAGAAAAACAATAAAATATGTTAGTGCAAAAGCGCAAGAATATATTATGAATAATATATATGAACTTCTTACACAAGAAGAAAAAGAAATATATAAAAGAGGAAGAAATGCTAGTAGTAATACTGTACCAAAAAATACAGATGTTGTTGTGTATAAAAAAGCAACTGGATTTGAAGCTGTTATAGGTTATTTATATTTTACAAAACAAAAAAGAAGACTAGAAGATATTATAAGGGAAAGTATAAAAATAATAAGCGAAAGGGTATGATTATATGAAAATAAATACGAAAGAAAATATTAATTGGGGTTTAAATGATGAGATGAATGCACTTTTAAATGAAATAGATTTATCTTCTGATAAAAGAGTATTAATGACAGCTGGGGAAAAACAATATATATACGATGATGGACAAATATATAGTACAAGTACTACAAGTTACGATAAAGGAGTTATGCTATCAAGGCAGCAATTTAGAGAGCAAGCAAAAGAACATACTATTAATTATATGTGCAATAAAAAAACAGATATTATTATAGAATAAAGAGAAATAACTCTTTATTTTTTTCACTAAAATTCAAATCTTTCATATAATATACTGTACTTAATTAGAAAGGAGTATTTTATATGGAAGAAAATGAAAGAATTTGGGGAGGCCCTGGTTTTGGATGGGGATTTAACACTGCACCAAACTCTATGGGATACGGATTTACATATCCAGGCTTAGCGCCTTTTTGGGGATTTGGATTAGAGCCTAATCTTTGGGGAGATTCAAATATGCAAGGAGAGTTTGAAAATCCTGTAATGAGAGATAATATGATGCATAATAATATGAAACCTGGACATATGTCACATCAAATGAAACCAATAGATATGTTATACCCTAAATGTTATAAAATGATGTATGAATGTGTATATAAAGAATGTAACATGTTTATGAAAAAGAACAATAATATAATGCCTAATAATATATGCAAAGAAGAATTTTGTAAAATGGTTGAAAACTGCACTATGCATATAATGAATAATGAAGATATGTTTATTGATAAAATAAAGAGTCATTGGATGTGTAGTAGACAGTCAGATTTAGACGAAAATGAAATAGAAACAAGAGGTAATTTAGGAAGATATGGTAACCTTTTTGTTGGAAGTATGTTAGGCATCTTAATGATACAAGAATTAAGAAGAAGAGGCTGTATGTATTGTTATTAAAATGTAGGATTAGTAGTATTAAGACTGCTAATCTTTTTATTAAGCAACTTTACAAATTATGTAAAGCATGATATAATTGGTGCATGATGTTAAAAGTATACAATAATAATTATTAATTGGAGGAACGGAAATGACATTACGGGAAGAATTGTACGCTATTGCAGTAAAGGTAAAGGAAAAAGGAGAAGAACATGAATTAGCAGTTAGAGAGCATCTTGAAAAAGTTTGTAGATATGAAGCACAAAAAGGGAATTTTGAAGTTCGTATAATGGCAGAATGTTTAACAGATGGAACAAAACTTACCAAAAAGGATGTAAAAAACTTCGCTAAAGCTAATGATTTGGATTTTAGTTCATTTTCTGATACTGTTTTAGGATGGCTATATTTTGGTAGCAAAAAAGACTAAGGAGCATAAAAATGAAATTTATTAGAAAAAGAAAAACACTAGATAATGAAGAAAAAATTAATAGTATGTATGTAGTTTGTAATAAATGTGGTGCTACGATTAAGATAACAGCAAGCGACCTAGAAAATCCTAGCAGCACTAATATATTTCCAACTTATTATAAATATAAGTGTGGCTGGTGTGAAAATTATAGTACTATAGCTGCAAAAAAACTAACACACGAAATAAGAGTAGATCATGCATATATACATCTAGCAGAATACGCTTAAGTTTAAAAATAGGAAGCTAAATATAGTTTCCTATTTTCTTTTTAATTTTAAACTCTAATATACTTTAAAACCTTGATTTTTAGATGCTTTTGTAATAAAATGTAGTAAATTAGAATGCAAAAATTAAAATGAAATATAAAATATGACAAAATATATTTAAAATATGTAGTAGTATATATGTAGAACAAATAGAAGCATAAGAGGTGTAATAATGGTTTTTGAACAAGAACATACAGACACAATTAGTGTTAAATATAGTAAATTAGATGGAATAATAACATTCTTTAAAAATATAATAGGGTATAAAACAATAGTATTTTCTATAATATTAGCAATATCAAGCATGGTAAATGTTTTTGGATATAATCCAATTCCTTTTATCATGCTTGGAGTAGCTACTGTATTTAAAATTCCACTGCTTTTACCAGGAGTTATATCAATAATTTGTATGATTATATTTAATGCAGATTTTTCGCACATAATGTTTTACCTACTGACTAATATTATTTATACAATAGTAACGGTAGTTGTTAATATACAAGAAATTAGTAGAAAAGTAGCAATTGGAATAAAACTTGCTATTTCTATGGCTATAGTAACTGTAATAATGTTTATAGCAAAAGGTTTTGAACTTGGCTATTTACTTGATAATATAGCTTTAATATTTTTAGTACAAGCACTATATTATATATACATATATGGTTTTTATTTTCTATCAAATATAGATAAAAATATGATATATTCTGTAGAAGAAATAGTTGCAATGGCAGTTATGGTAATGATAACTCTTATTCCTGTGTCTTTAATTCCTACGGTTGGTATGCCTATATGGACAACTATTGCAATATTGTTTACAATATTAATTGGCTATACTGGTGGAATATTTTCAGGAATTTCAGTTAGTATAGTAATAGGATTTTTAGCTACGATTATTTCAAAAGATATAAATATGCTTATGCAGGTTGCAGTGCCTGGAATAATAGCAAGCTTATTAAATAGAGTAAACAAGTCATTTGCTATATTAGGAGTTATATTATCTTCAATTATATTAAATTATATAACAGAGAGAAATCTACTTATATCTCAAGGTATAATACAAACAGTTATATCATCACTTGTAATACTTGTATTGCCAAAGAAATTTACAGTTATACTAGAAGATATATTTAATAAAAATAATACGTTAAAGCATGCATATGAAAAAGAGTTGGGTGTAGGAAGCGATATTAAAAACAAGCTTAGTGCAATGTCAGAAGTTTTTGATAATTTATCAAGTATAACTCTAAGCTCAAATAAAGAATATTATGAAGAAACACAAAAAGTAGTTGCCAAATACTTAGAAGACTATAAAGAAAGTAAATGTTTAAAATGTCAAAGAAGGTATTACTGTTTAAAAGATAATATGGAACTAGTTTCTTCATATATAGCAAGAAAACTAGAAAGCAATGATGAAATAACAGAAAATATGCTACCTGTTGATTGTTCTGAGGCAGATATAATGATTAAGGAAATAAAAGATATATACAACAATATGAAGCTTATGAGAATAATCAAGAAAAAAGAAGAAGAAAGTAATATTAAATTAGCAGAAGAATATAAAGAGGTAGCAACACTAATAAAAAATATGTCTAGAGATGTTACTAAGGTGGAAAAAGAGGTTTCATATACACATAAATGTTTAAGACAAGAATTAAAGCTTTTGGGCTATCAAATATATGAAGATAATTATATTGAGGAAAATGATAGCAGGACATATGAATTTATTACTGATATTTTGAAAGATATAGATACATCAAAAAATGAAATTCAGACAGTTGTTGGAGAAGTATTAGGACAAAAAATGAATATTAAACTTATTCTAAACAGTAGTAAGAATGAGAAATCCAGAATAAAACTCGTATCAGAAGGAAAATATTCTATAAATAGTGATGTATATCAAAAAAGCAAAAATGAAGATGAAGTAAGTGGAGATAAATATTATTTATCTGATATAAAAAACGGAAAAATAATAGCCATTAGTGATGGTATGGGTTCAGGAAAAGATGCAGCAAGTGCTAGTAATACAGTTATAACTATGTTAGATAAATTATTACTTAGTGGATTTAACAATAATACTATTACAAAAATTATTAATGGAGTATTAAAATTAAAAAATGATTCAAATGTTAGTGCAAGTTTAGACATAACAATTATAAATACAGCTTTAAACAAAGTAAATCTAATAAAAATGGGAGCATCACCTACCTATGTAATATCAAATAATGGGGTAGAAGAGTTTGCTGAAGATAATATGCCAGTAGGAATGCTAGATAGCTTAAATAAAAAAGAATATACTTTTGATATAGAAGTACCTATGATAATAGTAAATATGTCTGATGGTGCATATAGTAAAGAGATAAAAGAATATTTTGACTATATAGCCAAAAAGAATTTAGCTATTATATCTAAAAAAGAAATTATAAGTGGTATATCAGAAAGAATAGATAAAACAATTCAGGACGATGTTACAATAATAGTTACAAAAATTGAATAGAAAATAAACAAGATGGAGAGGTTCTCCATCTTGTTTTATACTTTAGAGTAAAAGACATTAATCAATACTTAGCTCTTTCTTTAAAGCTTCCTTAAGTATCTGTGAAAAATTCAAATTATTGTCTTCAGCCAAGGTATTTAGCCATGCAGGAATTGTTAGATTCTTTCTCACTGATTTCTTATTGGTTAGCTTTAGATAATTAATTATATCAATTTTAATTAGTGATATGAATTCATTATCTTTTAATATATAGTGTTTTAATTGTGAATTGGATTTTGGAACATTAACTGCTTTTGATAAATTTAAACTTGATATGTATTCACATAAAACTTCTTCAGCATTAGCAATGGCTTTTTCTAAAGTTTTACCTTCAGTGCACCAGCAAAAATCGATAAAAGTAACTGTATAACCTTCCTCTTCTTTTCTAAATATTGCTGGATAAATATAAATAGAACTTTTTTTACCCATTAAATTATACCTCCATTTGTTTGATATATTAATAAATAACTTGTAAAATATTATATCATACTATAAAAGTTATGTCAATTTGAACAAGAATTAAACATTACATATACAAAAAACGTGCAACTAAAAAGTTACACGTTTAATTTGGTGAACTAGGAGCGATTCGAACGCCCGACCCATGCCTTAGAAGGGCATTGCTCTATCCAGCTGAGCTACTAGTCCGTATCAATTACTTAATACCCATATAGTATAACATAAAGATAAAGGTGTTGTCAACTATTTTTTTAAAATATTTTAAAATTGAGTTGTAGTAAGTAAACATAATAAAATTCACGGAAAATGGTAGAAATATGGTATATAAAATGGTATAATGATACTATCATATAAGAATATGTAGTAATTATATAATAGCATAAATAAAGAAATATTGCAGATAATATTTAATATTAATGTAAAAAGGTGGTAGTATTATGGATTTAAAATATGAAAAGAAAAATGTTTATGAAAAAATGAATAAGGTTCAGTTTGAGGAAATGTTTGAATATACAGACGAATATCTAAGTTTTTTAAACTATGCTAAAACTGAATATAGATGTGTTGAATATTTTAAAATGGCTTTAGAAGAAGCAGGTTTTAAAGATGTTAATTCATTAAATGGAATATTAAATCCTGGCGATAAGGTATATTATATAAATAAAGATAGAAGTATGTATGCAGGTATTATAGGGGAAAAACCAGTATCTTTAGGTATGAATATAATAGGAGCACATATTGATAGTCCTAGACTTGATACAAAACCTATGCCTATGTTTGAAAGACAAAATATGGCAATGCTTAAGACACAATACTATGGTGGAGTTAAAAAATATCAATGGCTTGCAATTCCTTTATCTATGTACGGAATAGTATATAATGAAAATGGGGAAAAAGTAGAAGTAGTTATAGGTGATAAAAAAGATGATCCTTGTTTTACTATAACAGATTTACTGCCACATCTTGCAAAAGAGCAAATGGAAAATACAGCAGATAAATTTATTGATCCTGAAAATATGACAGTTGTAGTAGGTTCAATTCCGTCTAAAGAGGAAAAAGACAATAAGGTAAAAGCTAACATATTAAAAATATTAAATAAAAAGTATGGAATAAAAGAAATAGATTTTGCAAGAAGCGATATACGTTTTGTACCAAGTTTTAAAGCAAAATATGTTGGATTTGATAAGGGAATGATTGCAGGTTATGGTCAAGATGATAGAGTTTGCTCATATGCAACAGTAAAGTCTATTATAGATATAGCTAATGAAAATAGAAGTTTAGAGAAAACAGCAGTAGCACTTATTGTTGATAAAGAGGAAATTGGAAGTGTTGGAAATACTTCAATGAGTTCAGAAGCTTTTGAACTGTTTGTATCAACATTACTTGACAAAACGGAAGAAAATAGCTGTAATTTAGCATTATATAGTGCATTAAATAATTCAAAAATGTTATCAGCAGATGTAGCAAATGCAGTTGACCCTATGTACCAAGAAGTAAGCGATATTCAAAATTCTAATATTATAGGATGTGGTGTAGCGATTGAAAAATATACAGGTTCAGGAGGAAAATATTCTGCAAGTGAAGCTAGCGCTGAATATACATCATATGTAATGAATATATTTGACAAAAATAATGTATCGTATCAATTTGGAACATTAGGTAAAATAGGAAAAGGTGGAGGAGGAACTATTGCATATATTCTAGCAAATAAAGGAATGGACGTAATAGATTGTGGAACAGCAGTTTTATCAATGCATTCACCATATGAGTTAACATCAACAGCAGATGTTTATGAAACATATAGAGCATATAAAGCATTCTTTTTAAATTAAATATAAGTGTAAAAGGGGAAAAATAATGTTTAGAACTCTACTTAAGAATACAGACTTAATATTGTTAATTGCAGTAATTTCTTTAGTTATAATTGGAATAATAGGTATATATAGCGCAGGATATAATGATGAATCTTTAAAAGATGATTACTTTAAGCAATTTATTTGGCTTATTATATCTTTAGTAGCTTTAGCAGTAGTATGGCTTATTGATTATAATATATTTGGAATTTTAAGCATACCATTATATATCGTTTGTATGGTATTACTAGTTTTGGTATTATTTACAGAGCCAATATATGGAGCAACAAGCTGGTTTCAAATGGGTTCTGTAAGTATTCAACCATCAGAGATAACAAAAATAATTTATATATTATTATCTGCTAAATTTCTAGAATATATATTGTCTAAAGATAAAAAAGCAGTAAACAAATGGTATAATATTGCTATATTATTTATAATAATGTTAGTGCCAGTTGCTTTAATATTAAAACAACCAGACTTTGGTACAGCAGCAGTATTTTTATTTATAACTATTTTTATGCTTTTTAAAGCAGGAATTAATTATAAATATATATTAGCAGGCATATTACTACTTATAGTACTTGTTCCTTCAGTATATTTCTTTGTGCTTAATGATGTACAAAAAGATAGAATACTTGTATTTTTAGATCCAGAACTAGATCCACTTGGGAGTGGGTATAATGCAATACAGTCAAAAATAGCTGTAGGATCTGGAAATTTATTTGGGACAGGCCTTCTTAAGGGAACACAAACACAGTTTGGGTATTTACCTGTTAAAACATCAGATTTTATTTTTTCAGTAATATCTGAGGAAATGGGCTTTATTATTTCAACACTTATTGTTATAATATATACAGTATTATTAATAAGGCTTGTAAATATATCAAAAACTGCTAAAAATACATATGGCTCACTAGTTGCTATAGGTATATTTGGAATGATATTTTTTCATTTTATAGAAAATATTGGAATGACTATGGGACTTTTACCTATAACTGGTATACCACTTCCATTTGTGAGTTATGGTGGAAGTAATTTACTTACTAACTTTATAGCTATAGGAATAGTTCTTAGTATAAGTGCAAGAAGGCAAAGAACATTTTTTGTTGATTAACTAGGAGGAATATATATGGAAAGAAAAAAAGGTGTCACTACAGTAGTTATAGTGCTTGCAGTAGTTATTATGTTTATAATTTTAACTACAGCTACAGTTGTTGGAAGTAGAAATATTGATGTAGTAAATTACGAAGAATACAAAAGTCAGATAATTAGAGTATCAAATGTTGTAAATGAGTATGTATCAAAAAATGACGAATTACCATCTTCAGGACAGATAATAGCAAAAGCAAATTTAACTGATGATTTAACTGCAGAGTTAAAAGAAAAAGGTGATGAAAATAATAATCTTTATGTAGTAGATATGTCAAAATTAGATGTGAATAACGTAAGTAAAGGAAAAGGAAGTATAGATGATAGAGACATTTTCTTGGTTGCAGAAAATACTAATAACATCTATTATTATAAAGGGTACAAATTTAGAGGAACAATGTATTATGGGGTGTAATTATAGTTAATGAATAAATATGTAAAACAGATAAATATAGGGAATATAAAATTAAAAAACAATGTGTTTTTAGCTCCTATGGCAGGTATAACTGACCTGCCTTTTAGATATATATGTAAAAAGTTTAATCCTGGTTTAATGTGTACAGAAATGGTAAGTGCAAAAGGATTAGTATATGAGGATTTAAAAACAAATAAGATGCTTACATTGCTTGAAGATGAAAGACCTTCTTGTGTTCAAATCTTTGGGAGTGATAAAGACGACATTGAAAAAGCTATAGAAAAATTAAATGAAATAGAAGAAATTGATATCATTGATATAAATATGGGATGTCCAGCACCTAAAGTTACCAAAAATGGTGATGGAGCAGCTCTTTTAAAAGATTTAGATAAAATAGATGAAATACTTAAGGTAGCAACTAAAGTTTCTAAAAAGCCTGTTACTGTAAAATTTAGAATAGGCTATTACAAAAATGAAAATATTGCAGTAGAAGTTGCAAAGATATGCGAAAAGAATAATGTTTCAGCTATAACTATTCATGGAAGAACAAAAGAGCAAATGTATACAGGGAAAAATGATCTAGATGCTATAAAAGCTGTAAAAGAAGCAGTAAATATACCAGTTATAGGAAATGGCGATATAACTGATATTGCGTCTGCAAAATATATGTTTGAGTATACAGGTGTAGATGGAATAATGATTGCAAGAGGTGCAATGGGAAAACCTTGGATTTTTGATGAAGTAGTAAAAGACAAAGAATATCATATATCAAATAAGGAAAGATTAGAAATAATGATAGAACATATAGATAAAGCTGTAGAATATTACGGAGAAAAAAGAGCAGTACCAGAGCTTAGAAAACATATTGCTTGTTATTTAAGAGGACTTAAAAACAGTTCATACGTTAAAGATTTAATAAATAGAGAAACATCAAAAGATAAAGTAAAAAATCTTTTAATAGAATATTTTGAGAGTTTAGAAATATAACTAAAACCTTTACATATAATTTAATGTAAATTAGATTATGGTAAAGGAGTTTTTTATGCTTGTTTTTAATATTAAGAAATTTTTAAAAAATAAATTAACAATTATATTTTTTTCGTTATTTAGTATTTTAATTATTTTATCAATAAGTATCTATACACTTGCTATGAAAACAAATATATTGAGAGGAACTATTATACATGATATAGTAGGAAAAATAGGAACAAAAAATAGTGTGTTTAATATGGAAAGCTATATAGCTGAATTTGAAATAACAGTTGTTAGCAACAAAAATACTAATACATATAGAATGAAAGAATGGTATAAAAAAGATGTTGGCACGAAACAAGAATATTTGGATAGTGAAGGAGCAAAGGTTAATATAGTTACCAAAAAAAATAAGACAACTATAAAAAATCAAAATCAAAAAAATATATTAAAACTAGACCCATATTTAACAAGTTATACAAATTTGCTTAGCATAAATACATTTTTAGATATATATAACAAAAGTGTCGAAAAAACAGGATGTTTTAGTGCAAACAGCTATGAAAAAGTTAACAATATAAATATGATAATTGATAATGTATGTAAAAATATAAAGGAATGTAGATGTGAATATATGGAGCTTGTAAAAAATGTTAGTAAGATAGAACTTAAGTTAGATAAAAATTCAGGACTTCCTTTAACATATATTGTATATGACAATGACAAAAAGGAATGTATAAGCATAGTATATAACAAGTTTGATATAAACCAAGAAATAGAAGATAAAATATTTGATATATAGCTAAATTACATAGGTTTATAATTCAAACTAATTACAATATAGGAAGTGGAGTATGAAAGTAAAAAGAGGAGAAATATATTATGCTGATTTGAGTCCGGTTATAGGAAGTGAACAAGCAGGTGTTAGACCTGTTTTGATAGTTCAAAATGATATTGGAAATAAATTTAGTCCCACTATAATTGCAATAGCAATAACATCTAAGCAAAAAGTAAAACTTCCTACACATATAGAAATAGAAGGAACAAAATATGGACTTGAGAAAGATTCTGTTATTTTAGCAGAACAAATTAGAACTCTTGATAAAAAAAGATTAAGGGAAAAGGTTGGAAAGCTAGATGATGAAACTATGGAAAAAGTAAAAAAGGCAATAGAGATAAGTTTTGGCATAAGAGGAGAGTTAAATTTAGAGGAATTATATTTAAAAGGACTTTTTAAATAATATAGTAACTATATAGTAGTAAAAAGTAACTCTTGTAATTAACATAAAAATATGATATAATCCCACGTGAGGTCAATATTTACTCAATAAAATAATTTTTATAGGAGGATTAAAAAATGGTAAATGTATCAAAAATTTGGCTTACACTGGCAATTATATGTACAATACTTTTTGGTGCATGGGCGACAACAAGGATTGTAAATGATGTACAATTTGATTATGGATGTGGAACATACTTAAAACGTGCAGCAGATGCCAATTCCGTAGAAATGGCAAAAGATGAACTTGCAAAAGCAATAAGCTTTGCAGAACAAAAGGGATTAACAGAAGGAAATACTGGTATAATTTTCAAAAATCCAAAAAATGATGTTGGATTTTGGTATGATAATATGAAAGCGTGTTATCAGGAACTTGAAGATTTACCTGAAGATGTAACGTCACTTGAAAAAACAAATGTACTTATGAAGCTTAGAGAAAGTTTATTAGATACAGGTGAAAGTACATCGGTTACGCTTCCATCATATATTAGTATTTATCCAAATAATCTTTTATATGCTTTATGGGGATGGATTTCGCTTATTTCTGCTGTTATTTTCTGGTTTGCTTTTGTTGTTACAAAAGATTATTATTAATTACAAAAAAGTAGGGTTCATTTGAACTCTACTTTTTCATATAGTATTTTTAATAATTGAAAGATATGTAATTATGTGATATAATTCACATATTAAAAAATAAAATCCAAATCTAATTAGAAAGGGAGTATAAATATGAATAAGAAAGATTTTAAAAAGTATATTGATGAAAATTTGAAAGGTATGAGTATTGATAAGCAGATTAAAGAATTAAAAAAAATACAAAAAGACTACATCCCTGAACTTATAATGGCAAGAAGGAAAAAAGAAAAAACTTGGGTACCTGATAAAGATAAGGAAAAGTATATATTTTGTGAAAAATGTGGAAAATATCATTTAAAAGACAAGTGGCAAACAAAAATGTTAAGAGAGATTAGAACAGAATATACATATATTGATGCAGGATATGGAGATGATGATAAAATGGGTGAGGTAGAATATATTGTTACATATAAAACATGTCCGTATTGTTACTGTACCAAAGAAACAGCTAAATTGTACATTAAAACTTTAAGAGAATGGAATAGAAGAGAAGGAAGAAAATAGTAGGGTTCAATTTGAACTCTACTTTTTTGTATATATAGATTTTAGTTATAACAAAAATATACCGAATGTTTGAGTTATAGGGTCTTTAAATAATTCTAGCCTAGGAGGGTATATAGTGAATATTATAAAAAGTAAAAATAAAGAGGCAATCATAGTTATACCGATGTTGTTTTTGTTTTTACTACTTGGATTTATATATTCTTTAGATAAATTTATATATAAATAATAAAAAGAAATAATTATTGAAATTATGTATATAATAATATTAATAAAATCAGGAACAATTTTAAATATAGCGCGATATGAGTAGTGTGTTACTGGTATAATAACCATAGATAAAATTATTGCTATACCTGTATAAAACCAAAAGTTATTTAGAGATTTATTCTTTTTTCTAGTTATAAAAGAATAATTTATTCCAAATATAGTAAGTGGAAGGAGAACTAATTTTAGATGCTCCCAAATACTTTCATTTACTGGGAAAAATAGTCCAACAATAAATGGCTTATTAAGCAAATTGTAAATAAAGTGGAAAAATACGCCTAAAATAATAGAAAGAATGCAAGCTATAATAAATAATTTAATTGATGGTTTTAGATTAATTGTATTTTTGCTATTCATATATAATCACCTAGTTAAGTATATGTTTTAATATAAAGAATAAGAAATTATATTTAATAATATTGCAAAATATAATATATATGATATAATTATTACCAGATAACAATTATATAAGGAGGTAATATGAAGGTAAATAAAAAAGAGGATGTAAAAGAATTTAAAGATATCAAAGGAATAATATATAATTCTGCTAAAAAGTTTGCAAGTAATGTGGCATTTAGAATAAAAGAAAAAGTAGGGAAAGAAACGAAATACATAGATGTAACGTATAAAAGATTATTAGAAGATATAAATAATTTTGGAACAGGACTATATAAATTAGGACTTAAAAGTAAGAGAGTAGCTATAATAGGAAAAAATAGATATGAATGGGTTTTGACATATCTATCTAATCTACTTGGTAATATAGTTTCAGTTCCACTTGATAAAGACTTACAATATGATGAATTAGAGAATTCCTTAATTAGAAGCAGGGCAGAGTGTATTGTTTTTGATATTAAACAAATAGATAAAATTGAAGAACTAAAGAAAAACGGAAAAACAGCTTTAACAAAATATATATGTATGGAAAAAGTAGATGGTTTTGAATCAGTTCAAGAAATAATGAAATTAGGTAAGGAAGATGTAGATGATGGTAAAAATGAATATATAGATGCTGAGATTGATGAAAACATTATGAATATCTTGTTGTTTACATCTGGAACAACTTCTATGTCAAAGGCTGTTATGCTTTGTCAAAGAAACATAGCATCTAACATATATGCTATGCAGTGCGTAGAAGATATTAGAAGTACAGATACTAATATTGCATTTCTGCCATTTCATCACATTTTTGGTTCAACGTGTATATTAATGATGCTAGCTTGTGGGGTAAGAACTGTATTTCCAGACGGATTAAAATATATTAAACAAAATTTAAAAGAATACAAAGTAACAATATTTGTAGGAGTACCAGTTTTAGTTGAAGCTATTTACAAAGCAGTTTCAAAAGAAATTGAAAAGCAAGGGAAAACAAAATTAATAAATGTGGCAACAAAAATTAGTGATTTATTATTAAAATGTAAAATTGACGTTAGAAGAAAATTATTTAAACAAGTTATAGATGGCCTTGGAGGAGAGCTTAGAATGATTATTGAAGGTGGGGCAGCAGCTGATCCGAAAGTTTCTAAAGCATTCAATAGTTTAGGAGTTTTAGTAGTTCAAGGTTATGGGCTTACTGAAACGGCTCCAGTTATTATTGCAGAAAATCCTAATGAACTTAGAGTAGGTTCTGTAGGTAAGCCTATGTTAAATGATATTGTGGAAATTGTTGATAAAGATAATAATGGTGTAGGAGAAATTAGAGTAAAAGGACCAAACGTAATGCTTGGTTATTATGAGATGCCAGAAGAAACAGAAAGAGTGTTAAAAAATGGATGGTTTTATACTGGAGATTTAGGATATATTGATAAAGATGGTTATGTGTTTATTACTGGAAGAAGTAAAAACATGATTGTGCTTAAAAATGGTAAGAAGATATTTCCAGAAGAATTAGAGATGTTAATTAATAGACTAGAATTAGTAGAAGAATCAATGGTATTTGGACTTCCAAGCAAAGAAGATAAAAACGATGTTAAATTATCAGTAAAAATTGTATATAACGAAGAAGTAGTAAAAGAAAAATATAGTGATAAAACAGAGGATGAATTATATCAAATAATTTGGAATGAAATAAAAGAATTAAACAAAACATTCCCAAATTACAAACATATTAAAAATATGATTTTTACAAAAGAAGAATTAATAAAAACAACAACTAAAAAGATAAAGAGATTCGAGGAAATGAAAGTTATATTAAATAACAAATAATGTATTAATCAGCTAGAAGAAACTAGCTGATTTTACTTTATAAAAATAACCCAAGTAATCATATAAATTACTTGGGTAAGTATATATAATATTAGGAATTAATTATGTTTTATATACTTTATATTTTAGCAACCACAACCACAGCAGCATACTAAAACGATTATTATAAGGATGATCCATATACAGCAGCATCCACCACCGAAGCCTCCACCGAAGCCACCGTTGTTGTTACCACAGCCACATCCACAGCCACATCTTTCATCTATCATGGTATAATTCCCTCCTTTACTATTACAATATCAGACCGTTTAAAATCGTGTCTGTATTTGAGACTTTGAAAAAGTCATCAAAGTTCATATTAGAGGAATCACCAACTTTATTACATCTAAAAAATATTAGAAGTAAAAGTACAGTCCATATTATTGAGTTATTACAGCAATTTGTATTCATATGATTCCTCCTTTTAAATCAGAAGGAGTAATTTGTTTTTGTCTTTGTCATCTCTGATTTATATTATATAGTATGAATAAAATAAAAAAGTGTGACTACTTGTATAACAAAATAATAAATGTTAAAATGTATATAGTTAAAGTGGGGTATTTTAGTGGTAAATAATGAATTAGTAGAATTAGAAATAATAGACAATGGAATAAATTTTGAAGGTATAGCAAGATTAGAAGATAAAGTAGTATTTGTGCCAGGTGCTATAGTTGGGGAAAAAGTAAAGGTAAGTATTGTAAAAAATACTACAAACTATATGCTTGGGAAAATTCAAGAAATATTAGTAAAATCACCAGAGAGAAAATATGAAGAATGCATGTCATATTATTCTTGTGGTGGGTGTATAGCACAACATATGAGTTATGAAAAAACGTTAGATATAAAAAAGAATATAGTAAAAAACACTTTAAGAAAGCAAGGAATAAATGAAAATTTAGTTAATGATATATATGGTATGGGTATTCCATATAATTACAGAAATAAAGTGCAATATCCTGTTAGAAATATAAAAGGCAGAAATAAAATGGGGATGTTTGCTGAAAAAAGCCATAAACTCATAGAAGTGCATAATTGTAAAATACAAGATAGTTATATAAATGAAATAGCAAAATACATGTTTGAGTGTATAGATAAAGAAAATATCTCTTGTTATAATGAAGAAGGAAAAACTGGAGATATAAAAAATATAATGGTAAGAAGAGGTATACATACTGATGAAGTGTTATGTATATTTGTAGTTACAAATGAGCAAATAGCAAGGAGTAATAAACTAAGTAAGATTTCTTGTATGTTAACTGAAAAGTATGGAAATATAAAAGGGGTAGTTGCTAACATAAATGAAACAAAAGGTAATGTTATACTTGGAAATAAAAATATAGTCATTTATGGAGAAGATAGAATAACAGATATGATAGGTGATTGTACTTACTATATATCTACGAATTCCTTCTTTCAAGTAAATACTATTATGGCAGAAGTGTTATATAGTGTATTAGAAGAAATGCTAAAACTTGATAAATCAGAAACAGTATTAGAACTATATAGTGGGGTTGGAACAATAGGAATATTTTTAGCAGATAAAGTAAAACAATTGTATGGAGTTGAAATATTAGAAGACGCAGTAAAAATGGCAGAAGAAAACTTAAAATTAAATAATATATCAAATGCCGAATATATAGCAGGTGATGCAAAAGAAGAGTTGGAAAAGCTTAAAAACAAAAATATATATTTTGATACATTAATAGTAGACCCACCAAGAAAAGGGTTAGATGAAGCTGGAATAGATATAATAATGAAGCTAAAACCTAAAAAGATAGGTTATGTTAGTTGCAATCCAGCTACACTTGCTAGAGATTTAAATAAACTAAGCGAAATATATAACATAGAAGAGATAAATCTTGTAGATATGTTTCCGTGGACAAGTCATATTGAGTCTGTATCGTTGCTATATCTGAGAGATGGTCAAGAGCCCTAGAATACTGGGTTTCATCAAAAATGAATTTTCGAAAAAAGTGAAAATTTTTAAGAAAAAATGATAAAAAATCACCAAAATCACAAAACCCGAACAAGGTTGTCGAGGGTAGATAGGTCAAAACTTTATATTCAAAAGATAAGAAATAGGAGCAATTAATTACTGGGAGACTAACTATAAAAAGTAAACAGTAAAATAGAAAATGTTTTAATTGTAGAAGCTGCAAATAGTTTTGATATATAGAAGGAAGTAAGAGTATTATGATTAAATTATTTGAGGTTAGAGGAACAAACTACGATATGGGAAAGCAAATAGGAGAAAATTTTAAAGATTACTTAAAGAAAATTATAATAAAATATGAAGAAAAAATATTAGATAATGATGTATATATAAAAGTAAAAGAGTTGGAAAAAAAATTAAAAGAAGAATTCCCAAAATGTCTAGAAGAAATATATGGTAGAGCAGATGGAGCTAATGTTTCTAGAGATGCATTGCTTTTATGTTTTTTCCCTGAAATTTTTAAGCAAGTAGATGGATGCACGACAGTTATTTTAAAAAAGAAAAATAATACAGTTCTATTTTCACATAATGAGGATGATAGAAATTATAATATTAATAACAT
Source organism: Clostridia bacterium (assembly GCA_045537895.1). Classification (GTDB taxonomy): domain Bacteria; phylum Bacillota; class Clostridia; order TANB77; family CAG-465; genus CALXJE01. The sequence goes on from JAZSQI010000044.1 coordinate 56,003, forward strand.
AGCATTAATTAAGTATAATTATGAAGATTATTGTATATATGGATATACTATGGCTGAAAAGCTCACAGGTAGTTCATTTGCATTTAATAGTTATGGATTAATTTTTTCTAGTAATTATATTTATGATACAAAAATAGATTTAGATAACATATCTAGATACATTATGGTTAGAGATGTAATGGATTCAAAAAATATAGATGAAGTTATACGAAAAATGAAAATTCACAAAGTAGCTTCAGCATTTAGCTTAAATATTTTAGATATAAACAAAAATCAAGTTATTAACATTGAAAAAGATATAGATGAAATATACATAACAAATATTATTGAAAGATATGCAAGAGCTAATCATTTTATAGCTAAAAATGGAGATTTACCAGAAGAACCAGTAAGCTCTAATTTTAGATATATTAAATCAAAAGAATTATTAGATGGCTTAAATACAGAACAAAGCTCGATAGATGATTTAATAAATATTTTAAATTATCAGACAGATGATTATTATAAATCGATATATAAAGATTCTAGAAAATATAGAGATAAAAGTGTGACTGTTGCTAATTTTTCAGTTGATAGTGAAACAAAGAGAATAGAAATATATGATTATTTGGGAAATCATGTATTCGAATTTAAAGTTGATGATGTTATGGGAGATATGATTAATGAAAATATTAAGTTATAATTTATATGGTGTAAAGGATACTGATTATTCAATACCAAATTGGGAAGATAGGCAGAATAATATAAAAAAAATATTAAATCAATTATTAAAAGATATTGAAATAAAAGTAGCATGTTTTCAAGAAGTGAATAAAAATAATATAAAGATGTTAGAGGATTTATTAACTAATAATGGATTTAAAGTATTACAAAAATTTCCAATGAAAACTGAAAGTATTAATCAATATAATATAATTTCAATTAGATATGGGAAAGAAATAAAAATAAATGAAGTATTTTGTTTGCCACATGGTTTAGATGATGAATATAGAAATATTGAGGAACAGGTAATATGTTATAATATGAGTGATTATAGAACAACAGTATTTGTAAATTTTAATTATAAAGGTAAAACATATCTAATTGGAAATATTCATACTGATTACATATCTACTGAAGGTAAAATAAAAGGGACAATTAAGTCATTAAATTATATGGATAGTAAAGAAGCTGATTATAAAGTTATTATTGGAGATATGAATATGATCTCTCATATGTCAGAAGCATACAATATTTTAATTAAAAATAATAATTATATTATTATATCTAGAAACAAAAATTTTGATATAACAGATAATTCATGGCATGGCTATGGCACACAAGAACAAGTAAATGTTGATTTTGCTTTTGTACAAAAAAGTATGGAAGGAAAATATTATTATGAAATAATAAAACAGGATGATATGCTAAATGAAGGTTCAGATCATAGACCAATTATATTAACTATAAAAGAAAGATAATCACCATTTTTTTGTTTATACATAATAGACATGCCAAATATACATATGTTTATTATCAATTAGTCAATTATAAACATATATATAAAACTAAACTATTCATAATAGCAACATATGTTATGTTAAGCGGGTATCTGTACTAAAATTTAAGGAAAACACTGAAATATAAGAATTTTAGCAAAGTATAAAAAATAGCTTAAATTACAATAAAATAGCTAGCTTTAAGGTGCAAAATACATAAGGTTGTCTGGGGTAGATAGATCAAAATATAAAAATATATATAATTAAATTTATTTAGTAAGAGGAAATAAGTTTGAAAAATATTATAATATTAGGTTCTCCGAGAGTTGGAAAATCTAGTTTGGCATCATTACTTTGCCAAAAATATGAAAATACGCATTATATAAGTGGAGATAGTATACGAAATGGATTTATTAAGTTTTATCCAGAATTAAAATATACTTCTGAGAACATGAAACAAAAGATTGATTTTTGTAAATTTATAAATCATATTATTATTGAGAATAATATTCATTTAAAAAGAAATATAAACTATATTGTTGATACTACAGATATAGCAATTGAAAATGCAATTGATGTTTTTAAAGAAAGTATAATAATAGTTTTAGGTTGTAAAGATCTTAGTGAAGAAGAGTATAAAGATATAATTAAAAAAAATGATACAAAACTAGAGTGGACATGGAATTATTCTGATGTAGAATTATTAAATGTTTGTCGTGAAAGCATAAATTTAAGCAAACAATTATATGTAGAGTGTGAAAAATATAATATACCTTATTTTGAAACATCTACTAATAGAAAAAAAGTTTTTAGTGATATAATAAAATATATAGATCAAAAAGTAGGAGTAATAAATGATTAAAAATATTATATTTGATATAGGTGGAGTATTGTTAGAATATAATCCTAAAACATATTTAGACACATTAAATATAGAAGAATTAAAACGAAAAGAAATTAATAATATAATTTTTCATAGTACAAAATGGAAAGACTGTCTAAATGGTATTATAGATAATCAACAACTTATAGAAATTTTAACAAAAGAAAATCCAAAATACGAAAATGAAATAAATCAAATATTAGATAAAAATAATTTGAAATATATGTTACCACCTAAAACCGAAACTATAGAATATTATAAAAAATTAAAACATAAAGGATATAAGATATATTTGTGTTCTAATATAACAGAGGATACTTATAAATATATATATAATGAATATGAAATAATTCAAGAAGCAGATGGTAGTGTTTTTTCATGCTTTGAAGGTGTAAGTAAGCCTAATATAGAAATATATAAAAGACTAGTTAATAAGTATAAATTGGATATAGAGGAGTCAATTCTAATAGATGATACTAAAAGAAATATAATAAGCGCAAATGAATTTGGATTAAAGTCAATATTATTCAATAATATTCAACAACTTGAAAATATAGATAAAATAAATGAGTTAGAAACAGTTAATGAGGAGTGATATTATGAAGAATTTAATAAATAGATTAAATAAAAACACTCAAATAATTATTAGAGACAAAGAATATATAGTAAAAACTAAAACATGGTATTCGATAGAAGAGGATAAAACAGCAACATATGTAAAATGTGAATTAAGCAACAATAAAGTTTTGGTTATAATTCCAGATGATGAACTAATATATATCGGAAAAATAATTGAAAATATGAGATATGAAAGAATATCTAAAGATAAAATTAAATATAATAATACATTATTTAGCAAGGCAGGAGAGGGACATCAATTTATTACAAAAATTGAATTTGGAAATGAAGACGAAGTAGAGAGTAAGTGTATATTTGAAGATTATGAAACTGAAAATAATATAATTAGTTTAGGAATATTACCAGATAAAGAAAATATGAGAGCAGATGTTTATGCAGATATTTTAAATACAGAAGATATTGAAATAAAGTAGTGGTTTTATAAAACTAATAAATAGTTAATTTAGGGAGGATAGTATGGAAAATTATTTTATAATACACGGCTCATTTGGAAGTCCATTTGGAAATTGGTTTAGTTGGTTACAAGATTTTATAGCCGCAGATGGCAAACAAGTATATGTACCAGATTTTCCAATTGGTGTAGGATATCAAAATTATGAAAATTGGAGCAAACTTTTAAGAGTTTATTTAGATTTAGGATTAATAAATGAAGGAACAACTATTATTGGACATAGTATTGCACCAATATTCATATCAAAGTTTTTAGTAGAAAATAAAGTGAAAGTTAAGAAATTAATATTCGTATGTGGATTTAATAACTATTTAGGAATAAATGGAGAATACGATGCCGTAAATGAAAGTATGTATTTTGATAGTTTAAAGGAAGTAAAGCAATACTCTAATGAAATAATTTGTTTTTATTCGGATAACGATCCTTATGTTAAATATGAAAAAGAAAAAGAATTTGCAAATACAATAGCAACTAAACAAGTAGAGATAAAAGGTGCAGGACATATAAATTCAGAAAGTGGATTTGATACATTTGAAGATATAGTATCTTATCTTTAAAAAAGCGTTTTGTTATTGCTAGACAAATCAAAGAATAGATAAAACATGCAGAAATATAATATATAGAGAAGTAGATGGAATATAGTCTACTTCTTATATATTTTCTAAAATTAACACATACAGAGTGTTGTATTAAAATCACATAGTTGGTATAATTGGTTTAGTAAAAATATTTAATAGGAGGTGTTTATATGGAAAATAATAAGCTTAAAACAATCTCAAAACTTTTTGAAGGAAAAGAAATAAGAAGTATGTGGGATGCAGAAAAGGAAGATTATTTTTTCAGTGTTGTTGATGTAATAGGGGCATTAACTGATAGTAAAGAACCAAGGAAATATTGGTCTGTACTAAAAAACAGATTAAAAAAAGAAGGCAGTGAAGTGACTACAAATTGTAGTCAGTTGAAAATGTTATCACCAGATGGAAAAATTAGATTGAGAGATGTTATGATAACGAAAGACATTTTTAGGCTTATTGAATCTGTACCAAGTCCAAAAGCAGAACCATTTAAATTATGGCTTGCGCAGATGGGAAAGGAAAGAATAGATGAAGTATTTGATCCAGAAATAGCTATAAAAAGGGCAATAACATATTATAGAAATCGTGGTTATTCAGAGAAATGGATTGAAGCTAGACTTAAAGGAATATTAGATAGAAATAAATTAACTGATGTATGGAAAGAAAATGGAATAAATGAAAATTATGAATTTGCAGTTTTAACAAATGAGATATATAAAACATGGTCAGGTATGAAAGTAAGTGAGTACAAGAAACATAAAAATATAAGAAAAGAATCTTTAAGAGATAATATGACAGATGTTGAAGTCGCGCTTACTGATTTAGGAGAGATAGCTACTCGTGAACTTGCAAAAGAACATAAACCATATGGGCTAGAACAAAATAAGAAGATTGCAAAAGCTGGTGGACAAGTTGCAAAGACAGCACGTAATGATTTAGAACGAAAGCTAGGTAGAACAATTATTAGTAACGAAAATAATTTGAATTATAAATATTTAGAAGAGAATAAAATTGAAACGAAAAAAATAGAGTCAAAAAAATAGAGCTAAATAAATGAAAATAGTATTTTTTAAGTAAAGTATATTTGAGCAGATAGTTAGTTGATAATTATCTGCCTTTATGATAATATGAAATAGTAAAAGTATGGCAAACACAGAAGATATCTACAAAGCAGACACTATATTAAAAATAATTTTGCAACGATGTTTAAATATATCACGTTGAGTGCGTAGCGATGATGTGTCGAAAATAGAATTAACCCTGTTTTTACATAGAAAGCTCCTTAGGGAGCTTTTGGTGTGTTAAATAAAGATATTGATACTTTACATAAAAAATGACATACTAATAAAACCAATAAATTATATAGGAGGAATTAATATGGCAACACGGAGAATACTTACGATTATTATCGCTCTTACATTAGTTTTAGGAATACTGGTCTGCTTGTCAGGATGTTCAAAAACAAAAGAATTTGAACATCTGACTGACAATGAATTTGGAGGTCTTGTAGCAATAGCAAGACAAAATAATTTCATTGACGATTATGTGTTTGATCAATATATTTTATATGATCCAGATACTCTCGTAATGTATGTAATGATTTATGGTGCAGATGGGGCGTCTATGTCTATATTATATAATGCAGACGGAACTCCCAAACTTTATAATCCTGAAGAATAAGTTAGAACAGGTTTAGCGTAAAATGAATGAGTATATATACTTGTTCATTTTCTTTTTTCTATAAATGAATAATAAATATAAAACACTACTTTATAAAAGAATAAGTATTTTGTGAGATATATCAAGTAGTTTAAATATACTTGAAAAATTATGTAAAATATGATACAATAAAACATATAATTTATATTATTGAGTTTGAAAATAATTTTAGAAGGCCAATCCTTTGAGTAATAACAGGAGGAAAAATTAGATGTTGAAGCAAATTAAAACGTGGGAAGAACTGGTTGGTTTAGAAAGTGAAAATTATAAGCTTGAGGTTACTTTAATGCCACATGGTGGGGGCAGTGCGTGGATTAAACCTAAAGTTGAAACTGAAGAAAACTGTGGCTGTGAACATAATGTATATTTATCAACACACACTTTTTACGAAAGCCACTATCAATCTGCAACAAAAACTTTACAAAAGTTTGGTTTTGAAGTAGAATTGGTTAAAGACGTCTAGTGAACAAAGCAAACAAAAAGAGAAACGGAAGTTTCTCTTTTTTGTTTTTGCATAACATGATGCTTAAATAGGTTGAGAATTAGAATATAATGTGATATAACATAGTTGATAAAACTATGCTATTTGTGTAAGGGTAGCAATAAAAGTATTAATTTGTCAGGAGGGAGAATATGGAAAAAAATTATGATTTTTTTATAGCTGGAAGAGCTAGAAACAAAGAAAATATACTAAGAATATGTGATTTGTTTGATAAATATAAAGTAACTTATTATTGCTTTTTAAAAAATGAACACGATTGGGGCTATGGGAATAAAAATCAAACACCAGAGGAAAAACAACAAGAATTTGAAACATTAGGGTTAAAAAGTGAAATTGTATTAAATATATTTAATGAAGACTTAAAAGGAGAATACAACTCAAAAAATTTCTTGCTTGTTTTACCTGCTGGAAAAGCAGCGCATATAGAATCAGGAATTGCATATGGATTAGGCAAAAAATGTTATGCTATAGGAGAATATGAAGCAACAGATTCACTATACAATATTTTTGAAGAAATATTTTCAAATGAAGAGGAATTAGAAGAGTTTCTAAAACAACGTAGTAAGTAGGTAAATAACAAGGAAATCTTGTTTTGCAGATGTCTTGTTATATAGGAGATTGAAAATGGAAAAAGTAAAAAAGAGTTCACCAGCTATATTCATGTACTGCGTAATTGGTGTTACAGTAATAGTATCTATAATTTGCTTTTGTTTATACTATTTAGATGTATTAAAAAGTAAAGCTGTATTGTGGACTGGTATAACAGCATTTACGATTATGTATCATTTATGGCTTAGAATAATTATGGGAAATGTTTGTAAGCTTTTTAAAAAGCATTTAACATATGACAAATGGTGGTTTAAAGAAAGAAGTTTTGAGAAAAAATTATATAAATTATTACGTGTTAAAAAGTGGAAAGATAGAGCATTAACATATAACCCAGAACTTTTTGTAATAAAAGATTATTCTTTAGAAGAAATTGCAAATACTATGTCAAAAGTAGAAGTAGATCATTGGATTAATGAAATAATTTCTTTATCAACACTTAGTTTTGGTTTAATTTGGGGTAACTTTTGGATTTTCCTATTAACGGCAATTATAGCTATGCTTTTTGATGCACAATTTATAGTTATTCAAAGATTTAATAGACCAAGAATTGTAAAAATAATGGAAATAGAAAAGAAACTTTTTGATAAAAGAAAAAAACAAAATATATAGGAGGAGAATGTATGAAGCTTTTGTTTGAAGCAGTAATAAAATATATTTTAGGTGTTGTTATAATAGGTTTAATTTTATTTATACCTGCAGGGACTTTTGAGTTTTGGAATGCATGGCTATTTATGGCATTATTATTTATACCAATGTTTTTTGTGATGATAGTTTTGTGGCTTAAAAATAAAGATTTATTAAGGAAAAGGATTAGCAAAAAAGAAAAAGAGAAAACACAAAAGATAGTTATAAATCTTTCATTGTTAATTATTGTAATTAGCTTTATAGTTGCAGGGCTAGATTTTAAGTATGATTTTTCAAGACTTCCAAATTGGGCAGTAATTGTAGGGTCAATAACTCTTGTTATATCGTATGGGCTATTTATTGAAGTAATGAGAGAAAATACATATTTATCTAAGATAGTAGAAATTCAAGAAAATCAAAAAGTGGTAGATACAGGACTTTATTCTATAGTTCGTCATCCGATGTATATGGCTACAACTATACTTTATTTAAGCTTCCCTATAGTATTAGGTTCACTATCAGCTTTTATAATATTATTGCCTTTTCCATTTGTACTTGTAAAAAGAATAAAAAACGAAGAGGACGTGCTTGAAAAAGGATTAGATGGATACAAAGAGTATAAACAAAAAGTAAAATATAAAATGATACCATTTATTTGGTAAATAGGAGAAAAAATGATTTTAGTAAGTGCATGTTTAGCAGGAATTAATTGTAAATATAACGGGAAAAATAATTATAATGAAAAAATTTTTAAATTAGTAAAAGAGGGAAAAGCTATACCTGTTTGTCCTGAGCAAATGGGTGGACTTACTACTCCAAGATTGCCTTCAGAAATAAAAATAATAGAAGGCAAAAAAATTGTTGTAAACAGTGAAAACAAAGATGTTACTAAACATTTTGAAAGAGGAGCAATTGAGGTTTTAGAGTTTGCTAAGAAATTAAATATAAAAAGAGCAATACTAAAATCAAAAAGTCCATCTTGTGGATTAGGAAAAATATATAGTGGTAATTTTGATAACGAATTAGTTAGTGGGAATGGCATATTGGTAGATTTATTATTAGAAAATGGTATTGAAGTTGTTAGTAGTGAAGATGTCTAAAGGTGAAAATATGAAAAAATATAGAGTGATAATATTAATTTTAGTATGTTTGATAGTATTATATATTACTTATGTGACCATAGATTGTATAAGGATTAGAAATTCAAAAACAGGTACAAAACCATTTATAACTATATCAGAAAAAAATACAGAAAATAAGATTACATATAATGGTTTAGGCTATCTAGTAACATATTACAAAGATACAAACATAACTATAAAAGAAAATATTATTCTTGCAGAGCAATTAGGCTACGGAGCAGAGTTTAGATTATTTAGTAAAATATTAATTTGGGCATGGGTAGAATAAAAACGGTTATACTATATAACCGTTTTTTGTTTATTCAGTTTTTTCTGGATCTTCAATTTTACTTGTACAATGTGGGCATCTAGTTGCTTTTAAATCTATTTCAGTTATGCAATAAGGACATTTCTTTGTTGTAGGGGCTGGTGGTGCAGTTTCTACTTTAGAACGTCTATTGAATGTATAACGTAAAAAGATGAACATAGTAAAAGCAATTATAATAAAATCTATTACATTTGATAAAAATACACCGTAATTTAATGTTATAGCTCCAGCTGTTTTAGCTTGTTCTAAAGTAGAAAATTCTCCTTTTCCAAGCACTAAAAACATATCTGTATAATTAACTTTTCCTGTTAATTTACTAAGAAGTGGAGTAATAATTTCACTAACTAGTGAGTTAACAATTTTAGTAAAAGCAGTACCTATAATAACACCAGTTGCCATATCTACAATATTACCTTTCATTGCAAATTTTTTGAAATCAGACATAACACTTTTTACTTTTTTTACTTCTTCACGATTTTCTAGTTTTTCAATTTGCTTTTTTTGTTTTTCTTTTAATTTTTCTATTTTACTCATTTTTATGCCTCCTAAGTTTAAATAATTATATTACAAAATATGACAAAAGGCAAGAAAAAAGATATTTTCTTAAATGCAGCTAATTGAAAATAGTACATTTTGGAGATATAATTAAAACATTCTAAAGGAGATATATAAAGTGGGAAAGTATTTGAATTTAAAAAATAAGCAGGATTACTCAAAATTAAAAAATCCAGCTCTTGTAATAAAACAAGGGGGATTAGTATTATTTCCAACTGAAACTGTTTATGGTATTGGAGCAGATGGTTTAAATGAAAAAGCAGTTAAAAAAATATATGTTGCCAAAAACAGAGAAACTGATAATCCTTTAATATTACATATATCTGATATGGAAATGTTAGAAATGATAGCAGAAAACATATCAGAGGAGGAATATAAGTTAATGGATGCTTTTTGGCCAGGCCCTTTTACTATAATTTTAAACAAGAAAAAGGTGGTTCCTGATGTTGTAACTGGTGGGCTTGATACTGTAGCTGTTAGAATGCCATCTAATATAATAGCAAATAAATTAATTAAATATGCTGGTACACCTATAGCAGCGCCAAGTGCAAATATATCAGGAAGACCAAGTGGAACATGCATAGAAGATATATATGATGAGCTTTCAAATAAAATGGATTATATAATAGATGGTGGAAAGTGCGAAGTAGGAATAGAATCTACAGTTGTTAGAGTTATAGATGGGAAGGTTAATATATTAAGACCTGGTAAAGTGACAAAAGAAGATATAGATGATGTAATATCAGGAACAAGTATAGATAAACACGTATTTGAGGTTTTAAAAGAAGGAGAGAGTGTATTATCTCCGGGAATGAAATATAGACACTATGCTCCAAATAGTAGATGTGTTTTAGTATATAGTAAAAACACTCAAAAAATGTGTGATAAAATAAATGAAATAGCAAGTGGGTATAATAATGTAACTGTTATTTCTGCAGATGAAAACAAGGAAAAATATATGCCTGCTAACGTTATATGTTATGGTAAAAAGGATGACTTAAATCAAATATCAAAGAATATATTTGGCATTTTAAGAAAAGTAGATAAATTAAATCCTAATCTTGTTATTATAGAAGGGGTAGAAAAAAAGGGAATAGGGCTTGCAATAATGAATAGATTAATTAGGGCATGCTCCCATGAATATATAGAAAAAGAAGAGTAAAAAATTACTCTTCTTTTAAATAATACATTCCTTGATATAAATCCTTTTCTCTTAATATTTTATCAAGACCATTTATAATCCACTTTTTGTGTAAATTCCATTTGGGAGCAATTAATAAATCTTTTGGCGCATCGCCAGATACACGGTGTATTATTACATCCTTATTTATGTGAGTTAAAATATATACTAAATTTTCCAAATAGTAATCAAGAGATATAGGCTTATATAAATTTTCATTATACATATCAGCAAGTTTAGTATTTTTTACAACATATGTAGAATGTATTTTTAATCCCTTGATATCATGCTTGTTTATAAAATTAACAGTATTTTTAATATCCTCTTTGGTTTCATTAGGTAATCCTATCATTACGTGTGTAACTACATCAATAGAATATTTATTTAGCAACTTTACAGCATTTGAAAAATCTTTAGATGTATAACCTCTATTTAATATCGAGCCTGTTTTATCATTAGAAGTTTGAAGACCTAATTCAACCCATACGTAATATTTATCACTGTAACTTTTTAGGAGCTTTATAATATCTTCATTTATGCAATCTGGCCTAGTAGATATTGCTATAGCTACAATTCTATCATCTATTAGAGCAGAATCATATTTTTCTTTTAAATTTCTAATATTATCATAGGTATTAGTAAAATTTTGAAAATATGCGATAAATTTATTTGCTCTAGTAGCTTTATATGAATTAAAATAATTCTTTACTTGCATATTTATGCTGTTTTTTTGTATATGTTCACCAGAGCCTTTTTCAGAGCAGAATATGCATCCACCAATACCTTTTGTTCCATCTCTATTCGGACAAGTAAAATTACCATCAATACATATTTTTAATGTTCTTTCGCCAAATTTTTGTTTTAAAAATTCATTTAAATGATTATATCTAACTATATTTTCCATAACGTTCAAAGTATATCAAAAAATATCATAAAAGGCAATTAATTAAATTAAATAGATAGCTAATTTATCTATATGTTTTATGAAATATTTTTGTAATATACTTGAAATATTTGCTGTTTCAATATATAATCTAACTGTATAATTATAGGAGGAACATATGAAGAATTTTTTAAGAGTAATGATAATTTTTATGGGGATTGTTTTAGGAAGTTATTTAGGAGAGTTAGCACTTAATGTGTCATGGCTTAAGTTTTTATCTTTTGGTAAAAATATAGGTTTAGCAAATCCTGTATCTTTAGATCTAGGATTTATTGAATTGACATTTGGATTTATGTGTAAATTAAATCTAGCAAGTATATTAGGATTTATAATAGCTCTTTTCGTAATTAAGAAGGCAGTAAAATAATAAATAATGATAACAAGACCATATATGATTTAAAAATAAAAGACACACCAATAGAGGACAGGCCATATGAAAGACTTCAGTTATATGGTGCTGAATCTCTTACTGATTCAGAGCTTTTAGCAATTATAATAAAAAGTGGAACTAAAGAAGCAAATTCATTAAAACTTGCTCAGAAATTACTTAGTGAAAATAGTAGTGGACTGTCTAGCTTTAAATATTTAGACAATATTTCTATTGAACAATTAAAATCTTTTAAGGGAATAGGCACAGTAAAAGCTATTCAAATAAAAGCAGTAATAGAGATAGCAAAAAGAATATCAAAAGTTCCAAAAGAAAAAGTGAGTAGAATTAATTGTCCAAAAGACGTATATAATTTGCTTAGCAAAGAGATGGAAGATAAAAATGTAGAGATGTTAAAAACAATAATTTTAAATAATAAAAATATTGTAAAATCTGTTGTTACAGTATCAATTGGAGCACAAAGTAAGGCAGTTATAGGGTTAAAAGAAATATTATTTGAACCTTTGAAACAAATGGCTTCAAGTATTATAATAGTGCATAATCATCCAAGTGGAGAATCATCTCCAAGCAGGCAAGATATAGCTTTTACAAAGAAGATTTTAGATGGTATAAAAGTATTTGATATTGAACTTTTAGATCATATTGTAATAGGGAAAAATGAGTATACAAGTATTAAAGAAACAAATAGTAGTATTTTTAATGAGGGGAGAAGAATATTATGAGCATTTTGGCAAAAGATATAGGTATAGACTTAGGAACATCTATGACTAGAATATACATAAAAGGAAGAGGAATTGTTCTTAGAGAACCATCAGTTGTAGCTATTAATTCTATAACAGATGAAGTTTTAGCAGTAGGAGATATGGCAAAGGAAATGATGGGAAGAACGCCAGATAATATATCAGCCCTAAAACCACTTAAGGGTGGAGTTATTGCCAACCTATATTCTACTAAAATGATGCTAGAACAATTTATTTCTAAAGTTACTGAGAAAACATTTTTTAGTAAGCCAAGAGTTGTTGTTTGTGTTCCAGCTGGTGTAACAGATGTTGAAGAAAGAGCCGTAGAAGAGGTTGTATATTCTTCAGGTGCAAAAGAAGTATATGTTATGGAAGAGGCAATGGCAGCTGCTATAGGTGCTGGTCTTAAAGTTGATGGGCCAGAAGGTGCTATGATTGTTGATATTGGAGGAGGAACTACAGAAGTTGCTGTTATTTCACTTGGAGGCATTGTTTCTTCACGTTCAGTAAGACTTGCTGGAGACGATATAGATAAAGATATAGTTGAGTATATAAAAAATAAAAGAAATGTTGTAATTGGTGAAGCTGCAGCAGAAGAATTAAAAAATACTATTGGAGCTGCATATTCATCTATGACTGAGGAAAGAATGCAAATTAAGGGAAGAGAACTTACAACAGGACTTCCTGCAACAATAACAGTTTGTACATCTGAAGTTCAAGAGGCTATGCAAAGAGTAATTGAAGAAATATTAAAAACAATAAATGAGGCATTGGAAAGAACGCCACCTGAGCTTGCAGCAGATATAATGGAAAAAGGTATAGTATTATCTGGTGGAGGAGCTTATATAAAAAACATAGATAGATATATAAATAGTATAATTGGTATACCTGTACATATTGCTGATAATCCTGTTGATTGTGTTATTAGAGGAACAGGGATTGCGCTAAATAATATTGAGGTTCTAAAAAAAGCAACTAAAAAAAGAAGAAAATAATATTAGGTATTCTGGGCATATTTGTGCTCAGAATTTCTGTCAAATTGTAATTTCTACATGATTTAAGGTGATATAATGGATTATTTTAAAGCATATAACAATAAAAAAAAGAAAAAAAACAAATTTATTAAGTTTGTTTGGCTTGCTGTTATAATAGCGTTATTAGTATTTTTTAGCAAAGTTAAAATACCTGGAATTTCAAATGTTGCAGGATTTATTACTTCATCTATAACAGATGTTGCACAGGGAATTGGTGGAGTAATGGGTAGTGGCTTTAAATATTTCGGAAATACTAAAAAACTAAAAGCAGAAAATGAAAAACTGCAAGGAAAAATAGATGATTTAGAATATAAATTGCTTGAGATGGATGTTTTAGAAAAAGATAATGATAGTCTTAGAGACAAGTTAGAAATAAAAGATAGATATAATCATTTTAAGTTAATATATGCTGATATTGTGATTAAAAATTATGATAATTTTGATGAAACTTTTGTTATAAATAAAGGAAGTAATGATGGCATAAAAGAAAAGCAAACTGTAATAACAAAAGATGGACTTTTAGGGTATATCTCAAAAGTAGCAAAAAATACGTCAGTAGTAACTACAATATTAGACCCTAATGTGTCAGTTGGTGTAGAGATTGCATCTGTAAATAAAAATGCGCTTGTTAAAGGTGATTTTTCTTTAAAAAATGAGGCGAAGTTAAAACTTACATACATACCAATAGATACTGAAGTTTCAGTAGATGAAGTTGTATATACTTCTGGAATTGGTGAGGTGTATCCAAAAGGAATTCCAGTAGGTAAAATAGAAAAGGTTGTAAATAAAAAAAATGAAATAGATCGTTATGCTATTATAAAACCACTAGCAGATATAAATAATGTGACGAGTGTAGGTATTATTATAAATTAGTTATAGGAGAATTTTATGGAGAAAGTATTAAATATAACAAAAATACCAGTTATAATAATTTTAACTTTTGTAATCCAAATATTTATATCTAACAATTTAGAGATATTTGGCGTTACTCCAAATTTAATATTAGTTACAGTTGTAATAGTATCTATGTGGAATAACATTATCGTTAATGTTATTGTAGCTAGTATAATGGGAATATTTGCTGATTTAATCTTTCATTTTGATTTAGGACAATCTTTAGTAACATATTTAGTTATAGCATTATGTATTTCGTATATAAGTAAAAAATATAGAAAAGAAAGCAAGGCAGCTATAGTATATATAACAATAATGGCAACTGTGATTTTTACTTCTTTTCAATTTGTTTATTATATTATAGATAGCTCTTTAATTGTTAATATTTTTTCTATAATAAAGCAGATTATTATAGAGATACTACTTAATATAGCAATAGCATACGTAGTATATAAAATATTTGAAAAAAGTATGAAGGATGATATATTAGATAATGTCTATAGATAGAAGGTGATGATTTGAAAAACAAGTTAAAAGAGTTTTTTGAAAATAGAGAACTAATAATAAAAATTTTAATATATATTGTTAGCATCCTTTTTGTTGTAACATTGTTTAAACTTCAAATAGTTCAAGGTAAGGAATATAGGCAGATGTCTGAAAAAAAGATGTTAAGAAGTTCAACTATTGAAGCTCCAAGAGGAGAGATATATGATAGAAATGGTGTTCTTTTGGCAACTAATACTTTAAGTTATGATCTAAAATTATACAAAACTAGAATAGATAATTCACAGTTAAATCAGATGCTAAAAAAGGTAATAGATATTTTAGAAAAAAATGGTGATAATGTAAATACACTTTTAAATGTTGAAAATAATGAATTTGTTTTTTATTCTGATTATGATAAAAACAAATTCTATAAAGCGTATGACTTTAAAGAGGACATGAATGCAGATGAAATACTTAATAAATTATATAAAAAATATGAACTAACAGATTACCAAAACAGCTATAAACTTAAGATATTACAAATTAGATATAATATAGCTATTAATGGTTATTCTTTGTTTAAATCTATAGATTTAGCAAGTGATATATCGTATGAGTCTGTAATAATGTTAGAAGAAATAAAATCGGAACTACCAGGTATTAACATTGTAGTAACTCCAAAAAGGACTTACCCAAATGCAGCAACTTTAGCGCATGTTTTGGGCTATGTAGGTAATATAACAGAGGAAGAATATAACTTGCTTGATGATAAAGAGGGTTATACTATAAATAGTGATTACGGAAAAATGGGCATAGAAAAATCTATGGAAAGTTATCTTAAAGGTAGCGATGGAATACTAAGAACACAAGTAGATAGTATGGGTATTGCAAATGATGAACAGGTTTATAAGCAGCCTAAGTCAGGCAATAATGTTACTTTAACTATAGATTATAGATTACAAAAAGTTTCAGAAGATAGTTTAAAAAAAGTAATTTATGAAATCAAAAATGGTGAAGGAACATTTAAAAAATATGAAGATTCTTCTAGTGGTAGTGTTGTGGTTCTTGATGTAGAAAACTCTGAAGTCCTTGCAATGGCAAGTTACCCAACATTTGATCCTAACGAGTTTGTAGGTGGAATAGAATATAGCAGGTGGAAAGAAATAAATAATAATGAAACAAAGCCTATGTTTAATAGGGCAATATCAGGAACATATTCACCGGGTTCTACATATAAAATGTTAGTTGGCATAGCTGGACTAGAACTAGGTAAGATTACAACTGATGAAAAAATACAAGATACAGGAATATATGAATATGGGCATAACCCAAAATGCTGGGTTTATACTTCCTATAGAAGAACACATGGATATATAAATGTGTCTGAAGCTATAAAAGTTTCTTGTAATTGCTATTTTTATGAAGTAGGACGCAGAATAGGTATAGATGAACTTGTTAAATATTCTAAATTGTTTGGACTTGGAAATAAGACGGGAATAGAAATTGATGGGGAGAAAAAAGGAACAATAGCAGGTGATAATAATGTTGATAAGTGGTATTTAGGAGATACACTTTCTGCAGCCATAGGTCAATCATATAATTCATATACTCCTGTTCAACTTGCAAATTATATAGCAACACTTTCAAATGGTGGCAGTTTAAATAGGGTAAGTTTAGTTAAAGATGTAAGTGATAATAATGGAAAAAGTGTATCTCAAAATGAACTTTTAAAATATATTGAAGACTATACTTCAGTTAAATTCAAAAAGTCAGAATTAAATTTAAAACAGGAAAATATAAACGCAATAACAGAAGGTATGAAAACTGTTACATCTGAAGTAGGAGGAACATCATATATAACATTTAAAAATTCTAAAATAGAGGTTGCTGGAAAAACAGGAACAGCTCAAGTTTCTAGTGGCTCTGAGAATGCTTTGTTTGTGGGTTTTGCTCCTGCTGATAATCCTAAAATAGCAGTAGTTGCTGTTATTGAGCATGGTGGAAATGGTGTATACACAGCAAGTGTAGTGAAGCCAATAATGGATGAATATTTTAATATAACACAGGAAGAAAAGACTGAGCAAATTAATCAGAGTTTAGTTAATTCTGAGATAAGGTATTAAAAAGTAGCATGAGTTGATTATTATGTCAATTCGTGCTATAATATTATATGTGGTTATAACAAGTACATTTAATAATTAAAATGTAAAAAATATATAATTATATGGAGGAATAAAAATGGAATACTATGAAGTAGCAGCAAAATGGTGGGCAGATAAAATCCATAAGATAGGTTCTGCTAAGGCAAAGACAGTAAGGGTTTTTGAAAAGAAATTAGGAGAAAAAATCAAAGAGCGTGTTGAACAGATAGGACAGTTATCCTTAGAGTGTGATTATGATCCCGATATGATACTTGGAAATATTGCTAAGGAAGTAGGTGTAGATGCAAAGTGTTTTCCTTTTAAAACAAATATGCATATTACTCCTAATAAAGTTCGGGTAAGTTTTGGCTACGGAACTGGTTATGAAAAAATCTTTCCGGTACAAGGATAAAAGAAAACTCTCATATATAAGTTTGTATATATGAGAGTTTTTACATATTAAACAATGTATTTTATTTCATTATCTTTAAAGTATTTTTTTAACAAAGAGGAAATATATAGTGTACCTTCTGCTTTAAGCTGATTTTTGTATGTATATTTACCTTTTCCTCTACCAGTCATTAGTTCTTTAGAAAAAAGAATAGGAGAGTTTGGAAAAGCTTCTGTATTTATTGCGTTATGTACAAAACTATATGTCATAAAAATAACTTCAAAGAATACTGTTTCTTTAGCTTTTTCTGATAATTTTTTATTTAAATATATTATTAAATCTTTATATAATTTTTTCCAATTTTCTACAAATATTACTGGAGCTACAAGTATACCAACAGGGTAGTCTGCATCGACCAATTTATTTATTGCTTCAATTCTTTCATCTAAGTTGCTAGTACCAAGCTCTATATTTTGTATAATACTTTTTGGATTAACACTCATTCTAGGTATAATTCTTTTTTCGTGGTTTAAGTTTAAGATACTATCTACCATACTAAATTTTGTGGGAAAAGTTAATTTACCTTTGCTTGTTTTAGAAACAAATTCTTTAATTGTGTATGTTAGATTTCCCGTAAACATATCTTCTAATACTAAATCGCTATTGCTTCCGATTTCTAGTACTAAATCATGGTCACTTTTTTCAACTTTTTTTATTATATTTTCCATAATTTGCTTTCTATTTACAAATACTCTTAAATATGAACATTTATTGTAATTACAGACAAGATAACAATAAAGGCACATAGCGGAACAGCCAGAGGAGGTATACGGAACTAAATAATCTGATATTTTGTTGTTAGCTGTCCATTTTAATGATTTTCTAATTCCTATAATCAAATATGATTTCATTTTTACAAAATCTTTATTTGAGTTTGCTCTTAATTCTGGTATATTGTTATGACTTTGGATTTCCACTTTTGGTATATCTTTATATTTTTCAAATAACTCTTTTCCAAGTTCGTAATTTAATACATCTGGTTCATAATATATCTTTGAGATTTTAAAATTTTTCACATAAATCACCATAATTATTATGGCGTAAAAAAAGAAAAATAGACATGAAATATTTAAGAAAAAAATTAATGGCAAAATTATGTATGAAAGCATAAAAAAATAACGCTAATTATTTAAAATTAACATTACTTTCTATGGTAGCGACGGTTGGAGTCGAACCAACGACCTATCGGGTATGAACCGATTGCTCTAGCCAACTAAGCTACGTCGCCATAAATTTGATACTTAATTAGTATACAATAATATTTTGAGAATGTCAATACTAAAACATGTATTTTTATGTATAAATTTTAAACATCAAGTGAAAAAGTAAACGCAAGCACATTACGAAGTAATGGATTTTACTTTTACAACTGCTCTTAGTGTACAACTTATCGCAATTTTGATATAATTTTATTGTGCAGATGTTTTGGTAGAATCGAGGTATTTATGTTA
>JAZSQI010000015.1:0-3494 GCA_045537895.1 Clostridia bacterium
TATAGAAGTAACAGATGAAAATTCTGGTATTAATATTAAAGATGGAGCAATTTTTAGCATACCAAAAATAGAAAGAGAAATTCAGAGTGAAAAGGAAGAGGAAGATAATTTTATATATTGGGCATATTAACTAAAAAATATTTTATTCAGGAGGAAAGAATAATGAAATTTAAACGGATAGTAATTGCAACAGCTAAAATTGAAGGAGTGGAAAAAGAACCATATTGGTTTGACCATCATTGTTATTGGGCTTGGTCACTTAGGTTTACTGAAGCTTCTAACATATTTGCTTTTTATAACAAACCTGTTATTACATTATCTAAAGACAAAGATGAAGCATGGAAAATATGTGATAAATGGAAAAAGGCATTTAAAAAGGCGGATATTCATGAAGGTGATACAGTAGCTCTAATATGTAATACAAAAAGAGATATTTTAGCTATTGGTAGTTTAAGCAGAGATTGCTGGGTTGATGTATACCAAAATATATTTACTGTAAAGAAATTTAAAGATTTGAAGATTAATGTTTCTTCATTAATAGTTTGTTAAAAGCTAAAGTAGGCTATATATATAATGTGTATAGCCTACTTTTTTTGTTTCTATAAAACCCCCAGATAGTCTGGGGGTTCGATAAAGCTTTAGCGATAAGTAGACAAAGAAAACTCCTTTCTTGTATAATAAATTTGCGACTGGCCGGAAGCAAATTTATTAAAAGAAAGGAGAACATTTAAAATGAAATCAATCAAATTAAATGATATAAGAAGTTTAGCACATACTTCTTGGAATTGCAAATATCATATTGTGTTTGCACCAAAGTATAGAAGAAAAGCTTTTTATGAAGAAAGAAGACTAGAGATAGGACAAATATTAAGACAATTATGTGAATGGAAAGGGATAGTAATAATAGAAGCAGAGGTGTGCATAGACCATGTTCATATGCTAATAGAAATACCACCTAAATTCAGTGTATCAAGTGTAATGGGATTTCTAAAGGGAAAAAGCAGTGTAATGATATATAGCAAATGGGGAAACGCAAGATACAAATACAGAAGTAGAGAGTTTTGGTGTAGGGGTTACTATGTAGATACAGTAGGGAAAAATACAAAGAAAATAAAAGAATACATAGCAAACCAATTGAAAGAAGATAAATTAAGTAGTCAATTGACAATAGAAGATATAGACCCGTTTAACGGGTAGCGAATGACGTATGCAAAAGTCAGTCGCAAAAAGGCCACTTGAGTGGTGGCCAGTAGAAAAGCCTTTTAGGCGAAAAGGAAAAACCACCAGCTACGCTGGTGGAAATTTATTAGTGAAAAATAAATTTTTTATAAAAATGATATTGCATTATGTAAATGTATGTGATAAAATATTACGCATAGTGGATATTGCGAAGAAAAGGACAAGTAATTAAGTTAATGTTTTTAGAGAGTCACATATATGCTGAAATTGTGATAAACTAGATTTAATGAATATCACCTTTGAGCTGTTTTCTGAAATAATAGTAAGAAAAACCGGTAGTTCCGTTATAACTTAAAGAGATTATTTACGATGTAAATATATAAATTTGGGTGGTACCACGATTATTCGTCCCTTGGGAGATAATCGTGTTTTTTTATTGAAAGGAGAATTAATATGAGTGAAGAAAAAAAAGATTATGGTACAACGTTAAACTTACCAAAAACAGATTTCCCTATGAGAGCAAGTTTGCCTCAAAATGAACCAAAAATAAAAGAGGAAGTATTAGATAATAAGTTATATCAAAAAATGTTAAAGAAAAATGAAGGTAAAAAAAGCTTTGTTTTACAAGATGGACCTCCATATGCAAATGGTGAAATACATTTAGGACATGCTTTTAATAAAGTATTAAAAGATACTATTGTTAGATATAAAAATTTACAAGGATATTATACACCATTTATTCCAGGCTATGATACACATGGACTTCCAACAGAAAAAAGGGCTATTAGTGTATTAGGATTAAATAAAGATGAAATAGGTATAACAAAATTTAGAAATACTTGCAGAGACTTTGCTTTAAGCTTTGTCGAAAAACAAACAGAAGGTTTTAAAAGATTAGGTTGCTTAGGGGATTGGGAAAATCCATATATAACATTAGTACCTGAATTTGAGGCTAGACAAATAGGTGTATTTGGCGAAATGTATGAAAAAGGGTATATATATAAAGGATTAAAACCAGTTTACTGGTGTACTGATTGTGAAACAGCTTTAGCAGAAGCTGAAATTGAATATTCAGATCATAAAACAACATCAATATTTGTAAAATTTGCTGTTAAAGATGCGAAAGGTAAATTTGATGCAGAAAATACATATATAGTTATTTGGACAACAACACCTTGGACTTTACCAGGTAATGTTGGTATTACAATAGGTGGAGAATTCGAATATAGTTTAGTTAATGTAGGTAAAGAAAAATATATTATAGCATCTGCATTAGTAGAAAATGTAATGGCATTAGCAAATATATCTGAATATACAGTTGAAAAAACATTTGCAGGTGCTGAATTAGAAGGTATACTTTGCAAACATCCATTTATAGATAGAGATTCAAAAGTTGTATTAGGTAGTGATGATACAATAGTTGTTGAACTAGAAACTGGTACAGGTGCAGTCCATACAGCTCCTGGATATGGTAAAGAAGACTATCTATGTGGGTTAAAAAATGATTTAGATATAGTTGTTTGTGTTGATGGTAAAGGATATCAAACAGAAGAAGCTGGTCCATTTGCAGGACTATATTATGAAAAATCTAATAATGCGATAATAGAATGGCTAAAAAATAATAATTATTTACTACATAAACAAGAAATAAATCATTCATATCCACATTGCTGGAGATGTAAAAATCCAATAATATTTAGAGCAACAGCACAATGGTTTGCTTCTGTTGATGGATTTAGAGAAAAGACATTAGAAGAAATTAAAAAGGTTAATTGGGTCCCTTCTTGGGGTGAAGAAAGAATTACAAGTATGGTAAGAGATAGAAATGATTGGTGTATTTCAAGACAAAGAACTTGGGGTGTTCCAATTCCAATATTCTATTGTGAAGAATGTGGAAAAGAGTATATTTCTAAAGAAAGCATTAAAAAAATTCAAGAAATATTTAGAGAAAAAGGTTCTAATGCTTGGTTTGACTTAACAGCAGAAGAATTAATGCCAGAAAATGCTAAATGTGAATGTGGTCACAATACTTTTAAAAAAGAAACAGATATTATGGACGTATGGTTTGATTCAGGTACTACACATCAAGGCGTATTGGTTGAAAGAGGCTTGCCATATCCAGCAGATTTATATTTGGAAGGAAATGATCAATATAGAGGATGGTTCCAATCATCAATATTAACAGCAGTTGCAACCAATGGCGTTTCTCCATATAAACAAGTATTAACACACGGATTCCTTACAGATGGTGAAGGTAAGAAAATGTCTAAATCATTAGGAAATGGAATAAGTCCACAAGAAATTGTTGATGAATA
>JAZSQI010000012.1:0-147304 GCA_045537895.1 Clostridia bacterium
GGAAATTATGAAACAAGAATGAAAATAAGAGAAATATTAGAATATAAAGCAATATAATAGTTGAATAGAAATAAAAATAGTGATACAATTTTTATGCATAAAAGGGTTTTATTAAAAACCTAACGAAAATTTACGCTATCAAATAAGACTTATTAGTTGCACAAATTACCAGTTATATGGTATAATTAACACCTAAAGTGACAAATAGGAGGAATAATAAATGTCAGAATTAATTACAGGTCAAAAAAGAACAGCAAGATGTGCAGAATTTGATGAATCATATGTAGGAAAACAAGTAACTGCTATGGGATGGGTTGCAGTAAGAAGAGATATGGGTAGTATTATATTTGTTGATTTAAGAGATAGATCAGGTATAGTACAAATAGTTATAGATGCAAAAAATGTTGGAGAAGATTTTGAAAAAGCAAGTCATATTAAAAATGAATATGTACTTTCTATTGAAGGAGAGGTTGTTAGAAGATCAGATGCAACTGTAAATTCAAAATTAAAAACAGGAAATATTGAAATAATTGCTAAAAGCATTAGAGTATTATCTGAGTGTGATATTTTACCTTTTGCAATAGAAGAAAATAGCAATGTTGCAGAGCAAACAAGAATGAAATATAGATATTTAGATTTAAGAAGACCAGATATGCAAAGAAATTTAATGTTAAAAAGTAAAATAACCAATGTAACAAGAAATTTCTTTGATAACGAAGGTTTCTTAGAAGTAGAAACTCCAATGCTTACAAAGAGTACACCGGAGGGAGCTAGAGACTACTTAGTTCCAAGTAGAGTAAATCCAGGATGTTTCTATGCACTTCCACAATCACCACAAATATTTAAACAGCTGTTAATGCTTTCTGGTTATGATAGATATATTCAAATAGCAAGATGCTTTAGAGATGAAGATTTAAGAGCTGACAGACAACCAGAATTCACACAAATAGATATGGAGCTTTCTTTTGTAGATGAAGAAGATGTAATGGAAATACAAGAAAGATATTTAAAAGAATTATTTAAAAAGGTTTTAGATATTGATATAAAAACACCATTTTTAAGAATGCCATATAATGAAGCTATGGAAAGATTTGGTTCTGATAAACCAGATTTAAGATTTGGTATGGAACTTAAAGATTTATCATATATATTTGACGGATGTGACTTTAAAGTATTTGCAGATACAATTGCTAAAGGTGGTTCAGTAAGAGCAATATGCGTACCTGGAGCTGCCGGTTATACTAGAAAACAAGTTGATGAATTAATTGATTTTGTTAAAGTATATAAAGCAAAAGGTCTAGCATCATTTGCAATAGAAAACGGTGAATATAAATCTAATATATTAAGATTTATGAAAGAAGAACAAATTAAAGAAGTTATAGCTAAAATGGATGCTAAAGAAGGAGACTTAGTATTATTTGTAGCAGATAAAAACGATGTAGTATTTGCATCACTTGGAGCACTTAGATGTGAAATGGCTAAAAGATTAGGACTAATTGATGAGAAGGAATATAATTTCTTATGGGTAACTGATTTCCCAATGTTTGAGTATGATGAAGAGGATAAGAGATATTATGCAGTTCACCACCCATTTACTGCACCTAAAGATGAAGATATAGCTTTAATGGATACAGACCCAGGTAAAGTTAGAGCTAAGGCTTATGATATTATATTAAATGGTACTGAACTTGGTGGAGGAAGTATAAGAATACATTCTAGGGAGCTTCAACAAAAGGTATTTGAAACATTAGGATTCAGCAAAGAAGAAGCTGAGGAGAGATTTGGTTTCTTGTTAAATGCATTTAAATATGGTGTACCACCACATGGAGGGTTAGCATATGGACTTGATAGATTAGTAATGTTAATGTTAGGCTTGGATTCTATAAGAGATACTATTGCTTTCCCTAAAGATAAAAATGCATCTTGTCAAATGACTGATGCACCAGGAAATGTAGATTTAAAACAATTAGAAGAATTAAGTATAAAATTAGACATTAAAGAGAACATATAAAGGAGAATTTATGAAAATAACGATATTAGGTACGGGAGCTCTTGGTATAGCGCTTGCAAAGGTAATATCAGAAACAAAAGAAGTAAGCTTATCTATGTGGACTAAATTTGAAGAAGAAAAACAGTTATTAAAAAATACACGCGCAAATGATAAGCTTCTTCCTGGAATAAAAATAAATGAGAATATTGAAATAACAACAGATTTAAAAGAGGCAACTTATAATTCTAATATAATTATAAATTGCTTGCCGTTTGTTGCTGTAAGAAGTGTTGCAGAAGAGTTAAAAAGTGTATATTCAGGACAATATATATGTAGCACAACTAAGGGAATTGATATGGAAACATTTGAGACTACAACTGAAATATTTGCAAATGAGTTAAAAACTAGTAAAATAAGTGCTTTATCTGGACCATCATTTGCAATAGAAATAGCAAATGGTAAACCAATTTCCTTTGTTTTAGCAAGTAGAGATGAAGATACACTAAATATAGTATATGACTTACTTAGTAGCCAAAACATTTTTATTGACAAGAGCACGGATGAAGTAGGAATACAATTATGTGGAGCCGTAAAAAATGCTATAGCTATAGGGTCAGGAATGTTACATGGTCTAAATGACGTAGCAGACTCTACAAAAGCTGCATACCTTGCAAGAGGAATGAAGGACATGGCTAAAATTATATCAAGTCTTGGTGGAGATGAAAAAACTTTATCAACTTATGCAGGAATAGGCGATTTAATACTTACTTGCACAAGTAGTACTAGTAGGAATTATTCTTGTGGGAAACTATTAGGACAAGGTTACTCACTTGATGAAGCTATAAAAACGCTAAATGGTAAGACAGTTGAAGGAATTAAAATAATACAGTCGCTTAACAATTATATGAAGGAAAAAGGCTTAGAGCTTGATACAATTCCTAAATTATATGATATTGTATTTAATGGAAAAGCCGTAGAAAGTATTCAAAGAATATAAATAGTAGCATAGCTACATTAATTTGTAGCTATGCTATTTATTTTAACTTTTACTATATGTCTATTGCAGCATTCAGAACATGGAAGACATATATTGGTTTCAGAATTTATATATGTAAAACGTACATAATGTACAAGGTTACTTCTTAGCTCAATTGTTACCCTTGTATTTGTGACTGATAATATTCTTAGGGAAAAAGAATCTTGAAGAGAAATAATAGTAGCTATGTCATAAATTGATAAAGTTTTTTCATTAATAGATTGACAGCATTTATTACAACAAATATCAGTTATAGTTAAATTTACATTAAAATTTTCCATAATAATATTCTCCTTTATTGCCAAGTAGAGTTAGAGCAGGGACAGGATGTATTACATTCGGTTTGTTTTGAGATGATAACTACTCTAAAACTTCCACCATCTATTGGAAGATCAAATATCCCTAATCCTGGATTAGATATACTAAATCTAAGTGTTATTCCAAATGCAACATTAGTAAATGTAATTAAAATATCACTACTACCAAATGTAGATAACGAAAGTGTATAACCAAAATTTAAACTAATGCTTTCCATATCGGAAATATTTGTAATTACCTTATCAGTTGTTATAGGTACACCGTTTTGACATGCACGTTGTCTAATTAGAATAGAGAAACAGCAATTATTCATTTTAGATGACCTCCTACTTATATATAATAAGTGTATGTGTTTGGAGGCATATTTGTGAATAGAATTAAATAGAAATAGTAAATAATTAAAAATATTATTGAAAAAAGTTATTTTTTGATATAGTATATTTGTATAAAAAGAATATATAATAAATAATATAACTTAGGAGGAATGAAAATTGAGAAAAACAAAAATAATAGCAACCATTGGACCAGCTAGCGAAAATGAAGAAATGTTAATTAAATTAATAGATGCAGGTTTAAATGTTGTAAGAATGAATTTTTCACATGGCTCACATGAAGAACATTTAAAAAAGATTGAGCTTGTAAAAAAAATAAATAGAGAACAAAAAACAGATGTGGCAATAATGCTAGATACAAAGGGACCTGAAATTAGATTGGGAGATTTTAAAGAGGGAGAGATATTCTTAAAAGAAGGTGAATATATTACACTTACTACTGATGAGTGTGAAGGTACTAAAGACTTAGTTCATGTTACGTATAAAAATATTGTAAATGATGTAAAGCAAGGTGACCATATATTATTAAATGATGGAGCTATAGATTTAGTAGCAGAAAGAATAATAAAGAATGATATTATATGTAAAATATTAAATTCTGCTAAAATAAAATCAAGAAGAGGAGTTAATCTTCCAGGTGTGAAACTTGCGCTTCCTGCACTTACAGAGCAAGATATGGCAGATATAAAATTTGGTGTAGAAAATGATGTGGATTACATTGCAGCATCTTTTGTAAGAAAGGCTGAAGATGTAAGAAACATAAAAGAATATTTAAAAAGTTTAGGTGGAGAAAAAATCAAAGTAATTTCTAAAATAGAAAATCAAGAAGGAATAGAAAACTTTGACGAAATACTTATAGAGTCAGATGGAATAATGGTAGCACGTGGTGATATGGGTGTTGAAATGCCTCTTGAAACTATTCCAATTAATCAAAAAGAAATGATTAAAAGAGCATATAAAGCAGGGAAACCAGTTATAACGGCAACACAAATGCTTGAATCTATGATTAATAATCCAAGACCTACAAGAGCTGAAGTTTCAGATGTTGCTAATGCTATTTATGATTCAAGTAGTGCTATAATGCTATCTGGTGAAACAGCTATGGGAGATTACCCACTTGAATGTATAAAAATGATGGATGAGATAGCTACAACTATAGAAGGATCTATAAAGTATTGGAATAGATTTAAGAAAAGAAATATTGAAATGTTTACGCCATATATAGAGGTTGAAGACAAACTTCTTCCGGGTGAAGATGAACTTACTTATTATAAAAGAAAAGTTAATTTCTCAGTATGTAGTTCAGCAATGTTTTCAGGTGCTAAAGCAATTATACTTGTATCTGAAAACGGGAAAACGCCATCAATACTTTCAGGTTTTAGACCAGCATGTCCTATATATGTAATTACTGCTAGCGAGAAAACATACAGACAATTTTCTCTTGAATGGGGAGTTTATGCTGTTCATGTTCCTGATGTATATGATTTTGATGAAATTATTACTAAAGGAATAAATATATTAAAGAAAGAAGGAAAACTTTCATCTGGAGATACTATAGTAATAAGTGGTGGTTACAACAAAGAAGTAAACACTGATAATTATTTATCTAATCAAGCACTTGCATCAATGATAAAAATATAGAAAATTTATACAATTTTATTAAGACTCTAGTTATTATATAACTAGGGTCCTTTTATTTGCAATTCTATGTAACATATAGTAAAATATATATGTATTTGTAGGAGAGTTTTATGTTTGTAAAAAATGATAATAAATTTATATGTGTAAATTGTGGCAAGCAAGTAGAAAAGTTAAAATATACATCGCGTGATCATTGTAACTATTGTTTATATTCATTACATGTTGATGTTTTTCCCGGTGACAGAGCAAATAAATGTAGGGGCATACTTAAACCTATTAATGTTGTTGTAGATGGAAAAAAAGGAAAACAAATAATATATAAATGTACTAAATGCTCAGCTGAAGTTAAAAACATAGTAGCAAATGATGACGATGAAGATGAAATATATAAAATAGTTGAAGATTATTCAAGAAAGGGAGGCTTTTAAATAAACTCAGTTATTAAAAGCTTTCCTTTTTGTTTGAATATAAAAGTTGTACAATTATGTTTTTTATGATATAATATTTACATAATTGTAAAATAATGGGAGGAAAATTAAATTGAAGGCAAGTTTAATTACTCTTGGTTGTAATAAAAATCAAGTAGATAGTGAAATGATAATTTCATATATTTCTTCTAGAGGATTTGAAATAACTGATAATTTAAATGAAGCAAATGTTATAGTTGTAAACACATGTGGCTTTATAAACTCAGCAAAAGAAGAAGCAATAAATACAATATTAAATGTTTCAGAATATAAAATACATGGTAATTGTAAGCATTTAATAATAACAGGGTGTTTGGCTAAAAGATATAAAAAAGAAATATATTCCGAATTTCCAGAGGTTGATTTAGTAATAGGTGTAGATGAATATTCAAATTTCGATAAGATTTTTTCTAAATATTTTAAGTTGCAAAATTCTAATTCTTGTTTAAATTTCAAAAGTAGAGCAGTATCGTCAATATTTCCAATGGCATATTTAAGAATTTCAGATGGTTGTAATAATAGATGTCATTATTGTGCTATTCCTCTTATAAGAGGGAAACTTAAAAGTAGAAAAATAGAAGATATTGTAGAAGAAGCTAAAGAATTAGTTTCAAAAGGAATACAAGAGTTATGTATTATTTCTCAAGATACAACTTCATATGGATTAGATATATATGGCGAGTGTAAATTGGTAGAGTTAATAAGAGAAATATCAAAAATACCAAATTTAAAGTGGATTAGGGTTTTATATATGTATCCTGGTAAGGTGTCTGATGAACTTTTACAAGAATTTTCAAAAAATAATAAGTTATGTAGATATTTCGACATACCTGTGCAACATATTTCTGATAAAATGTTGAAGGCAATGAATAGACATACTAATAAAAAAGAAATATATGACTTAGTTTATAAAATAAGAAAAATTGTTCCAGATGCTATAATTCGTACAACTGTAATGGTTGGTTATCAGGGAGAAACTAAAAAGGATTTTGAGGAACTAAAACAGGGAATAAAAGATTTAAGTTTTGATAGATTAGGTGCATTTACATTCTCAAAAGAAGAAGATACGGCTGCATACAATATGAGTGGAGATGTTAGTGAGAATGTAAAACAAAAAAGATACGATGAAATTATGAAGTTACAACAAGATATTATAACTGAAAAAATGAAAAAATTATTAAATAGGGAATATGAAGTTATAGTAGAAGATGTAACAGAAGATAACAAGTATTTTATTTGTAGGTCATATATGGATGCGCCAGATGTTGATCCTAGAATATATTTAAAAATTGAAGATAATATTGATAATATTATAATAGGAGAATATTACAATGTTGTATTAAAAGAAATTCATGGCTATGATTATATAGCAGTGCTAAAGGAGGAAAATATTAATGTATAGTAGAGAGGATTTAAAAAAATCAACACTTGCAGAACTAAGAGAAATTGCAGATAAAATGAAACTGGATGGATATGAAAGATTAAAAAAAGAATATTTAATTGAGGAAATAATAAAAGCACTGGAGGAAAAGAAAGAGTTAGATGTAAAAAATGATATTCAAATTGAAAATAGTGAAACAGATTATATAGCAGAAGGAACATTAGAGGTATTATCTGATGGATTTGGTTTTTTAAGAAGTGATAATTATTTATCAGGAAGTAAAGATATATATGTTTCAGCCGTTCAGATTAGAAGATTTAATTTATCAAGTGGAGATACTTTAAGAGGAATAGCAAGATTTACAACAGATCCGCAAAACAAATTTCCATCTATGATATATATTCAATCTATCAATGGAGATAGTATAGAGGTTGCACTTAAAAGGAAAGCATTTGAAGCACTTATACCAATATATGCAAATGAAAGATTAAAATTAGAAGGAGAAAACACTCCTGTATCTATGAGAATAATAGATATACTAGCTCCTCTTGGTAAAGGACAAAGAGGATTAATTGTTGCGCCACCTAAGGCAGGTAAAACAACAATATTAAAACAAATAGCAAACAGTATATCTAAGAATAATCCGGAAGTAAAAATGTTAGTTCTTCTTATAGATGAAAGACCGGAAGAAGTAACTGATATAGAAAGATCTATTGATGCTGAGGTTATATCTTCAACTTTTGATGAAGCGCCAGAACATCATATAAAAGTTGCTAAAATGGTTTTAGAAAGAGCAAAGAGACTTGTTGAACATAACAAGGATGTAGTTATATTGTTAGATAGTATTACTCGTCTTGCAAGAGCTAATAACTTAGCTGTAGAGCCATCTGGAAGAACATTATCAGGTGGTCTTGATCCGGCATGTTTGCATTTTCCTAAAAAATTCTTTGGTGCTGCAAGAAATATAGAAAAAGGTGGAAGTTTAACAATACTTGCTACTGCACTTGTAGATACAGGAAGTAGAATGGACGATATAATATTTGAGGAATTTAAAGGTACTGGTAATATGGAAATACATCTAGATAGAAAATTAAGTGAAAGAAGAATATTCCCATCTATTGATATAAATAAGTCCGGAAGCAGAAGAGAAGACTTACTTCTTACAGACAAAGAAATGGAAGCAAGTACAAAAATACATAGATTATTGTCTACACAAAATAGCATTCAATCTATAGAAATTGTAGAAAAAATACTTAATATGTTTGTAAAAACCAAAAACAATGATGAATTTATAGAAATGCTTGGTAAGGCAGTTGTTAAGAAAAAGAAAGATGAATAATCTGTCAAGTTTTGTAAAATGAAAATAATTAAATTGACATTATAACTAGTATATGTTAAAATTATATTGCAACGAAGTTGTGAAAATATGTAGTTCAAAGGTGTCCGAGATAGTTATCGATATCTCGGAATTTTATATATATTTTTGTATATATACTGTTTTGTTGCATAAAATAATATAAGTGAATAGAGTTATCGCTCTATTCACTTTAAGCCATTATTTCTTTATTTTGCGATTTGATTCTTTAAGAATAAGTAACATAAGAAATAATATTAAAATTATGTAGTTCAAAGTGTTCACCTCCTTTCTTCAAAGGTGGTGAACTAAATTTTAGCATAGTAAAATTAAAATGTATATAAATTAGCAAAACGTTACAAAATGTTACACAAAATTGACAAATCAGAATCATGATGGTATAATTACCGAACAATTTAATAATATTCAAATAATAATTTATGAGAGGAGCAAATGATTATGATTAAGATTGTTAAGAAAACAGGAATCCAGGTAGGTGATAAATTATTTATTCCTTGTGAATATGATGCTGTTTATCCTGCAATGGTAGATAGCCAGGAGAGTAAGGAATTGTTTATAACTGAAAAAGATGGAAACAAAGGAATTATAAAAATACTGTATACAGAAAAAGGTCCAACATCATATAGACCTATAAAATGTGGTTTTTCTTCCGTTAGTGACTTTGCATATGGAACGGCTATTGTTTCTACTACTGATGAAAAAACAGGGACTCGTTTTGGTATCATTAATGAAGAACTTGATT
The DNA here is from genome assembly GCA_045537895.1 of Clostridia bacterium. Lineage (GTDB taxonomy): Bacteria > Bacillota > Clostridia > TANB77 > CAG-465 > CALXJE01. Next base: position 9,283 of record JAZSQI010000012.1, read on the forward strand.
ATGTACTCTCAATTCTATATGAAGGTATATCAAGAATATCAAATAAGATATTTACTGTAAAGAAAAACGGGCTATATGGTGTATATGACTTGGAGAAAAAAGAAATTATAGTTCCCTGTAATTTTAAAGAAATTCAGTATGTAAGTCCTTCCAAACAAAAGTATAGTGAGGTATCGTATATCACATTAAAGGTATAACTAAAAAGATGGAGATTTTTATCTCCGTCTTTTGATTTTATCTTGTAGTTGACATAATGTTTTGGAGGTGGTATAATATATTTGTATTTAAAATTATTTAGAAGGAGTGTTAATACATGAAAGAAATTATAACTAAGAAGGGTATTGTAAATGAAGACGGAAGGCTATTAGTACCATGTTATTTTGATGAAATTCAGGAGGTTACAATCAATGGCAAAATAAGTGATGTGTTTTTTAAAGTGCTTATGGATGATATGCCGGGTTTACTTAAGTTTACTTCTGAGAAAGAATATGAAATTTTCAAAGGCTTTGATGAAATTTCATATATCGGAGACGATTGCATTATTGCAGCTTGCTCAGACGAAAGACACGGCAAAAAGTTTATGCTTATGAGCACTGACTTTATTGAACTTACAACTTACAAATATGATTCTATCGAAAAATTAAACAATAACGTATTTAAGGTTAAAAAAGATGGCTATTACGGTATAATAAATGCTAAGGGTCAGATAGTAATTGACTGTAGCTTCAAAAAAGTTGAGTACGACAACGAAAATTCATCGTATCATATTGAGTAATAATAGTTAAATAGTAGGAAATTTTTCCTACTATTTTTGTATTTCTTAATAAAATCTTTAAGAAATATGCAAACTTTTGATTTAAAACTTGTAATTATTAGATACATGTGTTAAAATATTTAAGTAAAATGTTATTTTATCGCTTAAAGGAGGGACAAATAATGAAACAAGATATACAACCAAAATATGAAAAAGCTACTATAACTTGTGCTTGTGGTAATGTAATTGAAACTAGATCAACAAAAGCTGATATGAAAACAGATACATGTAGTGCATGTCATCCATACTTTACTGGTCAAAAACAAGCAGTATCTTCTAAAGGTAGAGCAGCTAAATTCATGGAAAAATACGGAACAAACAAATAATATGTGTATATATGGGATGCTACTTGTAGTGTCCCTTTCGTAATATATAGGAGGGTTTTATGGGATTAAAAGATGCTGCAATAATGTATGATTTTGATGGTACACTTGCAAAACGGGAATATACAAGAATATAACTTTATACCAGCTTTAAATATGACAAGTGACTTGTTTTGGAAAGAAGTAGGCAATCTTGCTGAAGAAAATAATATGGACAATGTACTAGCGTATATGTACTTGATGCTAAAAAAAGCAGAATCAAATAATATGTCAATAACAAAATCAGCATTTTATGAATATGGAAAAAATATATCATTTTATGATGGAGTAATAAAATGGTTTAGTAGAATAAATGATTATGGAAAACAGTTAGGACTTAATATACATCATTATGTTATATCTTCTGGTATAAAAGATATGATTGAGGGAACAGAAATAGCTAAGGAGTTTGATAAGATTTATGCATGTAATTATATGTATAATGTAGATAGTATTGCAAAGTGGCCAGCTTTATGTGTTAATTATACAAATAAAACACAGTTCTTATTTAGAATTAATAAAGGAGTTTTAGATGTATTTGATTCTAGAGTTAATGATTATATGAAAGAGGAAGAAAAAAGTATACCATTTACAAATATGATTTACATAGGAGATGGAGAAACTGACATACCATGTATGAAGCTTGTTAAAGACTTTGGTGGTAAATCAATTGCTGTATATGATTCTGTAAATAGAAAGAAAATATCAGAAAAAATGTTTGAAGATGGAAGAATTAATTTCTATGCTGAAGCAGATTATAGAGAGAATGAAAAAATAGATGTATTTATAAAAAACAGTATTAAACAAATAGCAGATAAATTAGGTGATTAATTTATGAATTTAAAAGAAGTAATAAGTAAATGTGATGAATATGATTTTTCAGAAGTTGATATTTGCTCAAAAGATGAACTTATATCTATTCTTATTTGTCATATTAAAAAGATAAATAAAAGTAAGTATTATTTATTAAAGGAAAACATTGAGTTAACAGACAGAGAAGTAAATGAATTATTTAGTTATTTAGACAATATAATCTATGAAAAAATCCCTGTTCAATATGTTTTGGGTAAGGTATATTTTTATAACGAAAAATATGTTGTTAATAATAATATCCTAATACCTAGACAAGATACAGAAGTCCTTGTAGAAAAGGCAATAGAATATATTAATAAATATGATTTGAAAACTGGACTTGATTTGTGCTGTGGTAGTGGAGCTATAGGCATATCGGTTTTAAATAATTCTAAAATAAAAACAATGCATTTTGCTGATATATCAGAAGCTGCATTAGATATAGCAAAGGAAAATATAAAAATAAATAATGTTAAAAAAGATACTTTTGTTATAAATTCTAATTTGTTTGAAAATTTAATGACAATAGACTCTAAATACGATATAATAATGTCAAATCCACCATACATTCCAACAGGTGATATAGATATGTTATCAGACTATGTAAAGCGTGAACCAATGCTTGCTTTAGATGGTGGAACAACAGGACTTGATTTTTATGAGAAAATAATAGATGAGGCAAGAGATTTTTTAAACGATAACTCTTTTATTATGTTTGAAATAGGATATAACCAAATGGATGGTTTAGTTAGGCTTTTTGATAGATATAATGAATATGAAGTTATTGAAAAAGTAAAAGATTTTAATTCTAATGATAGGGTGATAATATGTCGTTTTCACAAGATATAAAAAATGAAATATTAAAAATAAAGACAAATAAAAAATGCTGTAAGATAGTTCAAAAAGAAGCTGAGCTTTTAACCGAAGGTGAGAATATAAATATAGCAGAACTAAAAAAACATATTAAAGAAAATAATTGTTGTAAGAAGGCTTATGTAAGAGGACTATTTCTTGGTAGTGGATGTATAGTTGATCCTAATACTGATTATCATTTTGAAGTTACGGCTAAATCAAAGAAAAATGCAACCATTATTGTAGAAATATTAAATAATATAATTGGGTTTGAAGCAAAACTCTTAAAACGTTCTACCAATTTATATGTTATCTATATAAAAGATTCTGAACAAATATCAATGGTTCTTTCTTTTCTTGGTGCAAGTAAAGCTCTTTTGTATTTTGAAAATATACGAGTAGAAAGAAGCATAAAAAATAATATAAATAGAAGTATAAATTGTGAAACGGCAAATTTAAGTAAAACTATATCAGCTGCATATAAACAACTGCTTGCTATTGAAAAATTAGAAAAAAATAATATGGTAGAAAAATTACCAGCTGAACTTAGGGAGATATGCACGCTTAGAAAAGAAAATCCTGAAATGAGTTTAAGTGATTTAACTGATTTGTGCAAAGAAAAAATAACAAAATCAGGAATAAACCATAGACTAAAAAAAATAATTGACATAGCAAATAAAATTTAGAAAAGAGGCTAAAATCTAAATGAGTAAAGAATTATCAATATATATACATATACCTTTTTGCAAATCTAGATGTTATTATTGTGATTTTTGTTCTAGCGACAAAGAAGATGATACTTGTATAGATATGTATATAGATGCAGTTATTAAAGAAATTTTAAATAATTCTGAAATACTTTCAGAGTATAAAATAAAGACGATATATTTTGGTGGAGGAACTCCTTCATATATATCAGAAACATATATTGAAAAAATATTAGACGTACTTAATATGTTTACTTTTGAAAAAGTAGAAGAAATAACAATAGAATTAAATCCTGCTGACTGTAGTTATGAAAAAATTAAAAAGTATTTAGATATGGGAATTAATAGATTTAGTTTGGGAATGCAATCTGCAAACAATAGTACATTAAAATTAATCGGTAGAAGACATACTAAAGAAGATGTAATTATTGCGCTAGATAATATGAATAAGGCAGGAGTAAAAAATATTTCTCTTGATGTTATAACTGGTCTTCCCAATGAAAATATTGATATGTTTGAAGAAACATTAAAGTTTGTTACTTCTTTAAACAGCAATATAAACCATATATCAACATATAGTTTAGAGGTTCATGAAAATACTAAACTTTCTACAATATTAGAGGCAGGATTTGCTAAGCTTCCTTCAGAAGATGATGAAAGAAAAATGAATGACTTAACATATACTTATTTAATAAATACTGGGTATAATATGTATGAGATTTCAAATTATTGTAAAAAAGATTATGAGTCTAAACATAATCTTAATTATTGGAATCAAGGATGTTATTTAGGTTTTGGGGTTTCTGCAGCTAGTTATATAAACGGAAGAAGATATACTAACATATCTGATATCAAAAAATATATAAAAAATGTAAATGAAATGGGAAATGTAATTGAGGAGTCAGAAGAATTAGATAAGTTAGATACAATAAAAGAATATATTATACTTAGACTTAGATTAAATGAAGGTGTAAGCATAAAAGATTTTTATAATAAATTTAAAACTAATATCTTTGATATGTTTAAAACAGAAATTGATGAACTAATATCAAAAAAATTATTAAAATATGATGGTAGTAATATATCTTTAACTAAATATGGAAGAGATGTTGCAAATATTGTATGGCAAAAATTTATATAGAAAAAGAGGAGCAAATATGGAAGAAAGAAAAGAAAAGTTTTTAGTAATTGATGGAAACAGTATAATGAATAGAGCGTTTTATGGTATTAGGCTACTTTCAACGACAGATGGACTTTATACCAATGCTGTTTATGGCTTTCTTAATATTTATTATATGATGTTAGATAAATTAAATCCTGATTATGTAGCTGTTGCTTTTGATTTAAAGGCCCCTACATTTAGGCATGAAATGTTTGTAGATTATAAAGCGCATAGAAAAATGATGCCAGATGAGTTAAGAGTTCAAATGCCTGTAATAAAAGATGTTCTTTCTGCTATGAATGTCCCTATATTCGAAATAGAAGGATTTGAAGCAGATGATATATTAGGCACGATTGCAAATAAAAATACTCAAAACAACATTTTTACATACATACTTACAGGAGATAAAGATTCTCTTCAATTAATATCTGAAAATACAAGTATAGTTATGCCACAAACTAAAATGGGAAAAACAGAATATACCATATATACTCCTGAGGTCTTAAAAGAAAAACAAGGTATATCTCCTAAACAAGTTATAGATATTAAATCTCTTATGGGTGATAGCTCAGATAATATTCCTGGCGTTCCAGGTATAGGAGAAAAAACAGCATATGCTCTTATATCAAAATATGAGAGTCTAGAAAAAATATATGAAGATACAGGTAAATTAGAATGTACACCTTCTGTTAGGCAAAAATTAGATTGTAATAAAGAGATGGCTTTTTTAAGCTATAAGCTAGCAACTATAGATGTAAATGTCCCTATAAATTTAGATTATGATAAGTTAAAATTTTCAGATGTTGATATAGCAAAATTAACAAGTTTATTTGAAAGATTATCTTTTAAAAAGTTTTTAGAAAGATATGATGCTAGTGGAATTTCTATACCAGCAACTGACAACAATATAGCTTTTTTTAAAGAATTTAATGAAGAAAATATCATTGATATTTCAAATGATTATAATAAATTTATTGAGTGTATAGAAAAAAAAGGCTCTGCTGATGAAAAAGTATATATATCGTTAATTAACTCTAAAAAGATGGAGCTAGAAAATATATTGATATTAAATATTTGTGATAAATATATGTATGTTGATTTAGATAATATTAATGATAATAAAAAGAAAATATTAAAAAATATTATCGATTTAAAAAATAAAAAAGTTGGTTATGATTTAAAAAACATATATAAAATTTGTTTAGAAAATGAGATAGATAATTTTGAAAGTTTTGAATCTGATATAAAAATAGCATATTATTTACTTCATGCAAATGAAAACAATTATGAAATTGAAAATATTTCATATAATTTATTAGGAATAAATATGCCAACTGAAAATAAAACTGAAGACGGTAAAGAAGAAAGTACAGTGCAGACCTCGTTATTTGATACATTATCTACTAATTTGCAGCAAGAGAAAAAAAAGAACTTATCTGATATTCAAAAAAAATATATATTTGCTAGCTTAAAAGCAATTAATAAAATAAATGAGTTATTACTTAAAGAAATACAAAAACTTGATATGCAAGAATTATATTTTAATATAGAGATGCCACTTATCGAAACTTTAGCGCACATTGAACATAATGGAATGTATATAAACAGGGAAAAATTATTAGAGTTTGGAAATGTGCTTTCAAAAGACATCTTAGAACTTGAAAATAAAATATATGAGCTTGCAGGAGAAAAGTTTAATATTAATTCGCCATCACAGCTTGGAACCATACTTTTTGAAAAGTTAAATTTGCCAGCTAATAAAAAGACAAAGAAAGGTTATGCTACTGACAAGGAAACACTTGATTTACTTGTTGATAAACATGAAATTGTGCAATATATATTAGACTATAAATCGATGGCAAAATTAAAATCTACATATGTTGATGGGTTAATAGACTGTATATCAAAAGACAAAAGAATACATACCACTTTTATGCAAACTGTAACTGCTACTGGAAGATTAAGTAGTGTTGATCCAAATCTTCAAAATATTCCCGTAAGAACGGAGCTAGGAAGCAGAATAAGAGATTGTTTTGAAGCAGAAGGAGATAATATAATAATAGATGCTGACTATAGTCAAATAGAGCTTAGAGTACTTGCTCATATGGCTGATGATAACATAATGATAGATGCATTTAAACAAGGAATTGATATTCATAGCGTAACTGCATCACAAGTTTTTAATATACCACTTGAAGAAGTTTCACATGAGATTAGAAATAAAGCAAAAGCAGTTAATTTTGGTATTGTATATGGAATAAGTGGTTTTGGTCTTGCTAAAAATATTAATTCTACTAGAAGTGAAGCAACACAGTATATAGAAAATTATTTAACTAAATATTACAAAGTTAAAGAGTTTATGGAAAATAGTATAAAGCAAGGTAAAGAAAATGGCTACGTATCTACTATGTTTGGTAGAATAAGATATACTGATGAGTTAAAAGCAAGTAATAGAAATACTGTTATGTTCGGTGAAAGAGTTGCAATGAACACTCCTATACAAGGAACTGCTGCAGATATAATAAAGAAGGCTATGAATGAGTTATATATGAAACTAAAAGAGAAAAATTTAAAAGCAAAAATTATAATGCAGGTTCATGATGAATTAATTATAGAAGCGCCAGAATATGAAAAGGAAGAAGTAATTAAAATAATGCAGGAAAGTATGCAAAATGTTATTAGATTAAAAGTTCCTTTAGAGGTATCAGTAAGCTCTGGTAAGACTTGGAGTCAGGCAAAATAAAAGGTGAATGATATAGTGAAAACAAGGTTGTTTAATAAAAATATATTTAAATTTGTTATATATATAATATTATTTTTACTATTAATATATATAGGGTATATAGCAATTCTAGAGACTTTTATATACCCTATTAAATATTCTAAATATGTTATAGATGCGTCAGAAGAAAATAATATAGATCCTTATTTGATATTTGCTATAATAAAACAGGAAAGTAAATTTAATAAAAACGCAAGTTCTTCTAAAAATGCAAAAGGTCTTATGCAAATTTTAGATTCAACTGCAAAGGAAACTGCAACTGGTATAGATAATATAGATATAAATAATATTGATTTGTTTGATGCAAAAACTAATATATATATAGGTGTAAAATATTTTAAAAGTTTAGTTAATAGGTATAATGGAAATATATGGCTGGCTATTTGTGCATATAATGCAGGATTAGGAAACGTTGATAAATGGATTTTAGCAAATGACATATATGAATCTGACCATATTAATATTTCAAACATTCCATTTGAAGAAACAAAAAAATATTTGGTAAGTATACTTAATTATTACGATAAATATGTAAAGTTGTATAATTAAGAAGTCTTAAGTTTAGTTTAAGGCTTCTTTTTGCATTTATATAGGTATTATGATATAATATGGAAACGATAATAAAGTTAACCTTGAAAATAATTTTAGGAGGTATGAAAATGCTTGATATTTATAGCAGAGAAAATTGGAATCCGTTTTTAGAAGGGCATCCAGAACTTAAAGAGTTAGTTATAAAGGCTGGTCTTGAAAATAATCCTGAAAGGGTAAAAGAACTAGACGGAGCTTTTGCACTAAATGGTGGAAAAGATATTGTTAAATCGGAAGCAGAGGCAGAACTTGCACTTCATTTATTTGCATATGACTATAGACATCCTAATTCACTTGATGAAGCTTTAGAAGGAAGAATAATTGCAGCTAAAGAGGCAGGAATAGGAATTGACGATTTATAATTAACTAATTCCATTTAATTGAACTCTAGAAAAATCTAGGGTTCTTTTACATATTATTTTAAATGTATATAAATATAAATCAAATCAATATCTCTTGCATATTATATATTGTAGAACATTTTTAGTTTTATAAATAATTTTATAAAGGAGGGAATATTGTATGCTTAGATTACCTGTAACTTATTCTCTTGATTGTGTAACGCCCAGATATAAACATGAGTGTAAGGGTAAAAAACCACATTGCTATGTTGTAAGAAATCGTAAAAAGGTTGCTTTGGTATGGCTTGATCCGGTTCATATTGAAAAAGATTATGATTTACTTGACTATGAAAAAGACACGGTACTGTTGATTGTAAATCAATACAAATATGAACTTGAAGAAGAATATCGCAGGGTAGCAAATGGTTGGTAAAAAAATATAACCTCTAGGTAATACTAGGGGTTATACTTTTACCAAAACATATTATTGACAAATAATATATATAATAGTATAGTTATTTTATAGATTAAAGAGGGAGGGATTTTAGCATGTTAGAAGGTGTAGAAGTATTATGCCACAGCAGCATAAAAATTTCGAAAGATAAAATAATTTATATAGATCCTTTTAAAATTGATAAAGAATATAATGATGCAGATTATATTTTTATTACACATTCACATTATGATCATTTTTCACCTGATGATATAAATAAGATAAGAAAAGAAAACACTAAAATTATATTACCATTAGATATGTATAATTTGGCCTTTGAAATAGGTTTTAATGATAAAAATATTTTAACTGTAAATCCAAATGAAAAATATGAAATTGATTCATTACAATTTGAAACTATTCCTGCATACAATGTAAATAAAAAATTTCATCCAAAAGCAAATAATTGGGTAGGCTACAATATATATTTAAATAATCTATCTTACTATATAGCAGGAGATACAGATGTGACAGAGGAAAATATAAAAGTGAAGTGTGATGTTGCATTTGTTCCAGTAGGTGGAACATATACTATGACGTATAAAGAGGCTGCTGAGCTTGTAAATATAATTAAGCCTAGAATAGCTATTCCAACTCATTATGGGGATATAGTTGGATGTAAAGATGATGCAGACAACTTTATAAAGCTATTAAATAAAGATATTGAATCAAAAATATTAATTAAATAAAATTGAAAAAAGTGGCTACATAAATATATGTACCCACTTTAAATTTTGATTAATAGATGTCAGAAGGGACAAGCAAATCTCCTCTTGGAGAAACTCCAACTGAACCTACTTTCGGACCATCTGGAAGACAGTTTCGTTTGAACTGATTGTTATAGAATCTTTTGTTAAAAGCATTATAATATTGAATAAGCTCATCAGAAGAATATTTATCATTAAATGCAATTCTTGCAAGAATAAGAATCTTATATTTATCAAAATGCTTTCTTAAGAAATAATATATGAAAAAGTCAATGAGTTCATAAGGTCCAACTGAGTTTTCGGTTTTTTGTACAACCTCTTTTCCATCAGTAGGAAGGAGTTCAGGACTTATAGGAGTATCAATGATGTCAAGTAAAATGTTCTTAAGGGCTTCATTTTCCTTTAAAACTTCTTCTGCATACCATTTTATTAGATGTTTAATAAGTGTTTTAGGAACAGAACCGTTAACATTATACATACTCATATGATCTCCGTTATATGTGCACCAACCAAGAACAAGTTCTGATAAGTCACCAGTTCCAACAAGCATAGCTTGATGTTTGTTGGCCATATCCATAAGGATTTGCGTTCTTTCTCTTGCCTGTGCGTTTTCATAGGTTATGTCATGAACTGAAATATCATGTTCAATATCTTTGAAATGTTGAACACAAGCATCTCTAATTGGAATTTCTTTTAGAGTTATTCCAAGCTCTGTACATAATTTAACCGCATTGTTATATGTTCTGTTAGTTGTACCAAATCCCGGCATCGTAATTCCTATAATACCTTTTAAGTCGAGATTTAAACGTTTAAATGCATCATAACATACTAGTAATGCAAGAGTAGAATCAAGTCCGCCAGATATACCTAATGTAACTTTTTCATTCTTTATACTTTTAAGTCTTCTTGCAAGTCCAGTGGATTGAATAGAAATAATTTCTTCACAAGCTTTGTTTCTTTCATCAAGAGTTGTAGGCACAAATGGATTTTGCTGTATATCTCTGAAGCTTGGATCAAAAATATTGTCATATTGAGAAAAAGGTATTTCTGTATACTTAGCAGTTTGAAATTTCCTACTACAATTAAATGTCTTGTTGTAGAGTCTTTCATTCGAAATATCTTCAATATCAATATCAGCAATCGTATATGAGTTTTGCTGATTAAAACGGCTAAGCTCTTTTAACATTTTTCCATTTTCGAAAATATATCCTGCACCTCCAAAAACTAAATCACTTGTAGATTCATTAAATCCACTGGAAACATAAAGATAAGCTGAAATCGTTTTTGCACTTTGAATTTTGATTAGTTCTTTTCTGTATTCAGCTTTTCCAACAAGCTCGTTGCTTGCAGATAAATTTGCAATTATATTAGCGCCAGCAAGAGCAAGATTAGAACTGGGTGGAATAACTGACCATAAGTCATCGCCGATTTCAATTCCCAGTTTATATCCTAAGGATGATGAAAAGATTAGATTACCAAAAGGAACAGTTTTATCAAAAAGCTGTATATACTTAATTTCATTATCTACGTACTCGGTAAACCATCTTTTTTCATTAGCTGGAACAAAATGTTTTGGAACTATACCAAGTATTTCTCCTTTGCAAATTGCAATAGCACAGTTATACATTGCATCATCGATTTTTATAGGGCAACCAATAATAAGCAAAGTATTATAATTTTTTGAAGCAGATACAATAAATTTTAATGTGGTTATCGCATCATCATATAAAGTTTGATTGAAGAATAAATCTTGGCAAGTATATCCTGTAACACAAAGCTCAGGAAAAACAGCGATTTGAACCTTTTTCTTATTTGTTACATCATCAATAAATGAGAAAAAGTTAGTTTTAAAAGCTGTGGAGTTGGCAAGACCCTTTCCAACGTTTGCAACCATACACCGTACAAATCCATTATTACTCATAATATAAATCCTCCTAAAAATATTTTTTATATAATCTTAAATCACTACTTATATTCAAAGTAGTTAAAAATTAATTACTGTAATATTATATCATTATTATTAAATTATGTCAATTTTGGCGTGCTTGATTGCATTGAATTTGCTTTTTGATATACATTATGGTATACTATATATGGTTTTGTAATTTTAGTAAAAACAAATTTGTTTTTACAAGACTAATTAAATAATTTTATAGGAGGAATTTTTATGATTAAATTAAATGGTGAAACTATTATAACAGAAAAGTTTCCCAACAATGAGACAAAAGTGAAAGACTTTTTATCAAAAAAAGGTGACAACATTGTTGAACTAAAGTATGAGTCAGATGCAGATTTGATTTTGCTTATGTTTGTAAAAAAGGAAATTGACACATGGTGTGTACCCTGTAAACTTTTTATTTGGTATATGCCGTATAGCCGAATGGATAGAAAAATTGAAGGTGATTTATTTACCCTTGAATATGTTTCTGATTTTCTTGCGTGGCTTAATTTTGATTCGATATGTATAATGGAACCTCATTCAGAGGTAACAGAAAAAGAAATTAAGTTATCAATTGAGGACAATAATGTCAATACAAAGCTTCATACTATTTATCCTGCGTGTGATTGGTTGCCAACAGTTCAGAAAGAAATTGGTTTTAATGAAAAGGACCATATTGTATTTCCGGATAAAGGTGCGGCAGCAAGGTATAAGGATAAAGATTATGAAAATGTTTGTATCATGGAGAAAAAACGTAATCCGGCTACAGGACAAATCATTAGTATGACGCTTAAAGAAGGACAGGTTAATCCTGGTTCGAAATGTATCATTATTGATGATTTATGTTCAAAAGGCGGTACATTTGCCTGGGCAGCAAGTATTCTTAAAGATCACGGCGCAAGTGAAGTATACCTTATTGTTACTCATTGTGAAGAAACTATTTTTGCAGGAGCATTATTAAAAGATACTTCGCCTATAGAAAAGGTTTATACAAGTGCGTCTATGATGGAAAAAAGCCATAATAAAATCAAGTACATGGATGTTGATGTAGAAGGATATATTTATTAATTTTTAGGAGGAATATTACTATGATGTTTAAAGAAATGACTAAAAACCCTGCACTTTTGACTGATGGATATAAAATCTGTCATAAGGAACAATATCCTGATGGTATAAGCTGGGTATATGAAACATGGACAGCAAGAATGAGCCGAATACCTGGTGTAACACATGTTGTAGCATTTGGAATGCAAGGAGAGCTTGCAACATTGTACTGGGAATGGCAGAATAACTTTTTCAACAGACCTCTTAAGGAAGCAGTTGATGAAATTATTGAAAGCATTAAGGGAACATTTTCAAACACGAATCCGGAAATGGTTGAAAAGTACAATTACACGCACTTCGAAAAACTTCATAAACTTGGTTATCTTCCTATCAGAATAAAAGCTCTTAAAGAAGGAACTTTTGTGCCAATTGGAGGAAAACATGTTGTTGATGGAAAAGAGATAGTACAAACTGGTGTGCCGATTTTTACTATTGAAAATACACTCCCTGAATTCTATTGGCTTCCTGGATATTTGGAAACAACAAAATCATCACTTATTTGGCAACCTATGACAGCAGCAACGATTGCAGATAAGTATAAGCGAATTCTTACGCATTATGCTGAGCTTACTGGATGTAATCAACCAGGAAGAGTATTTTATCAGGGTGGAGATTTCTCTATGCGTGGAATGGGAAGTCCCGAAGCCGCTTATAGAACGTCTGCAGGACATCTTGCTAGCTTTGGTAGCTCGGCTACAATTATGGCAAGAAATTATCTTATGGCATATTATGATGCAAAAGATGATGTCCTTGCATATGTTCCCTCTACCGAGCATAGTGTAATGGAATCTTATGGGCCTAAAGAAAAAGAAGCTTTCTTGCATTTCTGTACAAAGGTATATCCAAGTGGTAATTTTACATGTGTTGTTGATACGTATAACACATGGGGTTTTATGGATAATGTATTATCTGATCCTGAAGTTAAAGAAGCTATATTAAACAGAAAAGGTAAAGTTAATATTCGTCCGGATTCTGGAGACCCGGTAAAGATGATATGTGGCGATAAAGATGTAGAATTTGACGAGCTTGATGATAGACTTAAGCCATACATTGATTCTATACGTAAAGGTCTTGTAGAAAGAATTTATGAAGAATATGGTGGCATTGTAAATGAAAAAGGCTATATTGAGCTTAATCCACACATTGGAACGGTGTATGGTGATTCAATAACTCCTGAAAGAGCAATTGCAATGTGTGAAGGCAATATGGAAAATGGATTTGCGACCGTATGTGTTGGACTGGGTATTGGTTCATATACTTACCAGTATGTTACAAGAGATACTTTTGGTTTTGCACTTAAAGGAACTGCTATTATACAAAACGGTGAGTTTAAAGCTATATTTAAAGATCCTGCTACAGACAGTGGTAAATTTAAAAAATCTCAAAAAGGTTTAGTAGCTGTGGTGTTCAGAGATGGAGATTACCAGCTTATTGATAATCTTACACCTGAAACAATAAGAAATATCAAAGACAATGAACTTGAAGATGTTTTTGTTGATGGCGAATTTGTTCGTACACAGACTTTTGACGAGATAAGAGAGAGAATAGCGGAAGAATCTAAAAGAGTGTATAACGGTAGATTCTAATGGAGGGTAGGAATGGATATAAAAAATGCTAAAAAATTGGGTGATATACTTGATTACTGCATTCAAAATGGTATAAACGAGAGGACTTTTATCCATAAAACTTGTGGTATGAGTTGTGATTATCCAATTGATACTGAAATTTCTGAAGGTATCAGAAAAGCTGTTGAAAGAGGTTCAAGATATAAACGGGCTAGAGATGGTAGCGTTTAGAAAATTGAGCAATACAATTATGAAGGGACCGGAAGAGATAGCGGTTATGCTTCTTATGGTTTTACCGTTGAAAAAATTATAATTGAATAATAGTTTATTCAAATTTTAGGGGAAGGATTACATACCTTCCTCTTTTCTTGTTTGTAATACATAACTAATCAAACAAAAGTTTACATAAAGTATTTACAAAATAAAAATAGTATGATATAATATATCTGCATTTTAATATGTAGTTAGTTCTTGATTTAGAGCTAAGAAGCCTATTTTAAAAATTTTTAGGAGGTAATAAAACATGAAAACAAATTATGAACAGATTGTAGACGTTGCAAAAATTGGTCAGCATGGTGCTATTGATTTAAATAAGGTTTTTGCAATGGCAGAAAAGGAAGAATTTTCACCGTCAGTACAGGATGCACCCAGAAGATTACTTCTGTGTATCGATGTGCAGAAAGATTTTATTGAAGGCGGCGCTTTGGCTGTTCCTGGTTCTGTAGGAGATGTTGAAAGAATTACACGCTTTATTTATAACAATATGAGCGGACTGTCAAGCATTATGTGTTCTTTGGACACTCACACTCCTCATCAGATATTCCATCCGTGTTGGTGGGTAAATGAAAATGGAGATCATCCGGATCCTTATACAGTTATTACTTATGCTGATGTTGAAGCAAATCGTTGGCGCCCTGTAATCGGAGCGCAGGAATCGCTTAAGTATCTTAAGGAACTTGAAAGCACAGCTAAGAAACAGCTTTGCATTTGGCCTTATCACTGTATTTCAGGAACAGAAGGTGCATCTTTGGAAAACGAATTTGCAAAAATGGTATATTTCCATTCTGTTGCACGTAAGACAAAGAATCTTATGGTTTCTAAAGGACAGGATCCTTATTCTGAAATGTATGGTATCATAAAACCCGAATACAGTCAGAAGAACTTCATTAATACAACAGTTCTTAACGCTATCGAAAAATATGATGAGATTTATGTTGTCGGTGAAGCTGCAAGCCATTGTCTTATGGAATCTGTAAAGCAGATTGCAGAACATTTTTCAAACAGACCTGATGTTACCCAGAAAATTACAATTCTGGAAGACTGTACATCACCTATTACTGGTTGTGAAGCGGATACTAAAGCTGCATTTGACAACTTTAAGAATTCGTATGGTATCAATTTCAAAAAATCAACAGAAATTCAGCTTTAATAATTTTTAAGGAGGATGCTAAAATGAGTAAATATGATGAAAACATTGTAATTGATGGTCTTGATGAAACATATGCGGAAAATATGGATGTCGATGAAGTTGCTTCTGCAAGTATAATGCTTGTTGATTTTGCAATTGACGGAAGTTCTTCAATGTCTCCGTTTGAGAGCACAATGCAGGATTGCTTGGTGCATTACAAAAATGCAATTTGCAATTCTAAGCAGGCAGATGAAATGCTCGTAAGTAAGACAATCTTCGCTTCTGAAATTCAGACAGGTGGTTATGTGGCTCCGGATGATTTTAATCCCGATTATGCTTCATACGGCCGTACAAAGCTTTATGATACAATCGTTGATAGAAAGCAACGTATGTTAGAATATATGGAGCAGCTAAAAAACAATGGAACTAACGTCCGTGCATGCTTTGTTATTTTGACAGACGGTGAAGATGTCGGTTCTTCTTGCAGTATTTCTGATGCGCGTAATGCAATCAAAGAACTTCTTCGCAGAGAGATTACCGTTGCATTTATTGCTTTTGGCCAGGATGCTTTTGGTATTGCAGATTCTCTCGGAATCAATAAAAATAATGTTAAAGAAGTAAGCAATGATGAGTCTGAGCTTCGCAGAGTAATTGACCTTGTCTCTAAGAGTGCTATTTCTGCTTCAAAGAAGGCAAGTTCTGGTGCTGCAGGTAGTTCCGATGGTGGATTCTTTGATATTTAAATCAACACGTAATTAAATGTTTTGAGAGGGACTGCAAGTTTAGTCCCTCTCTTATTTATTCAAGGAGGTATTTTAATGAATATTTTTTCGAATAGAAAGCAAGATGAAGAGAAGAATGATGAAATAAAAGTTTCAGAAAACATTTCTGCAGATGGGAAAATAGAGAACATTAATGTAGAAACTGCAGAAACAAAAAATACGGAAATACCTAAACGGAATATTATAAAAGTTTGCAAAATAGGATCTGATCATATATTTGGAAATAAAAACAACCATGATTTTATGTTTAGCTTACTTAACATGAAAATTGTTCTTGACGGATGTGGTTCAGGAAATCATTCTGAAATAGGTTGTAGAATTTTTGCACAGCTTTTTGCAAGAAAAGTAAAAGAATTTTATGATAACGGTATTGAAGTTAATGAAACAAATTTTATTGATATAGTAAATAACGTTTTTTATAAAATGCTTGCCGTGTGTGATGATGCTAGCTTTATTCTTAATAATTATTGTTTCACTATCCTTGTGTGTTTTGAATCTGAGAATGAATTTATTGTATACAGTTGCGGTGATGGATATATTATAAAAGAAAACCAAGAGAGTATAACTTTTGATAAACTTGATGATGGTGAATATCCTCAGTACTATGTATATAATTTTATCACAGATAAGTCTATTCTTAAGGAATACAAAGATGGTGTAAGCTTTAAAGTAACTAAATTTAATAAAGAAGAATATACCAATGTTGGCGTAGCAACTGATGGTTTAAGGTACACTGAAAATCTTCTTGAAGTTGATAAAGTAAAATTTATGAGATTTTTAAAAGAAGGAAAAGGACCCCAAATCGAAAAGTTAATCAACAGAAACAATAATGAAAATGATTTGTTTCATGATGATATATCAATTTGTTTTTAAGGAGGTTTAACATATGGCTATTGATTTTAAAAGTCGGAGTCAAATAGATAGGCTTAACAAATTAGCAGAAGGTGGAGAAGCAGAAATATATGAATATGATTCCAAAACTGTTTTAAAGGTTTTTAAAACTGGTGTGGATTTAGCAAGAAAAGAAAAAAAGGTAAAATATTTCATATCAACTAAAGATACACTATCTCGAAAAGTTATAGGACCACAGGAAGAAGCTACACTGAATAAAAAATTTATTGCTTATTTCATGAAAAAGCTGATTGGAACTGAAGATTTGCACATGCTTACAAAAACAAAGTATTTAATTGCTGCTAAATTTTCAAACAAAGATGTCTTAGAAATAATTGTTGATCTTGGCAAAGAGATAAACAAATTACACTCTCAGGGTATTTTAATAGGCGATATCAGTGATTATAATTTTCAGATGGTCGGTAAGACACCATACTTTGTTGATGTAGATAGCTGGGGCAGAGAAAGTCTTTTTTCTCCAGACGCCTATACAGAGCTCTTTACTTGTCCGGACAGTTACATGCCAGATGGAACCATAAAGTTTTCAATAGAGAATGAAAATTACAATTTTGCAGTTCTTGCATTTTATATGCTTACAAGAATTCATCCTTTTGGTGGAACGTATCTTCCTAATAAAAATCTTTCAACAGTAGAAAGAATGAAAAAGAAAATTTCTATTGTGGGAAAACATAGTAAGGATATAAAGATACCTAAAATTATTGGAAGTTGGAATTGGATTTCGCCTAAGCTTAAGCAGGATTTCATCGACATATTTGAAAATGGAGCTAAGATAGATATCGTTTCTGATTTACAGGAACTTTTAGGAAATCTTAAGTATTGCAGTACACATGATATCTATTATTATTCAAAATATTCTGAATGTCCTATATGTAATGAAAATGCGAAGGTCAAAACTGCACCTACAATTACAAAAGCTATGCCGTCTGCAAAGGGACCACAAATTTCTATCGTATTTTCAAATGATAACTGTGCATATATTTTAAGTAATGTACATTATTTAAATAAAGACAGCAAAGTTGTACATTTTAATACGGGTAGAGTTTTTGATGTTCCTAAAGGAAAAAGAGTAGACTTCTCTAAAGATGGCAAGATAGTATATGTAACTGATGATAACAGTATAAAAATATATGATGAAAATAACAAATTGATTTCTGTTATTGAACGTGCTCATAAATCAAATTATCGTGTTAAAGACAATTATTTGTATTATGTTGATGAAGGAAGTAACCTGGTTAAATTAGAAGTTACTCGAAATGGAAACATGCCAACTTATTTAGGTAAAGTATATAATTCTTTGTTTGAAATATCTGAAAATGGCAAAAAAATTGCTATATCACTTTACCCTAAGACAGCAATCGTATCTACTAGCGATTATACTTTTGAAGTTAATTATTCGGGTAAAATAAACGAATATGCTATTAAGTATGATAAGGCAACTGGTAAGTGGCTATTTGCATATCAATTATCCAATGGTAAATATCGTACTATTGTAT
Organism: Clostridia bacterium; assembly: GCA_045537895.1. Classification (GTDB taxonomy): domain Bacteria; phylum Bacillota; class Clostridia; order TANB77; family CAG-465; genus CALXJE01. The sequence continues at coordinate 28,146 of JAZSQI010000012.1, forward strand.
TTAATAAAGATAAAATAGAGTACGATGATGATACAATAATGTATAATGCTGATACGTTAGGCAATATTGATTTTTGCAATAATATTATTTATGATCCTTCAGATGAAAAAATAGTTGGCATTAATCTTGTTAAAAATATTGCAAAGGAATTTGACTGCAACGTAGTTGATGAGTCGTCAAAACTTAAATTCACAGGTGCTGGTTTTACAATTTACAACAAAGATAATATTTACAATTACGGTTAATTATTTTAAACCCTTAAGTTTAATTACTTAAGGGTTTTACTATATTGCATTTTTAATATATAGTAATTTTATATTATTTTTAACTTTAACAAAGTTGCCAAAGCATTATTTATATGGTAATATATTAATGTATTGAAAATATATAATTGAAATTAACGAGATGACTTTATGTTAAACTTTGGGGAGTAAAAGAAAATATGAAAAAAATATATATTATACTAACGTATACGGGAACAATATTGTCTAAAATTATAAAATGCCATACCAAAGATGAGTTTTCACATGTTTCAGTAGTTTTAGATGGAGAATTAAATGAAATGTATAGTTTTGGAAGATTAAACCCATACAATCCATTTATAGGTTGATTTATACATGAACTTATTGATAAAGGAACATTTAGGAGATTTAAAATAATAATACAAAAATAATAGAATTAAATGTAGAAGAATATCAGTATTTAAAATTAAAAAATGCAATTAAAAAAATACAATTAAATAAAGAAGAATATAAATTTAATGTATTGTGGGTGTTTGCAATACTTAATATTAGGATAAAAATTAATAAACCTTTTTATTGCGCAGAATTCGTTAAATATGTTATTGAAAAATCAGATATTGACATAGAGTTGCCAGAATTGATAAGACCGGAATGTTTTAAAGAAGTATATGCTGGAAAAGAAGTATATAATTATCTTCTGCAAAACTATAAGTATAATTATAACGTATTTGCATAATGAAATTTGTATAAAACACTACACAAATAGATAAAAAAGTGGTAAAATATTTTAGGAAGCTAGTTATAAATTAAAGGGGGAAAAATAATATGTCAGGACATAGCAAATGGGCTAATATTAAAAGAAGAAAAGAAGCTGTAGATAGTAAGAAGGCAAAAATTTATTCAAAATTAGGTAAAGAGATTACTGTTGTAGTAAAACAAGGTGGTCCTGATCCTAGTACTAATGCTAAATTAAGAGACATGATTGCAAAGGCAAAAGCTAATAATATGCCTAATGATAATATAAATAGATGTATACAAAAAGCAGCAGGAGACACATCAGCAGATAGTTATGAAGAAATAACTTATGAAGGTTATGGACCTGCAGGTGTTGCTGTTATAGTTGAAGTTATGACAGATAATAGAAATAGATCTGCTTCTGATGTTAGATGTATTTTTGACAGAAGTGGTGGTAACCTAGGTCAAACAGGATCAGTTGGTTACATGTTTGATAAAAAAGGTGTTATTGTAATTGAAAATACTTCTTCTATAGATGAACAAGAATTAATGATGTTAGTTATAGATGCTGGCGCTGAAGATTTTGTATCTGATGAGGAATATTTTGAAATAATTACAACACCTCAAGATTTTACTGCAGTAAGAGAGGCATTAGAAAAAGAAAATTATGAACTTGCAGAAGCTGAAATTAAGATGGTTCCAAATATGAAAAAAGAACTTTCTGAGGAAGAAGAAGAAAAGTTTAATAGATTTTTAGATAAGTTAGACGATAACGATGATGTACAAAATATTTGGCATAATGCAGATATATAGATTTTAAATTAATCCCTGTTTGTTTAGTAATATTTATTATTACAATACATAATAGGGAATTTTTTAAGAAAAAATGACACTTGTATTAATTTTTTGACAAAATAGTGAACATAACTATTGACTTTACATAAATATTGTGCTACAATAGTACATGTAAGATGTTCGTTTATAAAAAAGGAGGTGCAACTGATGTATTATGAAAATAAAAGAAGTTTTTATATTAGACAATATGGACCACCAGTAATAGCAATATTAATATCTATAGTTTTAATTGCTGGAGGATTGTTTGTAGCAACAAAATCTTTAGAAAATGATTTGAATAAAGAGCAAATTGCGAGTCTAGTAAAAGAAGATTCATCAGTTGACATATCAAGCGTTATGCCTAAATCACTTGAGAGTTTAAGCGCATTTACAAAATCAAAAGAATATAAAGTTCAAGCAATTAGTGATGATGGTGGAATTGTTATTGAAACTTCTGAAAACGAATATTATAAATTAAATTTAATTGGAGTTGAGAACTCAGCTAAAGATAATTCATTAAAAGAAAAAATGGAGAAAGATTTAGTTAATAAAAAAATTGTTATAGAGTTTGACAATTCAAAATTAGATAAAAATAAAGCTTATGCATATGTTTATCTTAATAATGAACTATATAATAAAGATATTTTAAAAAACGGTTACGCAACTTTAAGAATTGAAAGAAAAAATGTAGATAAACTTGACATACTACTTCAAGCAGAAAAAGAAGCTAGAAATACAAAAGTTGGAGTATGGGAAGCATAAGAAATAAAAATGAATGCCGATTAAAGGAAAAACCTTTAGTTTTCATATATCAACCTCTTATAATCGCCTCTACGTTCGTAGTAGAGGTGTATTTTTTATCTTGACAAAAGTTAACATAATATGGTATAATATATATGTACTTTAAAAATAAATTTTTTATATAATTATAAAGGAGGAAAATACTATGGGTTTTTTAGAAACACTTAAAAATTTGGCATTCGATGACGCAGGTTCATCAGGGAGTAAAATAATTGTTCGGACAAAAAGAAAGGACGAACCTGTTGGTGAATCATTAGGTTTGTACAGTGATATGCTTGGACTTAACAGGGAGTACTCATTTGGACTTGTAAAAAACAAAGTTGAAAACGATACTGAATGGGAAGAAGTTGTTAAGTGTGCAGAAGCACTTTTGGCTGAAGACTTAAAACGTTTTGGAATAGAATTTAACTCTATTCCGGAGGCATTTAGAAATAGCCTTAGAGGAGAAATAGGAAGTATGACAATTATAGCAGGTCATACAGGAGCAACATCTGTCAAGTTTCACAGACGTGACAAAAATGGTATATGGGATGGAACAACAAGAAGATTCCCTGAAAAAGATACGAAAGCAAAGTACAAACATGAAGTTTTCTTCTTGCTTGAAACAGAAGATGATGATTAACAAAAGCCCCGACTTAAATAGTCGGGGTTTTTAATATACAATAAAATGGCAGGAATTAAGCCTGATTTTTTGCATATTCTCTACATATTGTATTTATCATACATTCAGAACATTTTGGCTTTTTTGCATCACAGATAGCTCTGCCATGAGAAACTAACATGTGGTTTATTTTATTCCAATATTTCTTAGGAATACTTTTCATTAGGTCTTTTTCTATATTTACCGGATCAACATTATTTGTTAAACCTAATTTTTTTGTTATTCTAGTTACATGAGTGTCAACAGCTATTCCTTCAGTTATATCAAAGCATTCTTGTAAAATAATGTTAGCACTTTTTCTACCAATACCTGCAAGTGAAGTAAGGTCTTCCATTGTACTTGGAACATTTCCACCGGAATTTATCTACAATAATATTTGCAGTAGCAATAATATTTTTAGCTTTATTGTTATAAAAGCCACAAGAATGAATAATATTTTCTAATTCCTTTTTATCTGCTTTTGAAAGAGCGTATACATCAGGATACTTTTTAAATAGTATTGGTCTTATCATATTTACTCTTTTATCTGTACATTGAGCAGCTAATATTAATGACACAGTAAGCTCTAGAGGTGTTTCAAAATCAAGCCCACATTTAGCATCGTTATATTCCTTTTCCAATATATGTATAATTTCTAAAGTTTTTTCTTTACTTAATAATTTTAAATCATTTTCTTTCTTCAAATTTATCACCTTTTAATTATTTTTTCATAATATATACTAATCTAGTACTAGTATATATTAATTTTAGGTAATGTCAATAAGGAGGTAAATATGTTTTTTGGAGCTTTTAGAAAAACTATTGGATTATTTTTAGTTGCGTTTGGTATAGGTGCAGTAATAGCCATATTTTTACCTCTATGGACTTGGATTTTAGCTTTTGCAGCTGCAGTTATTGCACTTGGAATTGCATGGCTTTTGTGTTAGGGGTGATTAAATGAAAGTAGTAGTTTTAAAACCGGGAAAATTTATGAGATTTGTTCTAAAAACAATCTTTAAAATGTAATACATATATATAATTAGATGTTACTTATGTCTAAAAGTAGCATCTTTTTTAATTGACATAAATAGAAAATAATGATATAATTTATCAAAATATATTTTTAGGAGATGAAACTATGAGTAAGTTTGATGGTATAAATCGTGTAATTTTCGATTTAGATAATACATTAATAAAGCATCACTTTGAAAGAGAACATGTGTTAATAGCAAAACATATAGGTTTAGAAGGAAGCACTGAATTTGAAAAACAGTTAGATAACATGTTTTCAAACAATCTAAATTATTTAAAAAACATAAAAGTTACAAAAGAATATTTTTGTCATGTAATTGAAGAGTTAATGCCTATATTAAAAAAAGTAGGAAAGACAGGCGAAGAGCTCTTGGACATTATTGATAAATATCATTCTGGTACACTTATGGAAGGTGCTGATGAACTTTTAGAATATTTACATGAATCAGGTTATCAAATAGTAGCATTTACTAATTGGTTTGGAGATTATCAATTTAAAATATTAAAAAAGCTTGGTATTGATAAATATTTTGAGAGAATGTATAGCTGGGATGACTACTACGCAAAACCACATCATCAAGCTATGATTAGAGCTTTAGGTGGTACTGAGCCTTGTAAAAATGTTATGATAGGTGATGATGTACGTGGTGATGTTATACTTCCAAAAAGTTGTGGAATAAAGGCTATAGGCTTTAACGTTAATTACTCAGTATACAAAAAAGATATAAAAGCAGATGCTGATGTAACACACCTTTTAGATATTAAAAAATATCTATAAAAATTAAGAAGTAAACTCTAAAATAGAGGTTACTTCTTTTTCATATGTGGGTCAAAAATTAGTTACCAAAAATTTACAATAATTTGGAAAAATAAAAAAATAAAGTATTGACAATAGATTTAGATAATGTATAATATGAATATACAGTTAAGGAAGGCGGTGTACAAAATGCAAATTACTGATGTTAGAGTAAGAAAAATCACTTCTCAAAACAGAATGAAAGCTATAGCTTCTATAACTTTTGATGATGTTTTTGTAATTCATGATATCAAAGTTATTGAAAGTGATAAAGGTTTATTCATTGCTATGCCTAGCAGAAAAACTCCAAACGGAGAATTCAAAGATATAGCACATCCAATAAACACTGAAACAAGAGAAATGATTCAAAAAGCTATTATCGACAAATACAACGAAGAAGAAGTAGCTGCTGAATAGTTTTTCTAAAATATAGAGAGCATTTTGTGCTCTCTTTTTTGTACATCGGTAGGTGAAGTTATATGACAAATAATGTATCTGAAAATGAGAGATTAGAAAGATTAAAGAAAGTTGTTTCAAATATTCCTCTTAATCCAGGAATATATATGATGAAAAATATTGATAACAAAATAATATATGTAGGAAAAGCAAAATCACTTAGAAAAAGAGTAAGACAATATTTTAGTAAAAGTCCTAAAACTGTTAGAATACAAAAAATGATAAGCCAAATAGAAAACATTGAATATATTGTAACAGACAATGAACTTGAAGCATTAGTTTTGGAGTGTAATTATATTAAAGAAAATATGCCAAAGTATAATGTAATGCTAAAAGATGATAAAAGCTACCCATATATTAAAATAACAACAAATGAGAAATTCCCTAGAATGTATATTACAAGAAGAAAGTTAGATGATAAAAATTTGTACTTTGGCCCATATACTGATGTAAGTGCAGCAAGAAATACAGTAGAAACAATTAAAGAAATATTTCCAGTAAAGAGATGTAAAACTAATTTTGAAAAATCTACTAAAGTAAAGGTACCGTGTTTGTATTATCATATTGGAAGATGTTTAGGTCCATGTATAAATGAGCTTTCTCAAATTAAATATAAAGAAATGATAAATCAAATAGTCATGTTTTTAAATGGTAATTCAAATGAAATAAAAAATGTTATTAGTAAAGATATAGATGAATGTATAGCAAATTTAGAATTTGAAAAAGCTGGTAAATTAAAGGTAAGATTAGATAATATAAATAGACTTTCTTTAAAGCAACAAGCAGATAACATAAATGAAACAAATAGCGATATCTGGGGCTATGTATATAAAGTAAAAGAGAAAGAATTATATATTCAAGTATTTAAAATAAGAAATTACAAACTACTAAAGCATACTAATATTAAAATAGATGAAATACAGCTTCAAGATATTGAAAATTCTTTGTTTAGCATTATTTCCCAATATTATAATTCAAATAAATTAGATATACCAAAGAAAATATATTTAAAGTCAGATAATGAAGATGAAATGAACATACTTTCTGAATATGTATCTAGCATAAAAAATAGTAAAGTAGAAGTAAAATCACCTAAGATTGGTGATAAATTAAAACTTATAGAGATGGTAGAAAAGAATATTAAAATAAATATAGATGAGGAAAGTAATGAAGTTAATTCTGTAGTACTACTTCAAGAATTGTTAGATTTAAATTATGATTTAAATGTGATAGAAGCATATGATATATCTAATTTAAGAAATGAATATATAGTAGGTGCTATGATAAGATTTGAAAACGGCAAATTAAATAAAAAAATGTACAGGAAATTTAAAATTAAGTATACAGATACTCAAAATGATCCCTTATGTATGGCAGAAGTTATAAAAAGAAGAATAGGGCATTTAGAAGATTGGGGAACGCCAGATTTAATATTATTAGATGGTGGCAAAACGCAGTTAAACGCAGTTAAAGATGTTTTAAAAGAAGCAGATTTAGATGATATTGATGTAATAGGTATGGTTAAAAATGATAAACATAGAACAAGAGGAATTATAAATAAAAATGGAAAAGAAATAAATCTGGCAAATACAGAAAATAAAAATAATAGAAAGATATTAAATTTCTTAACATTTCTTCAAGATGAAGTGCATAGGTTTGTAATAACGTATCACAGAAATTTAAGAGATAAAATAAAATAGGAACTAAATTTAGTTCCTATTTTTCTGTTTTTAGTTATTCTAGTGATGGTAAATCTTTGATATTTAAATCATCAACTACAAGAATATAATTGATTTTTTCTTCTAAAAGGAGAAAATCTGTAGTGTCAGATAATTTTGGGTATTCATAACGAATTACATAATTTGAATCTCCTTTCCAAATTGTAGTAGTGTCTAAATAGGTAAGAGTATCTTTTCCTTTTTCTTTAACATAGTAAATTGTGTTATCATTACTTTTTGTTTTGTATACAGCTTCAATGTCTATTTGTGATATAGTTACTTCATTTAATCTATGCTCAGAAATAGAGATATACGCAGACATTGAAACAACAAACAAAATCAAGACAAATATGGTTATAACCCTTATCCAACTCGACTTAGTCTCAATAAGAAGCACAATTGCTAATCCAACGAAAAGAAGGACAGATAATGCAAAAATTGTTTGTGTCATAATTTTAACCTCCTAATTATATTTGATTTAAAAAAATATTTCCATTAAAGTATATCATATTTATGATAAAAAGTAAACATAATTATTGCAATTTTGCAAGTGTGACATAAACTGAAGTAAAATTTTTAATAAATGTAATAATAGTAAAGTATATTTACATAGAATTAAATAAGTGATATAATGAGAACATAATTTTAGGAGGAACATAGATTGAAATATATTAAGGTATTAGATATATTAAGAGAATGTAATGCAACTCTTTTATGTGGAGATGAAAATACAATTTGTTATACATTTTCTAAAGATACTAGAACTATAATAAAAGGAGATACATATTTAGGTATTAAGGGAGAAACTTTTAACGGAAGCACTATGTATAAAGAGGCTTTTGAAAAGGGAGCAAATGTTTGTATAGTAGATGATGTTGTGGTAACAAAAGAAGATATTGAAAAATATAAAGATAGAGTCATTGTTAAGGTTGAAAATACAGTTAAAGCTCTCCAAAAACTTGCATTATATAAAAGAAGTTTATATGATATACCTGTAATAGGAATAACGGGCAGTGTTGGTAAAACTAGCACAAAAGATATTATAGCAAGTGTTGTAGGACAAAAATATAAGGTGTTAAAAACGGAAGGGAATTTAAATAATGAAATAGGAATGCCTATGACTATTTTAAAACTTGAGGATCATCAAGCGATGGTTCTTGAAATGGGAACTGACAAATTTGGTGATCTTAGTTTACTAACAGAAATAGCAAAACCAACTATATGTGTAATGACAATTATAGGGACATCTCATATTGGAAATTTTGGTTCAAGAGAAAATATTTTAAAAGGTAAATTAGAAATTCTTGAAGGTATATCAGGAAATAAATTTGTTGTAATAAATAATGATAATGATTTGCTACACAATTGGTTTAAAGAAAACAAAGCAGAATATTTAAATAATGGAATTAAAATTACTACATATGGAATAGATAACAAAAGTGATTATATGGCAAAAAATATTTCATTAGAAGAGTATGGAAGCACCTATAATGTAAATATACAAGATAAAGAGTATTTTGTTGATGTGCCAGTTGGTGGTGCACATTTTATATATAATAGTTTGGCAGCTATAGCAATAGGAAAATATTTAAATATAGATATTGATAAAATAGTAAGTGGCATAAAAGAATTTAAGCTTACTAAAATGAGAATGGACGTTGATAAATTGCCAAATAACATTGTTGTTATAAATGATACATATAATGCAAGTTATGACTCAATGAAATCAGGCCTAGAATATTTATCAAAAATAAAAAGTAATAAAAAAATTGCCATATTGGGAGATATGCTAGAACTTGGGGAATATTCTGAAAAGCTTCATAGAGATGTCGGAAAATGTGTAGAAGAAAATCACATAGATATACTTTTAACAGTAGGAAAGAATGCTAAGTATATAGCAGATGAAGCCAAAAAAATAGGCATGAATGAAAAAAATGTATTTGTCTGTGAAAATAACAGTGAAGCTAAAGTAATTATTGAAAATAAAATTGAACTTAAAGATTTAGCTATTTTAGTAAAAGCCTCTAGAGGAATGAAATTAGAAGAAGTAGCTAATTATGTAAAAGAAATTGTAAAATAAAGGAGATATTTATGGAAAAGAAAAAAGTATTGATATTCTTTGGAGGAATGTCTACAGAACATGAAGTTTCAAGAATGTCAGCATCGAGTGTATTAAGGAATATAAACAAAGAAAAATATGAAATAGGAATAATTGGAATAGACAAAGAAGGAAATTTTTTAGAATATATAGGAAGTTATGAAGATATAGTTAATGAAGATTGGAAAAAAGATACTAAAGAAATAGAAGATGTAATATCATATATAAAGAGTTATGATATTGCATACCCAATACTTCATGGATTATATGGAGAGGATGGAACAATACAGGGGCTATTTGAACTTTTAAAAATACGTTATATTGGACCTAAGGTAATGGCATCTTCTATTGCAATGGATAAAGTTTATACAAAAATTATTTTTGACAAGGCAGGTATAAAACAAGTACCAGCTATATATTTAAATGTAAAGAATGATAATATAGTATTAATAGACGATAATTTTGATGAGATAGATAACATAACAGAAATAATATCTAAAATAGAAAATAAAATTGGCTATCCTGCATTTATAAAACCATCTAATTCGGGTTCTTCAGTTGGTGTTCATAAAGCTAAAAATAAGGAGGAACTTATTTCAAGTATTAATGATGCTAAAAAATATGACAGAAAAATATTAGTTGAAAAAGCGATTAATGCTCGAGAGATAGAATGTGCAGTTATAGAAGATGGTAATGAAATTAAAGCGTCAGTGGTTGGAGAAATATTGCCGGCAGGAGAATTCTATAGTTATGAATCTAAATACGAAGATGAAAATTCCGGTTTAGCAATACCAGCAAATGTTGATGAAGCTGTTTCTGAATATATAAGAAATGCTGCTATAAAAGCTTTCAAAGCTATAGATGGAAACGGACTTTCTAGAGTGGACTTTTTCCTAGATAAAGATACAGACGAAATATATTTAAATGAAATAAATACATTACCTGGATTTACAAGTATAAGTATGTATCCAAAGTTATGGGAAAAAACAGGAATAGAATATACAAAATTAATAGATATATTAATTGAAAATGCGAAATAATATTTTAAAACTAGAATTATATATTGAATCTAATTCTAGTTTTTTCTATTGCAATTTTAATGGCATATGATATAATACAAATATTAAAAATGGAAAATGGAGGAATATTAATGAAAGTATTAGTTATTAATTGTGGAAGTTCATCTTTAAAATATCAAATTATTGATATGACTGATGAATCTGTTATTGCAAAAGGAAAATGTGATAAAATAAATTTAGATGGTTCGTTTATTCAATATAAATGCCCTGTAAAAGATGTAAGTTTTGAAAAAGAAGTTCCTATGAAAAATCATAGTGATGCTATAAAAGCAGTAATTGAAGAATTAACAAATGCAGAACATGGAGCTGTTAAAGATGTAAGTGAAATATCTGCAGTAGGACACAGAGTTGTTCATGGTGGAGAATTATTTGCTGAATCTGTTATTATAACTGAAGAAGTTATATCAGCAGTTGAAAAATGTAATGACTTAGCACCACTACATAATCCAGCAAATATAATTGGAATAAGAGCATGTCAAGAACTTATGCCAAACGTACCAATGGTAGCAGTATTTGATACAGCTTTCCATCAAACAATGCCAAAAGAAGCATATTTATATGGTCTTCCATATGAATACTACGAAAAATACAAAGTAAGAAGATATGGATTCCATGGAACATCTCATAGATATGTTACATTAAGAGCAGCTGAAATATTAGGCAAAAAACCAGAAGAAATGAATATGATATCTTGTCACTTAGGAAATGTTGCAAGTTTATGTGCTATTAAAAATGGTAAATCAATAGATACTAGTATGGGACTTACTCCACTTGAAGGGTTAACTATGGGAACAAGATCTGGTGATATTGATCCAGCTATAATTAAATTCATAATGGAACATGAAGGATTAACAATAAATGAAGTTAATGATATTATAAATAAAAAATCTGGTCTTCTTGGAATATCTGGAAGCACAAGTGATGTTAGAGACTTAAAAGAAATAAGAGATGGTGGAGATCAAATGGCAGAACTTGCTTTAAGAATATTTGCATATAGAACTAAAAAATATATTGGAAGCTATATGGCAGCACTTGGAAACGTTGATTTAATAACATTTGAAGGTGGTATAGGAGAATTTAATCAAGATGTAGTAGCCATGATTGTTAGAGATTTAGAAGGATTAGGAATAAAATATGATGAATCTAAGATAGATACTTTTGGAAAAGAAGAAGTTATATCAACATCTGATTCAAAAATAAAAATGATGGTAATACCAACAAACGAAGAGCTAATGATAGCAAGAGATGCTGTTAGTTTGATAAAATAGTACAAATAGTTTAATTTTAAATGGTAGAACAATATGTTAAATGTTGTTTTACCATTTTTGTTATTTCTTTGTAAAAAATTACAAAAAATAATTATATTGTGTAGCTATTTAAAAAAAGTATGATATAATGTATATGTTAAAATGAGGTTGATATTTAAGGAGGAATTTTTATGAAAGGTGTAAATAAATTTTTAGCTGTTATATTTTCAATACTTATAGTATTTTCATGTATAGCAGTTATATTGTATGTAGGAGAAATAATTGATAATCAAAATATCATTAATACATTGGACATGTTTGTTGCAACTAAAGAAGCAAAGCTTGCTACTATAATAGTTTCAGCAGTTATAGGGTTTTTAGCAATAGTTTTTGCTATAACAACTGAGTCATCTGATTCTGCTGGTGGAGCAAGTTTAACATTACCACTTAGTACAGGAAATATTAGCATAAGTATGCAAACATTTGAATCTATGGTTTTAAATGTAGCTAAAAAGTATAATAATTTAAAAAATGTAAAAGTTAAGGTTGATATAAGGGAAGATGGTTTATATGTTGATTTATATGTTTATGTTTTAGAAGGAACAGTGGTATCTGATATAATGTGTAAATTGCAAGAAGATATCAAAACTAGTATTTTAAAACAAACAACTGTTGAGGTAAAATTAGTAGAAGTTAAAGTTAAAGGAATATATAACTTAAGTGAAAATAAATTCCAAGACTAGAGGTGATTTAATTGAAGAAAAATAGTTTTATAGATTTTATTATTAAAAATAGATATATAATTTTATTTGTATCAATTGTTCTTGTAATATCTTGGCTTGGTATAATTAGAGCATTACTAGAAATAGCAGTAACGTTATTTTTAATACTTCTTGCCATATACATTGGTAAAAGAGTACAAGAAGATGATGACTATATCAAAAGAATGTTTAGAGATAAAGAAGACGTAGTATACAAAGTAAAAGAAGACGAGGAATAGATTGGGGAGAAATAATAATGAGTAGACACAAAGCAAGAGAAATAGCATTTAAATATATTTATCAAATAGCATATGGACAACCACTTGTTGTAGAAGATGATGGGTTTTGGGATTTAGCTTTAGAAGAAGATAATTTATTAAGAGATGCTGATAAAACTTTTATTGAAGATATAATTAGTGGAGTAAAAAATAATATTGATGAAATAGACAAAATTATATTTTCTAAAATTACAGGGCGTTCTATGGACAGAGTTTTTAAAATTGATTTGGCAATTTTAAGAATAGCAGTTTACGAGCTGTTATATGTAAAAGATTTATCATACAAAGTAGTGGTAAATGAAGCTGTAGAGATAGCAAAAAAATACGGAAAAGATAATTCTCATTCTTTCATAAATGGAATATTAAGAGAAGTTATAAAAGAAAAGGTGGAAGAGTAATTTTGAACAATATATATAGCGTTTCAAATGTAAACAAATATATTAAAATGATGTTTGATAAAGATCCAGTTCTTACTGACATCTCTATTAAAGGAGAAATAACTAATTTTAAAGCACATTACACAGGACATTTATACTTTACATTAAAAGATAATAGTTCTACTATTAAATGTGTAATGTTTAAAGGCTATGCAGGGCTTAATAAATTTAATCCTAAAGATGGAGATAGCGTTATAGTAACAGGTAGCATAAGTTCATTTGAAAGAGATGGAGTTTATCAAGTGTATGTTAAATCTATGTCTTTAGATGGACTCGGCGATTTGTATTTGAAATATGAAGAGCTTAAGAAAAAACTAAAAGAAGAAGGATTGTTTGATACTCAGTATAAAAAGAAAATTCCTTTTTTACCAAATAGAGTTGGAGTAATAACATCTAAAACAGGTGCTGTAATTAGAGATATAATAAATGTATCTACTAGAAGATATAGTAATGTTAATTTGCTTGTTTACCCTGCAGCAGTGCAAGGGGTAAATACAGCAGAAACGGTTATAGCTGGTATAGAAACCTTTAATAACATGGAAAATAAAGTTGATGTTATAATAATTGCTAGAGGAGGAGGCTCATTTGAGGATTTGTTTGGCTTTAATGATGAAAATTTAGCTAGAGCAATATTTAAATCTGAAATTCCAATTGTATCTGCAGTAGGACATGAAACTGATTTTACAATTTGTGATTTTGTAAGTGACTTAAGAGCACCTACACCGTCTGCTGCAGCAGAACTTGTTTATCCATCAAAAATAGAACTATTATCTAGTATTAATAGTTTAAGTTTAAGATTAAACAGGGCTATGTCTGTAATGCTAGATAAGAAGAAACAATTTTTAAATAATATAACTGCTCAAAGACTTCAAAAAACACCACAAAACATTCTGCAAAAATATATTATGATAGTTGATTCTAGTATTAAAACTATGGAAAATAATATAAAAAATAAATATAGTGCTTGTGAAAAGGAATATACAAAAAACATTGCGCTTTTAGATTCATATAGTCCTCTTAAAACGCTTGCAAGGGGATATAGTGTAGTTAGCAATTCAAATACCGGCTTAGTTATAAAAAACAAAGATGACGTAAAAAAAGGTGATTTGATTGATATTAAAGTGCAGAGTGGAAAGATAGAAGCAGAAGTTGTCTAAAGAAAGGAAGAATTAAATGGAAAACGAAAAAACATTTGAAGAGAATTTAAAAGAATTAGAAGCTATAGTAGCTGAACTTGAAAGAGGAGATTTAAGCCTTGAAGATTCTATTTCTAAATTTGAAAAAGGAATTAAAGTTTCTAAGGAGTGCAACAGTAAATTAGAAGATGCAGAAAAAAGAATAAATATTTTACTTGAAACTGGCGAAGAAAAGTTTGAAGCTGAAGAATAAATATATTTTAAGTCACCATAATATTAATGGTGATTTTTTTATGAAGAAAAGAAAAAATAAAGGGTTTGATATTGATAAAGATAATAACAACAAAGACCCATATGGTTATGATTTTGTTCCTACTATTGCTCATTGGACCAATATTGATGAGCAAAGAAAAGATGTGAATTATTTAGAAAATATATCTAATAGTAAAAAATCAGGAAATATATTAAAAAATGACACATAAATTAATAAAAATACTTGCATTTTAATTACATAAATAGTATAATATAATATATCAAGTTAAGTGACGCTTAAAGTGAGAGGGCAGATTGCTCTCTCACTTTCTAAGTATAGAGTAACAAAAGATATAATATATTAGAAAAGGAGGGAGACTATGTCCCAACTAACAGATAAGGTAGAAAAAGCTATTGAAAATATAATTTGCGATATGAAGTTAGAACTGGAATATACTGAACTTGTTAAAGAAGGAGAAAACAATATATTTAGAGTTGTAATTGATAAACCTAGTGATAAAGTTTCAATAGACGATTGTGAGGCTTTAAGTAGAGCTATTGAAGATACAGTAGATAAAATAGTAAACGTAAAAGATGGCTATGTACTAGAAGTTTCATCAGCTGGCCTAGAAAGAAAATTGGTTAATTTAAAACTATATAATAAGTATATAGGAAGTGAAGTTAACATTAAATTGTTTAAAAAAATATTAGATACCAAACAGTTGCAAGGTAAGCTTATAGATGTAAATGGTGATGTTATTGTTCTTGAAATTGATAATGACAAAGTAGAAATTAACATTAAAGATATTGCTCATGCAAATACGGTATTTGATTTTGATAATATGTAAGTAAAATTTTTTGGAGGGAATAAAAATGAGAAGTGAAAAAGTTAATGCAAAGGAATTATTACAGGCATTAGATGAATTACAAACTGAGAAAGGAATAACTAAGGACTACATGATTGAGTCTCTTAAAATGGCGCTTGAGGCTGCATACAAGAAAAATTATGAAACTAAAGAAGAAGTAAAAGTAGACATTGATGAAGTTACAGGAAATATTAAAGTTTATGCTGTAAAGACAGTTGTAGAAAATGTAGAGGATCCAGATCTTGAGATAAACTTAGAAAATGCTAAAGAAATAACTAAAAGAGCAAAAATAGGAAATACTGTAAATATTGAAGTAACTCCTAAAAACTTTGGAAGAATTGCAGCATCAGCTGGTAAACAAATAATTATTCAAAGAGTAAGAGAAGCAGAAAAGAATTTAATACTTACACAATATAGTGATAAACAAGGAGAAATTGTTGTAGGTGTAGTTCAAAGAACAGATAAAATGGGAATGATAGTTGATTTAGGTAGAGTTGAAGCTATGATACCAACTAGAGAATTAGTATCATCTGAAATTTATGAATCACATCAAAGAATTAAAGCATTTGTACTTAGTGTAGAAGATTCTGGAAAATTCGGACCACAAATAATTTTATCTAGAAAATCACCTGATTTTGTTAAGAAATTATTTGAACTTGAAGTTCCAGAAATTGAAGAAGGTTTAGTAGAAGTAAAAGCAGTAGCTAGAGAAGCAGGCTATAGAACAAAAATAGCAGTTGCATCAAATGATGAAAATATTGATCCAGTTGGTGCATGTATTGGTAAAAAAGGTGTAAGAAAAGATTCTATTTCTAAAGAATTAAACGGAGAAAAAATAGATATTATTCCTTATACAGAAGACGTTCCAAGCTTTATAGTAAATGCATTATCACCTGCTGAAATACTTGCAATTGATATAAATGAAGAAGAAAATATTGCTACAATAGTAGTTCCAGATGATAAATTTGCATTAGCAATTGGTGCAAGAGGTCAAAACGTAAAACTTGCAGCAATACTTACAGGTTGGAAAATAGATATTAAGAAAAGATCTGATATAGAAAATCAAATAGTTGAATAATAACTACTTCATTTTAGGGGGAATTATATGAAGTGTCAAAGAACATGTATAGCTTGCAGAACAAAAACAGACAAAAGTGAGCTTATACGAATTGTTGGAATAGATCGGAGAAGCAACATTAGATAAAAAACAGAAAATTAATGCAAGAGGTATATACATTTGTAATGATATAAATTGTATAAAAAAACTTCTTAAAATGAAAAATATAAATAAGATTATAAAAAATGATATAAAGGCAGATAGCCTTAAAGCATTATTAGTTGAAATGGAGGATATGTAAATTGGGAAAAATGAAAGTACATGAAATAGCAAAAGCTACTAATTTAGGAACAAATGAGGTTATTGATAAATTAAAAAGTATGGGGGTAGAGGTTAAAAGTCATTTATCTACTGTTGATGAAGATATTGCAAACAAAATAATATCACAGTACAAGAAAAATGCTAAACCTCAAAGTCCTGAGAAGATTGCAAATAAAGACCCAAAAGATGCTAATCCTCATATTATTAGAAGAAAAGTTAAGGTTATAAGCACAGACGAAAAGGGAAATGAAATAGAAAATATTACTACTAAAGCTGGAAATACTATTGAAAGAAAAAGTATAGTACATGAATCTAAGAATAGAAATAATGATTATAGTAAAGAAGGTTTAGGTGTAGTTAGGTCAAATCATTCAAGAAATGGGTATAACAGTAGAAATAGAAATCAATTAAGTAATATTGTTGTAACAAGAAATGGTAAGCCTATTGAACCTCCAAAAAAAGAAGAACCTAAACAAGAAGTAGTAACTATGCCTAAAGTAGAAAAAACAGTTAAAAATGAAGAAGTAAAAAATACTAACTTTGAAAGAAAAAATAATAGTTACGAGAAAAAACCATATAACAGTCAAAATAGTAATCAACAAGGAAGAAGATCATATAACGCTAACAACAATAATAATGGTAACAATACATTTAATGGTAAAAAACAATTCAGTGGTAATAATGATCAAAGAAGGCAAAACAATTCAGGATATAATAACGGTCAAAGAAGACCATATAATAATCAAACAAATAGTACTAATTACAAAGTAAATCAATATATTAAAGAAGCAAGTCAAGCTCCTGTAATTGAAAAAGAAACAAGAGATTACAGTAATAATGTATTGATGGACAAAAAGAAAAATACATCTGAAAGAAATCCAGAAGCTAAAAGAGAAAGATTAAATAAAAATCAAATGAGAGAAGCAGATACTAGAATGGAATTTAGTAAATTCAGAGGTATGCAGGTTGATTCTTCATCTGATAACATAATGGAATTTTATGATAGAGGAGAATCAAGTAGAAAATATGGTTCTAAAAAGAAAAAAGAAAAGAAACAAATGAATCATACAAAAATTATTCCTCTTACTGAAGTAACATTACCAGAAACAATGACAGTAAAAGAATTTGCTGAAGCTGTAAAAACACAGGCTGCAGATATAATTAAAAGATTATTCTCTCTTGGTATAATGGCTACAGTAAATCAAGAAATAGATTTTGATACAGCATTCTTGATAGCTTCAGAAATGGGTATAAATGCAACTCAACAAGTTGTTGTAACTGAAGAAGACATATTGTTTGATGATTCTGAAGATAAGATAGAAGATACAGAAGTAAGACCTCCTATAGTAACTGTAATGGGGCATGTTGACCATGGTAAAACTTCACTTCTAGATAGAATAAGAAAAGCTAATGTTGTAAGTGGAGAAGCTGGTGGAATTACTCAACATATAGGTGCGTACAAAGTAAATATTAATAATAAAGAAATAACTTTCTTAGATACTCCAGGACATGAAGCATTTACAGAAATGAGAGCAAGAGGAGCTGAAGTTACAGATATTGTTGTAATAGTTGTTGCAGCAGATGATGGAATAAAACCACAAACAAGAGAGGCAATAAGCCATGCAAAAGCTGCTAATGTTTCAATAATAGTTGCAATAAATAAAATAGATAAGCCTACAGCGAATGTAGAAAGAGTAAAACAAGAACTGCTTGAAGCAGAACTTATTCCAGAAGAATGGGGTGGAGATACAATTGTTGTACCTGTATCTGCACATACAGGCGAAGGAATTGATAACTTGCTTGAGATGATACTATTAGTTGCCGAAGTAAAAGATTTTAGAGCAAATCCAAATAAGCAATCTAAAGGAACAGTTATTGAAGCAAGACTTGATAAGGCTAGAGGTTCAATTGCATCTGTACTTGTTCAAAGAGGAACATTAAACGTTGGAGATACAATTGTTGTTGGAGAAATAGTTGGTAAAGTACGTAGCATGACTAATGACAAAGGTGAAAAAATAAAAATGGCTGGACCTTCTACACCAGTAGAAATATTAGGACTTCCAACAGTACCACAAACAGGAGATATCTTCTACGAAGTAAAAGATGAAAAGACAGCTCATAAGTTAGTTGAAAAGAGAAAAGCAAAAGCAAGAGCTGACCTTATTAAAAAAGGTTCAACTGTAACGTTAGATGATTTATTTAGTCAAATTAAAGAAGGCGAAATGAAAGATCTTAACATTATATTAAAAGCTGACGTTCAAGGTTCAGTAGAGGCAATAAAAGATTCTCTTGTTAAGCTTTCAAATGACGAAGTACGTGTTAGAGTTATTCATAGTGCAGCAGGAGGAATTAATGAATCAGATGTTACTCTAGCAAAAGTTTCAAAAGCAATTATCATAGGATTTAATGTTAGACCTGATAGTTTAGCTGGGGCTATGGCAGATAAAGAAAAAGTAGACTTAAGATTATATAACGTTATATATGATGCTATAAATGATGTAGAAGCTGCTATGAAGGGAATGCTTGCTCCAAAATATAAAGAAGTGGCACTTGGAACAGCAGAGGTAAGAAAAGTTTTCAAGGCATCAAATATAGGAACAATAGCTGGTTCATATATTACATCTGGACATTTAGTAAGAAATGCTTTAGTTAGAGTAGTTAGAGATTCTGTTGTTGTATATGAAGGTAAAATTGAATCTATAAAGAGAGAAAAAGATGACGTAAGAGAAATAGCTGAAGGATATGAATGTGGTATTAAGATTGAAAAATATAATGACATAAAAGAATTAGATATTTTAGAATGTTATGAAATGCAAGAGGAGCAAAGATAAAATGCATAAAATTGATAGATTAGAAGAAGATATGAAATATTATTTAAGTAGTATCATATCTGAAAAAGTTAAAAATCCAAATATAAATGGAATTATAACAATAACTTCTGTTCACGTTACTAAAGATATGAAATATGCTAAAGTATATTTAAGTGTATTTAATGCTAAAAGTAAATCAAAAGTTATTGATGAAATTAAAAAATCAAAAGGGTATATAAAGAAAGAATTAAGTTACGTGCTTAAAGCAAGAAATATTCCAGAGTTAGTCTTCGTAGAAGACGACTCTATGGAGTATGGTAACTACATGAATGAAAAGATAAAGAGTTTAAATATATCTAAAGAAGATGACGAAATAGAAGACTAATATATACATTATATATTTACATACAAGAGGTGAATGTTTATGAAGCAATTATTTAAGAGTGCAATGGGTTTAATTAATAATAGTAAAAGTATATATATAACTTCTCATATTAATCCTGATGGAGATGCAATAGGAAGCATGTTTTCTCTGTATATAGCTTTAAAGAATATGGGTAAAGATGTTCATGTTATAATGCCAAATTGTTCAGATAGATTTAAATTTTTAGAAGAAATAAAATTTGCTGAAGAAGGTGTTGATGTAGATAGATATGACCTATGTATAGTTCTAGACTGCTCAAATATTGATAGAATTGCTATGTCAAAAGAAGGTTTTAACAAAGCAGAAAAAAAACTTGTTATAGACCATCATATTAATAATAACATTGAATCAGATTTGACAGTTATTGATAGTAAGTCTCCTGCAACATGTGAGATAGTATATGAGCTTTTAACATGTGAAAATGTTTATATAGATAAAGAAATCGCAAAATACATATATATGGGAATGCTTACTGACACAGGTAGTTTTAATTATAGGAATACTACATCAAGAACGCACAGAATAGTCGCTGAGCTTTTAGATACAGGAATTGATTTTGCATATATATGTAAAATGGTAAACGATACTATGAAAGAAAACAAATTAAAACTAATTGCTTATGCTATAAACAACATTGAAACTTTTAAAAATGGAAAAATTAAATATGTTAAGGTATCAAATAGAATTTTAAAAGATTTAGGAATTTCAGATGAAGATTCAGATTGTGTTGTAAATTACTTAAGATGTATAGAAGGTGTAGATATCGCAATATATGCAAGAGAAATGACAGATGGAACATATAAAGTGAGTTTACGTTCAAATGGTGATGTGGATGTATCTAAATCAGCTATAAAGCTTGGTGGTGGTGGCCACATTAATGCATCAGGATTTTCTGTAAATGAAGAAATAGATAATGTAAAAGATGAAATAATAGAAATAGTAGGAGTGAACTTGTAGGTGAAAGTAACAGGAATTTTAAACATAAATAAACCAGCAGGAATAACATCATATGATGTTGTAGATGTTATAAAAAAGATATTTGATGGTTCAAAAGTTGGACATACTGGAACTTTAGATCCAATAGCAACAGGTGTACTTCCAATAATAATTGGTGATGCTACTAAACTTTCAAATGATCTTATGGCAGAAACAAAAGTTTATAGAGTAAAAATGCTTTTAGGTGTAGAAACAAATACTTATGATATAACAGGAAAGATAGTATTTGCATCTGTAATACGAAATGATGAAATATATATTAGAGAGAGAATAAAAAGATTTATTGGTAAACAACTTCAAACACCACCTGAATTTAGCGCGATAAGAGTAGAAGGTAAAAGAGCATATGAATATGCAAGAGAAGGAAAGAAAGTAGACTTAAAACCAAGAGAGATAGAAATATATAACATAGATAATATTGCTGTTGATTTAAGAAAAAGGGAAGTTATTTTTGATGTTTGTTGTTCTAAAGGTACATATGTAAGAAGCTTAGTAAATGATATAGGCAAAAAAATTGGATGTGGGGCAACTATGGTTGAACTTATTAGACTAAAAAATGGAAACTTTGATATAAAAGACAGCATAGATCTTTACGGATTTTTGAGAATGGACTATGAAGATATGAAAAAACAAGTAGTTTCTATTGAGGATTATTATAAAGATTTAAAAAAACTGTCTCTTAAGAAGGAAGAATATACTAAATATCTAAATGGTGTTAAACTAAAATATGATGAGCAAGACAAGCTAGTTAGAGTATATAATGGCTCTAAATATTCAGGTATTGGTGAGATAAAAGGGGGCACTTTAAAAAGATATATAGTAGAAAATGAAGGAATATAAAATAGGTTAGTTTTAAACTAACTTATTTTTCTAAATATTTACAAACAAATGTTTGACAACTATATATTTATATGCTATAATCACAATATAATTATGGAGGTAATCATATGTTAAATACTAATGAACAAAAAATATTAGACTTTATAAAAAAACAAATAAAAGAAAATGGCTATCCACCATCAGTTAGAGAAATTTGTGCAGCAGTTGGATTAAAATCTACTTCATCTGTACATCTTTATTTAAATAGACTAGCTGAAAAAGGATGTATATCTAAAACTGGATTAAAAACAAGAGCTTTAAAGGTTGTTGAAGAGGAAATAACAACAGATAGCAAAATAAACGATAGTAATGTATTATCAATCCCCCTTGTTGGAAATGTTGCTGCAGGAGCACCAATTTTAGCAGAGCAAAATATAGAAGAGTATTTTAGTATTCCATCTAGCTTTTTATCTAAATCTGCTTTAACCTCTAATACATATATGTTAAAAGTTAAGGGAGAAAGTATGATAAACGTTGGAATATACAACGGCGATTATATAATTATATCAAAACAAAATACTGCAAATAATGGAGAAATAGTAGTAGCACTTATTGATAATGAAGCTACAGTAAAAACTTTCTATAAAGAAAAAGACCACATAAGATTACAACCAGAAAATGATACAATGGCACCTATTATTGTAAAAGATGTTCAAATTCTTGGTAAAGTAGTAGGATTATTTAGAAAATATAATTAGAAAAAACAAGTTATACTTAAGTTTAGAGTATAACTTGTTTTTTTTTAATAATTTTTGTCTTTATTATAGATAGAGACTTTTAATGCAATATAGAAGATAAACAAGAATATAAAATATGCTATGCAAAGATATATTCCGTAATCTAGAAAAGATTTAAATATCAGTTCAAAGAAATTACAAGTATGTTTTTCTTCAGTTATTTGCATTTTTTTAAAGTTATCAGTGATTTTTACTGATATGTATGGGTTTTTGCATATAGAAAAATCTTTATCTAACATGCATTTGAAAGTTAATTTATCATCCTTCATTACGATGTTTTTTACTTTAACGTCATCATGTAGTCTTGATACATCAATAGTTTTAGTATAAGAATCATATGCGCGCTTAGCAGATTTTTTGAGTATTTCATAATCTTCATTTGTAACAGTTGCTACTTCATTTCTATATTCTTCATAAACATTTGGAAGATTTACTAATGTAATAATTAGCAAGACTATTATAAATGGAATATAGAGAAACCCCGGATTTATATGTTCTTCAACCCAATCACAAAAATACCATTTGCTTTTCATCAAATTCAACTCCTCTTTAAAAATTATTTTAAATACATTTTTTATTGTTTTAAGCTCTCTAATTATATCACAGTTTACGTAAAAATACAAGCGAGCGATTTTGTTGTTGAAATTAATATAAAGTATGATATAATGCAATGGTGAAAAAAATTAATATCTTAACTGTAATTACAGAGAGGGGAAGGAATATGAATAATAATTTTAATGTAAAACTTTCAAATGGTTTTGAAGTATGTCACGGCGAAATTGTAAACACAAATACAAAAGAAGTTATAACAAAATTTAAAACCATTTCAAATGCACCTGGAGAAGGAAATTATTTACTTGAGCTTGATGATGGAAAGATGATACTTATTAAATTTTCTGATAACAATAAAATATATAAATCAGAACCTTTTTATAAGCTAATTTATTACATGACGTATAACAATGGAATGTATGCTCTTGTAAGTAAAAAAAATGGCAGAAGATTCTTAATTTGTTTTTTAACAGCATCTTTTTTAACAGAGAAATTTAGATGGGACAGTAAATTTATTGTAATGTCACAATATGGAACTAATAAGAAAGTTATATTAAATTCTACTTTAAAACCATATATAATTGATAGTGCTGATAAGGTTGAACTTGAGTATTATAATTCAAGCGCTGAATATATAATAGTTTCATATATCAAAGAAAACAAAAAGATGCTACTCAGAATTAATGATTTTAAAAAGTCAAAACCGTATTATTCTTTTATTTATCTATATTTAAATGATAAAAGAATGCCAAGTACTAAGTACGTTATTGTAAAAACAAAGACACATGAAATAAAATATGGAATAATGAAAATAGATAATTTTGAATTATCAAAGTTATACGACTCAATAAAAGTATTATCAGACAACCATATTTTAGTGATTGAAAATAACAAAGAGCTGGTTATGCGTTTAAATGATTTTTCTGTTGCAGAATTTAAAGGGTAACAAAATTAGGTTAGGATGAAATTCCTAACCTTTTATATTTATTTATGCTAAAATAAAAACACTTTTGTCCAATTTCGCATAAAATAAAGTATACCGGAGGTAAATTACTATGAAATTAAAAGATTTAAAAATTGGACTTGGTGTTACAGGTTCATTCTGCAACTTAAAAGATATGAAAGAAATAATAACTGAAATGAAAACAGAGGGTGCTAAAACTATTCTTCCAATAATTTCATATAGTATTACAGAGGAAACAAATAGATTTGGAGACCCAATAAAAAACATAGAGGAGTTAGAAAAATTAACAGCTAACAAAGTAATAGATACAATTTCTAAAGCAGAACCAATAGGACCAAAAAATTTGATAGACATAATGGTTATAGCGCCATGCACAGGAAATACGCTTGCAAAATTAACACATGGCATAACAGATACACCTGTACTTATGGCTGCAAAAAGTCATTTAAGGAATAACAAACCTGTTCTACTTGGTATAGCAACTAATGATGCATTAGGTGCAAATGCAAAAAATATTGGACAATTGCTTAATACAAAAAATATATTCTTTGTACCATTTAGGCAAGATGATTTTGAGAAAAAACCAAAATCTTTAGTATATGACTATAAATTATTAGTTGATTCAATTGTATTTGCTCTTGAAAACAAACAAATACAACCAATTTTAATATAACTAGATAAATTATTAGGAATATATATTTTCCTAATAATTTATTTTTTATTAATATATATATATATATTAGAAAAATAGCCAGCTTGTAATTTACATAATAATATGATATAATATGTGCGTAAAATTAAAAAATCTATTTATAAAATTATAAAGGAGGAAAACAATATGAGTAAAAATGATGAAACAAAGTATAGAGTAATTTCTACTACTGATTGGGCAAGAAATGTGGCAGGTGAAATGGAACTGCAAATAAACAAAATGGTTAAAGAAGGCTATCTACCCATAGGTAATTTAGTAGCTACTTCAAATGAAAGTTATTGCACACTATTTCAGGTTATGATAAAAGGTAGTGAGAATGACGATGACAATTTAGATATTTTGGAAGATAACATATGACAAGGAGATATTTACTATGAAATATATGGTTATTAAAGTTGAAGGAAGCGAAATTTCTTCAGAGGTATCTTTAGAAGAGTTAGCAGAAGAAGTTGAATTACATTGCCAGAATGGATGGAAACCTCAGGGTGGAATCTCAATTACGAGTATAAGTGATTATGACTTAATATTTGCTCAGGCCCTTATTAAAGAAGATGAAGATGAAAAGCCTAAAAGAAGAAACATAGAAGCAGATTTATTACTATAACAAGGAGAAGATTTATGCAAAAGTTAGGTAGCATAAAAATTGAAGAAAAAATTTGGGAATACAAAACAATTTATATGGAAGTGCCATATGTTAGCGACTATAATTTAGCACACTTTTCGGTAAAAGTAAACGAAGCTTGCAAGCAAGGCTATGAGATAGCTGGAGGCTTATCAATAGTACGAGATGAGTATGGCAATTATAAACTTGTTCAAGCAGTGAAAAGAAGAATTGTAAAAAAATAGTAAAATATAACTTAAGAGAAGAACTTTAATTAGTTCTTCTTTTTTTGTTTGTTTTAGACATTTTATTTATATGTTTTGTATATATTTTTACAAAATAATATACAAATACTATGTTAATATATTTGCAAATGAGGGACGTGGTATGGAAGAAATTTTAAGGCATATGCCTCCTAGTATTCATGCAGTATTAAAGCAGTATGAAAATACTCAAGGAATAAATGAACTTCGTTTGAGAACTGGAAACTATTTAATATTAAGGTTTAGTGGCAAAGAAATAGTAACAGATTATTTAGTATCAAAGGAAGATATATTAAATATTTTACTCAGTATTTCGAAAAATTCTATCTACTCCATACAAAATGATATTAATAACGGTTTTCTAACTATAAAAGGTGGACATAGAGTTGGAGTAACAGGTGAGGTTGTTTTAGAAGGAGAAAATATAAAAAATATAAAAAATATTAAAAATATATCATCATTAAATATACGTATTGCAAGGCAGATAAAAGGAGCCGCAAATAAGCTAATAAATTTTATTATAAAAGATGATAATGTATTAAACACCCTTATAATCTCTCCACCTGGTTGTGGTAAAACAACAATGCTTAGAGACTTAATAAGGCAAATAAGTAATATTGGTAAAAATATTTCATTAATTGATGAAAGAGGTGAAATAGCATCAATGCATAATGGAACAGCAATGCTTGATGTAGGAGTTAGAACGGATGTAATGTCATTTTGTCCTAAACATATAGGGATGTCTTTAGTTACGAGGAGTATGGGACCTGATGTAATTGCAACAGATGAAATAGGTAGTATAAAAGATGTAGAAGCAATAAAAAATGCAACTGGTGCAGGTACAAGTTTACTTCTTACTATGCATGGAAAAAACATGAATGATTTAAAGAAAAACAAAGAGATGTTCCAAATTATAAATGATGGTTATTTTGATATTATTGTATTTCTTTCAAATAAAAATGGTGTAGGAACAATAGAAAAGATATTAAAAGGAAAAGGTGATTTTAATGTTTATAGTTAAATTTGGTATATGTATATTAATAGTTGTAATATGTACATTTCTTGGAATTAAGAAATCTAAAGTATATGAGATTAGGGAGCGAAAACTATCTGATTTTATAACTATTTTTAAATCTATAGAAAATGATATTAAATATATGCTTATATCACTTCCTGATGCTTTAGAAAAAATAAGGCATACATTAAATACTGATATAAAAGATGTAATGGGAGCAATAGCTGTACATATGATGTCTCAAAAAGATATAACAAGCTGTAATAAAAAAATAAATGAAGAAATTGCAGGTATACATGAATTAAATTCTTATGATAAAGAGATAATTTATCAATCAATAATAAGTTTAGGAAAAGCAGATGTAGATACTCAAATTAGTATTATAGAAAATACTGTGACTAATTTATCTTCACAGCTTGAAAATGCAACATTAGAAAAAAATAAAAATTTTAAGCTATATAGGACGCTCGGTACAGCTGTTGGACTTATGATAGCTATAGTATTTATTTAAAAAGGAGAATGTTTATTTATGGATATTGATTTATTATTTAAAATAGCTGGAATAGGAATTTTAGTTGCCGTTCTTAATCAAGTATTAACCAAAGCAGGAAGAGAAGATCAGGCTATGATGACAAC
Organism: Clostridia bacterium; assembly: GCA_045537895.1. Classification (GTDB taxonomy): domain Bacteria; phylum Bacillota; class Clostridia; order TANB77; family CAG-465; genus CALXJE01. The sequence goes on from JAZSQI010000012.1 coordinate 55,521, forward strand.
GTTAACAGGGCTTATTATTGTACTTGCAATTGTAATACAGGAAATAAGTGGTTTATTTAACACCGTAAGAACAGTATTTAAATTATAAGGTGAAAATATGGAAATATTAAAAATTGCTGCATTTGCTATTGTAGCTGTAATTTTAATAGTTTTAATAAAGCAAGAAAAAAAGGAAATAGGAGTAATAATTAGTATCTTTGCAGCAGTTGCTATTTCAGTTTATATGATTTTAAAACTAGATGATGTAATATCATTAATATACAATCTTATAGACAAATCGGGAGTAAATAGTAAGTACTTAGAAATAATTATAAAGGTAGTAGGAATTTCATATATAATTGAGCTTACTAAAGATGTATGTGTAGATTCTGGAGAAACAGCCTTAGGTAGCAAGGTAGAAATGGCAGGAAAAATCATAATAGTAAGTATGACTATTCCAATTATAACGGGTGTTATAGAAGTAATAAACAAACTAATATAGAGGAATATATATGAAAAATACATTAAAAAAATATATATTAATGATATTTTTGCTATTTGCTTTTGCAAATAGTGTATATGCAACAAATAAAATAACTAAAGAAGCATCAGAGTCCCTTGATTTAAGTGGGATGTTAGATTCATTATCTGAGTATACAAATGATTCAGAGCTTGGAAAAGAACTGGATTTACAGAATATAGCAGGTAATTTAATAGTAGGAAAAAGCAATGATTATTCAAATCTAATACAAAAAATAGCGAATATCTTTGTAGGAGAAACAGTTAGCACAATAAAAAATTCAATTACTATATTAATTATTATTGTTGTTATGGGAATATTTAGTAGTTTAGAAATTGATAAAAATAGTAGTATTAGCAAAATAGTATATTTAGTTTCATTAGTTATTATAGTTACAATACTTGCAAATACTTACTTGGATATTCTTAATGATTATACAAAAACTGTAACAGTGCTGTCTAATATATTACAAACAGTATCTCCTTTTATAATGATAGTAATGGTAGTATCAGGAGGAATTGTAAGTAGTAATTTAATACAGCCAATTATATTATTTATAGCTAGTTTAGTAGGTTTTTTAGTAAATTATATTGTTATACCTTTTATTACTATATCTATGGTGATGAAGATAGTATCATCTTTTTCATCTAGTATAAGATTAAATAAACTAGGAGAACTATTTTCAAAATCTAGTCTTTGGATTACGGCAGTAGTTTTTACTATGTTTTTAAGCGTAATAAGTGTTAAAGGAAGTATAACTACATCTGTTGATTCTGCAGTTATAAAAACTACTCAAACTGCTGTGTCAAATTTAATTCCTGTAGTAGGGAAATTTGTATCAGATAGTTTAGAAAGTATTATGGGTGCAACTGAGGTAATAGGAAAAACAGCAGGGGTTATTGGGATTATTGTCATGATTGCTTTATCTGCTATTCCTATAATTAAAATGATTGTTATTTTTATAGCGCATAAACTTCTTGCTGCTTTTTCAGAAACAATAATAGATAATAAAAATATAGTAGGATTAATTGATGGTTTTGCAGAAAACTATAAGACTCTTTTAGGTATAATAATTGGTATTTTAGCTCTGTATATAATGGCAACTGGTGTTCTTATTAAATTAATTGGAAGTATAACATAGGAGGAATAATAAATGGAAAACATAAAAGAATTTTTGGAACAAATTATATTTGTTGCTATAACTTTAATATTTATTGAATTGATACTACCAAAGGGAAATACTAAAAAATATATATATGTAATATTATCATTATTTGTACTTTTAAATGTAATTTCTCCTATAGTAAATATAATAAAAGATGCAGATATGCAAAACATATATGATGACGTATTAGGTAAGCTCTCAACTGCCAAAGAGGAAGATATAGAAAACGATATTGCAGTGTTTTCAGAGTATAAGAAAGAAAAGATCGAAGAATCTATGCGTGATGAACTAAAAAAAGATATAACTGAAAAACTTAGTAACATAAATGTAGAATTAAAAGATATAAAATTTAGCTTAAATGATGACTATAGTTTTGAGAATTTAGAAATAACAATAGGCAATTTAGATTATTTAGGCGATAGTAAAAATGACAAAATATTAGATATTATAACAAAGCTTGAAGAAGAATATAATCTGCAAAACAATGTTATTAAAATAACGGAGGAGGCAAATTAGATGAAAAATTATTTAGATACATTTTTATCTATGTTTTCTAAAGAAAAAGATAAAAAAACAAAAACCCAAAATCTTATCTTCTTAGTAATTCTACTAGTTTTTGCATTAATTTGTATTAACAATATGTCTTCAAATAGTTTGGTAGAAACATCAAGTAAATCAAAAGAAATTGCGCAAAGCAGTAATAATTTAGAAACTTCTAATTATAATGATATTGAGGAAAATTTAAAAAATATATTATCGCAAATAAATAATGTTAGTGATGTATCTGTAATGCTTACGTATTCAAGTAATGAAAAAATGATACCAGTTTATGATATTAAGGAGGACACTACTATTGAAGAAAATAGTAATGGTAATGAAACAAATACAAGCAAAAAAACAACAACCGAAAAGACAGTGGCTTATGAAGAGGTTGACGGTCAAAAGGTTGCAATAGTTGAAAGTAAAAATAGTCCTAAAGTTATTGGAGCAATTATTACAGCAAATGGAATAGATTCTTCTAATGTGAGTAAGATTAAAGAGGCTGTATCTAATGCACTTGATATACCGGTATATAAAGTGGAAATTTTTTCAAAATAAAGAAAGGATGATTTATTTGAAAATAATGAAAAAAAGTCAAATAGCTATTATATCTTTATCGTTAATGGTTATGATAGCAGGGTATGTTAACTATAAATATAATCCGGAAAGGGAAGAAAATTTAGGTCAGTCGGTATTTGTAAGTAGTAAAGATGGATTCATGTATAGTAATATAAAACCATATGAAGATAATGAAAATCAAAGCAAGGAAGAAAAGCTAACACAAGTTAATAATTTATACAAACAAAAAGAATCAAATGAAACAATGTCTAATTTTAGAGCAAGTAGAGATAATATGTTTTCTAAACTAGAGGAAACTTATTCAAAGGTAATTGAAACTAGTTCTACGGATGTAAAACAAATTACAGATTATCAAAACAAATTAAACGATTTAATTGAAAATAAATATACTATAAAAATTGTAGAAGATTTAATTAAATCAAAAGGTATTGATGATATAGTAATTATTCCTACAAATGAAAATCTTAATGTTATCGTATCAGATGATGAAGAAATAAGCAGCGATAAAATAGCTATTATACAAAAAATAATTAAGGATGAACTAAAATTTCCGGCTGATAAAATAACTATTAATGTACCATAAAAGCACGTTTGCAATTTACATAAAAATATGATATAATATCTCCATATTTTAAATTTTAAGCAAAATATTAATATATTTGGAGGTGTTAATTATGAGTATAGTACAACAGTGGCATGATAAAATTATTGAATATGAAAATTCAAAAAAAGAGCTTCAATACGAAAAGATTATTGAGCTAATTAAAGCAAGAATCAATACTAACGCTAAAGAGGTAGCATATGATATTCCAATTTATGATGACGTAAGAAAAAGACTTAATGATGAGGGTTTTAAAATTGAGACAAAAACTTTAACAAATGGTGACCCCGGTTATATAATAACAATCAGTGAAGATTACCTTGATGAAGTAAATTCTTCTGAAAACAAATTGCTTAAAATGATTGAATAATAAATAAAAAACATATAAAGGAGTAAAAAATGTCTGAAGAAAAAATGTCTTTAGCAGAAGAAATATTAAAGGAGTATGACGAATTGGAAGCTGAAAGAAGAGAAAGTCAATATAAAGCTGTTTTAACAGCATTTAGAGATAATTTAAAGAAGGGGTCAGGAACAACATTACTATATTACAGTATCATTTATGATGATGTAAGAGAAAGACTAGAGAAAGAAGGCTTTAGCGTTCGAACAGTCACAAGTAGTTCCTATGGTAATCAGGCTGCATATTTAATAAGTAAAAAAGAAGAACCTAAAGAAGTTAGACGTGCAGCTGGAATATATGAAGAAGATATTTAGTTAAAAACTAAATAAAAAACTCGGTTTAATTTAACCGGGTTTTTATCTTATATATGATAATAGGTCATGCTTAATTATTGCATATACAGTTAATATATTAAGTACAAATAAAACTGGTACCATAACAGTGAAGCTTACATGCTTTGTTTTATGTCTAAATGTGTACATTCCAATATATACACCTATACTTCCAAGAAGCGCTGAAATTAGAAAAAATGTTTTTTCACTTATTCTATATTTACCTTTTATCGCATAATATTTATCTAGCTTCATTAAACTAAATCCTAATATGTTTATAAATAATATATATATTACAAAATATAACATAAAATCACCATAAATAATTATATACTATATATGTTTTAAATCAATATTTATTGCACATAATATATAAACAAATATTACCAAATTATGTAATGCGTTTGTTGAAATATTTTAAGTAATGATATATAATTTTTTTAAATAGGGGGGTAGCTATGCAAGATTATATATTGCCAATATATTTGGAAACGAAAAAAAATTATAGAACAATAAAATTGACTTATGAATTACTTAATTCAGTATCAGCTTTAAAGATACCTGTTCATTCAGCTGGTCAGTGGCTTTTAGATAATATGTATATAATAGAACAAGAGTATACTGTTGCAATTGAGGACTTAAAAAATATAAAAGCAAATAGTTTACCATATGTAAAACCAGAAGATGGTCAAAAGCAAATAAGAGTATGTTTTATGGCAAATGAGATAGTAGAAAAAAATAGTGGAATTATAACAGATGGAATAGTAAGTAATTATATAAAAGAATTTCAAAAACATTCTTACGTAACATTTGCAGAATTATCATTATTACCACTTATGCTTAGATGTGCATTGATTAAATTTGTAAGAAGAATCAGCGTTAATATATTCAATTCTGAGATGCAAAAACTGAAAGTAGAAAAGAGAGTTAACAAATCAATTTCTGATAATGCTAAAATGATAAGCACTAAAATGGACAAGTTAGTTTCAAAAATGAAAATTGATTTAAATCAATCAGCTGGAATTAAGACTAGCAATACTGCTTATATTGAATATATGGCTTTTAAGCTAAAAGATATGGGAAGGCAAGGAGAAAGATTCTTTAACGAGTTAAAGGAAGAAACTAACAAAATAGGTTTTACAATTGATGAGGCAATAGAAAAAGAGCATAATGAAATAACAACAACTACTAGACTTATAGGTAATGGAATAATTTCTTTAAAAACAGTTGCCAGTACTAACTGGAGTGAAGTAATTGTTGCTATTAATAAAATAGATCAAACATTGAAAGAAGACTATACAAATGAGTATAGAAAATGTGATTTTAAAACTAAAAATAGATATAGAAGAAATGTAATTAGATTAGCAGAAAAATATAAATTATCTGAAATGTATGTTGCAAAAAAGGCAGTTGAGTGTTCAGAAGAATATGAAAAGCACGTTGGGCATTTCTTAATTGGTGATGATAAAAAATTACTTATAAAAAGTATGGGAAAATCTACTTTTGGAATTAATATAAAGGAAAAAATATTTAATCCTTTAAAACCGGCTTTATTTATATTTACTCTAAATGTTATAGCTTTTATAATTGCTTTTGTAATTGACTTTTACTTTATAAATCACTATGCTTTAGGCTATAGAATAATTATAGGAATAATATCATTTACACTTGGGCTTGAAGTCGCAGATAAGATAATATCATATCTAGTTGGTAAATTTGTTAGACCAAAAATATTACCAAGATTTAATTTTGCTAAAACTATTGATGAATCGTGTAGCACTATAATAGCAATGCCAAGTGTCATAAATTCTTTAGAAAAATTAGATAAAATGATCGAAAAAATGGAAGTTACATATTTAGCGAATAGATCAGAAAATATGTATTATATGCTTCTAGGAGATTGTGTTGGAAGTAAAAAAAACAAGCATATATCTTTAGATGATGAAATTGTTAAGTATGGAAAGCAAAAAATAGAAGAATTAAATAGAAAATATCCATCAGAACCTAAGCTTTTTAACTTCATGTATAGGAAAAGAGTATATAGCAAAGGCGAGGAAACATATATGGGATGGGAAAGAAAGCGTGGTGCTTTATCTCATTTAAATAAATTATTACTAGGAAAATTAAATGAACATGAAATAGAAAAATATATGTACTTAGCACATAATGATATACCAAATGTTAAATATTTAATAACAGTTGATGAAGATACAACATTGTCACTAAATTCAGCTAAAGAATTAGTTGCTATAATATCTCATCCACTAAATAAACCTATACTTTCTAAAGATGGAAGAAGAGTTAAATCTGGTTACGGACTTATACAACCTGCTGTAGGTCTTGATATTGAATCAGCAAATAGAAGTATATTTTCTAAGGTGTTCGGTGGTTTTGGAGGATTAGATATATACACTAATGCAATATCTAATTTATATCAAGATGTATTTAAAGAAGCTATATTTACGGGTAAAGGTATATATGATATAGAACTTTTTGAACAATTACTTGGAGAAACAATGCCTGAAAATTTAATACTTAGTCATGACCTTTTAGAGGGTAGTTACATGAGAACAGGGCTTGCGTCTGATGTAGAAGTTCAAGATGGTTTTCCACATAACTTTATAGCATATATGAAGAGAAATCATAGATGGTATAGAGGAGATATGCAAATAATAAGTTGGCTTGTAAGTCCAAATAGTCCATTAAACTTACTTTCAAAATGGAAGATACTTGATAATTTAAGAAGAGAATCATTAGATGTTTTCGCACTTTTGCTTTTGATTATTACGATGTTTATACCTGGAACTAGTTTTGTATATGCATGCTTATTTGTATTTGCTGTAATGAATTTTGGACATATACTATCAACGCTTGATAACTTAATTTGGGGTAAAAATGCAGAAAGAAAACAAAAACAATATATACCAGTTATATATGGTATAAGAGCAAATTTACTTAAGATGGTATTTAATTTTATAACATTACCATACCAAGCTTGGACTACAATTAGTGCTCATGTTACATCATTATATAGAATGTTTATTTCTAAAAAGCATTTACTTGAATGGGCAACTGCAGAAGCAATTGAAGCAAGTGCTAAAGAAAAGCCAATGTATGTATATAAAAATATGTGGACAAATGTGGTCTTTGGAGTAATATTAATACTATATTCTTTATTAAACGATTTTGTGTTTGTAAAAGATAATTCCACATTTATCTTTGGTATTTTCTTTGTTATAGCTCCTCTTGCTGGTTATATAATGAGCTTAAAAAGCATCTTTAAGCCTGAAAGAGAATTAACTGCAAAAGAAGATGAAGAAATAAAAGAAATAGCGAGTGATACTTGGAAATTCTTCGAAACTACTATGACGCCAATTAATAATTACTTAGCACCTGATAATATTCAAGAAAATAGAAGACCGAAAGTAGTAAACAGAACTTCTTCTACTAATATAGGGTTCTCGTTACTTTCAATTATAAATGCTTACGATATGGGATTTATTGATATATATGACGCTATATATAGATTACAAAACTCATTAAATACTATAGAAAAGCTAGAAAAATGGAATGGTCATCTACTTAACTGGTATAACATTCGTACACTAGAACCATTAAAACCATTATTTGTTTCAACAGTAGATAGTGGTAACTTTGTAGCTAGCATATATGTTGTTAAAGAATTTTTAGAAGAAATAAATAATAAAGATGAATTTGATAAAGAAGTAAAAAATGCTATATCAAATATGATAGATATATGTGTTAATACAATTGAAAATACCGACTTTACAATGCTATATGATAAATCAAAAAATATTTTTTCAATTGGGTTTGATATTGATAAAAATGAATTAGTAAAAGGTTATTATGATATGCTTATGTCTGAGTCTAGACTTACAAGTCTTGTTGCAATAGCATCTAGACAAGTAACATCTAAACATTGGTTTTCATTAGCAAGAAATCTAGTTAAAATTGACATATATAAAGGATTACTTTCTTGGAGTGGAACATCATTTGAATATTTTATGCCCAATTTATTTACTAAATCTTACGAGCATACTTTAATTGATGAAGCATTATTCTTCTCAATATATAGTCAAATGAAATATGGAAGAAAAGCTGGGCTTCCTTGGGGAATATCAGAATCAGCATTTGCTATGCAAGATAGTATGTTAAATTATCAATATAAAGCATTCGGTGTTCCTTGGCTTGGACTTAAGAGAGGATTAAATGATAGTATGGTTGTTTCACCATATTCCTCTTTAATGTGTATGTCTTATGCACCTAGAAAAGTATATAATAATATAAAAGAGTTAAAGAAATATGATAGCTATTCGTCTTATGGTTTCTATGAAGCTATCGACTTTACAAAAGCTCATATACACAAAGGCAAAAAGTATGAAACTGTAAAAACATATATGGCACATCACCAAGGTATGATACTTACATCTTTAAATAATTATTTAAATAACGGTATTATTCAAAAGAGATTTCATAAGAATCCAGATATTAAAGCTGCTGAGATATTACTAAAAGAAAGAGTTCCTATGGGTGTTGCTATAAAAGAAAATATAAATAGCAAATATAATAAATTTGTACAAAATTCAGTTGAAGATTATACAGCTCATATTACATACATAACTCAAAACATGTTAGAGAGTGGAAATCATAAAAACATGAACATTCAGACTAATGGTAGAATTAACGTTACTACATTAGATACTGGAGAAAACTATATGTATTATGACAACTATGCAATCACTAAAAATAGATATCATGATAAAAAGACATTTAATGGAAATACAGTTGTATTTACAGATAAAAGTACAGGAAATGTTTGGTCATATTGTTATGATGACAATTACATAAAACCTGATAGTTATGGTGTATTATTTAATTTAGCGACATCTGACTTTTATAGAAAAGATGGCCAAATAGAAACATTTTGTAGAATACACATCGCACCTGAATATAATGCAGAAATAAGAAAATACACATTAATAAATCATTCAGATGAACGTAAAGAAATAGTTATAAATACAAACATGGATTTAGCTATGTGTGAGCAAGCAGCAAACGTTATACATCCAGCATTTAATAATTTAAAAATAGAAGAATTCTATAATGAAGATTTAGAAATGTTAATTGCTAAAAAGAGAACAAAAACAGATAAATCAGATGAATTATACGTATATGCTAAACTTTTAGGAATCGATTTGGGAATAGAAGTTGAAACTGAAAAATCGAAATTAATAAATTATGATGGTAAATATGCATATTCTGGTAAAATATCGAATTATCCTTTAGCTCCAGTAATTTCATATAGAGCAAGAATCTTGCTTGAACCGGGTGAAAGACAATCATTCTATTATATAGTTGGTGCATCAGATGATAAGTATGGTGTTTCTCATGCGATTGTTAATTTAGATAAAGAAACTATAGAGGAGTCATATAATTTTGCTGTTCAAAAGGAAAATGTGGCAGCTAGATATTTAAAATTAACTCAAGGAATGGCAAAAGCATATAATAAAATAATATATGATGTACTATTTAAAACTTCAAAACAAAATAATATAAATGCTGTTTGGGATAAGAAACTTAGTCAATCAATGCTATGGAAATTCTCTATATCAGGAGATTTACCAATAATTCAAGTTCCAATAGGAAAAATTGAAGACACATCACTGCTTAATGAAATTGTTAATTTTATGGACTATGCAAAGTATAGAAAAGTAGATATAGATATCGTACTTGTTGTAGATGAGGCATTATCTACAGGAGAACCTATTAAAAATCATATATTAAGATATTTACAAAATGTAGTATATATGTCTTATACAAGAGGAAATATATATGTTGTAAACGTGCAAAATATGACAGATGACGAAAAAACATTGTTTGACTTCTTATCTAAGCGTGTTATAACTAGTGTAGATGAGTTAAAAGCTGATTTATACGAAGAGGAGATAGAGCAAACAGATGATAATATAAATGAGGTAGAATAAATATGAATAATGAATTAATAGCTTTTAATAGTTATGGAGGTTTTAGTAAAGATGGTAAAGAGTATCAGATATATAACACTGATACTCCCGTACCATGGTGTAATATTCTTGCCAATGAACGATTTGGCACTGTGATTTCAAATTACGGAATAGTATATAGTTTCTATAAAAATGCTAGCGAATATAAGCTTACAAATTGGTGTAATGATTTTGCAAGTTTCATACCTGGAGAAACTTTTGAAGGAATATTTGATAAGGGGTACAACTTAACTTATGGTTTTGGTTATGTAAAAATCTTGCAAGAAAATGATAGTATAGAAAAACAAATGGACATCTTTGTACCTATAAATGACGATTTGAAAGTGCAAAAAATCACATTAAAAAATAATAGTGAGGAAAACAAGAAAATAAGTATAACTTATACTTTAGATATGGTTTTAGGTGTTACTAAAGAAATGACAAATTCATATATTCTATGTAGAAAAAATTCAGACAGATTAGAGTTTAAAAATCCATATAATCAATATTTTTCTGACATAGTAAGTTATTTGAAAGTAGAAGATTTTGGAAATAGTATTAATATAGTTTATGACGAAAACGAGTACAAAGTTAGAATTGAAATAGCTATTAAGGCAAGTGAAACTATTAGTTTTGCTATATTACTGGGAAGTACAACTGAATTTGAAAAGATAGATGAAATAATAAACAAATATAGTACACTTCAAAATGTAGATTTAGAGTATAGCAGTACAAAAAAATATTGGGAAAATAAAGTAGTTAAAAACTTTAATACAGGTGATGAATACTTAGATATAATGGCAAATGGTTGGTTATTGTACCAAGCAATAGCATCAAGACTATTTGCAAGAACAGGGTTTTATCAAGCAGGAGGAGCTTTTGGATTTAGAGATCAACTTCAAGATTCTATGGCGCTTATACGTACATGGCCTGAATTCACTAAAAAACAAATATTAAAACATTCTTCAAAACAATTCCAAAAAGGAGATGTCCTTCATTGGTGGCATGAACATAATTCAGCAGGTATAAAGACATATTTTAGCGATGATTATTTATGGCTTCCATATGTTACAGCAGAATATGTTAATCTTACACATGATGCATCTATATTGCGTGAAAAAGTTCCTTTTTTACAAGATGTAGATATGGGCGATCGACGTGAAATATATGATGTATTTAACAGCTCTGATGATATAGGTACCGTTTATGAACATTGCATTAGAGCAATTAAATATGGGTTATCTAGAAAAGGTGAAAATGGGCTTCTAGATATTGGAGATGGAGATTGGAATGATGGATTTAGTTCTATAAGAGGGCAGTCTGTTTGGCTTACATTCTTCATGATGGATATTTTAGAAAAGTTTGCTAAAATATCAGAAATAATGTTAGACGAAGTTGAAAAAATGCACTTTTATAGTGAAAGACATATGTTAAAACATGCAATATTTACGTATGCTTTTGATGGAAACTATTTTGCAAGAGCTTTCTACGAAAATGGTGCTTCACTTGGGATGAAGGATAGTGATGATTGTAAAATAGATTTAATATCACAATCTTGGTCTGCAATTGCTTTAAAAGATTACCCTGATGCTCAAGAGGAGATAAAATCAGCATTAAGTTATGCAGAAAAATATTTGGTTGATAGAGAAAATAAAATAGTAAAATTATTGTACCCACCATTTGATAATCCTAAAAATAATCCAGGTTATATAAAAGCATATGTGCCTGGAGTTAGAGAAAATGGAGGACAATATACCCATGGAGCGATTTGGCTTGCTAAGGCATATTTTGAAATTAAAGAACCTAAAAAAGCATTAGATATCTTAAGTATACTAAATCCTATTAATCACTCTAATAGTAAAGAAATAGCTGATATATATAAGGTGGAACCATATGTTGTAGCAGCAGACGTTTATTCAAACGTTGATCATGTAGGTAGAGGTGGATGGACTTGGTATACAGGTTCAGCAGCTTGGATGTATAAGGTTATTGAAGATAATTTTAAACAAAAAGATTAATTTATGTAGCAGGTTTTTATGCCTGCTATTTTCATAGCCACTTGAAATATTATGTAAAGTGTGATATACTAATACTGCTAGGAATATACATTATTTTTATAATTAAATTTAAGGAGGAAAGGGAATGTCATATGTTATACCTGGAAGCGTCGAATCAATTTTTTATGACCCACAGCTTGTACCAAGTAACTTAATCAAAAATTATCACACTTTGGTTACAGATATAATTGGTACATCTAAAATTTTGGAAAGGAGCATTATATTTAAAGAACTTCAAAATTCTATACTGGAACTTGAAACCAAAGAAAGAGAATATCTTAAAATAAAGTACGGTTTAATAGACGGTATAGAAAAATCTCTCGTTGAAACAGGCAAAATAAAAAATGTTACCAATGAAAGAGTACGGCAACTTATTGAAAGAGCTCTGGGACGCTTATCTTCAAAAAAATGTAAATTTCACATAGTTCATAGAATTGAATTTTTAAAAGCACAAAAAAGAGAACTTGAAAAAGAAATCGACTATTATGAAGATATCATATTATATGAAGAAGAACCACCTAACATCACCATCAATGATTTTGACTTTGGATTAAGAGCATACAATTCACTTATGTCAAAAAATATAACAACTTATGATCAGCTCATGAGTCTTACAAAAAAACAACTCATTAAAATTCCTAATATAGGTAAAAAGAGCGCTGAAGAAATTTGGTACAAATTACATGGTGAACATTTTAATTCTGAAAAAACATCCTAATTTAGGATGTTTTTCTTTTGTCTAAATTTAGTTTATGAAACTATATCAAATATCACTCTATATATTGCAAAATATGGATTTTATGATATAATAATATAGTTAGATTTTATTATTAAATTGGAGGAAATAACATGAGTGTAAAATTAGAAAAATTAGAAAATTCAAAAGTAACAATGGAATTTAAAGTTTCAAAGGAAGAATTTAACAAAGCTTTAGATGAAGCTTTCGCAAAAAATAGCAAACATTTTAAAATACCAGGATTTAGAGCTGGCAGAGTTCCTAGAAACGTAATAGAAAAAACATATGGTGAAGGGGTACTATTTGATGAAGCATTTAATATTGTAGCTGAAAAAGAATATGAAAAAGCCATAAATGAAAATGATTTATTTGTAGTATCAAGACCAGAAGTAGACATTAAAGAAATTGGAAAAGATAAAGATTTAGAATTTACTATAACTGTATATGTAAAACCAGAAGTTGAAGTTAAAGATTATAAAGGTCTTGAAATAGAAAAAGTATCTGAAGAAGTTACTGAAGAAGATTTAAACAAAGAACTTGAAATGATTCAAGATAAAAATGCTAGACTTATAACTGTAGAAGATTCAGAAGTAGAGAACAAAGATATAGCTGTTATTGACTTTGAAGGTTTCTTAGATGGAGTAGCATTTGAAGGTGGAAAAGCTGAAAAATATGAACTTGAAATAGGTTCTGGAAGCTTTATCCCAGGTTTCGAAGAACAAATAATTGGAATGAAAGTTGGAGAAGAAAAAGATATAACTACAACATTCCCTGCAGAATATCACAGCGCTGAACTTGCTGGAAAAGAAACTATATTTAAAATAAAATTACATGAAATTAAAAGAAAAGAATTACCAGCATTAGATGATGAATTTGCAAAAGATATTTCTGAATTTGATACTTTCGAAGAATACAAAAAAAGTGTAATGGAAAGATTAGAAAAATCTAAAAAATCTATGGCAAAAGCAGAAAGAGAAAATAAAGTAATTGAAAAATTAGCTGAAAAAGTAGAAGCTAATATACCAGATGCTATGGTAGAATTTGAAATAGACAACATGATTAAAAACTTTGAACAAAATCTAGCATATCAAGGTTTATCTTTAGAACAATATATGCAAATGTTAAATATGGATATGAATGCATTAAGAGCACAATTTAAAGACAATGCTTTAAAAGAAATAAAAGTTAAACTTGCTTTAGAAAGTGTTGCTAAACAAGAAAACATTGAAGTTTCTGCAGAAGAAATAGATACAAGATTAGATGAGCTTTCTGCTCAATATGGAGATGGTTCTGCTGATTCTTTAAAATCAAACCATAATGCAAGACATTATATTGAAGAAAGATTAAAAGAAGAAAAATTATTAGAAGTATTAGTTAGTAATGCTGTAGAAAAATAATTAATTAAATAATAGGAGGTTTTAAAATGAAAAATAGTTTAGTACCAATGGTTTTAGAACAAACTAGCAAAGGTGAAAGATCATATGACATATTTTCTAGACTTTTAAAAGAAAGAATTATATTCTTAGGTGAAGAAGTAAATGACGCGTCAGCTTCTCTTATAGTTGCTCAATTACTATTCTTAGATGCTGAAGATCCAGGAAAAGACATATTTTTATACATAAACAGTCCAGGTGGAAGTGTTACAGCTGGTATGGCTATATTTGATACAATGAACTACATTAAATCAGATGTATCAACAATTTGTACTGGTATGGCAGCTAGTATGGGAGCATTCCTTTTAGCAGCTGGTAAAAAAGGTAAGAGATTTGCTCTACCTAATTCAACAATAATGATACATCAGCCTTTAGGTGGTGTTCAGGGGCAAGCTAGTGATATAAAAATACATACAGAATATTTATTAATGATAAAGGAAAAATTAAACAAAATATTAAGTGAAAATACTGGCAAACCTTTAGAGCAAGTTGAAAAAGATACAGATAGAGATAATTTCTTATCTGCTGAAGAAGCAAAAGAATATGGTCTTATCGATGAAGTAATGAAAAATATAAATGAATTATAAGGAGAAATATAAATATGCCAAGGAAAAAAAGTTCAGATTATAATGTTTTCTGTTCATTTTGTGGTAGATATAAAGACGAGGTTAGCAAGATAATTGCAGGACCAAATGGTATATTTATTTGCGATGAATGCATAGATACTTGTAATCGTATTATATTAGAAGATATAATGGAAAATGATGAAAAATTAGGAGAAATCGAAGCTAAAGTAATTGAGAATACTGAAATTCCTTCTCCTGAACACATCAACAAAATATTAGATGAATATGTAATTGGTCAAAAAGAAGCTAAAAAAGTTTTATCTGTTGCAGTATATAACCATTATAAAAGAATAAAAAATATGGACAAAATAGATGAAGTTGAGCTTCAAAAAAGTAATATTCTTATGATAGGACCTACTGGTTCTGGTAAAACATTAATAGCTCAAACGCTTGCTAAAGTTTTACGTGTACCATTTGCCATAGCAGACGCTACTACTTTAACAGAAGCAGGTTATGTTGGAGAAGATGTAGAAAATATATTACTTAGACTTATTCAGGCTGCTGATTATGATATATCAAAAGCTGAAAAAGGAATTATATATATTGATGAGTTAGATAAAATATCTAGAAAATCTGAAAATCCATCAATTACAAGAGATGTTAGTGGTGAAGGTGTTCAACAAGCACTTCTTAAAATCATAGAAGGAACTGTTGCTTCAGTACCTCCTACTGGTGGAAGAAAACATCCTCAACAAGAATATATAAAGATAGATACATCAAATATATTATTTATCTGTGGGGGTGCTTTTGAGGGCTTAGAAAAACTTATAGAAACTCGTACTGGTGAAAAAGTAATGGGATTTGGTGCTAAGGTAAAAGAAAAGAAAGAAATTGATTATGCATCAATATTTTCTGAAGTTCTTCCTCATGACATAATTAAATTCGGATTAATTCCAGAACTTGTTGGAAGATTACCTATTATAACATCGCTTGGACAACTTGATAGAAAAGCTTTCATAGATATTTTAACAAAACCTAAAAATGCTATTATAAAACAATACAAAAAAATGTTTAAAATGGACGATGTAGATTTAGAGTTTGAGAAAGATGCAATTGAGGAAATTGTAAATTTAGCAATAGAAAGAAAGACTGGAGCAAGAGGACTAAGATCAATATTAGAAAAGGTTATGCTTACAGCAATGTATGAAGTACCTTCTGATAAAACAATAAAAAAATGTATTATAACTAAAGAAGTAGTTACAAAAAATGCAAAACCTACATATATAAAAAAGGAAACTACTTCAAAAAGTACAAAATAGAAAAATATAGAAGAGATACTATAAAAGGTATTTCTTCTTTTCATATAAGTAAAAACAACTTAGAAATTAATCTAAGTTGTTTTGTGATATTATTTTAATTTGCAAATTTTATCAAAAATTTCTCTTAATTTAGTGTAAGATTCATAATCACCTTCTTTATATGAGTCTAATGCTTCTGATAAATTCTTGGCTTCAGATGTATTTCTGACATATAAATCTCTCCTTATTAAAATTTTATTTATTATTTATTAAAATAATAGTTATTGCATATAACTAAGCAATATTATATCATAATTCACATAATACTGCAAATTACTATAAAAATTGACGCTCTAAAATCGATTTTAAGACATTTTTAGGATTTGAGTCATAATCTTTATATCACTTAAAAAATGAGGTTATTATTGTTATTTCGAAAATATATATAAAAATCAAATTTTTGTAAAAAAGTTGTTGACAAACAAATGTTCATATATTATAATATAAGCATAAGAACAAAAGTTCTTTTTAGAGGTGATATATATGAAGAGGGTAAAAAAGTATAGAATAAATGGAAAAAGAGTAATTAGAAATATATTATTTTTATTATTAATATTTATAATATTTAATATGTTAACATCTCAAATATTTGGTAAAAAAGATTTGAAAACAACTAGTATTACTGTTAAATCTGGAGATACTTTATGGGGTATTTCTAAAAAGATATGTAAAACAGATTCTAGTTTAAATATACAAGAAGTTATATACGATATAAAAGAAATAAATGGATTAGATTCAAATGAAATAATAAATGGTTCTTCTATTTATATTCCGGTTTACAACTAACATGAATTATGATATAATTCTTTAAAATTACAAAAATCTAAATTAAATTTAAGGAGGAATTATCATAATGAAAATAATAAAAGAAGGTATTAAAGACCGGAAAAACTCAATGCGAATAGAATGTTTTTGTTGTATGGCTGAACTTGAGATAACAGCAAATGATGTTATTAAAGGTGATCGCAGAATTTATATTACCGAATGTCCTTGTTGTGAGGCAAAGATATTAATTAATGAAGGAACTATTCCTCGTAATATGCTAAATAAAATTGATTATAGAGAGACTTAAAATGGTCTCTCTATTATTATACATTTTTATTATTTAAAGGATTATTTTCCAACGCATTTCTTACTTCATCACTATCTATATGAGTATATATCTCGGTGGTTGATATTGATTCATGTCCTAGAACTTGTTGCAATGCTCTTATATCTACATTACCATATTTATGCATTAATGTAGCAGCTGTATGCCTTAATTTGTGAGGTGAATATTTATTAGGGTCTAATCCTGCCTGTATAATGTATTTTTTTACAGTTACCTCTACAGTTCGTTTTCCTATTCTCTTGTATCTACTGCTTAAAAATAAGGCATCTTTATCTATAACTTTATCTACAGGTCGATCCTTAAGATAGTCGGCAATAGCGTCCTTACAAGCATCATTTAGGTATATAGAACGTTCTTTATTACCTTTTCCAATAACAGTTAAAATATCACCTCTTATATGTGTTAAATTTATATTAACAAGCTCTGAAAGCCTTAAACCACAATTTAAAAATAATGTTATAATTGCATAGTCTCTAGTTTTATGTTTACCATCAATAGAGTGGAGTAGGGAAAGAGCTTCATCTAAATTTAAATATTTTGGCATTCTTTTTCCAAGTTTTGGTGATTCTAAATTTATTGCTGGATTTACAGTTAATAATTTTTCTTTATTACAAAGATAATTAAAAAATGATTTTATTGTAGCAACTTTACGAGCTCTTGAAACTGGTTTTGAATTTAATTCATCAGCTATATAATTTAAATAATTATAAAAATCAGATAATGTTAAACTTTTAAAAAATTCTATATCAAGATCTCTAATATCAATTTCCTGTAAATCATCAGTCTTAATATTAAATCTATCTCTTTTTATAAATCTAAATATATTTCTTAAATCGTAATAATATTCTTTTACAGTATTTTTAGATCTATTTTTAATTGTTTTCATATATATTAGATATTCTTTCATAATATTTGGAATATCATCATAATCATTAGTATTCATAATTTAACCTCCAAAAAGCGACGCTCTAAAATCGATTTTAAGACGTTTTTATTTTAAGGGGTATATCTCAGGTCACCTTAAAAACACGCTTAAATTCTAAATTTAAAACAAAGCCAATATTTTATATAAAATATACAATATATAAAGTATAATATAGTAATTAATATATAAAGTGTAGTAAAATATTTCCAAATACGAAATCAGGTTAAATATAGTAAGATAAATATAAAGGAATATATGCTTAGAAGCGTTGATATTACTATATATTACATATAATATCAGATAATTTAAGAATATGCAATAGTTTTCTACTCCGAATTTCACAAAATTTATATTTTGCGCAATTATAAAAATCATTAAATAAAAGGTTTATTGCCTATAACCTCCCTCATCTTATTATATTTTTGTTTTTCGTATATTTAAGTTATCTTATATTTTAATTTATTTAAAATATTCATTATTATCTATGTGATTAAAAATTTGATTTGCTTTGCATCCTAAAAATCTTTGCAAATAGAAAATTTTTTCTTTATCATTATTTTTATCATTAAACAACAATTTCTCGTTATCAAAATTTTCGTACCCTATTGCCAAGCATTTTAGAATTAGCTCTATTTCCCTAGCGTTTAGACTCACATTCATTTTATTAAATTTCTTATTTACATATATTACTATATATTATGAGGTTGATACAAATGATTGAGCTAGATGATAATTCTCATTATAGAATAAAAAGTATGGAAAATGATGCTAAAAAGGATTATATAATGTCTAATGCAAAAGCAAATTTAATAAGAGTTAAAGTAGAAGAAGTTAATTACAAACTAAAAGAGCTAGAAACTATATTAGTAGAGAAAATAAAATAAGATAGAAGGTATACTCCTATATTTGTATACCTTCTCTATTTATTACTACATATTTTTTAATTCTTCTACTATCAATTTATTTACTATACCTGGATTTGCTTTACCTTTTGATGCTTTCATTACCTGCCCTACAATAAATCCTATTGCTTTATCTTTTCCTGCTTTGTAATCTGCAACAGATTGTGGGTTTTCTGAAATTACTTTTACAACTATTTCTTTTATAGCTCCTTCATCTGTTATTTGAACAAGCCCTTTTTCTTTTACTATGTCTTCTGGTTTTTTACCAGTTTCAAACATATCTTCGAATACCTTTTTAGCTATCGCAGATGATATAGTTCCTTTATCAATTAAAGTTATTAAATCTCCTAAATCTTCAGCAGTAAATTTAACATCTCTTATATCATTCATTTCTTCACTTTCATTAATCTTTCTTGATATGTCTCCCATAAGCCAATTTGAAACAAGTTTAGCATTTTTACATTTTGCTTCTGCTTTTTCAAAGAAATCAGCCATATATTTAGATGATGTAATTTGATCTGCATCATACTCTGGAAGTGCATATTCTGAAATATATCTTTTCTTTCTTGCATATTGCATTTCAGGTATTTCTGCCTTTATTGCATCTACATATTCATCGCTTAATATAATTGGAGCTAAATCAGGCTCTGGGAAGTATCTATAATCATGTGCATCTTCTTTAGAACGCATTGCATACCCAATACCTTTATCATCATCCCATCTTCTAGTTTCTTGATAAATAGTACCACCATTTTCAAGTTCTTCTATTTGTCTATTTGTTTCAAATTCAATTGATCTTGCTATAGCTTTAAATGAATTTAGGTTTTTAGTTTCAGTTCTTGTTCCAAACTTAGTTTCACCTTTCTTTCTTACTGAAAGGTTAACGTCACATCTTAAAGAACCTTCTTGCATCTTACAATCACATATTTCTAAATATTCTAATGTAGATTTTAAAGCTTGCATATATGCGATTGCTTCGTCTGCACTTCTAATATCAGGCTCAGAAACAATTTCTATAAGTGGAACAGCACATCTATTCATATCTACTAAAGTATCTCCTGTATATGCATCATGAATAAGTTTACCAGCATCTTCTTCAATGTGTATTCTTGTAATACCAACTTTTTTACTTTCACCATTTACATTAATATTCACATAACCATGTTCACATAGTGGCAAGTCATATTGTGATGTTTGAAAGGCTTTAGGAAGGTCAGGATAGAAATAATTTTTTCTATCTTGTTTTGAGAATTTAGCTATCTGACAGTTTGTTGCTAGTCCCATCTTAACAGCATATTCTACAACCTTTTCATTAAGGACAGGAAGTACACCAGGCATACCTGTACATATTGGACAACAATGTGTATTTGGATCTCCACCAAATTCTGTTGTACATGAACAGTATATTTTTGTATTTGTAGAAAGTTCTGCATGGACCTCTAGTCCAATTATAACCTCATAATCTTCTCTCATATTATTTTAACCATCCTTTCGTTTTATTACTAACAAATTCATAAATATCATTTATACCTACTAAAGAAGCTTCATCTTCTCCAGTTACTTTAACCTCATATTTATTGTTTTCAATATTTCTTGGACTTACAACTATGCGTATTGGTGCCCCTATTAAGTCACTATCTGCAAATTTAACACCAGGACTCTTCTGTCTATCATCAAGTAATACGTCATAACCTAAGTCTTTCATCTTAGAATATAATTCATCAGATGTATTTTTAATATTTTCATTCTTAGTATAGTCTATTGGACATATATGAATGTGAAATGGTGCGATAGATGCAGGCCAATTAACTTGCCTGTCTGTGGCTTTTGCTTCTAAAACTGATGCCATAAGTCTTCCTACACCAATTCCATAACATCCCATTATTGGAGTTTGAGACTTTCCGTTTTCATCCAAATAACTCATCTTCATAGCAGATGTATATTTTGTTCCAAGTTTAAAAATATTACCTACTTCGATACCGTTAGATATTTTTAATGCTTTTTGTCTGCATTTTGGACATAAATCATTTTCATTTACTTTAGCGACATCATAATATGCTGCATCTTTAATATCTCTTGTAAAGCTTACATTTTTAATATGATAATCTTTTTTATTTGCACCTACAACTAAGCATTTTTCATTTTCTAATGAAGAATCATATATAACTTGATATTTAACAGTTGGATTTAAGCCTATAGGTCCTATAAAACCATACTCGATTCCATCAACATCTTCTTCAGTTTTAGGAACTAAGTTTTCATCATCTACTTTTAATATATTTCTTAGTTTTGTCTCATTTACTTCTTTATCAGCACGTATAAATACTATAACAGTTTCGTCAGTATCAATTCTATAGTATACTACTGCTTTAGCAAGATTAGTTTTAGGCATATTTAAGAATTTCTCTAAATCTTCTATTGTTTTTACATTTGGTGTATGAACTTCTTCAATTTCTTTTTCCTCAGTTGTTATTGCTGGTTGTTTTGAGAAAGTAGCAACATCCATATTTGCACTATAATCACAAGCAGTACATTTTACTATTTTATCTTCTCCTGCATCGCATAGAAGCATATATTCATGAGCACCACTTCCACCCATCATGCCAGTATCAGATGCAACAGGAACCACCTCAGGTATTCCTACTCTTGCAAATATTCTATTATACGCATCGTAGTATTCATCATATACTTTATTTAAACTTTCTTCGCTAGTATGGAATGAATAAGCATCCTTCATAGTGAACTCTCTAACACGAATAAGCCCTCCTCTACTCCTTGCTTCATCTCTAAATTTTGTTTGGATTTGATAGATTGAGAATGGGTATTTGGTATATGAAGTAGCTTCATTTAATGCAGTAAATACAGCGGCTTCTTCATGTGTCATAGAAAGAACCATGTCAGTATTTGATCTATCTTTGAATCTTAAAAGTTCAGATCCAATTGAATTGTATCTATCTGCCATATTCCATAATTTTTTAGTAGCAACTACTGGCATAAGAACTTCTTGTGCACCTAAACCATTCATTTCTTCTCTTATTATATTTTCTATTTTACTAGCTACTTTTAAGCCTAATGGCATAAGTGTAAAAATACCACTTGCCATTTGTTTTATATAGCCACCTTTTAGAAGCAACCCATGACTTTTTAGTGTTGCTTCATTTGGCCATTCTTTTTTTGTATCTCCTATAAGTTTTGATTGTAACATAAAATCACCCTTTATATATTTGGTTTAATTTTGTGATGCTCTGTATTTTTCTCAAAAGCATCTGCCACTTTTAATAATTTTTCTTCTTCAAATAAATTACCTATTAATTGAAGTCCAATTGGCATTTTTTCAGTATTTGAAAATCCACAAGGAATTGATATTCCTGGAAGTCCTGCTATATTTACAGGAACTGTGAATATATCTTCTAAATACATTTCAACAGGATTTGAAGTTTTTTCTCCAAATTTAAATGATACATTTGGAGCTGTTGGAAGTGCTATTACATCCACATCTTCAAATGCTTTTTTGAAGTCTTCAATAATAAGTGTTCTAACTTGCTGTGCTCTCTTGTAGTATGCATCATAATAACCTGAGCTTAATACATATGTACCAAGCATTATTCTTCTTTTAACTTCTGTTCCAAATCCTTCTGTTCTAGATTTTTTATATAGATCAATTAAATCTTCAAAATCTTCTGCTCTGTGTCCGTATTTAACTCCATCAAATCTTGCTAAGTTAGATGATGCTTCAGCTGTTGAAATAATATAATATGTAGGAAGAGCATATTTTGCATAATCTAAATCTACTTCCTTGATTTCAGCACCCAAATTTTTATATACTTCAATTGCTTCATCGAATTTTGCTTTAACTTCAGGATTTAATCCGTTTTCAAAGAATTTTGTTGGAACACCAATCTTGATTCCCTTTATATCTTGACCTATTGCCTTAGTATAATCTGGGTACTCCATATCTACAGATGTTGTATCCATTTTATCTTTGCCTGTTATTGCATTTAGCATTATAGCCATATCTTCTACATCTTTTGTGAATGGTCCTATTTGATCTAGAGATGATGCAAATGCTATAAGTCCAAATCTTGATACTGTTCCATAAGTAGGCTTCATTCCTACAACCGAACAATATGAAGCTGGTTGTCTTATTGAACCACCTGTATCTGAACCAAGTGATGCATATGCCATATCTGAAGATACAACTGCTGCACTACCACCACTAGATCCACCCGGAACTCTTTCTATATCCCAAGGATTTTTTGTTTTCTTGAAATATGATGTTGCAGTAGAAGAACCCATTGCAAATTCATCCATATTTGTTTTACCAATAATTATTGCACCAGCATCTAGTAGTTTATTTATAACTGTTGCATTATATGGAGCAACAAAATTTTCTAGCATCTTAGAAGAGCATGTTGTTTTTGTTCCATCTATACATATGTTATCTTTTATAGCGATAGGAACACCACCTAAAGGCCCAATGTCTTCTCCATTATCTAATCTTGCTTGAAGCTCTTCTGCTCTTTTTAAAGCAGCTTCTTTTGTAAATGATGTATATGCTTCTATTTTAGGTTCTACTTCCTCTATTCTAGAATATATGTCATTTACTACATCTATTATTTTAACTTCTTTATTTTTAATCTTATCTCTTATTTCATGTAATGTTAATGTGTGCATTATATATACCTCCTACTACTCTACAACCTGTGGAACACTAATACAACCTGCTGCTTTAGTTGGAGCATTTTGTAATAATTTTTCCCTGTTATATGAATCATGCATTTCATCTTTTCTAAATACATTGTGTATATCTAAAATATGAGCTGTAGGTTTTACATCTGTTACATCTATTTCATTTAGTTGTTCTGCAAATTCAACTATACTTGCTAAGTCTGAAGTGTATTTTTTAACTTCTTCGTCTGTAAATTTAAGTCTTGCAAGTGATGCTATATGCTTTACCTCTTCTTCTGATATTTTCATCTAAATTCCTCCAATACTTTTATACATAATTTTACTTAAAAAGTATATAACAAAAAGGCACTTATTTCAAGTGCCTTTAGCAGTTTATTTGCATATATTTGGTAATTTTTCAGCATTAATTGATACAATCATATATACCGGATATAAATGAATATCTTTTCCACTTATTATCAATTAAAAAGTCGTACTCAACCCCATTTGGTTTTTTAATATCGTCTGCAATGATTAGCTGATTTGTTTTAGTTAAATAATAACCTTTTTCAGAGTTTAAAGTTTCTACCTCAAAAACTTTACCATATACAGTTGGCTTTATAAATGCAAACTTAAACGGTATAATTACTTCGCCCTTAAATGATATCACACCACAAAGTTTTTTGCCTTTTTCTTCGATAGAGAGTGTAATAGATTTTCCATCATCTACCCAAAAAAACGAATAATGTTCTGCTTTAAATAAAAGTTTACCGTCTTCATAATCATATAAATGAAATTTTCCTTCTGAAGTAGTAGCAATAATAATTTCTCTTTCTTTGTGTACATTAAGCTCATCATAAATATAATCTGTAATTTGCTTATCATTTAAGAATAATGATTTTTTGCATTTAACTTTAAATTTTCTGGACATAGTTACATCTCCTTTATATTTCAAGTTCTTTCCATTTGCCATCTACCAGTATTTCATATTTACCAGTCATAGTAAGATTAATATCATTTGCGACTACAAACTTTTTCTTAGGAATAATGTAATAACCCCAAATACCATTCTTGCAAGCATTACATGTTGTGCCAGTTCTAAGGTATGATTTAAAGTAATCATATTCTACTGGAACTTTCATTTCGCCATTGCTTGAATAGATTCCGTATTTACCATTTCTTTTTACAAGAAGAAAATTATTACATGAATGTGGTATTCCTTCTGCTATTTGAATATCATCAAATTCTATTGGCAATATCTCTTTACCTTTAAAATTTACTACTCCATATTTTCCATTCTTCTTAACAGTAAGACACTCCAGTTTATTAAATTCATACATTCTAGATACATCAATTTCATCATAAACTTCTGATAGTATGACTCTTCCATCAATAGAATACAATCCACACTTGTCACTAGAGTTTTTAGTAAGTATACCTGCTACTATTCTTAACCAAGTGTCTTTTTCCTTATTTACAGTGTAAATCAATTTACCTTTTAATGAGTATAGATGTATATAATCATAATCAAAATGAGCCTCTATAACATCTGAACATAGGCGTATACGTTGATACTCACAAGCAACTATTTTATCTCCGTTAAATGAGTATACTCCTGCTTTATCTCCTCTATATACGCAAATATATTCTTTACCTAGCTCATTAAAAGTATCAAATGGTTTTTTAGAAAATTCAACACCTCTTGTAGTATATAAATAATATTTATCATCTTCGTTAATAAAAATATAATTCTTATTAACTACAAAAGATTTTCCTACATATTCAAATAATCTACTTCCTGTAGATTTATCGTAAATATGTAAAATAGTTTTTGAATATAATATATATTCGTTTTCTATTTCTAAAACTTCTTCATAGATGTAATCTGTTAACCGTATTCCGTTTACAACCAATGCTTTTTTTGTGTCAGTACCAATATTAATTTTGCTCATACCTTAAATCCCCTTTCAAATTATTGATCGATTATGTTTTTATTGTTAAATTATTATATCATAATTATGTTAATTGTCAAACTTATTATAATTTAATTACATAATCATTATATTTATTTTTCCAATAACATTTTTTAGACACATAAAAAGAAACCCCTCCATACATTAAAATATAGATGGTCTCTTAAATTTTCAAAATGGTTAATTTATTACTCGCGCCACCATAAAACAAGACATATTTATTATATACTTAATTATACGTAAAAATTTTATTATAGATTCTTACTTTTCTACTTTTTAAGCCAAACATACACACCGTCTTGATTTTCTGGTTTATATTTAAATCCACATTTTACATAGAATTCTCTATTTCCATGTGTAGGAGTAGCTTCAATTTGAAACAAGTCGCCTTCATTTAGATTGTCTTGAACCATTTGTAAAAGTTTTGTTACAACAATTTTTCCAAAACCTTTTCTTTGATAATCAGGATGAACTAAAATATCAGAAAGTACCCCTTTGCATGAATAGTCCCCAACTAACCTACCAAGGGCAACAGTTTTACCTTGAACTCTAACTGATACCTTACACATTGTATTGTTTAAGGCTTTTTCTACCTGTGTTAAATTTATTTCTTTCCAGCTCAAAACTTTTCTAAAATTTATAAAATCAATTGGATCTATATCATAAATAACAGAATACTCCATATCAAAATCTCCTAAACTAAATATTATTTCTTTACATCATTTTGTATATCATAAGTGTATTTAGATACTGTTTCATCCTCTTTACCATCATCCATAACTACCATTTTAGTTATAGCTATCTCTAAAACAGTATCATTATATAAATAATCATATGTATAGTCTATTGTTACTTCTTTGATATTTGCACTATTTGATATTTCACTATATACGTTTTGATATATACTATATATTTCTTTATTAATATTCTCTGTTGTATCTGTTTCTATATTAATCTTAGGTAATCTAACTGATAAATTTACTGATTTGTTTTGTATTTCCATCTCTTTTCGTATATTTACATACTCAGCTACTACATTAGATTTAGGTATAGTAAGTGTTGTTCCAGTTCCTTCGTCTACATATACAATATTATCATTATTTTCATTTTGCAAAATAGCTGACATGAGCGCTAAAACGACTATAAATATACAAATTACAACGACAGCAATTCCTACAAACCTACTAAAATTAACCTCTTTATTCATTTGTTATCTTCCCTCTTTTCATCACTTTATTTTTAATACTATCTTTAATATCATTAAGCTCTTTCTTTATACCCCTATGTGAATACATTATACCACAAATAACTGAAGTAAATGGAATTGTAAAGAGCAGTCCTAAGCTTCCAATTAATGCTTGCAATATTTCAACAATTATAGCCTCTTTATTAAATAAATTTATTAACGAAGTATCATAAGCAACTATTAAAACAACACTAGATAGACAACTACCTATATACGCTAAAACTAACGTATTAGTCATTGTTGCTATTATGTCTTGCCCTATAGTTATACCAGACTTGACTATCTCTTTAAACGTAGGTTCTTTTACCTTATATGATATTTCTCTTAAAGAGGATGCAATATCTATTGATATGTCCATTATAGCACCAATTGCTCCAATTATTATGGAAGCAAAAACTATTGCTTTTAAGTTTATCGGATTATCTAAATCAAGTAGCATTAAAAACATTGATTCTTCACTTGTATAGCCAGATAAATGTATTATGCTATCCATTATTACAAGTAATAATAATGAAATTAGCATACCACCAAAACATCCTAAAACGGTTGCTACACTTTTTTCATTTATTCCATATACAATTATACTAGTAGATAATACTATAAATATACACGTTATTATAGCCATAAGATATATATTAAATCCTGCAAGTATAGATGGTATAAATACAGTAAATATCGATAGTACAATAAAACATAAAGCGAGTATTGTATTGATACCTTTTGTTTTACCGAAAATAACTAAAAGAAGTATAAATATAACTCCTAAAAGTATAACTGGTGTTATTCTTTCTCTATCTACATATTTCCAAACCGTATTACCACCATCCTCATCTTCATAAGCATCAAGTAACAGTACTCTATCTCCTACTTTAAGTTCTACCGCGTTTTCTGCATTAGGATAAGATATTATCTGCTCAGACTCTATTATACTTCCCTTATTTTTTTTACTTATAATCTTAGCTTCAAAGGTTATAGTTATATCTTTATCTTTTTCACTATTTCCAGCTTGTGCCACTTTTTCTTCTATATCTAATATATTTGTAATTTTAGCCTTTGTATACTCTAAATCCAAACTACTAATACTATTACTATTTTCCAGTACTATTTTGTTCCCTATAAATATATATAGTATTGATAATATTACAGTAACAATATATATAATTTTCTTTTTAATCATATATTTTTAATTCTCCTTATTTAAAATCAAATACTAATTTATATATTGGTCCTAATTTTGAAAATTTTTCTTCATACTCAGTAACTACATTAAATATGTCTTCTTCCTTATGCAAATCCAAAGAAATATATTCCATATTAACTTTGTTTTTATTAAGATTAAGTATACTGTACTCAAATAACTTCCTATTATCTGTTTTAAACTCTATATTCCCTTCATCACTTAATATATTTTTATATACTTCTAAAAAATCATCTGATGTAAGTCTTCTCTTACTATGTTTTTTCTTTGGCCAAGGGTCACTAAAATTAAGATAAATTTTGTCTACTTCTCCTTTTGTAAATACATCACATAATGTTTTAGCATCTACGTCAAGTAAAAACAAATTATCAAGCTTAATGTTGTTTTTCACTTCAAATCTATTTAATTTCTTAATAGCTAAAGCAAGAACGGGCTTGCATACCTCTATACCAATATACAGCGTATCTTTATTTTGAGATGCCAGTGTAGAAACGAACGTTCCTTTTCCCATTCCTATCTCAATATGAATTTTAGTATAACCTTTTTCTTTCCACTTTCCTTTATACTCTTGTGGATTTAATATATACCTGTCACAATTTTGAAGAATTTCATCTTGATCTTTTACGTATCTTTGTCTCATCTTTTCCTCCACTTAGTTATTAATTAGATATTCTATAGCACATACAAGTATATTTACCAATATTACAACTGGCGCAATTTTTAATATACTCGTATAATCTATTTTTACATTATTTTGCTCTAACTTTTCTATTCTTTGTTGTTTTTTTGCTATAGCTTCTTCATATTTATCTTGTTTTTTTGCTATTTGATATAGGTGGATTTTTACATCTAAAAGCGAAAAAGAGCTTCTTTGTGTATATCTATATTTTCTAGTAGTACAAGTGCACATATAAATTCCAATTGCAGTTATTACACCTACTGTAATTACATCAATGACAACAGGAAGTATATTAAACAAGATAGTTAATATCACACTCTTTGTTTCCATTGCTAAAGCAACATCTCCTGCAAGCATTAGTACATATGCACCAAATGCAATAGCTGGTATATAAAAATACGGAACCCATCCTGCTAAAAGAATAAGAAGTAGTATAATTATTCTTTCTTTTATTGTTTCAATAAATGATATTTTCTCTACCTTATCTAATTCATAATTTAAATCAAGCTCTGACATAGAAAATACACATAATATAAATATGAATAATACAATTCCTATTATAGACAGTACATTTGTCTTTTTTAATATATTGTTTTTTATAAAAAGACCCAATTCTTTTTTCTTTTCATTATTATTACTACTTTTCTTATTTACATTTTTCATCTAATCACCCACTATAACAAAATCAATTTGTTTCATTTTATCATCAGCTCTTACAACCTGAATTTTTACTTTTTTTCCAATATCATATACTTTATTTGTTCTTTCTCCAATAAGCCTCATATTCTTTTCATCATATATATAGTAATCGTCGTCTAAACTTGCCATTGTAACTAGGCCTTCAACGGTATTTTGAAGTTTAACATACATTCCAAATTTAGTTACGCCAGATACAATTCCTTCATACTCATCTCCTAAGTGTTTTTTCATATATTTAGCTTTATATAAATCATCGAATTCTCTTTCTATTTCTGTAGCAAGCTTTTCTCTTTCTGAACTAGAATAACTATATTCTTTTGCCTGTTTATGAAGTTTTATCAGCATCTTATCATCTAAAATATAATTATTATCTATATATTCAGATATAACTCTATGAATGAACAGGTCAGGGTATCTTCTAATTGGAGATGTAAAATGGCAATAATATTTAAATGCTAAACCAAAATGTCCTAAACAAAGTTCACTATATTTAGCCAGTTTTAATGAACGCAGAATTAAAGAGGAAACTACCATTTTCTTTTTATCATCTTCACGAATTTTAGTATCACACATTACATCAGCAAGCGCTTTAGGATGTATCTTATTTATTCCTTTAATACTTGTTCCCATATTTACTAAAATTTCATTTAATTCTTTTAATCTATCTATATCTGGTTCTTCATGTATTCTATATATAAAAGGTGCTTCTAAATGGAAGAATGTTTCTGCAATTACTTTATTTGCAGATAGCATAAACTCCTCTATTATATTATTTGCAAAACCAACTGTATATGGCATTACATCGATAACCTCTCCATGTTCATCCAAAGTAATCTTAGTTTCCGGTAAATCAAAGTTAATACTTCCTTCTCTTTCCCTTTTCTTCTTTAATATTCTAGCTAGATCTGCCATTATTTCTATATCTTCAATATAGTCCATATATTCGTATAAAGTATCTCTATTTGACCTATCTAAAACCTCTTGAACTTTTTCATAACTCATTCTCTTTGTTACATTTATAACAGACTTATATATTTTATTATCTAATACATTTCCTTTTCTATCAAATGTTATATCGACAGCTAAAGTAAGTCTATCTTCTCCTTGATTTAAACTACATATACCATTAGATAGCTCTTTTGGAAGCATAGGTATAACTAAATTAGGGGTATATATACTTGTCCCTCTTTTTATAGCTTCTTTGTCTAGATTAGTTCCACTTTTTACGTAATTACTTACATCAGCAATATGTACTGATAGGACATAATTACCATTTTTATCTATATTAACTACAACAGCATCATCTAAGTCTTTAGCATCTTCTGAATCTATTGTAAATATTTTATTATTTCTAAAATCAATCCTATTTGCTAAGTTATCTTGAACCTTTAAACTAGCAACTTGTTTTGCTTCATTTAAAACTTCTGTAGGAAAATCTTTACTTATGTTATACCCTGCTAGAAGTGTTGTTCTATCAATATCATTGTCATTTTCTTTTCCAATTATTTCTACAACAGTTCCCTCTGCTTTTTTACTTATTGTTGGGTATTTTGTTATGCATACTAATACTCTATCTAAATTATCTATACCATGACATTTCTTTTGAGGTATATATATATCTTCTATAGCAGGGTTTATTGGAACGACAAAACCAAAATTATTATTCTTTTCAAATATTCCTGCTATCTTTTCGTCTGCTCTAGATATTATTTTAACTACCTTTCCTTCATTATTTTTACCTTCTGGTCTTTCTAATATTTTTACTAAAACAATATCATTATTAAATGCAAAATTAGAATTATCTTTTGATATATAAATATCTTTTTCATCAGATGTCATGTCCAATGTGTTTTCATTTTCTATAACTCTACCAAATCCAAAACTTTTTGATTTTAATTCATACTTGCAAACACAATAATTATAATTATCTACTTTGCAAATTCTTTTACTATCGTCATAGTATATGTAGCCTTCTTTTTCTATAGTCTTTAGTATCTTTTCATAATCTTTAAATTGTTCCTTATGCACATCAAAGATGACAGCAATCTGTTTTGCGGTCATCTTTGAGTATTCTTTTGAATTTATATATTCTATTATTTTTTTCTTTCTAATTTGATCTTCTTTTTTCACTATTTACTCCTAAATTAAAATTATTGCTTTGTTATTGCAATAGTAGTAAGGAAACAAAGAATTATAAATGCGATACTAAAAATTACAGTAAGTTTAGATAATAGTCCATCTAAAGTTTTACCTTTATTTGCTCCATAAAATGTATTTGCACCAAGTGCAGCAGATCTACCATCTTTTGAAGATTGCATCATAACTATTACAACAATAACTATACCTACTAAAATAGTAAGCGATACTAATGTCCATGCTATCCAACCCATATTAAATACCTCCATTTGTCTTTTTAACTTATAGTATTATATCATAAGAAAATACTGATTACAACTGTTTTACAATATATTTTCATATGCTTTTTAGCATAAAAATACCCTCAGAAATATCTAAGGGTACTCATTTGTCTTATTTAACTTAAGTATTTAAGCATAAGATCCACCATTACAATTGAAGCATCACCTATTGACAGTAACGAATGTGGTTTGTTGTCATTGTAATATTTTTTAAAATCTTTTGGATGATTGCTTCTAATAATTATATTAGTATACGTATTTGTTATTGCAGATGCTATTGCACTAGGCCTTGTATCAAACTTTTCTGCAAGTTTTTCATACACTTCTGGTTTTGTATCAAAAGTAAGCTCTATTTTGTTTTCCAAAATGTGTTTTAGACACTTATAGCCTAATGATTTTTTACTTATACAGCAATCATTTAAGAATTCTTGCACAGAATTATAATTGATTTTTCTATCAATCAATACTCTATTTTCGTTAGTTAATTCATCTCCATAAACATATAAATATTCTTGACATGCTTTTATGAATTCACCAAGATGGGCACTTCCCCAATGCACACTACATCCATATTTGTCAAAAAAATTTACATAATTATTAGGCATATTTGATATGCATAATGCGTATACATTTAATAATGCACTTTTAATTCTCCAAATTTCATTATTAAATTTTCTTGAAAGCGTTGGATAAACTGCTTGCTCTATGTCATAACTACATCCTAACCGGTTTTCAAGAATATATTTTAAATAC
This sequence comes from Clostridia bacterium, assembly GCA_045537895.1. Classification (GTDB taxonomy): domain Bacteria; phylum Bacillota; class Clostridia; order TANB77; family CAG-465; genus CALXJE01. The sequence goes on from JAZSQI010000012.1 coordinate 88,381, forward strand.
TTAGCTCCCAAACAATTCATTTCAATTTTAGGAAACTCACTTAAGAAACTATCAACCATTTCAGGTGTAATATTTACAAATTTCTGTTCCTGCTTGTTTTTAATAATAACTGCTTTTTCTACTTCAATAGTTCTAACTCCATTTCTCCGTGCAAACCTTAACACTTTTTCATTATCTGTTATGATACAATACATAACCTTTCCTCCTTATATATTAATATAATTTTTAATGTTTTAACTAATGTATATTATATCATTTGTTAGATTTTATGTCAATTACACAGCATAAGTGGTAATAATATAAAAAGAATAGGTTTTCCCTATTCTTCTTAAAATCATATTAATTCTATAATACTTGCCTGGGTTCCAAATGCAGGCTCATTTAACTCTGTTTTCTTTCTATATGAGAAAAAGGTATCTACATTACAACATGTGCATATATTTTCATTTATAATGTTATCTTTTTTGATACCAGCACTAATTAAATCTTTTGTTATAACATATGGAAAATCCACATGATTCCATCCTTCATCATCAGTATAAACAAATTCATTTACTGATATGTCACTCCAATATTTTTGAAATCCGTATGCAAGATCTTTATCTTTGGTCTTCCAGCAACATTTTTGAATACTGGGACTATATGCGCATATTATATCTTCCGGCTTTGAGTTAAACTTATTTTGCATAACTTCTAATGTTTTGAGACATATTTTTTGAATTGTACCCTTCCAGCCACTATGAATATTTGCAATTACATTGTTTTTTATATCGTACATAACTACTCCATTACAATCAGCTACAGTTATAAGTAAAGGGATGTTTTTAACATTAGTTATAATTGCATCATATACATGAGTATGATGTTTGTTAAAAAGATATTCTTCTTTATTTTCATCGGTTATAACTAAAACTTTATCTGTATGTTCTTCAAATACACAAGTGACATTTTGTCTTGTAAATCCTAATTTTTCACATGCGATATCAAGATTAATGTCAGAATTTTCTCTTTCATCAATATTTTTAAATGATATATTAAGAGACTCGTATGGGTATTTGCTAACACCTCCAAGTCTGGTAGTAACAAAATATTTTACCTTGTCGTTATATTTATTAAACACTTCTGAATTATATACATTTAATCCGTTTATATTTTTTATCATATATACTCCATTATTTTTTTAATATTTTCTTTATGCTTTTCATAATTTTTTGATATATCGGTACAAGTTTTGTAAAAGCAAAATACCAAAACTTACTATATACTTTATCTATTTCTCCTATGAACTCTGTAACTCCTTCTTGTCTACAAAATCCTTCTTTAAATTTAAATAGTCCGTTTGATTTATCTAAAATAAATACACCACCAAAATCATATAAGTTACAGCCCGTTTCTATAGCCCATTTTATCATTTCTTGCTGCATTAAATAGTTAGGCATTAGGTTTCTTTTTTCGTTTGAACTAGCTCCATACAAATAGAATGTTTTTTTACCATAATTAATTGCAATAGCAGCAGATAAAGCCTGACCTTCATGCTCTGCTATATATATTCTTAGCTGATTTTCATCAAAAGTATTTAACATTCTTTCAAAATAATCATAAGGTCTTGAAGCAATTTTATCTCTTATACCCGTTATTTGATATAGGTTATAAAAAGTCTTTAAATCTTGTATATCTCTAGAATATCTAACTTTTATACCTTTTCTTGTTGCAACCCTAATATTATATCTAGTTTTCTCACTATAACCTTTAAAAACCTCTTCCTCAGTTTTTTCAGCTATATTTAAAATCATATTATATCGTGGCTGTATAAGTTCGTCTTTATTAAGTTTTTTATTTCTTACTACAAATTCTTCATCTTTATATAATTTTTCTAATTTTTCATCATATTCTCTTTCAGGATCAAACCTAGCTACGATTGCATTATGTTTTTTAGCAAGAATATTTACATCTTTCATTATTTCTTTTACCATAGAAATATCATAGACATCTCCAGCAGGTCCCCTTGGTGCATACATTATACTTTTTCTTCCTATAAATTTGCGTATAATAAAAGACATTGCCATAACAATCTTGCCATCTTCTTCTAGATATACATATTCGCTTTCCCAACCTTTTTTTACATCAGCCCAGTTCATTGATTGCATTAGGCTGCTTGATGAATAGTTATCTACAAATTCTTTGTATTTTTTTGTTTCTTCATTATTTTGTTTATTTAAAATAGGCATTTTCATCCACCTTTACTAATTTATTTTTTCTATTTTTTGCCCTTCTTTAGAATCAATAACCATATAGCCTTTTTCTTTTAGTTCATCCCTAATTTTATCAGAAGTTGCAAAATCTTTATTTAATCTTGCTTCTTTTCTTTGCTCTAATAAAGAGGCGATTTCTTCTGGAATAACAACATCTTCATTATTTTTTACTTCTTTTTTATCTATATCAAGTGATAAAACTCTATCAAATTCTAATAATAGCTTAGCTAATTTTGGAGATTTAAATGCTGATTTTGCAACATCCCAAACAACTGACATTGCAAGAGGGAAATTTAAATCGTCATTTACAGCAGCTATAAATTTTTCTCTGTATTCTAATATTTTACTATCATCAATATTATCTTTTCCATTTAGGTGCATTTCATACGCATCTTTAAGTCTATCTAATGCTTTTTTACTAGCATCTAGTGCTTCCCAAGTAAAATTAAGTTTATTTCTATAATGAGAAGAATAGTTAAAATATCTATATACAAGTGGTGAATAACCTCTTTTTTCTAAGTCTGCTATAGTATAGTTATTTCCTAAACTCTTAGACATTTTCCCACCATCTACTTGTAAAAATTCAACATGCATCCAATAATTAGCAGGATTTGTTCCAATAGCTCCTTTTGATTGAGCTATTTCATTTTCGTGATGAATTGGAATATGATCAACACCACCTGTATGAATATCAAATTTTTCTCCTAGATATTTATTTCCCATTGCAGAACATTCAATATGCCATCCTGGGTAACATATCCCCCATTTACTTTCCCACTTCATTATGTGTTCTTTAGGGGCTTTTATCCATAAGGCAAAATCTAATGGATTTCTTTTTTCGTTATCTACTTCTACCCTAGCTCCTGCCTTATTTTCTTTTATATTTGCACGTGATAATTCTCCATATGTTGGAAGTTTAGATGTATCAAAATATATGCCTTTTGAGGTCTCATATCCATAGCCATTCTCAACTATTTTTGAAACAAAGTTTTCCATTTCCTTTATATGTTCAGTTGCTTTACATACAATTTCAGGTCTTTCTATATTTAATTTTTCCATATCAACGAAAAATGTTTTTGTATATTTATCAGCTATTTCCCATGGAGAAATTTTTTGTTCTCTAGCTGCTTTGCTCATTTTATCTTCGCCTTCATCTGCATCTGAAGTCATGTGACCTACATCTGTTATATTCATAGCGTGTAATAAATTATACCCGTTTAATTTTAATACTTTTCTTAGGTTATCCATGAATATATATGCTCTCATATTACCTATATGAGCATAGTTATATACAGTAGGTCCACAACTATATATTCTAACATTTTTTTCATCAAGTGGTTTAAATTCTTCCTTTTCTCTTGATAATGTATTATATATTTTTAGCATTTTATCACCTTTCTTTACTATATATTGTATTTGCTGGTAACATTATATATTACCAGCAATAAAGTTACAAGTTAATTCGTACTTTGCATATCAGCATATGGATCTACTACAGGAGGTGTATCTTCGTTTCCTGGATTATCTTCTGATTCATTTCCATTTTCAGAGCCATTACCTGTATTATTTTCTTCTCCTTTGTTTTCAGTGTTTTCATCTGATTTATCATCATCTGAACCATCATTATCACCTTCGGTAATATCTTCTTTTTTCACTACTTCTTCATCCTTAGGATCTTCTACTACTACTTCTTCTTTCGGCTCTTCTACAGGTGCTGCCTGAATTTCTGCTTGAGTAGGAACATAAACATTTCCTGTAACTGATTCATATGATGCTTCTAATATTTCACCTGCTATTACGGCATCAATTTTAGAAATAGCATCATTTATTGAGTTTTGGCTTGGATACATTACATATAAAAGCTGACTTCCACCACTATATGTAGATGCCCTACCATCTCCACCTGTTAAACTAATTGTAGAAACATTCCATGAAGGCATTTTAGAAATTTGTAATTTAACAAGTTCCATCATCTTACTTGTTTCCATGTTAGTTTGGAATTTATTAGATAATGATTTTAATAATGTATCAAACTTAGTAATTATAGATGGTTTTGACGCTTGTTTAATTATACCATTAATAACTGCTTGCTGGTTTTTACCACGCATTCTATCTCCATCTAAGAAAGATTTTCTCTCTCTCGCAAATTCTAATGCTTGCTCACCATTCATACGATTATATCCTTTTACAAAATGATAATTTTTGCCATATGAATTAAATGTGTGTTCAGAATATACTTCTATACCACCAATTGCATCTACTATATCTTCAAGAGATGTAAAATTAACTTTAAAATAGTAGTTTATGTCCAAATCTAACAGATCTTCTATCGTTTTTACTGACATTTCTACTCCATACATTCCTGCATGAGTTAATTTATCTCTTTTTCCATATGTACCATGTAATTGTACATAGTAGTCTCTTGGTATATTTACAAGAAGTACTTGATATGTTTTAGGATTAATTACAGCAACTATATTAACATCACTTCTTGATACAGAGGAAATCGTTCCATATGTATCTATTCCACTAATATATACTGCAAATGTTTCAGATGTAACCTGAGCATCTTTAGCTATTGTTTGTACGTCAACATCTATAGAATATGTATGTATTACTTTGGTTTTATCTGTAAATGTTTCTAATTCTTCATCAAGAAGTAGTTTTTGTGAATCTTCTAAAATTACAGCATCGACTCCTGATGAAAGAAGTGTTTTACCAACTGAAAATACATCCTCACTACTTACAGCGCTCACTTTTACCTTTTCTTTTAATTTTTCAACTGCAACCTCTGAGTTATCTAAGCCACTACTATAATATTCAACTACTTTTCCTTCTAAGTCTTTAACTTTATTGTACTGACTATCTTTTAAGACAATAACAGAATAATTCTGTTTTTTAGTGTTAGTTGTTTCTGTGATTTTTTCTATAAAGCTATATGTTCTTAAGCCATATATAATTATAGCTAATTGTCCTGCTATAAATAGTGTTTGTAGTATATTTATTACATTTCTTGTTTTTTTACCTTTTCTATTTTTAAGTAATATTATTACAAATGTTGTATTTAATAGTAATAGTCCCAATACTAAAGCTATCATATATTTAAATGGTAATATTCCTATTTTTATCATTATAATTACAAGAGCAATTGACATTCCTATTGTAATTAATGAAATAATTAAACTAATTAATTTCCTAATATCTATATTTGTTTTTCTAGTCTTTTTTTCATTAAGACCCTCTTTTTCATTTGTTTTTACGTTACCTTTTCTCACTTTAACCACCTTTACATTATACTAAATTTACTTATCTAATTATTATTGAACATTGATTGTTTTTTGAATCTCATCATTAAACATTTGCGCTAAATCATTTACATTCATAACGCCTTTATCTTCACCAGTTCTAGTTTTAACAGCAAGTTCCTCGTTTTCCATTTCTTTATCTCCAACAACTAGCATATATGGAACTTTATCTAATCTTGATTCTCTTATTTTATAGCCAATCTTCTCATTTCTATCGTCAACTTCTACTCTAAATCCAGCTCTTGTTAGTTTTTCAGCAACTTTATGTGCGTAATCACTATGTGCTTCAGCTATAGTTAAAATTTTGGCTTGTGTTGGCGCAATCCAAAGAGGCATAGCTCCTGCATATTTTTCTATAAGAAGTGCTAGAGTTCTTTCATAACAGCCTATTGAAGTTCTATGTATAATACATGGAGTTTTCTTTTCCCCATCTTTATCTACGTATTCCATTCCAAATTGAGCTGCTAAAAGTTGATCTATTTGTATAGTTATTAATGTGTCTTCTTTACCAAATACGTTCTTGATTTGAATATCCAATTTTGGTCCATAAAAGGCTGCTTCGCCTATTCCTTCTTTATAATCAAGACCTAAATTATCAAGTATCTTTTTCATCATGCCTTGAGCTTCATCCCATTGCTCTTCGGTTCCGATATACTTTTCTCTGTCGTTTGGATCCCATTTTGAAAATCTATATGACACGTCCTCATATAATCCTAAACATTTAAGCATATATATTGCAAGCTCTAAACAATTTTTAAACTCACCTTCTAATTGTTCAGGTGTGCATATTAAGTCCCCTTCTGAAATTGTGAACTGTCTTACTCTAATTAATCCATGCATTTCTCCAGAAGCTTCATTTCTAAATAACGTTGAAGTTTCGTTAAGTCTCATTGGAAGATCTCTATAACTTCTTCCTCTATTTAAAAATACTTGGTATTGGAAAGGACAAGTCATAGGTCTAAGCGCAAAAACTTCTTCATCTTTATTTTCATCACCTAATATAAACATACCATCTTTATAATGGTCCCAATGTCCTGATATTTTATACAAATCAGATTTTGCCATAAAAGGAGTTTTTGTAAGTTGCCATCCCCATCTACTTTCAGTATCTTCAACAAATCTTTGTAACAATTGAATTACTTTAGCTCCCTTTGGAAGTAGTATTGGAAGACCTTGTCCTATGTAATCTACTGTTGTAAAATATTCAAGTTCTCTACCTAGTTTATTATGATCTCTTTTTTTTGCATCTTCTAATTTTTCTATATAATCTGTAACTTCTTTTTCAGTTTCAAAACATATTCCATAAATTCTTGTAAGCATTTTATTATTTTCTGAGCCTTTCCAGTATGCTCCTGTAGCTGATAAAAGTTTAACTGCTCCTATATCTTTTGCATTTAATACATGTGGACCAACACACATATCAACAAAATTATCATTCTCAAAGAAGCTTATTTCTGATTCATCATCTAACTCTTCAATCATTTCTAATTTATATGGTTCGTCCTGCATCTTTTTCTTTGCATCTTCTTTAGACAAAACATAACTTCTTACAACTTTATTTTGTCCTAAAATATTTTTCATTACATTTTCGATTTTTCTTAAATCTTCATTTTTAATATTTAAATTATCAAAATCATAATAGAAACCATTTTCGATAGCTGGTCCTATTGCAAGTTTTGCTTCTGGGTATAATCTTTTTATTGCTTCTGCAAGTATATGAGAAGCACTATGTCTTACGATATTAAGATTTTCATTATACTCTACTTCGCTAATATTTCCATGTTTATCTATAATTTTTATACTCATTTTTTTCCTCCTTATTTAATATTAAATTTATATCCTATTACTTCGTAATATTTACCATTTTTAAATTCTAAAACAGAATATTTCATTGTAGTTTCTCTAGCTTCTTGAAGCACAATTTCATATTTATTATCATAATTTAAATCACACGCGAATTTAATTGAATATACCGGCCAATTTACTGAACTTTCAGTGTTTTTTACATATGAATATTTTATAATTTTGGCTTTTCCTGCCTTAACAGCAACTACTACACTATATACTCCTAATTTATTATCACCTTGTGATGTTGCAGTTATAATTCTTGTTTTTTGGTCTGTTGTCAAAAAGGCCTCATATACTTCATTTATCTTAACTGTATTATTAAGCAGTTTGTATTTGCCTAAAGCTTTCTTTACATACTTTTCATCACTTTCTGACGGCTTAATCTTAGTTAACCCTCTTGGCATAATATTAGTATCAGATTTTACTGTAGCTATGTACTCCTCTTCCATTATATTTTTTAAAGGAACTGCATAGGTCACTTCTTTTTCTTTATCCTCAGAAACAGAATAAATTTCATAGGTACCCATTTTACCAGATATATTATACATATCTATTTCCATGCCCTTAGTTATATTTGTCTTTCCATAAATATTATCTTTACTAATCCATTTACCTTTATCAGATACTCCACCTACTACTACGTTATTTATAATAATAGGAGAAACAGAAGTTACATCTTCGCTTTTAATTTTATTAGATGCATTATCTATATGCTCAACTGTTATATAATTTTGAGTATATATATATATTAAAAACACACCCGATAATACTAGTAAAGTAATAAGAATTATTATTAAAGGAATAACCTTTTTATTAACATTTTTTTTGTTTGATTTTTTCATATACCTTGCCACCTACCTTCATCAATTGAATATATACATCCACAATATTTTTGTCTATAAAGTCCTAACTCTCTTGCCTTGTTTTGACCTTCTCTAAAAAGAGGTCTATAATCTTTATACATAAACTTTACTTTATATTTTTCTGCCAGCATCTCACAAACAGTAATAATTAAATCATGTTTTTGATAAGGACTTATTAGAAGAGTTGTTGTTACGTGTGTATAACCGTTATTTTTAGCATATTCAAATACCTTTTCAAGTCTTGATATATAGCAATATTCACAACGAACTTTAAAACCTAATTTATCTAAATTAACTGCATCAAATATAAATTTATTCATATCATATTCATCAAACAGTATTGGATTTTTTCCCATATCTTTTACATATGATATATATGTCTGTTTTCTTTTTTCATATTCTACTTTAGGATGAATATTTGTGTTATACCAAATGGTATCAAAGTCATCAATATTCATTTCATTCATGTTTTGAATAGTATCATCATACACTGCTACTAAACATGGAGCGCAACATGCATGAATAAGTAATCTATTCTTCATATTTTACCCCCAAATGCTCATAAGCAAGTTTTGTTGCTATTCTACCCCTAGGGGTTCGATTAACAAATCCAATTTGCATCAAATATGGTTCATATACATCCTCAATTGTATCTTTGTCTTCTCCAATCGCTGCAGCCATTGCCTCTAGTCCAACAGGCTTGCCACCAAATTTATCAATCATTGTGGTCAATATTTTTCTATCAATATCATCTAGACCATATTCATCTATTTCTAATCTATTTAATGCGTTGTGAGCAATTGTGTACGTTATACTATCGCTATTTTCATTAGTTGCAAAATCCCTAACTCTTTTTAATAATCTATTAGCAATTCTAGGTGTTCCTCTACTTCTTGCACCTATTTCAAGTGCTGCTTTATGATCTATTTCTATATCAAGTATTTTTGCACTTCTCTCTATTATTGTTGCAAGTTCTTTTTCATTATACATACTAAGTCTATGTATAATTCCAAACCTATCACGAAGTGGTCCTGAAAGTGAGCCTGCTTTTGTAGTTGCTCCTATTAAAGTAAATTTTGGTAAATCGATTCTAATAGAACGAGCTGAAGGACCTTTTCCAATCATTATATCAAGATTAAAATCTTCTAAAGCAGGATACAGAACTTCTTCAACACTTTTCTTTAACCTATGTATTTCATCAATAAAAAGCAAATCATTTTCTTCAAGGTTGGTTAAAATAGCAGCTAAATCACCTGGTTTTTCTATGGCAGGTCCTGATGTTACTTTTATACTAACACCCATTTCTTTTGCTATGATACTAGCAAGGGTAGTCTTTCCAAGACCTGGAGGGCCATATAAAAGCACATGATCTAATGCTTCTTTTCTAGACAATGCTGCATCTATATATATTTTCATATTCTCCTTAACCTTAGTTTGTCCAATATATTCTGGAAAAGTTTGAGGTCTAAGATTTATTTCTACTTCTGGTATATCTATCTCCTCATCATATTCAGGAGATATTACTCTATCTTCAATCATTATTTTCTCCTTAAATTTAACATATAAATTATACCACTAAATATATAGTAAATGCAACTAAAAATAGCCAGTTGCTGTATTTTTTGCAAGTATTGAAAAAAGCTGGGTTTTATGGTATAATATTTATAGTTGATTTATTTTATTATTCGCTAAATAGCGTTATATATATATTACATAATTATTTATATTTTAGGAGGAGTTTTATATGTCTTTACGGGAGAAATTAAAAAAGGTAGAAAATGTACTTGGAACCATTACTGTGATTTCATTAATTGTTTTTATTGTTCAACATATAATTTTTGAAAACACATTAGTATCGTACATCCTGTTTTTTGCACTTGCTATAGTTGGATTTACCGGTATAAGTATTGATTCTTATTTGTATTATTCAGGATTAGGCGCAAACAAAACAAAAATTAGTCAATTATGGTTAGCTTACAAATTTGAAGTTTCAATTTATGTGACAACGCTTATATTTTACACCATAACTCATTTTATAGATAATACCACAATTAATATTATCTTTACATGCCTTCTGATATTAGAAGCACTAACATCATATTTTTTATCACATTTTGCAAAAGATAAACATAATCAAGTCACAAAAATAGTTTTAATTATTTTTTGGCTAATTGCAATTATTTTACAATAAGGAGAAATTTAACATGAATAAAACCACAAGACAAAGATTAAGCCTAATTTTTATACAATCAGCCTCAATAACTTTAATGGTACTTCTTTTAATATTTAGCATATTAATATTTCCTATAGGCTTTTTAAAGTTAATTAATGCTATTATACTATTACTATCTGTTTTAAGATTCATATTAATGAAAAAACTCGGCTACAAGTTTTCTATATTTTATTGTATATTAACAATGATGTATGCTTTAAACTTTATTCTCTTATTTAGATAAGAAAAAGCACTATTAAACTTAATTGTTTAATAGTGCTTGTCTTTTATTCAGCTATAAACTGATCTAACTCTTCAGAAGTAACAATTTTGTTTTTCAGAAGGTATTTTGCCATCTTATCTACTTCATCCCAATGCAGATTAATAAATTCTTCTGTTTTTGTGTACAGCTTCTTTATAAGATTATTTGCTTTTTCATCAATCTTATTTGCAAGCTGTTCATTAAACAAATCATCATCTAAAAGGTAGATATTTCTAAATTCATCAGAATCATCCATACCGTTCTCTGCTATAAGATCTTTTGCATATGCCTTTGCCTTTTTAAGATCAGATCTTGCACCAGAATTTATTCGTTTAGAAACCTTTTCTTGTGCAACCCTTCCTGCAAGAAGTGACATTATTCGCGCCTCAGAAAATTCTTTATCTGCAGATACAAAACTATCTTTTTCTTCGAGAATATTTACTCCTAAGAAGCCATCACCGGGAATGATTGATATAGCTTTTACATCATATGCTTCTCTTTCTTTTGTAAGCCTGTTAACAACGTAATGTCCTATTTCATGATACGCAATATCTCTTGCGTCATTTTTAGATATAATATTATGATGCTCAAAGTATTCCTCATACACCTTATTTATATCCGCCTTTGTAACCCTCTTTTTATTTTGCATCTTCGATATTGCCATGCTTCTGTCACAAAGGTCCAAAGTTTTATCAGGATTACATGTATCATGGTTAAAGCAATTAGAGCAAAGAATGATATAATCTAAAAGCTTCTCTGGAAGTTTAACATTATGGTATTCTTCCATTTTCTTAATTTTAGCTTTTATCATCGGTTTTATCTCGTTATTCTTAGGCTCTCTTACATTGATAACTTCAAACCTTCTTTTAAAAGCGCCATCTCTTGATAAAATCTGTTCATATTCTTTTATCGTTGTAGCCCCTACAAAAACAACATCATCTCTTGAAAGTATTGGCTTGAGTGAGCCACTTAAATCAACTGTTCCCTCAGAAGTACTACCTGCTCCAAGCATTTGATGCATTTCATCAACAAATAAAATGATTTTGGAAGTTCCCTCCAAGAATTTCTTAAGTATTGCAACTTTTGTTTCAAACTCTCCTCTATACTTGGTGCCTGCAACCATTGAGTTTACATCCAAAGATAAAACCGTATACCCTATAAATTCTTTAGGACATGTTTCATTTACAATTGACTGAGTAATTGCCTCTATTATTGCTGTTTTACCTACACCTGGTTCACCAACTAGAACGCAGTTTCGTTTTGTCTTCTTACAAAAAACGTTGAATGCCTTAAAAATTTCTTTGTCTCTTCCAAGTATTGTACATTCTTCGCCTTTCTCATACTTTGTATTAACGTTTTCAAGACATGTTTCAAGTGATGATGGTATAGCTAGGCAGAAGCTATTACTTCCGTCAAAATCAACAATGTTAGCACTTATTTTTAAGCTTTGTATAAACTCATCAATATCAAGTTCAATACTTTTTAGAATTTCAGACATAAATTTATATGCACTTGTTTCTTTATTTTGGAGTATAGAATAAACAAGTGTATCTAAATCAATATAGTCTTTATTCGCAGCTCTAGAAAGTATAAAAGCTTCATCACATGCAAGTTCAAGTTTATCGGAATAAACAGGTTCGAGAATGTCTACTTCATATGCTTCAGCCATTTCAGAGCCATATTCTGTAGCTAAATCCATTAATGCATCTACAACTTTAGCTTTAAAAATTTCTTCTTCACTTTCCTCCTGAGTGAGCTCCTGTTCAAATTCTTCCTCAGCTTCTTGACTGATTTCATTTTGTTCTTCTTCGAATAATTTATTTGCTGCATCTTCACCGAATATCTGAGCAAATACTTCTTTATTATTAGCATAATATTTGATGGGTGGTATAAGCCTCATTTCCATATCTAAAAACGCTTTAGATAAACCACTTTCCTCATCAAACATTGCAGCAAATAACACGTAAGCGCTTCTAATTTTTTGATCGTTAAATAGCCACGCTATGTCGTTTGCTACCTCAAATGCCTTCCGAAAGTTTCCTGTTACTTTTGCATTTCTCCATTCTAACATATTAATTAATAACCTCCTTTATTTTGTTATTTAACAATAATCCTTTCATATATTTATGTACACCAATTATACATACCTAAAACCTAAAAGTCAATAATTAGACATGTTAATATTGATATTCGTAACGAAATTATATTTTTTCACATATACTATAGTATCTAATGGATTTTTAAACATTAGAAATTATATAGTGTATGGTGGGTTTTTATGTTTCCTAATTGTGTATTAAGAAATTTTTTATGGTGTCTACCTTGTAGGTTACCCTACGGTAATGGACATTATGCTACAGGTCCAGAGTTAGTTATATTATCTAACATGATAAGTATTGAACAATGTCTTACTAATTTCTCCTGTAATTTACTTGGCTGTTCACCTAAAGCCCCCTGTGTGCTAAATAGCCATAGAAAGGAGAAAATAATAGAAATGTCACAAGGTTATAATAATTGGGGTTACAATAATAATTGCTGTCACAAAGAAGAAAAAAATGAATACTTCCCTAAATGCGAATGTTGCTGCTGCAAATACTATGAAAAAAAAGAAGAACCAAAAAAAGAAGAGCCTAAGAAAGAAAAATGCGCAACAATTAAAGTTTGTATAGAAGAAGATAAAAAAGAAGAAAAAAAAGACAATTGTGGTTGCTAGCTTCAATAAATCTTAAATACAAAGGCATCATATTATGTGCAAACACTTTTGTGTTTGCACTACATACCACCATCTAAATATTATAAATTTATTACATATTTATTTCTTATTACCTATTTCACTCTAAGATGTTCCTTTTTTTCTTGTGTTTTACGTATAGTTATGCTATACTAAGCATGTTAAAATTTATAATTTTAAGGGGGATTTTATGGATAAAATTATTGTTGACGGACCATGTAGATTAAACGGTGAAGTAACAATTAGTGGTGCTAAAAATGCAGCTGTTGCAATTTTGCCTGCTACTTTACTTGTAAATGGTAAATGTCACCTTGAAAATGTTCCTGATATTAGTGATATTAGAGCGATTATAAAAATATTAAAGTCTTTAGGTTCTAAAGTTGAATATATAACAAAAAATGAACTAATTATAGATAATTCAAATATAACTACAGTTGAAGCTCCTTATGATTTAACATGCAAATTTAGAGCTTCATATTATCTTTTAGGTGCTTTGATAAGCCGTTTCGGGAAAGCTCAAATTAGTCTTCCTGGAGGATGCAACTTAGGTGCAAGACCAATAGATCAACATATTAAAGCATTTGAAAAATTAGGCGCTACTGTTGAAGTAAAAAGAGGAAATGTTTATGCTGATACAAAAGATAAATTATCAGCTAGCAGTATATTCTTTGATGTTGTTAGTGTTGGTGCTACTATAAATGCAATCTTAGCTGCCACTCTTGTTCCTGGAACAACAACAATTGAAAACTGTGCAAAAGAGCCTCATGTTGTTGACGTTGCAAACTTTCTAAATTCAATGGGAGCTAACATAAAGGGTGCTGGAACTGATGTTATTAAAATAACTGGTGTCCAGTCTTTAAAACAAACTTCTAGCTACGCTGTTATTCCCGACCAAATAGAAGCTGGAACTTTTATGGTTGCTGCTGCTATAACTAAAGGTAATGTTTTGATTAAAAACTGTATACCAAAGCATATGGAACCAATAACTGCAAAACTACAAGAAGCTGGAGCTGAAGTAATTGAATTTGAAGATACAATTAGAGTATCTATGAAAGACACTCCTAGACCTATAAATGTAAAAACAATGCCATACCCTGGTTTTCCTACTGATATGCAACCTCAAATATGTACTTTGATTGCTATTTCTAAAGGTACAGGCATGATAATTGAAAGTATTTGGGAATCAAGATTTCAATATACAGATGAATTAATAAAAATGGGAGCCGATATTACTGCTCATGGCAGAACTGCAATGGTAAAAGGCGTTTCTACACTTGAAGGATGTCCTGTTGCAGCTCACGATTTAAGAGCAGGTGCTGCTATGATTTTAGCAGGTCTTGTAGCCCACGGTAGAACTGAAATCTATGATATTCATCATATTGAAAGAGGTTACGAAGACATTGTAGAAAAATTCAAAAATTTAGGTGCAAATATTATGTTCCAAAGAGATAAAGAACAAGGGTGTGATTGTCATGCTTAATCTTTACCCACTATATAGTAGTAGCTCTGGAAATATGTACCTAATTGAAAGTAAAGAAGCAAATATATTAATTGATATAGGTGTTACATATAAAAAAGTAAATGAGGCTCTTAAGTTCTTTTCGAAAGAGCCTTCTAATATTGATGCCATCTTTATAACTCATGAACATAGCGACCATATTAAAGGCTTAAATATATTTATTAAAAATAATCCTGACATACCTGTCTATACTTCAGTTGGAACATCAGAATATATTATT
This sequence comes from Clostridia bacterium, assembly GCA_045537895.1. Lineage (GTDB taxonomy): Bacteria > Bacillota > Clostridia > TANB77 > CAG-465 > CALXJE01. Next base: position 103,593 of record JAZSQI010000012.1, read on the forward strand.
AATTCACTAAAAAAATGTAATATATCTTATGATAATATATTTCCTATATCAGATATAAAGGAAATTAAAATTAAAGATTTAACAATTAATTATTTTAGTACCTCACATGATGCAATTGACCCCGTAGGCTATAAAATTAAAAGTGGTGACAAATCTATAACTATAGCAACCGATTTAGGAATTATGACCAATGAAGTGTTTACTCATTTAAAAAACACTTCTCTTCCTGTAATAGAGACAAATTATGATAAAGAAATGTTACTAGCAGGTAAATACCCTTTCGATGTTAAAAGAAGGATTGCAGGTCCATTCGGACATTTATCTAATGAAGACTCTAGCCAAGTTATCTTAAAACTTGCAAAAAACGGAACTAGAGATTTTTTACTTAGCCATATGAGTGAAAACAATAATATGCCTGAACTTGCAAAAGAAACTATTACATCTACTCTTTCACTTGCAGGATTTAACTTAGAAGATTTTAATATAAACATTGCAACTAAAAACTTTTCAAGCGAGGTATATGAATTATGATTAATATAAAAATTATTTGTTTAGGAAAAATTAAGGAAAAATATTTAGATGATGCTATTAAAGAATATACAAAAAGATTATCTAAATATTGTAGATTAGAAATTATAGAATTACCAGATGAAAAGCTTCCAACCTCTAACTCACAAGCATTAAATAATGAAGTTAAAGAAAAGGAAGCTAAACTTATATTAAATAAATTAGAAAAAATGAAATCAGATTATATAATTTGTTTAGATGAAACTGGAAAACAGTTATCTTCTAAAGAACTATCTGAAAAGATAAGATATATATCTACAAATATTTCAGGCTCTATTACATTTATAATTGGTGGTAGCTTAGGTTTATCAGAGACAATAAAAAGCAAAGCAAACTACATATTATCTTTTTCTAAACTTACTTTTCCCCATCAATTATTTAGAGTTTTTGTATTAGAGCAACTTTTTAGATGTTTTAAAATATTAAATAACGAACAATATCATCACTAATTTCCAATATTTCCCTATTTTGTCGAACGCTTTTTATAAAAGTAGTGAAATATACGTTGTATTTTGTCAATTTTTGTGATATATTGTTTGAACAGGAGGATAGAGAAAATATGGGAACAGCTGGAATAGTTAGAAAATTAGATGAACTTGGAAGAATAGTACTTCCTATGGAACTTAGAAAAACTTTAGATTTAAAAGTAAGAGATTCCATAGAAATTTCTGTAGAAAAAGGAGCTATCGTATTAAAAAAATACTCTCCTGCTTGCGTGTTTTGCAATAAGGAAACAAAGGTAGCAGATTTTAAAGGAAAAAATGTTTGTTCTAAATGTTTACAAGAAATAAAAATGCAGTTAGATTAGTAATATAAATATAGCAACAATAAATGAGTTAGATGTATTTCTAACTCATTTTCTTTTTACTATATTCTTTGTTTTGTTAATTTATCAATTCTTCTTTTTACTTCTTTTTCTTTAATAGATTCTCTTTTATCATATAATTTTTTACCCCTGCAAAGCGCAAGTTCAATTTTAGCATGTTCACCTTTAAAATATATCTTCGTTGGTATTAATGTATAGCTATTTTGTTTTATTTCAAGTAATAATTTTAATATTTCAGATTTATGTAACAATAATTTTCTGTCCCTTGTTTCCTTTACGTTGTTTATATTACCATGAGAATATGGTGCTATATACATATTTTTTAATATAACTTCATTATTTCTAATTAATGCGAAACTATCTTTTAAATTACATTTTGAATCTCTTAGTGATTTAACTTCTGTCCCTTTTAATTCTATTCCACATTCTATTTTTTGTTTTATTTCATATTTGTAAGCTGCTTCTTTATTTGTTGCAATTATTTTCATTACATTTCTCCTTCTATTTTATAAATACTTACTTGCTAGTTTATAATTATCGAAAACTGACTTTTCCCAACTATTACTATCACTGTTTTTTCCATTTAGATTAAATCTTGCACCTAATTTATATGCATCATAAATAGTTTTATACACTTCTTCATCTCCATTTTTTAGTAATATTTTAGGGAAATACACTGATATATCTTCAACATCCATTTTTATTACAGGATCATATTGTTTTTCTTTAATATATCTTAATTTTGTTTCTAGCTTATTTATACTGTTAATACTATATTTCTTTTGTTCATTTTGATTAGGAATATAGTAATTTAAATTTACCTTCATGCTGAATTTGTCTTTTGCTTTATTTTGAGAATATATAGTTAGAATTTCATCTAATAATTCAAAAATGTTATCTATATCTTCGTAAGTTTCTTCTGGCAAACCAATATTAAAGTTTAATCTAATACTGTTTCTGTTATTTCTAAAAACTTTATTGATTTTTTGAATTAATTCAGCTTTATCTGTACCAAATCCGATTTTAGACCTTAATTTATCACTTGTGGTTATAACATTAAATTGAACTGATGATTGTTCTAAGCAAGGTAAAATAATATCAAATACTTCAGCTGAAAATTTATTAAAATCTATATTTTTAGAAATAATTCTAACTTCCTCAATATTGCTCTTTATCATATAAATAATTTCACAAAACTTATATTCATCAATTTTATCGATATTTCTAAATGAAACTTTTTTTACTCCTCTACTCTTTATACTTTTTTCAACATAATTTATTATTTCATCTGCATCATTCATATACATAAAATCTACTATAATAGAAGAGTTGTTAATATTAATAGATGGAACTACCCCATCAAACTTATGTTTTATATTAATATCTGTATTATCACCAATTTTATTTTTTATGTATTTTATAACATTGGTAATATTCTCTTTTTCCAAGCTCTCATTAAAAATATTATCTGCGCATCCACCAATTGGTTTTATATTTACATTATTCAGTGGTAAGAAAAGTATTTCTGGCGAGGTTTTATCTCTTTTTTCTCTATCTAGTATAATATTTCCTAACTCTAAAATATTTAGAATATTAGTAAAATCTAGTTCATTATCTATAACAAAAAGTAGTATATCATTTTGCTTTATACTCTTAAAATCTTCTAACGAATATATGTTAATGTCATTGTCTTTTAAATATTTTTCAAAATCAATATCAGGTGCAAAGCATCTCTTACACCATACATCCTCTATTTCATTAATGTTATTATACAGTAGGTTAACTATATAATTTGACATTGCTTTTTCATAAAGATTAGGATAGCATAAAACCACACTACTTTTTACATTGCTATTTTTAGTTACTACATTTACTTCTCCTCCAACATATCTTGCTGGTTTGTTTATATTTTTTAGTTTTTTGCTATCTAAATCTATCATGTCATTTCCTTTCTTTAAATTAAAAATATCTTGTCCAATAAATAGATGTTCCATATTCAACGCTATAGAAACATTCTTGTAAAACATCGGTAATAAGCTGCATTTTTCCCTTTATGGCTCCTATACTATCTGTATAATACAATGGTTTTTTATCTGATATCATAGTATCAGCAAATACCTCTGCCCTATCTTCTTTATCAGATACTTTGGAATATGGGGTCACAAAATATACTCCACTACTTTCATCTAAATTATATACATACTTTGTATCAAGCAAAGTTATATCATCATTATATATAAATCCTTCTGGATTATACATATTCCAATCTTTGTATAACTTGTTTATATCATATTCTAATTTCATATAATATTCTAAAATATGATATGTTTCGTGATGTACTGAACGTTTAACTTTTTCTATTTTATCACTATTACTTAAATATATTTTAAAATTATTATTAGAATCTCTTGTAGCCAAAGCTAAATTATCATTATGAAAGGTATCTACCAAACAAATTTCAATTGTATAATCTTTAAGCTCAATTTCTTTAAATATATTATTTGGGTACTTTTCTAAACATTCAATTAACTCTAAAAGTAGCTTGTTAATATTTTGAGAATCATATAATGATGTTGCATCTACAGATTTAGCCAAACTTTCTGTACCCTCTCCATATATAACATCAAGATTATATACTCTCTTTATTTCGCTTGCAAGCTCAATGTTTATATCTGTTTTATCCTGAACATTATTTGAACTTTCTAAAATTAATGGGTTAATTGCTGACAATGTCCCATAATCTATATGTAAGTTTTGACTACCTCTATTATTTATAGTTAGCATAGATGCTATTAGAAGAGTTGACATTATAATTATAAATAATGCAAATGTATAGCCCAAAGAATAATGTTTGCTTTTTATATTTTTCTTATACATACTATATGCCCTCCCTGCTGCTTAATGATTCTTGCTTCATACCGTTTAAAATATATTCAGCATTTATATCATCTTTTTTTAAGTTATTCTTGGTTATGCTTACATTCTTATTATCTATAGAAATGTCTATTCTTTCAACCATTTCGTACTTAGACCAATTTTTCAAATAATCTATAAAAAATACAACATCATTTACTTGTGATAACTCCACATTATATATATTCATTTTTATAACATCAGGTATAGTTGCTATCTTAGAATAATCATATATACAATTAACATCTAAACTAGTTAAATTTTTCTCTTTTAACATTATGTTTATTTCAGCATTTGCTATTTTATTTAACATTTCTTTTCTTTTATTCATATTAACGTCTGATACTTTTTCATCAGTTGTATAATTAATCTGCACGTCTACTCCATCTACAACTGTATTAAATTCGTATATACCACCTTTATATGATGGACAATATTTTATGTCATTAATGTAATAATTTGTAAACACATAATGTTCATTAATATATCTTTCAACATTATCTTTTGCAATTATGTAAGTTATAAAATTACTATTTACTACATTATTTAAAATAACTGGCACAAGTATAGTAAGTAGAAGAATAAATGCATATATAAATTTATGATAGTATTTTATAAATTTCCTAAGCCTAAAATTTTCATAAAATATATTTAATATATGCCCTGTTATCTCTCCACAAATAATCATAAAAGTTGAATATACTGCAAATAGCAATATACTACTGTTTATTTGATGTTCTACTAAAATGCCAAACACAATTGTACTTATACATGAAAGTACAACCGTTACAATAGGCTTGTTAAAAGCTATAACACCAAAGATACCTAAAAAATATATCATTGGTACCATGCGAATAAACATATTGCCACATATAGTAAAATATGATGCTACAATAATAAGTAAAACATATATCATGGCCTCTGTCATAATAATGATTTTTTCCTTTTTAGGAATAAACATATCAGTCACTATATCCACCTCATGCTAGTATTATATCGTAATTAAACATGCAATGTCAATTGTTTTATCTATTATAATTACATGCCTTCCTCTATTTCCTATATCAAATTAACTTTAAGCTTAAACATATCTTTTATTCCTAATCTCACATAATCAAACACCGTCTTTTTATAAATATTTTTGTCCAAATAAATGCTTTCTTCATATATTTTTTCATTATCCACATACATCTCTATGCTGCCTAAATTATACCCCTTATACATAGGAGCATTAATTACAGGAAGTATAGTTTGCTTTATATATATTTTTTCATATTCCTCATCTGTAAGTGCGACCTTCATTTCTCTAGTTATATACTTTTCATAGTAATCCTCTTTTCCTTTATTAACTGGTATATAAATATACCAATTCATGTTTTTTGATATATCTCTCATTTTGTAACTATCAAGTGAAAATTCTAATAATGTTTTCGCATCATTAAAGCGTATATCTGTTGTTTCTGCGCCTAAGACTACAGCTATTACCCTTAAATCGTCTTTAGTAGCTGATGCTATGAGACAACGGTTAGCACCATTTGTAAAACCAGTTTTTACACCATCAGCTAGGCTGTAAGTTCTTAGAAGTCTGTTTGTATTAGAAAAGGTTTTAACTACCTTCCCAAACTGAACAGTAATGCTATTTGTTCCTACTATTTCGTTTATTATTTTGTTATTTAGTGCATACTTTGTAATTAATGCCATATCATATGCTGTGCTGTAATGTCCTTCAACATCTAAGCCATGAGGATTTTTAAAACTCGAATCCTTTGCGCCTATCTCTTTTGCTTTTTCTGTCATCATAACTCCAAAATTCTCTATATTTCCTCCTACGTATTCTGCAAGAGCATATGCACAATCGTTACCAGACTCCATAAGCATTCCATACATAAGAGCTCTTACCGTAATTTCATCACCTTTTTTTACACCAATAGTAGACCCTCCTATACTTCCTGCTCCTGTTTTTACAGTAACCACCTCATCTAATTTAACATTTTCTACCGTTACAATCGCAGTCATTACCTTAGTTAAACTTGCTATTTTTCTCTTAGAATAACCATCTTTTTCATATAGCACCCTCCCACTTAAACTATCTATAACTATAGCAGATGGCGAGGATATTTTTACATCATCTATGTTATTTGAATTTGCATACACATTACTAAAAAAACAGACAAATACAAAAATGAGCCACCTAATTTTTATTATTTTTTTCATAATTAGCACCTCACACTATTTTATGCAAAAAAACAAGATGGCATTACACCATCTTGAATATATACATATTTAATTCTACTGTGCAGACAATTTATATGCTGTATCTATGCTCCTTCCATCGCCACTTATAACTTTAACTGTATCTAGAAAAGTGAATACTGGACGTAAACCATATGTTTCAACATTAAATGCTTACAAGAATATTCGCCTAACAATATTGTAATAATATTGTTACACTAATCATTAATCTCATAATTTACTATTGATAATAGATTTATACTTGCTGTTTCAGCTCTTAATATATTTTTACCAAGACTTATTTCATATGTATTTGGTATTTCCTTAAGTATTTGCAAGTCGCTATCAGCAAAACCACCTTCAGGACCAATTATTATTCCTACATTAATATCTGATGATGCCAATTCTAATTTTTTTAATACTTCTTTTAGCCTATTCTGGCTATTTTCATAGGCTAATATATTAATAGTATTCTGGCTTAATGCTTGTTTAAATTTATCATCATGTATGTTTAATATATCATTAACTTTTACTATATCACTTCTGCCACATTGTTTTGAAGCTTCAAACGATATTTTATTTAATCTATCTAATTTCTTTAGCTTGTCCTTATCATCTAATTTAACAACACAGTTTTTCGATAAAAACGGAAATATATTGCTTGCCCCTATCTCTACTGCCTTTTGGACAACAAATTCCATTTTATCAGATTTAAGATAAGCCTGATAAAGGTTTATTTTAACATTATTTTTGTTATTTTCATCCTCAATATCTTCTATTATACCAACTAATTTTTCTTTGTCTAAATTAGTTATTTTTACCACATAATTATTTATTAATATACTGTCGCCTATCTTATGGCGCAAAACATTAATGTGATGGACTTCATTTCCTATCACACTAATGTTTTCTCCAGATATATTTATTTCATTATCATTTACAAAAAATCTTTTTGCCATTATTTCTTTTCCCAAAAGCCTTTCTTTTTATTATTTACTTCTTCACCTAACGTATCTGCAAATCCTTTTAAAGCTTCTCTTTGTTTATCATTTAGTTTTTTAGGCACTTCAATATTTACTTTAAATTCTAAATCTCCTCTTGCTTGTGACCTAATACTTGGCACCCCTTTATTTTTTATTGTAAAAGTAGCACCTGGTTGTGTACCCTCAGGTATACTAAATTCATAATTACCTTCCAAAGTTGGTACATCAATTTTGCCACCTAATGCAGCTTTAACAAAAGGAATATTTACATTTAAGAATATATCATTTCCTTTTCTTGTAAATATTTTATGAGGCATTACAGTTACAACAACAAATAAATCTCCTGCAGGTCCACCTTTTCTTCCAGCATCTCCTTCACCAGAAAGCGATATTGCTTGACCATTATCTATACCTTTTGGTATATTAATTTCGATCTTTCTTGTCTTTCTAACTGTTCCTGTTCCTGAACATGCATCACAAGGATTTGGATTATATTTTCCTTCTCCTTGACACCTGTCACAAGTTTTAACTGTTGCAAAAGAGCCCATTATGGTATTTTGAGTAACTTGAATTCTTCCTGAGCCATGACAATCTGGACAAGTAACTTCAGCTGTTCCTTTTTTACCACCTGAGCCATGACAATCTGGACAATTTTCATTTCTAGTTATATTTATTTCTTTTTGACATCCAAAAACAGCTTCTTCAAAAGTAAGCTTCATATTGTATCTTAAATCAGCACCTTTTGTTGGTCCTTTTTTCTTACGTGATGAACCTCCAAATCCACCAAACGAACCACCGAAAACACTTCCCAAAATATCATCTAAATCAATATCAAAGCCCATGCCACCAGATGAAAAGCCTGAAAAATCAAAACCACCAGCACCAGCGCCTCCAAATCCTGCATTTTCAAACCCATGACCAAATCTATCATATTGAGCTTTTTTGCTTTCATCAGATAAAACACTATATGCTTCACTTGCTTCTTTAAATTTTTCCTCTGCTGCTTTTTTGTCATCACCTGTATAAGCGTCTGGATGGAATTCTTTTGCTTTTCTTCTATATGCTTTTTTTATCTCTTCTGGAGTAGCATTTTTAGATACTCCTAATACCTCATAGTAATCTCTTTTACTCATATAAATTCCTTTCTAGTAATTAGGTGGGAAATATATAATTACTACCCACCCAAAACTATTTTTTTACTATATTTTATTACGATATTATTCTTTTGTGTCATCCTCTACTTTGTAATCTGCATCATGAACAACATTATCTGCACCTTCAGCAGCACCTTCTGCTTGCTGACCAGCTGCTGCTTGAGCTTCAGCATAAAGTTTTTGAGATATTTCATAGAATACTTGTGTTAACTTTTCACTAGCTGATTTTATAGCTTCAACGTCTGTGCCTTCTAATGCTTTCTTAACGTTAGCTACTTCTACTTCTACTTTAGATTTTTCTTCGTCAGAAATTTTACCTTCTAATTCTTTTAAAGTTTTTTCTGTATTGTATACAAGAGAATCAGCATTGTTTCTAGCTTCAACTTCTTCTTTTCTCTTCTTATCTTCTGCTGCATGTGCTTCAGCTTCTTTAACTGCTTTATCGATTTCTTCTTCAGTAAGATTTGTAGATGCAGTTATAGCTATTTTTTGTTCATTATTTGTAGCCATATCTTTAGCTGACACGTGAACTATACCATTAGCATCGATATCAAAAGATACTTCGATTTGAGGAACTCCTCTTGGTGCAGGTGGTATACCAGTTAAGCTAAATCTTCCTAATGTTTTATTATATGCAGCTATTTCTCTTTCTCCTTGAAGAACATGAACTTCAACTGATGTTTGACCATCTGCTGCTGTTGAGAATATTTGAGATTTTTTAGCTGGAATTGTTGTATTTCTTTCAATAAGTTTTGTAAATACTCCACCATAAGTTTCAATTCCTAATGATAAAGGTGTTACATCAAGAAGAACTAAATCTTTTACTTCTCCTGTTAAAACTCCACCTTGAATTGCTGCACCAACTGCAACACATTCATCAGGATTTATTCCTTTATATGGTTCTTTACCAGTTATTCTCTTAACTGTTTCTTGTACTAGAGGTATTCTTGTAGAACCACCAACTAATAATACTTTATCAATTTTTTCAAATGTAAGACCAGAATCTTTTATAGCTTGATTAACAGGACCTACTGTAGATTCTACTAAATCCCCAATTAATTCTTCAAATTTAGCCTTTGTTAAAACTATATCTAAGTGTTTTGGTCCAGCTGAATCTGCTGTTATAAATGGAAGATTAATTTGAGCTTGGGCAACTGAAGAAAGCTCTATTTTAGCTTTTTCTGCTGCTTCTTTTAATCTTTGCATAGCCATATTATCTTGTGATAAATCTATACCATTGTCTTTCTTAAATTCTGCTACTAAATATTCCATAATTCTATCATCGAAGTCATCTCCACCAAGTTTGTTATTTCCTGCTGTAGATAAAACTTCAAATACACCATCACCAATATCTAGTATAGAAACGTCGAATGTTCCTCCACCTAAGTCATAAACCATTATTTTTTGGTCTCCATCTTTATCTAATCCATAAGCTAAAGATGCAGCTGTTGGTTCATTTATAATTCTAAGAACTTCAAGACCTGCAATTCTACCAGCATCTTTTGTTGCTTGTCTTTGAGAGTCACTAAAGTATGCAGGTACAGTTATAACTGCTTGAGTTACAGTTGTTCCTAAATAACCTTCAGCATCTGACTTTAATTTTTGAAGTAACATTGCTGATAATTCTTGTGGTGTATAATCCTTATCATCTATTTTAACTTTTTTATCAGAACCCATATCTCTTTTTATTGATATTACTGTTCTATCATGATTAGTAACTGCCTGTCTTTTTGCAACTTGACCTACTAATCTTTCCCCATTTTTAGCAAATGCTACAACAGATGGAGTTGTTCTTGCTCCTTCTGAATTAGGGATTACTGTTGGCTCACCGTTTTCAATAACTGCAACGCATGAGTTTGTTGTTCCTAAGTCAATTCCTATAACTTTTGACATAATAAATTCCTCCTATTAATACTTCATTATATTTATTATATATGTAAACTTTTATATAGACTATATATAAAAGTATTTACCAAATTAATTTGCAACTTTTACCATTGCGTGTCTTATAACTTTATCTTTTATTTTATAACCTTTTCTAAATACTTCTGTTATTTCTTTTTCACCAAAATTTTCATCGTCTACATGCATAACTGCTTCATGTAACATTGGGTCAAACTCTTTTCCAATACTTTCTATTTCTTCTACTCCATATTTTGATATTACTTCTTTTATTTGTCCATAAATCATTTCCATTCCAGTTTTAAATTTTTCATCTGCTGATTCATGTGAAAGCGCTGTATCGAAATTATCTAATATTGGAAGTAAATTCTCAACTATATCTGCTACTATAACTGTATGCAATGTTTCTTTTTCTTTAACTATTCTCTTTTTATAATTATCAAAATCTGCCATATTTCTTTTTAACGAATCATAATATTCATCTGCAAGTTTTTTTTGCTCCATTAAATCTTCATTTAATTTTGATATATATTCGTCTGCTTTGTCTGCTGTTAAATTCTTTTTAGTAGATGTTTTTTTATTTTTTGTTTCTTTTTCCTCTACTATTTCATTTGCCAGATTTTCATTTTCTAATATTTCTTTATTTTCATTTGCCAATTTAAGCATCCTCCTCTTCATTATTGCTAAATATATTCTTTAGCTTATTATTTACATATTTTAAAGTAGCAATTGCTTTCGAATAATCTGTTCTTTTGGGTCCTAACACTGCAAGTTTAGTATTCATATTAGTATTTTCCATATCTAAAGAAATAATACTGTAATCTTTCAATATAATATCTTTGTGCTCACTTCCTATTACTATAGAAATATCATTTTCTTTTATTTTTTCCATTACATCACTTATGATTTGTTTTGTATTTAATATGTTAAGTAGTTCTTTCATTTTAGATGTATCAGCAAACTCTGGAATTTCAAGAAGTGAGTTAACATCGGTCTTAATATTTTTACCTGACTTATCTTTCATCTCATAATTTAATGATATTGCAAGTGCACTTAATATATCAGAAAAGCTACTTAACTGATTATTAATTGCTGAATTTAAAATATCTGGCAAAGTCTCAAGTGGTGTTCCTTTTAAATTTTTGTTTAATAGTTTATTTAATTCATCTAACTTTTCTTCAGGAACCGTATCAGTAATTTTAACTATTACATCTTTAACTGTCCCTGCTTTAGACATTAATACTATAAGTAATATTTTTTCTGACACTTTTAATATCTTAATATTTTCAATTACATCTTTATTTTCTATATGTAACACTGCTGGTAATTTTAGTATCTTGGATATTACATTTGCAGCATTTTCTAAAGTTGCCTCTGCATCCCCATAACTTACTATATTATTATTTATATAATCTACTTCTACCATTGTAAGAATATTTTCCTTCATAAGATTATCTACATAGTATCTATAGCCTTTAGTAGAAGGTACTCTACCTGCAGATATATGTGGTTGTTCTAGAAGTCCAATATCTTCTAACTGCTTCATTTCATTTCTAATGGTAGCCGAGCTAAATTCTCTTTCATACTTTTCTGCAATAGTTTTAGATGCAACTGGTTCTGCTGATTCAATATAATTTTCAACAACTGTAGCAAGTATTTTTTTCTTCCTCTCATCTAAATTCATATGCATCACCTTTATATTTTAGCACTCTTTTGCCTCGAGTGCTAACTCATGTATATATAATAATACCAATTGCATATAAAGTCAATACAATTGGTATATTTTTTGTGATTTTTTTGCAACTTGTATATTACTATTTATCTGTACTCATAAAATCTTTTAATCTTTTACTTCTGCTTGGATGTCTAAGTTTTCTTAAAGCCTTAGCTTCAATTTGTCTTATTCTTTCTCTTGTTACCATAAACTCTTTTCCAACTTCTTCAAGAGTTCTAGTTCTCCCGTCTTCTAAGCCAAATCTTAATCTTAAAACTTTTGCTTCTCTTGGCGTAAGTGTTTCCATTACATCTTCAATCTGTTCTCTTAAAAGCACATCTGCAGCTTGATCAGATGGTGATGGTGCGTCATCATCAGGAATAAAGTTACCAATATTACTATCTTCTTCTTCACCTACAGGAGTTTCTAAAGAAATAGGTTCTTGAGCTATTTTTAATATTTCTCTTACTTTTTCCACAGGCATTTCCATCTCTTCAGCTATTTCTTCTGGTGTTGGTTCTCTCCCCATAACTTGAAGCAAGTGTCTAGATGTTCTGATTAATCTATTTATTGTTTCTACCATATGCACTGGTATTCTTATTGTTCTTGCTTGGTCTGCTATTGATCTAGTTATAGCCTGTCTAATCCACCATGTTGCATATGTACTAAATTTGTAACCTTTAGATGGATCAAATTTATCAACTGCTTTTATAAGGCCAAGATTTCCTTCTTGTATTAAATCTAAGAAGTGCATTCCTCTACCAATATATCTTTTTGCAATACTAACAACTAATCTTAGGTTAGATTCAACAAGTATTTTCTTTGCCTCTTTATCTCCTTCAACCATTTTATATGCTAAATCAGTTTCTTCTTCTAGTGAAAGAAGTGGTATTTTACCAATTTCTTTTAAAAACATTCTAACTGGATCATCAACATTTAATGTTTCTGTGAAAGATATATCATTTATATCTTCAAGCAATATATCTTTTTCTATCTCACTTATATCTTCTAAATTAGGTTCAATTTCAAGTTCTGCTATTGTTTGAGCAACATTTTCACCTGAAGTAAGTTTATCTACTAAAATTTCTTTTTCATCATCATTATCTTCAAGTAGCTCTAAATTATCATCTACATCAGGGCTATCACCTAAAGAACCTGGTTTAATATCTTCTTCTATCATTTTAATTCCAGCTTCATCAAGCTTTTCATATAATTTTGCAACCTCTGCTGGATCTAATTTATTTTTATCTAAAAAGTTAACTACATCTTTATATGTATATATATTATTTTCTTTAAGCAATGAAACAAATTTATCAGCATCTATATTATCTTCTTTTTTTACTTCTGCTATTTCAAGCTGAACATTTGTATCTTCTACATTCTCCACCTTTTTTGTAGCTTTCTTTGATGTTTTTTTCTCTTTTACGTTCTTTTCCTCTACTGCTTCTATTTTCTCTTCGATGTTTTCTTCTTTTTTACTTCTTCCCATTTTTCACACTCCATAAAATTATATATAATAAATATACACTATTTAACAAAAAATTACAACATTAGTATACTATTAAATACAATATTTTTATTTTAATTTACCTCTACTAATTATTATCTGATTTAATTCTATAGATAACAAGTCTCTTTCATCTTTAGAAACATCTTTTTCAGAAAGTCTTTTAAGAATCTCGTTTCTTCTATTTTCGTATCTATATTTTTTAGTATCGTTTTGTAAATCAGATATAAATTTATCTTTATCAGATATATTTATGCATAATATTTCTGTTACTAACTTTATTTTATCACTGTCAGTTAAATATTTTAGCAAATTACATTTAGTTATGTCTTCATTTTTATCAAGCTGAATTATATAGTTATATAGCTGCCTTAAATCGTCATTTTCAAAATCACTTTCTCTTATTATTTCTTTTATTCTATTTATATATTTTCTTTCTTTAGAAAGCATAATATGTAAAATATATATCTCTTGTCTTCTTCTTTTATTTAATGAACTTTCTCTTTTATTTACAAGATATGACATATCAACGCTTGATACAGTTTGTTCTTCACTCGTATAATTAACTTTTTTAGAAATTTCTGCAAGCAGAGAGCCTTTTGATATTTTATATTTTTTTACAATATCATCAATATACATATCTCTTTCAATATTATTTGCAATAGAAGCTAAAATATTTGCAACTTTATTTAAAAATTCAATTTTAGAGTCAATGCTATCTCTATCTAAGTTGTCTTCTAAAATCCTTATTTTGTAATCAACATGATTTATGCTTTTTGACACACATTCCAAAAATTTGTTTTTACCATATTTATTTATATACTCATCCGGATCTTTAACATCACTGTGATCTAACATTAAAACTTTTACCTTAAGACCTGCTTTATACAGTATATCAATTGCTCTTAAAGTTGCAGCCTTTCCTGCATTATCTTGATCATATGATAGTATTACTGTATCTGTATATTTTTTAATCAGCTTAGCTTGTCCTTCAGTAAGAGCTGTTCCAAGACTTGCTACTGCATTATTTATTAAGCTTTTGTGAAGAGCAACTGTGTCCATATAGCCCTCAACAATAATTAAAGAGTCTAATTTTTCTTTTTTTGCAACATTCATACCATACAAATTTTTACCTTTATGATATACGATATTCTCAGGAGAGTTTACATATTTAGGAAGAGAATTATCTAAAACTCTACCACCAAATCCTATAACTCTATCTCTTGTATCAAAAATTGGAAAAATAAGTCTGCCTGCAAAATTTTCATAAATATTTCCTTTAACATTTAATGTTACTATTCCAGATTTAATTATTTCATCTCTTGTAAAACCTTCTTTAATTAAATAATTATACAGACCTTCTTGTTTTTTATTACCAAATCCCAATCCAAACTTAGTAATAACTTCTCTGCCAAGCATTCTTCTTTGCAAGTAATCTTTTAATGTTGTATTACTTTCATCTTTTACATTTTCAATAAGCGCTTCATAAAAATATCTAGCTGCAAGTTTATTTAAACTAAATATTCTCTCTTTTATATCTTTATCAATAGGATTAGTATTTCTTGAACTAACATCAAATCTTGATAAATCTATATTTGCTTTATCTGCTAAAAACTCTAATGCTTCTCTAAAATCTAAATTTTCAATTTTCATTATAAATTGAATAACTGTACCACCTTCAGAACAGCCAAAGCACTTGTATATTTGCTTATCAGGTGCAACTGTAAAAGATGGTGTCTTTTCACGATGAAAAGGGCACAAACCTATATAGTTTGCGCCTCTCCTCTTTAGAGAAACGTATTGACCTATTATTTCAACAATATCAATATTTGATATTACCTCTTCTATTGCATCTTCTGAATAATATGCCATATTATACTTTCCTCCTTAAAATTTATATTAATTTTCTGCTTTTAAAAGCTTTATTTTTTCATCTCTATTATAATAAATATTTCCTATATTTAAAATTAACGATAATGTTAAAAATGCATCTAGCATGCTTACTGAATATGTTTTATTTGTAGTTAATGTTATTAATATAACTAAAGTGCTACATAGTTTAATTAGTGATGTTTTTGTATCTATTTTTCTCATTAATATAACACCCAAAATTTCAAGTATGATTATAAATGAAATGATTACAATATAATAATTTTTAGAAGACCATATTCCATTTACGAAATTATTATATATGTTATTTACATCAACATTTTTATAAATACCAATTAAATCTTGTCCTGTAATATATATAGTTCCTACACCAGCTGCAATAAACAATAATAATATTCCTGACACTAGTAGCAATTTATTTATTGTTATTGCCTCCATTTTATACATTAGTTTTCTAGCATTTACACTAGAAAATTTTTCAACAAATTCTCTTTTACTATTAACTCTAACATACCCTACATTATTAGATATGATAAGAGCTGTAAATAATATTATAATCCAAAACTCAAATCGTCCACCAAATAATATATCAAGCAAAATGCATATTCCCATTATATATGTCAGTTTTAAATATTTTTTATTCTTTAACTTATGCTGTTTTACTTCATCAATTATTAATAATAAGATATATATTCCTGCTAGAACAAATAGTGTATTAAAATTATATGACACATAATTTGTTGTGTTTATTATTCCCTGAGGAACAAAAATATATATTATAGTTGCTATTGCACTTAACATTTCATTTGTTGTAACATTAAACACCAATCTTTTTATTATTATAGCTGTAACAAATGTTAAAGCAGTGTTAATTATAATTGTTGAATATAATGGATATAATGTTAATTTACCTAAAAAATATACAACATATGAACCAAGGCCATTATCTAATGAAGGTATAATTAAATCCGGCATGCTAATATCTTTAAATAACCATACAGCAATAAATCTAGTTATTAGTATAAGCATAACAAGATAAATATACCTATAAGTATATTCAATGCTTTTTTTGCAACTGAGCAACTTTAATTTGTTTTTAAGTAATGCGTAGAAAAATATTGCAAGTAATAGTGAAATCACATATATAATTTTATATGACAAATTAAAAGTGCTTTGACTATTTAAAGAATTCTTTGCACATATTACAAGCATTCCTACACTACAAACCATGAATATTACTACTATAATACTACGAATAATTCTACTTCTATTCATCTTTATCTCCAACTTCTATATATACTATTTATTATTTTTCTTTCTATATATCTCGCTTACTTCTTTTAAACTTTCATGTGTTCCTACATCATAGCACTCGCCTTCAAAAACAAATGCATATGTATCTATTTGTTTATATAGCCAAGCAACAAAGTTACCTGGTGCATCTATTGGATTTCCTTCTTCAATATATCTATCAAAATATTTAACTATCTGTCTTGGATAGATATACTCTGCATAAGTTACTAATGTACTCTTTGGATTTTCTGGTTTTTCTTCAAATCCAATTATCTTGTTTTCTTCATCAGTTTCAGCTACACCTACTCTTCTTAACAATGTAATATCATCAACTGATTTTACACAAACAACAGGTGCATTTTTAGATTTACTGTAATCTATTGCATCTCTTAATTTAAATGTAAATAAATTATCTCCTGCTATTATTAATAAATCATCATCTATATTCATTTTATCTATTGTGTATTTTATATCTCCTATTGCCCCTAATCTATCATCGTTTGAGTTTGTTCCATCATTTATAACTGTAATAGGTTTAATATTATCTTTGCTGTTTGCCCAATCTTCTAGATGTTTTGCATATTTGTTATTTGTTATTGCATATATTTCATCTACTTCATCAATAGTGTTTACATCATCAACTATATAATCTAGAAGTGGTCTTCCTCCAATATCTAAAAGTACTTTAGGAAAATTCTCAGTTAGTGGAAACAATCTAGTTGCATAACCTGCACATAATAAAATACATTTCATATTTATCACTCCTCATAATAATTTTGAGCATATTATATCACAATTATTCAAGCATTGCAATTCTAGTTTTGCTCCAATTTAAACATAAGAAAAAACTAGCCATTTGACTAGTTTAATACATTATCTATACACCAAAACTTATTCCCATGTTTCTAGCTGTTTTTATAAGGTCATCATTATCAAAATCTAGTAATCTAGGAACACGTGTTTTTGGAAATTCCATCTTACTAAGTTTTCCATCTTTTGTTCCAACTATATAACCTGCTTCGTTACTTAATAATAATTGTAAAGCATAATCTGCTTGTGTAGACGCTCTTATTATATCAGAGAATAAAGTTTCTCCACCTCTTTGCATATGTCCTAATATCATATGTCTTGATTCATACCCTGTCTTTTCTTCTATTTGCTCTGCAAGTCTTTGTGAAACTCCACCATATCTTTTTTGCTCAAAACTATCTGTAACCATTTTTAATATTGTTTCCTCTTTACCAATTTCTTTAGCTGCCTCTGAAACACATACTATTGCATATCTTTTTGTTTTAACAGCTTCTTTTACTTTCTCACAAACTATATCTAAATCATAATCTTTTTCAGATAGAAGAATTACATCAGCAGCTGCTGCAAATCCACTATATAATGTTAAATAGCCAGATGTTCTTCCCATTACTTCAACTACCATTACTCTATTATGAGAATAAGCAGTTGATTTTAATTTTGCTATACTTTCTACATTATTGTTTATTGCTGTATCAAATCCTATTGTAGGATCACTTGCTTCCATATCATTATCAATAGTTTTTGGTATACCAACAGTTGGAAGTCCTCTCTCATATATAACTCTTGCAGAGTCTAAGGTTCCATCTCCACCAATTACTATAAGACCTTCTACTCCAAGTTCTTTAAGACCTTGTATACCTTGCTCTGTTAAATCCTCATAAATATTTTTTTCTTTATCTACTAAATAATAGAAAGGACATTCTTTATTTGATGAACCTAGAATAGTCCCTCCTTTATTTTCTATGTCAGCTACATCTTGAACTGTTAATTTTTTATATCTTCCTTCTACAAATCCTTTATACCCATCAAGAACGCCTACTACTTCAATTCCTTTATTATTTGCTTCGCATACAACTGTTTTTATAGCAGCATTTAAACCACAGCAATCCCCACCTGCTGTCATAATAGCAATTTTTTTCATTTTTATACCTCTTTTCTTTAAAATATAGTGATATTATACATATACATTAATAGTTTTTCAAGCTAATAAAACAAATATATTTAATTTATATTGATAAATTCTGTAATTTTTCTTTCACATTTGAAATGTCTGATGTAATGTAACTTCCCACAACTACATTATCAGCTCCACACTCTAAAATTTGATTTATATTAGTATTATTAACTCCTCCGTCAACTACTATTCTAATTTTATCTGATAAAAGCCTTAAACTCTTTATTTTACTATAACTTTCTTCCATAAATGCTTGTCCACCTTTTCCTGGATGTACAGACATCAAAAGAACGCTATCTATTTTATCTATTATAGGCTCTAGCAGGCTAATATCTGTTTCAGGACAAATTGATACCCCAACATTTATATTATATTTTTCTCTATACAAAAATAATAATTTTAACATTTTATAAAAGTTTTTTACCTCATAATGTATAGTAATGTTATCTGCTTTGTATTCTATAGCTTTTTCAATTAACTTGTTTGGATTTTCTACCATTAAATGAACATCAGCTATAAAATCCTTTTCTTTTACTAATTTTATAGCAGAGATATCTTCACATCTATTTTCTACAAAAATACCATCCATAATATCTATATGCATTGCATTAATATTACTGATTTTCTCTTTATTTAAATCTTTAATAATATCAAGAAATTCATCTAACTTTTTAACCTGCAATATAGAAGGTAAAATTTTATTCATATATTCTCCCCTTATTTATATAATCTTTTTTCTTTTTCTTTTATCTCATCATAAATTTTTAAATAATTTTCATATCTTAATTTATCTATTTTCCCATCATTTACTGCTTGCTTTATTTTGCAACTTTTAACATCTTCGTTTACATGATTGCAATCATCATATTCACACTCAAATTTATTAAATTCATTATAGTAATATTTTAACTTTTCTGATGGTATATTATATAATTCAAAACTTGAAAAACCAGGTGTATCCAAAAAATATACTATCTTATTTTCATTATTAATAACTCTGTATACAGTTGTTGCTTTTGTTGTATGTCTTCCTTTTCCGGTTTTTTCAGAAATTGAATTTATTTCTAATGTGCCTTCTTCTTCCTTTAATCTAGAGATAATACTAGATTTTCCAACTCCTGAATTTCCGGAAAATGCGCATAAACTTGCTGAAGCAATTTCTTTAAATTCATTTTCATTTAATAAATTTTCATTTAAAGTATTAGTAACTATAACTTTATAACCAATAGTAGCATATGTATTTTTAACATAATCTATTATTTTACTTGAGTTTTCCAAATCAGATTTATTTACAACGATTATGGGTACACATTTGTTATATTCTGTTGTTATAATCTGTTTATCTAAAAGCAAGAAGTCTGGTTTAGGACTTCCTGCAGCAATAACGATAAACATATAATCCATATTGGCCACTGGTGGTCTTATATAATTATTTTTTCTTTCTAAAACCTCTTCAATTATATATTCACCTGAAACATTAGAAAGCTTTACTAAATCACCAACTTTAATATAGCCATTTTTTTTATTTTTACCTCTACTTTTTACAAATATACTATCGTAAGTATCATTTATACTCACTTTGTATCTATCTGCTAAAACTTCTATTACTCTAGCAAACATTTTTAACCCCCATTAATTAAAAAGTAACATTTTGTGTGTTTTTTAATACATCATTTATATATACAGATAATGTAGCTGTTGTATAGCCATTTACGCTAACATCTATACTATCATATGGAGAAGCTACTTTTTTCTCATATATAGTATTAGAAACTCCTTCTACTTTTGCAACAACTTTTACCATAACATCTTCCTCAGTTTCTTCTTCTATATAACTTGCAACAGGTATTGTTACAACTTTAGATTTCTGTATTCTATTTACTGTAAGTTCAATTAATGTTCCTTCTTCTACTTCAGCATTTTGTTTTTGACTTTGTGAAAGTACAATTCCATTTGCTTTAGTAGTATCTTCTGAATATGTAACATTAACTTTTAAATTTAATTCTTGAAGTGTATTTGTTGCCTCTTTTTCAGTCATTGTAAGCACTTTAGGAACAATAACTTTTTTCTTTCCATTTCCTTTACTTACAACTATCTTTACACTGTCCCCTGCTTTAAGCTTAGTTCCAGCCTCTACCTCTTGAGATATAACAATATTTTCTTGAACCTTTTCATCTACTTTAAATTCAAATTCAGGAACAAGCTCTAAAGCCTCTAAATCATATTTTATAACTGTATATTCTTTGCCAACAGTGTCTATCATTTCAACTTCCTTAGCACCTTTACTTACAACAACACTAATTCTATTTGATGGCAGCGTTTTACCTGCTTCTATAGATTGAGACATAATCTGTCCATCTTCATATTCTGAACTAAATTCATATTTTTCTAATGATATCACCAGGCCTTGTTTTTCATATTCATCTTTTATATCTTCATATACTTTTCCAAGTAGTTCAGGAGCTTCAGAAATAATTTCTTTATTATCGTCTACTTTTGAAACTAAATTAATTATTAGTCCTATTATTATTCCAACACAAACTATTCCAATCCCAATTAATGTAAACATTAATTTCTTGTTTTTCTTCTTTCTTGTTGGAATCCCTAAAATATCATCCTTTATTTCTTCATCTTCTTTTTTTGTAGACACTTCTAATTCATCTTGTTTTTCTTCTGAGACATTTGTATTTCTTCTTGCTTGTTTTCTTGAATAACTATACGTAGCTTCACTATCTAAGTTTTTCTTTTCCCCTATATCTTTCATTCCTAAAATTGGTATTACTTGTGTTGCACCACTCATTATATCAGAATTAGATTTTAAGAATTTTTGCTCCGGATTATATTTAGCATTAGTAAGATCATCTAATAGTTCAGTTGCAGTTTGGTATCTATCTGTAGTATTTTTTGACATTGCCTTCAAGATTATATCATTTAAACTAACTGGTATTTCAGGATTTACATCTTTAGGCGCTTTTGGTTCTTCTTGTATTTGCTTTAAAGCTACTGATACTGGAGAATCAGCATTAAAAGGAAGCTCACCTGTTACCATTTCATACATTACTATTCCTAGTGAATATATATCTGATTTTTCATCTGTATAGCCACCTTTAGCATGTTCTGGTGAAAAATAATGTACTGAGCCTATTGTACTTGAACCAAGCGTAGTAATAGTTGCTGCTGAGCTCATTTTTGCTATACCAAAATCTGTAACTTTAGCTTGCGTCATGTTTCTTGTTAACACTATGTTTTGTGGTTTTATATCTCTATGAACAATCTTTGATTTGTGTGCAGCTTCTAAAGCAGAAGCAATTTGAATAGATAAATTAATAGTTTCATCCACTGTTAATTTTCCTTTTGCTTCAACATAATCTTTTAAAGTATCTCCTTCTAAAAGCTCCATAACAATGTAATTTATACCATCATCTTCGCCAACATCATATACAGATACTATATTAGGATGAGTAAGACTAGCTGCTGACTGAGCTTCTATTTTAAATCTCTTTACAAACAAAGTATCTTTTGAGTATTCATCTCTAAGAACTTTTACTGCAACATATCTATTAAGAAGTCTGCATCTAGCTTTATATACAGTTGCCATTCCTCCTTCTCCAATTTTTTCTAGTATTTCATACCTATTTCCCAATTCTTTCCCTACTAAATTCATTATATAGTTCCACTCCTTTTTACTTAATCACATTCAACATACATAACTGATATGTTATCTGTTCCTCCTCTTTTGTTTGCCATTAAAATTAAGCTTTCACATATCTTTTCTTTTTTACTCTTAGTTATTATAGAAAAGATTTCTTTATCATCTAGCATGTTTGTAAGTCCATCTGTACATAATAAAAATTTGTCCATTTTTTTAACTTCTTTTTGATATACAGAACATTTTAAGTTTTTCCCTATTCCTATTGCGTTAACTAACATATGTTTTTGAGGATGGTTTTTTGCCTCCTCTTTATTTATTATATTATCTTTCAAAAGAGCATTAATATATGTATCGTCCTCTGTTATTTGAACAATACCTTCATTGACACTATATATTCTACTATCCCCCACACTTAAGAAATATGCTTTGTTATTATCTAAAAGAAGCAAAGATATAGTAGTCCCCATTCCTCTATATTCTCTATTTCCATTACTCAAATTATATATTTCTCTATTTGCATACTGGACAGCCTCTTTAATAATATCAGCTGAAACATTGTCTAAATCCATATTTGTTTTTAGATAATCTAAAACTTTTTGTCCTGTAACTCTACTAGCCACATCACCACTATTGTGTCCACCAACTCCATCTAAAACAATATATAAATGTACGTTCTCGTTAAAATCATATTGTACAATATAATCTTCATTTCTTTTTCTTACATTTCCTACATTAGTAAGTCCAAAATACATATATAATCTGCACCTCCTTATATATTATATATTTAACAAATATTAATTATTTATTTTATCTAAATATTTCTGTCTTAATTGCCCACATGCTGCATCTATATCTTTACCTAATTCTCTTCTTACTGTAGTAACTACTCCCATACTATTTAAAGTATTCATAAATTCTTCAATATTATTTTCTTTGCTTTTTCTAAAATCACGTTCTTTTATTTCATTTACAGGAATAAGGTTAACATGAGCTATCATACCTCTTAAAAGTTTTCCTAATGCTATTGCGTCTTCTTTTGAATCATTTACTGAGCTTATTAATGCATATTCAAAGCTTATTCTTCTACCAGTTTGCATTATATAATACTTACATGCATCTAGCAACTCTTTTATGCAGTATTTTTTTGCAATTGGCATAATTTCTTTTCTCTTTTCATCTGTAACTGCATGAAGCGATATTGAAAGTGTAGCCTGCAGATTCTCATCTGCAAGTTTATATATCATTGGAACTACACCACAAGTAGATAAGCTAATATGTCTTGCGCCTATACCAAGACCGTTTGCATTATTTATATTTTTAATTGACCTTACCACATTATCATAATTATCTAATGGTTCTCCTATACCCATATATACAATATTTGATATTCTTTCATTCATATATTTTTGCACAGTTATAACTTGACCCTCTATTTCTGATGCAAAAAGACTACGAGCAAACTTGTCTTTTGTAGATGCACAAAAAGAACAACCCATTTTGCATCCAACTTGACTAGATACACATAATGTGTTCCCATGATTATATCTCATAAATACAGACTCTATTGCATTGCTGTCATCTAGTTTAATTAAAAATTTATGTGTTCCATCTTTAGATTTCTGTACTTCTATAATCTCTAGCTTTGGAATATAGCAAAATGTTTTTAGTTTTTCTCTTAAGCTCTTTGATATATCTGTCATTTCATCAAATGTCTCTACATTTACCTTATGAAGCCATTTATATATTTGTTTGGCATGAAACTTTTTTTCTCCAAGGCTTTCAACATAATCTGTAAGCTCTTGCTCTGTATACTCATTTATATTTATCATAATTACTTCCTTTATCATTTACTTACAATATTATACATTTTATGCAAACAATAATCAAGTAAAATTAAGTAAAAGAAAAGTATTGCAAAATTATATTTGCAATACTTTTATAGTTTAATTAAGAACACATAAGTTTTTTATCTATTTTTCGTTCAATATTTAGCTGTCTTTTAACTTCATCAGATGGAATATCAAACAAATTTATAGCGGGAAAACCATTTTCGGAAAACAAAGCCAATAAATTATTCAAATCAATTGTTGTATTTCCAGCATTTTCTATCATTCTCTCCATGTCATCATACATATTTGCAATAGTATGTTCTGACACAAAAAAGCCTATAGCCTCTTTAGCTGACAATACGGTTTTATTAATATGTTCTATTGAAGTTTGTTCTAACCTATATAACTTTAAATTTTGAAATACTTCGTATATTTGACTTAAATATATTTCCATCATTTTTCTATCTGGTATGTCAGGCCATAAACATT
Organism: Clostridia bacterium; assembly: GCA_045537895.1. Taxonomy (GTDB): domain Bacteria; phylum Bacillota; class Clostridia; order TANB77; family CAG-465; genus CALXJE01. The sequence continues at coordinate 128,528 of JAZSQI010000012.1, forward strand.
CAAATGAAAAGTAAGGACGTATGTCAACTAATCTAAGTGCATTAGCTTTATCATATTTAAACCCCTCATCTTCCTCATATTCAATCGCTTGTAAATCCATTACAAATCGTGATAATTCTGACCAGCCTTCATAATAGCTAAATTTACTCATATACCGAATCTCATAATCGCTATACTGCTTTTTTAGCATAGGAGCATATCCTACTATATTATTGCCTTCTCTTAAACGAATCATGAAAAACAACTCCTTTCTATAGGAAGTAACAATTATATTTTCATCTTTTTATTTTTAATACTTCCATCCCAAATACTTCGTATTTTGGAAATAAAATTATTGTTTTTTACTCCATATGTCTTTACACATAATGGGACATCTTTGCCAGCTAAAGCTAGCTCTTTTTTCTCCTGCATAGTAAGAAATTTATTCATATATAACCATGTCCTTTCAAATTAGTAATATTATTTAATTTCTGAATAATTAAGCCATTTATGGTTTTTGTAAAAAAAGATTTCCTCATCTTCAATTCCAGAGCTAGATACACCTGATGCATTTACTATTTTATTATCACCTGTAACAAAATAACAAAGTGTTCCTTCTTTTGTTAACTGAAATACTTTGTACACATCAGTCCTAGATATTCCATCATATTCACATGGTAATACCTTCTTTCTTTTATGAAACAAGCCTAATTTTCCGGTTTCATCTGCTACGATATAGTAATCAAATACTGATGTTGCGTTTATATATGAGTATTTTGCACTAATTATCTTTTTCCCTTTATAACTATAAACACCTTTGAGATTGTCTTTAATTACTTCATAATAGCCAAATCCTAATTTTACATCGTCAAACTCTATAGGAATTATAAAGATGTTCTTTTCTATACTATATATACCTATTTTATTATTTAGTTTCACCTTTAAGTCTGCTTTAGTACAATCCAATGTAGTTATAAAATTGTAGTCACAAGGCAAAAGCCTTTCACCATTAAATGAATATACGCCGTATCGTCCACCAACTTTAATGCAAATTGTTTCATTAAGAATTTCTACGTATTCTACATTTTCTACTTCGGATAGCTTAATTCCAGTTTTTCTGTCATACCAAAACACTGTATTTCCTGATTTAAGAATAATTACATTTAAGCCAGAATAAATTTCTTTATCGAAGATATAATCAGTAAGTTGTTTTTCACCTATTTTAAGTGCAATCTTTTTAGATAAGGTTACGCTTTTATCCATATTATTTAGTCTCCCTTCAAATTATATTTCAAGAGCCTCTTGATGCCAGCCATCACTTTCATATTCTTCTCGTGTGCCGAATATAATTTCCTCATACTCAAATTCATGTTCAACATTTCTAAGATAATAGTTTTTTATAGCATCAACCCGAAAAGCTTCTCTTTGAAACACTTTATTATATACAGAATTTGTCATTATATCTATTGGGTCTTGTTCTCTAACTTTAACAGAATCCATCCTTAAGCCAACAACGCAATGATAAGGACTACTTAAAAGATTGTACATTAATTTAGGTGCAATGTAATAATTCTTTTTCCTATTACTATTAATATAGTCTTTCATTTTTTCAAAATCGCCATAATCATTTACAAGTATAAATTTAGCCATGATTTTCTCCTTTTTTATCGTATATTTTTATTCTAAATATTTTTTACCTATACTTCACCTTTTTCTAATTTACTAATTATTAAGTTTGAAACTTCCTTATAGCTGTCGTACTTAATTGGAATTAAAAGTTCTCCTTTAAATGAGTACAGTCCATATTTCCCGTCTTTTTTAACTATAACACCTATTTTGCTACTTAGGTATACTTCTTCAAAAGTACACGAAGGTTTTATAAGTTCTTTGCCATCCAAACCATATATATAATTTTCATTAGATGATGAATATGCAACTATAACCTCCTGATAAGTACAAATGTCAGTATGCTTATATGGTTCAATCAAAACTTTTCCATCATATCCATACACTGCATCTGTAAGTATTTTTGAATCATACTCTTCTTTTCCGTCATCAAACCGAACAATAAAATACTTTTCTTTAAAAAACAAAGTAAAAATATTATCGTTTATTTCAAGCTTTTTTGTCATTGTCTCTTTGTCATATAGCACAACCTTTTTTCTATTCCATAATATATATGACCCGTTTATTTCTTTTGCTTCACTGTAATCAAACTCCGTTATTTTTTCCCCATTATTGTATAAAGCAAAGCTTCCTACAATACCATTTAGATTATTCATATTTTTTCTCCTTTCATTTCAAATTATTGATAAAATTACTATTAAAATTTATAACATTATATCATAATTATGTAAATTGTCAATTTGATTGTAATGAGAATATCGATGGAAACAATATTTTTTTCTAAAATCATCATTTTGAGCTATTAAATAACAAGTATTATAATTACAAACTTTCCAAGCTTCTTTAGCTTTCTTAATGATGTTTTCAAATTTTCTCTATTTGTTTCCATCATTTCATTAAATCTTGTTCTTTTTTACGAAAAAAAGTACTGCAAAATTAATTGCAATACTTTTCTGCTATTATTCAGTTACATATGGAACCCAATTTTTATCTTCAGATTTTTTTCTTACATATACCTTTTTGTCTTCATCATCATATTTAACATCATATTCTTTTGCACTAAGTAATGCGTTATATTCTGTTAAATAATAGAATTTACTAGATCCCTTACTTAAGATAAGTATATGAGATGCAAAATTAATTATATTGTCATATGGTTCTTTTAATAACTTTTTACCAGTTTTAAGACTGTGTATAAAATAGTCCTTGTAATTTTCCGTACCATATATAACTTCATAATATTTATTAATTATCTCATAACGTAAAGGTAATATTCTTTTTCCGTCTTTTAAACTATATACACATAATCTAAATCCTTTACCAAAATATATTAGTGAAGCATTTATTTTGTAATAGTCATATGCTGTAGCCAAAATCTGTTTTCCCTCAGAATCATACATTCCATATTTATATGTAGAAGAGGATGTAAATTTACCTACTATATAGAACCTTTTTTTATAGCCATTACCCCTTTCATCTACAAAAAGGAACTCTGGTGGTACAATTATCTTACCTGTATACGAAAATATACCGATTTTATTACCATGTGTTATTACGCGTATATTGTTATCATTAAAATGAATCTCTTTATATTCAGGAGATATTATCTCTTGGCCATTATATGAATATACTCCCATACATCTTTTTGAACCACTTCTTTTATATACAATAATACCATTTTGATTCAATGATATTTTGCAAAAATTAGTTGGTTCTATTATAGTGGTTAAAATATTGTCTTCCCATTTATATACACCATTTTTTCCATCTTTTGTAGTTACTATAAAATACTTACCTTCATTACGTATTTTAGAATAATCAGATGATAAAATACGTACGCCATTATGAGAATATGCTCCAACAAAAGCTCCATATGTTATAATACAAGTGTTTGTAATTTCAAAACCTGTTATATCATCTATAACAAATTTGATTTTTCCTGTTTCATTATCAAATACGTCGATTGATGTTCCCCGTTGCATTACTGAAATATCTTTTATCTGTTTGCCATAATCATAAATATACTTGGTTCTTGTACCTTCAAAAAACAGAGCCAGTTTTTTATCAATTTTTGTTTTCATTATATTATTCTCCCTTCAAATATTAAATTTTTATTTATTAATATCTTTTCTAGCCTTATCTAATTCTTCTTGTTTTATATCTATAAGAAGACTTAAAATATATTTATCATCCCAGAGTATTTTTAAAACATCTAATGATGGACAAAATCCTTTATATCTATTTTCTATTCCTTCAATAGTAGCAACATCATTAAGTTTGTTTAATAATATAACTTCATTATAAACAAAATATGATCTGTTGTAGCCTTCAACTATGCATACAGGAATATTTTTCTCATTGTATTTTTTCTGTAACTCATTTGATATGCAGTTTAATTCTTCGTATGTAACAAAATTTTCATTAAAATGTTTTGATTTAGTTTTCATTATACTTGCAACAACATAAGTTTTTCCCATAAAAAATGTGTCATTCATATTATTATCTCCTCTCAAATTATTAATTAGATTAATTTATTTTTGTACAAGTATTATACCATAATTATGTAAATTGTCAATTTGTCGCATAAAAGAAAGAGTTGTAAATTAATTACAACTCTTCTATATCATAGTTTTTACTTAATATCTTTGCTCTTTACCCATTTGCCGTCACATAGAAAAGAAAGTTCTCCTGTTATTCTATTTCGGCTCATCGCATCAGCTTTAAAAAGTTTAGCCTCAATTATGAAATAAAAATAACTTTCATCTTGCTTTTGAGCATGTAATGTTCTTGATAAATTTGTATCAATTATGTTATCATAATCACAACTTAAAATTTCTTTTCCATCCATAGAATATACTCCAAATTTATCATTTTTAATTACCAAAAGCATATCATCATAAAGTAGTTTTATTTCTTGTGCATCTGTTATAATTTTCTTACCTGTTGAAATAGAATACGCACATTTTGAATATATATCCCCTACAACTATCACCTTACTGTTTAATCTTTCACAAATAAGTCCGGATTCATATAAAATCTCTCCTTCGTGTGAATATAAGTTATATCTATTACCGGCAGTTATTATATAATTTCTGTTCATTATATCGATATTATAATAATAGTCTAAAGGTATTATTTCCTTTCCCCCAAAAGAATATACTTTTCTTCGTCCATCTTCTAAAGTTGGAATGAAAAATATATCTTCAAGAGTATATTTTACGTCTATATATTCATAAATAACTGATACTATTCTTTTACCATTTTTTGAATAAATCCCCCTTTTATTATTGTCTTTTACAAAAAAATAATCAGGTTCTATAACAATAGTATCAAATTCAGGTTTTAATATAAATTTGTGTTTATCTCCATCATAGATGCCTTTTTTACCATTTTTATAAACTTCGAAGTATTCCCCATTTTTTTCAATAAGATCATACAGCTGTTTAAGAAGAGATTTACCCTCAAAAGAATATAATTTATAACCACTTTTTTTCTTTATAACAATTCCACGCTTATACCATTCATATGAAATAACGTCTTTTACTTCAGTTATTTTTTCTCCGGTTTCTTTATTATACCAAAAAATAGTTTTCTCTGATGAGAATATAATAATATTTTCTTTTTCATCTATTATCTCATCAAACACATAATCCGTAATTTGTGTTTCCCCAATAAAAAGTGCCATTTTTTTAGATGTTTTTGCCTTATTTACCATATTTAATTCCCCTTTCAAATTATTGATTAGATTTATAATTTATTTTTTCATATTATATCACGCTATACCTATTATGTCAATTGTTATACAAAAGCACTGGCTTAATGCCAGTGCTTTACTATTTTAAATAAATTTTTCATTTACCTTAATTTTACTACCTCTTAAATATTCCCCTACAAGCATTCTCTTTGAATTCTTTGGCTTTATATCATATAGGTTAACATAGCCATCTTTACAACGTACAGCAAGTATGTTTTTCTTATCATTAATGTATACAATTTCACCTACATCATAATAATTAGCTATATCAATATCATCAATTTGTTCTATCTCTTCTTCTGTTATGTATTCTGCCCCGTACACTTTGTATGTTCTATCTTCATCAATAATGCACCAAGCAGTAGGCATAGGATTTAAGCCTCTTACTAAATTTACTATTTCTCTACCTGTTTTATTAAAATCTACTTTCATCATTTCTTTATCAAGCATAGGTGCAATTGTATATTCACCTTCTTGCTTTTCCCTTGGAAGTGTTTCTTCATTTATTAGTTTTTCTAATGTTCTTTTTAAAGTTACAGCTCCAAGTAAAGCCATTTTATCATGAAGGGTTCCATAAGTGTCATCATCTTCTATTGGAAGTTCTGTTTTAAGAATCATATCTCCTGTATCCATACCTTTGTCCATATACATAGTAGTTATTCCTGTTTCAACATCTCCATTAATAATTGACCATTGAATAGGTGCTGCGCCTCTATATTTAGGAAGAAGTGAGCCATGTACATTAATACATCCATACTTTGGCATATTTAATATTTCTTCCGGTAATATTTTTCCATATGCAACAACTATTATTAAATTTGGATTTAACTCTTTTAATATAGCTATTACCTCTTCATTATTTTTTACATTTTCCGGTTGATACACAGGTATATTATTTTCTTCTGCTAAAACTTTTACAGGTGGTTTTGTAAGTTTCATACCTCTGCCAGATGGTCTATCTGGCTGGCAGAATACTCCTACTACGTTATATTTATTTTCTAATAATTCTTCTAAAGATTTTTTTGCAAACTCTGGTGTTCCCATAAAAACAATTCTTAAATCTTCTTTTTTCATATTCATCCTCCAATTGTTATTTTTTTCTTTTATTTTTCTTTTTACTTGTTTTCTTTCTATTTGCTCTTTCGACTTCCTTTTTACTTTCTTCTTTAGCCTTTGCAATTTCTTCTGGAGTTGCTGTATATAAATCATATGCCTTATCTAAGAATAATACACCGTCTAAGTGATCTGTTTCATGACAAATAACTATAGCTTCTAGCTCTTTTGCTTTTACAGTTATTTCTTGTCCCTCTAAATCGTATGCTTTTACATGTACAGTTGCTGGTCTATCTACCATACCAAATACGTTTGGTGAACTTAAACACCCTTCTTCACCTGTCTGCTTACCTGATGCTTTTGTTATAACTGGATTAATCATAACTTTTGGACCTTCTCCCACATCATATACAATTATTCTTTTTAGTATTCCAACTTGAGGTGCAGCAAGACCTACACCGTCATTTTTATACATAGTATCTACCATATCTAGTACTAACTCTCTTACTTTATTATCAATTGCTTCTACTTCCTTTGATCTTTTTCTTAATATTTCGTCTTTATCATTACGTACTGTTCTAATTGCCATTATTTATTCCTCCTAACCAATATACGTTGGATTTTTTGTTATATTTATTTTAACTTTTCTAGACTTTATTTTATCATATTTTCCCAAATTTTCATATACTAATTTAAGTATTTCATTAGAAAAATTCAGCTTTAACAATATATGTACCCTATACTTATTATTTATCTTTTGAATAAAAGGTGATTTTGGAGAATATATAACATAGGAGTTATTTACATTATTTGCGCTAAATATATTATATAGCTTACTGCTATCTTTCATAACATCATATTTAAATTCGCTAGATAGTTCAATAAGAAGCATATCACAAAATGGTGGGTATTTAAAAATTTCTCTTGCCTCTATTTCTTTGTTATAGAAATCATCATAGCTATTATTTTTAATACAATCTAAAACATAATTTTCAGTGTCATATGCTTGAAGTATAACTCTGCCTTTCTTACTTCCTCTTCCTGCTCTTCCAGCTACCTGAAGCAGGTTTTGAAAAGCTCTTTGACTGCTTAAAAAGTCGTTTCCTGCAAAAGTAGAATCCACATTGATTACTCCAACCAATGTTACATTTTCTATATCATGACCTTTGCTAATCATTTGAGTTCCAACAAGAATATCAGCTCGTCCTTCTTTAAATTCATCTAATAATTTCTCATGCATTCCTTTTTTTATTGTAGTATCCATGTCCATTCTTAAAACTTTAGCAGATGGAAAAAGTTCTTTTATTTTTTCTTCAATATTCTGCGTTCCTGTGCCACCTAATTTTAAATTTTCACTTTCGCATTTTGGACATACCTTTTTATTATTTTCTACAAAAGAGCAATAATGACATAATAGCAAATTAGATTTTTTATGATATGTCAAATTAACATCACAGTTTCTACACTTAAGTATATGACCACAATCTTTGCACAGTATATATGATGAAAATCCTCTTCTGTTTAAAAACAAAAATGTTTGCTCTTTATTTGATAAATTCTTTTCAATTTCTTGTTTTAATTTATTGCTAAATACATTATTTCCTAAAAGTATTTCCTCTTTCATATTAACTATTTCTATATCTGGATTTTGAATATTAGCTGGTCTTTTGGTAAGTTCATAATAATCTATTTTTCCTTGCTCTGCTTTGTACATTGTTGATACATCAGGAGTTGCTGAACCTAAAAGCAAACATGCATTATTATCATATGCCATATACTCAGCTACTTCACGAGTAATATATTTTGGAGTTGTAAAAGAAGAATAACTCGAATCATGCTCTTCATCTATTATTATAAGGCCAATATTGTTTGATGGAACAAATAATGCTGACCTTGGTCCTATAACAATTTTTGCTTTGTTTTCCTTTATTCTTTTCCACTCTTTTTTTCTTTCTGATATAGTCATCTTGCTATGTATAACTGATACTATATCTCCAAATCTAGCTAAAAATCTTTGTTTTGTCTGATGTGTTAAGGCAATTTCAGGAACTAATACTATTGCATTTTTACCTATCTCTATGCACTTTTCTATAATCTGCAAATATACTTCCGTCTTACCACTTCCAGTTATTCCATATAGAAGTGATTCATTAAACTCATCTTTTTCTAACTTATTATTTATACTGTCTATAACAAACTTTTGCTCATCAGTAGCATTAAGTTTTTCATCTCTTTTAATATCTAATATTTCATCATCTTTTTTAGGTATCTCATAAATTTCTACATAGCCGTTTTTCTCTAGAGTTTTTACTATCGCTCTTGATACTTCTAGTCCATTTATGATATCAGATAGAGATGTAAAATCATAATCAATTAAAAACCTCAATAATTTTATTTGCTTTGGGCTAGTAACTTTTTCAAATTCAATATCATCTTGTATTTCTTCATGAGATTTTAATAGTCTAACCATTTTTACCATTTTACCATCTAAATCTTTGTTTTTAGTAATACCATTAGTTCCAGGTGGCAACATAAGCTTTAAGGCTTCATACACATTACAAAAATACATTTTAGAAATCCATTTTCCAAGCTTTAACCTTTTTTCATCTAAATAGCTTTCATTATCTAAAATCTCATCTATATATTTTAATTTTCTATTATCTTCTACGGCATTTATTTTTTCAAGCTTTACAATTATTCCTTCGATTTGTCTTCCTTTTCCATTTCCAAAATTGACATTTACTCTCATTCCAACTTCTGCTTTATCTTTAAGATTTTCTGGAATTAAATAATCATAAACCTTATTTAATTTTTTTAATGTCATATTTACTAATACTTTAGCTAACATTTTTTCCCCCATATGTACAAAAACAGGAATTAGCAAATACTAATCCCTATCTTCTAACCAGTTATTATATTTTTCAATTATCATATCTGCTATCTCATCAGTAGACATATTTGTAGAATCAATTACTAAATCATAATTAGAATAATCTAAAACATCTATTCCATACTCTTTAATATATCTTTCTCTTTCATAACGCTGTCTTTTTATAATAGCGATTTTTGCTGAGTCTGTTGTTTCATATTTGTCTTCTATATTTCTATTGTCAATATCTCTTGCTAGTCTATTTGCAGCAACTTCTAAATCCACAGTAATACAAACTTTAAATGCACCTTCTACAAAATGCCAAGCAAGTCTTGAATCAACTACTAAATTATCATGCGTTTTAAGATATTCAGATAAAGCATTATCTATTACTTTATCAATATCAGGATTGTTTTCCACATACGCATTAAAAGTAGCTAAATCCATATTATTATCTCTAGCTAATTTTCTAAAACTATGGCTAGCAAAATAAGTGTCCATACCAAGCCTTGTTGCTATTTTACGTACTACTTTAGATTTTCCACCAGCAATACTTCCGGTAATCGCAATTATTTTCCTTTTATTCATATATTATTACTCCTTGACAATTGAAACTTTTCCTTCTTCCATTTCAGTAGCTGCCTTATCTACAGCATCCTTTATGTCTGGATCTCCTTCTTCTAATCTACTTTTAGATATTTGTCTTGCTCTTTTTGCTACTGCAAGAGCCACTTCATATCTACTATTTCCTTTATCTAATAATTCACTTACATTTGGTTTTGATAACATACTTTCCTCCTAGTTTTAAATAACTACTTATATATATTACCATAACACTAACTTATATGCAAGAATAAAAAAAGAAGAAACAATTATTTCTACACATTTATTATCTTCATTTAGACTATTTTTATACAAAAAACTAGCAAATCACTTTTTAAAGTAATTTGCTAGTTTAAGTTAATATTTTACATTAACTTTTTAAGTACTCTCCTTTTAGTCTGAATTGCACCTACAGAACGCTTTATTTTTCTTGATAATTCACTGTCAGGAATTTTATGTTCTAAAACCAAACGCTCTTCATCTTGTGACCAAGGTCTCGGCTCATACATTTGAGTTTTTTTGTAATACCTTCTTTTCTGATTTCTCCGGGTGTTATTGTACTTTTCCATATCAGCATAGCATTTTTTTCTGATTGCCATGTAGTTACTCTCCTTTTAATTTTTTATTAATGTAACTTCTTCTTCCATTTATTGAAGAAACTGAACGATTAATAAGTTTTGATAGCTCTGTATCTGTTATAGAATGCTCCATAACTAAACCGTCTTCATATTCTGTCCAAGCTCCTCTCCTGTATTTACGCATACTTATTCTTTTTCTTGTTTTCTTCCTCAAGTTCTCCTTTTCAAGAAATTTTTCCATATCTCTGTATTTTAAAGGTTTAATAGTCATTTACTTTTCTCCTTAATTATATATTTTTGTAATTACAAAATATTATATTAATCATTACATATACTATTATACCACAAATTATGTAAATTGCAAACACAAATAATTGTATACTATGCGTTTTTTTTGTTTTCTATGCTAGTTATATTTTTCCCTTTATTTTTCAGGTTATCTTTTGCAACCGTAAGCATTAACTTTATTCTATTTATTTGATTGGCCTCAGATGCACCAGGATCATAATCAATAGGCGCAATATTAGAATCCGGAAATTTATTTCTTAATGTTTTAATTACTCCTTTTCCTACAACATGGTTTGGAAGACATGCAAAAGGTTGCATACATACAATATTAGGTACACCATTTTCAATAAATTCAATCATTTCTCCTGTAAGAAGCCAGCCTTCACCTGTTTGATTACCTGTAGATAATACCTCTTCAGCCATTTTTGACAATTTAGTTATATCACAAGGTGGCAAATAATTCTTATTTGATTTTTCTAAGGCTTTCCTATAATCTTTTTCAATATATGTAACTATATCTAATGCTGCCCTATATATTCCCTTTTCAAATCCACCTTGCTTTAATAATTCATTTCTTTTTACTGTATTTAATACCACATATTTTATAAAGCCCATAAGCTCTGGAATAATTACTTCTGCTCCTTCTTCTTCAAGTAGATTAGCAACAAAATTATTTCCATATGGATGATATTTAATAAGTATTTCTCCAACTATTCCAACTTTAGGTTTAATAATTTTTGTGTCTAGTTTAATTTTTTCAAAATCAAATACTATTTTCTCTAGACTTTCTTTAAACTCTTTTTTAGTAGAATTAACTGTAAGCTGTTTGCACACTTCAAGCCACTTGTAATATAGTTTTTCTGTCTGTCCTTTATTTATTTCATATGCTCTATTTTTAAGCAATAGTTTTTGAAGTAAATCCCCATATATTACAGCTTTGATAAGTTTCGTTACAAGTTTTCCAGTAAGTTTAAGTCTTGATTCTTTTTCTAAATTAGAAAAATTAAATGATATAACCGGAACGTGACTATAGCCTGCATCTTTTAATGCTTTACGTATAAATCCAATATAGTTTGTTGCCCTACATCCACCTCCTGTTTGAGACATCATAAGCGCAACTTTGCTATCGTCATACTCACCAGATTCTAAATTTTCCATAAGTTGTCCAATAGTAAGAATTGAAGGGTAACATGCATCGTTATTTACATATTTTAAACCTACATCTACTGTTTTTTGTGTGCACTCTCTAAGAAGCTTTACTTTATATCCTTCTGAATTTAATGCACTTTCAAGAAGTTCAAAATGTATAGGTGCCATTTGTGGCATTAATATAGTATACTCTTCTTTCATTTTATCAGTAAATTCAATTTTCTTTAATCTATATTCTTTTTTAACTATATGTTTTTTAATATTTCTTTTATTCATACTAGCGATAAGAGATCTAATTCTAATTCTGATTGCACCTAAGTTATTTACCTCGTCTATTTTTATTAATGTATACATTTTATTATAACTTGTAAGTATTTCTTCTACCTGATCAGTTGTTACAGCATCAACACCACATCCAAAAGAGTTTAATTGTACAAGCTCTAAATTATCTTTTTTACCAACATAATCTGCAGCAGAATATAGTCTTGAATGAAATACCCATTGATCTACTACTCTAAGAGGCCTTTCTAGATTACCCAAATGCGCTATACTATCTTCTGAAAGCACACATAGTCCAAGTGAATTTATCATACTATCTATTCCATGATTTATTTCACTATCTATATGATAAGGTCTTCCAGCAAGTACAATACCTTTTAAGTTATTCTCATCCATATATCTTAAAGTTTCTTCTGCCTTTTCTCTTATATCTTGCTTACATTTTTGATACTCTTCCTCTGCTTTATTAACTGCCCTTAAAAGTTCTTTTTTAGTAAAATTGTACTTACTAAAATCGTCCAATTTATATAATATTCTAACTAAACTTTTTTTATCAAAAGATAAAAATGGATTTATAAGGTGAATTGTTTTATCATTTAGCTCTTCAATATTATTTTTCAATACTTCTGAGTATGAAATAACGATAGGACAATTATACCTGTTATTTGCTTCCTTACATTCTTCTCTCGAATACATCATGCATGGATAAAAAATATTATTAATACCTTTATCAATTAAATTCATTACATGTCCATGAGCAAGTTTTGCAGGGTAACAAACAGATTCAGATGGCATTGATTCTATTCCTCTTTCATAAGTCTTTCTACTACTTTTTTCCGAAATTACAACTCTAAAACCAAGCTCCGTAAATAACGTAAACCAAAATGGATAATCTTCATACATATTAAGTACTCTAGGTATACCAATAGTTCCTCTTTTAGCATCTATTTCTTCAAGTGGAATGTAACTGAAAATTCTTTCATTTTTATATTTATACATATTAGGTAATTCTATATTTTTACTAGTATTATTTGCACCTCTTTCGCATCTGTTACCAGATACAAATGTACTTCCATTAGAAAATTTATTAAGAGTAAGAAGGCAGTTATTTTCACATCCCTTACATCTTGTATGCATTATACTAACATTAAATTCATTTAGCTCTTCTTTACTTAAAATGGTGGTAATATATTCTTTATCATTTAGCTCTTTATATCTTTCACGAGCAAGACATGCAATACCATACGCTCCCATTAAACCTGCTATATCAGGTCTTACAACATTTTTTCCAGTAATTATTTCAAACGCTCTTAAAACTGCATCGTTATAGAAAGTTCCTCCTTGAACAACAATATGGTCTCCTAATGTTTCCACATCTCTTACCTTCATAACTTTTTGTATTGCATTTTTTACAACAGAATATGAAAGACCAGCTGAAATATCTCCTACTAAATAGCCTTCTTTTTGAGCCTGCTTTATCTTAGAATTCATAAATACAGTACATCTTGAACCCAAATCAACAGGTCTTCTTGCATTTATTGCTTCTTCTACGAACTGTTCTATAGATAAATTCAAACTTTTTGCAAATGTTTCTATAAAAGAACCACATCCTGATGAACAAGCTTCATTTAACATTATATTATCAATAGCCTTATTTTTTATCTTTATATACTTCATATCTTGACCACCGATATCTATAATACTAGTAGCATCTTTATCAAACCTTTTTGCAGCTGTATAATGAGCTATTGTTTCTATTTCACTCGTCTCCAAATTTAGTGCTGCTTTTATTAGTTGCTCTCCATAGCCAGTGCTTCCTGAATAACATAGTTTAGCTCTTTTTGGCATTAATTCATATAGTTTTAGTATCATCTCTTTAACTGTTTTTAAAGGATTACCCTCGTTATTTCTATACTCCGAATAAAGCAATTCTTCTTTGTCACTTATTACAGCAATCTTACTTGTTGTAGAACCTGCATCAATACCAAGATAACAGTTTCCTCTATATTTTGAGAAATCCCTTCTCTTTACTTTTGATAATTCATGTCTATCTTTAAATTCTTTATATTCACTATCTATTGTAAATAGTGGTTTTAAAGTGCTAGCTGTATCATCGTGATAATTCTTTAAAAGAAGTATTTTACTCTTTAACTTTTCAGATGATATTTCGTGATTATCAATTGAGTTTAAAGCAGCTCCTTTTGCTACAAGTAAATGTGCATCTTTTATTGTTATAACATTATCATCTGATAAGTTTAGTGTCTGTATAAATCTTTGTTTTAACTCAGATAAATACTTAAGTGGGCCTCCTAAAAAAGCAACATTTCCTTTAATAGGTCTTCCACATGCAAGGCCACTTATTGTTTGATTAACAACTGCTTGAAATATTGAGGCTGCTATATCTTCTCTAGCTGCACCTTCGTTTATTAATGGCTGTATATCAGTTTTTGCAAATACTCCACAACGAGATGCAATTGGGTATATTGTTTTATATTCTTTTGCAAGTTCATTAAGTCCCATTGTATCTGTATTTAAAAGTGATGCCATTTGGTCTAAAAACGCACCTGTACCACCTGCACATGTTCCATTCATTCTTTGTTCGATTGATTTATCAAAATATATAATTTTTGCGTCTTCTCCACCAAGCTCAATAACTACATCTGTTTTAGGTATATATTTTTCAACACTTCTTTTACAAGCTATTACTTCTTGAATAAAAGGTAAATCTAAGAATTTAGAAACAGAAAGTGCTCCTGAACCAGTTAATTCTAAAGTTATATCATAGCCTTTATACATATTTGTTAATTTTTCCAAACAATTACATACTGTATTTTTCGTATCCGAAAAATGTCTATCATATGATGTAAATATTACATTTAGATTTTCATCCATTACAACAGTCTTTACAGTTGTAGAACCAATATCTAAGCCTATATGTATTAAATTTCCCATTTATTTTACTCCCTTTAATACTTCATTTATATTTCCCATTTAGTAGTAATACCACATGGTAAAATCATATCTGAATCTTTCATCTTTATTCCTATTTCATCCGTCACTACTTTTGATTTTTTTAACATGTCTGGTCTTTCATCATTAATAGTAAGAGTAAGTAGATTTGATATTATTGTTCCTGAGAGTCCTCCTGTATATGTATTTATTGCAAACATTATAGGATTGTCTGAAAGTAGTTTTATACAAAGCTCTACTAAATTATATAAATCTTTTTCTATGCTCCACACTTCTCCATTTGCACCTCTACCATAACTAGGTGGATCCATTATTATTACATCATATTTATTTCCTCTGCGTATTTCTCTTTTTACAAATTTTATAACATCATCTACTATAAATCTGACAGGTCTGTCTCCTAAACCTGAAGAAACTATATTTTCCTTAGCCCATGTTACCATTCCCTTTGAAGAATCAACATGACAAACCTTAGCGCCTGCATATGCGCATGCAACCGTTGCTCCACCTGTATATGCAAATAAATTAAGTACATTTATCTCCTGCTTTCTTTTTAACTTTTCTTTAGATATTTTTTCTATCATATTGTCCCAATTAACTGCATGCTCAGGAAAAAGGCCTGTATGTTTAAATCCCATTGGTTTTATATTAAAAGTTAAGTGTTTATATTTTATCTTCCAATCTTTTTTTATACCTTTAAGCATTTCCCAATACCCACCACCGGTACTACTTCTTATATATCTTGCATTTGCATTTTTCCATAATTCAGGTTTTAGTTTCTTGTTCCAAACTATTTGTGGGTCTGGTCTTATTAAAAGATATTCTCCCCATCTTTCTAATTTTTCACCAGATGACATATCTAAAAGCTCGTAATCTTTAAAATCTTTACTATATTGCATAACTCCAACTCCTTTAACATAAAATCTCATTAGGTGTGATTTATGAAAATTTTTCATTTATATATAGATAAAAAAAGTAAGTTCTTTCAAACCATTTCACTTATTTTAATAATGTCTATTTTATCATATTTTGTCATATATTCAAAGTCAAATTACAAAATAGTTACAAATATTGTAGATGCATTTATATCATCAATCCTACCTTCGCTATTTCCTTTTATACTTTTTAGCAACATTCTTATATACTCAAACTATTTTAGTCTAATATCAAATAGTAGTATAAATAACATTGTTAAACATTTTTTTAAAGTTTCAAAACATGGCGCGTCTGCAATTATTTTTGGCTTTCTATTTGGGTACCCTAATGGCGCTAGATATGTAAATGAGTTATATATATCCAATAAAATATCTTTTAAAGAGGCTGAATATTTATTGTTATTTATAAACAACGGCAGTCCTGCATTTATATTATCAACAATTGGAATTAGTATGTTTGAAAATTTAAAAATAGGAATTTTATTACTTATATCTCATATATTAGCTTCTATTTTAGTAGGAAAAATATATAGTTACAAATATGAACAAGTAAAAGAAAAAGACGAGAATTTAAAAAATATTAATATGTATGATTACTCAATTACTTTTGAAGTCATAACAAAATCAATTACCAAATCAATATTTACAATGTGTATGATATTTGGTTTTATGGTTATATTTGTATTGATGAATAATTATCTATTAAAAATATCATTTTTAGTTATGGGCCCAAACAAATATGTATCATCTTTCTCTTTATGTATAATGGAAATAACAAGTGGAATTAAAAAATTAATAAAATTACCATATGATTTAAAAAGCTTATTAGCTGCTCTATCTTTCTTTTTAGGATTTAGCTCACTATCTATAATTTTTCAAATATTTTCCTGCGTATATAAAAATAAATTTAAATTAAATAATATAATAAAAGGGAAACTATTACATGGTCTTTTTTCTGCTATCATTACATATATTTTATTAAGTATACCCAATGTATACCAATATGTTAATTTAACAAAAAATGTAAATCATAATATTGATCTACATATGAATTTTAATTTATTAAAATATCATATATTAATATATATTTCTTTTATTATTATATATCTATATATTTTTATACATTTATACATAAAAAAGAAACGATTAAAAAATCGTTTCTCTTAAAAGGGGGATAATGTTTTAATATGAGGTCATGTATATATTATGTTATTAATTATTTAAATTATACATTTTAGGAGGTGATATTTTGGAAAATAAACAATTTTTTGATCCATATAATTTTAACAATATGCAAATGCAACCAAATCCTATTCTTTCCCAACTTCCGGATATGAACTCTACAATATCAATGCCTGAAGTTAGTCCAAAAATGTTTTATGAACAACAATTTTGGTATTATAGTTATCTAACAAAAATGTTAGAGTACAAAATAAAATTAAAAGAATATGAAAACATGAATAAAAAACAAAATTAGTATATAAAAAAGATGTGATAATTAAATCACATCTTAATTTTATGTACTAAAAATCTGTAAGAAATTTGTTTAAGCTTTCTTCAAAGTTTTCATCAGAAGAAAAGTCAAATTCACCAATTCCCTCCTCAGAAAGTTTTTTTGCAACTTTTTTTACTCTTTCAAAATTTTGAGTTATATCTTTCCCCTCAAGCTTATTTACAATAATCATTCCGTTTAACTCTGAAAGTAATTTTATTAATTCCATTTTTTCTTTATTTTCCATTTCCTTTTTTCCTTTCCTAATTTATATTAATAAATTGAGCTTACGTATATAACCTATATTATTATACCACATAGGTTTACATAAGTCAAGCTATATATTAAATCTATCATCTAGATTATTTTCTTTAAATTTAATATCAGCATCATCATCTACAAATGGCGCATCTACTCCATATTGTCTATCAACCTTTTCTACATTAGACTGTAAATCACGCATAAATGCATTTTCATGCTTAGAATCTTTTTCTATTCCTACTTCTTCAAAATATTCTTTCATTTTGATAGAAGGTGTTCTACTTAAAGTTTCTACAAATTGAAGAAAGAAATCGGTTTCTGCTTTCCTCACTGGAATATTCCTGTAAGCTTTAATATCTTTCTTATCTAAAAGCTGGCCTTCATAAAATTTAGGAAGTCCCATTCTTTCCGCAAAAATATTAAGTCCTTCCAACGATTCAAGAGCCGTTGAATGTCTGCTTGATCTTTCAGCATCATATTCGTATGCTTTTTCTCTTACTTCTCTATCGTTATTTCCTTGATTCATACGTGCATACCATGCTTCTTCAATTCTAATATTTCTGTATGAAATAAATTTTCTAACTCTTTCTACACACAGCGACAATGGTTTATAATTTTCTGCTTCAACATCTTTGCCGTTTTTTCTATCAAATTCAGTCATTATTTCTTTTTCTTTTTTAATATACTGTAAAAACAATTTAATTTTATCTTCCATAACTATCTCCCTCACATGTAAATTATACTTAAAAAAATACTATTTTGTCAATATTGTGTATAAATAATAAAACCCAATATATATGACATCAAGTGAAAAAGTAAACGCAAGCACATTACGAAGTAATGGATTTTACTTTTACAACTGCTCTTAGTGTACAACTTATCGCAATTTTGATATAATTTTATTGTGCAGATGTTTTGGTAGAATCGAGGTATTTATGTTA
>JAZSQI010000026.1:0-5578 GCA_045537895.1 Clostridia bacterium
TTTACATCAAGTTTCATCTTGATTACCTCCTTTGATATTTCTTTACGGCTGCCAATCCGTTTTGATTATATCACAGGAGGTTTTATTTGCAAAGCTAAAGCTTTTTTGTCCCACCATCACAGATGGTGGTTAGTTACCAAATTAAAACGTTTGTTGTTATAATAACTACAAACGTTTTTTATATAATTTGAGATAAATAATATTCATTTACAAAATCCGAAAATTCATCTAAAGTCTTTCCCTTAATATCAAAACTAAATATCTTTTTAATATCACTTGCTATAACGTAAAGTAAAGTATAAAGCGCTGTCTCTCCTATTTGTTTATACTTACGAATTTCCATTTTATTATTCGCTATTACTTTGTTATAACAAGACTCACATATAGCCGAATTATTAGTTCTATCATAATAATATTTTGTTTCTTTTTTATTGTTATCATTAAACATTTTCTCTAGGCACATAGAACATTTATATAATCTTGGAGAGTAACCTAAAAGACACAATAATTTTAATAAAAAGACGTTTCTTATTAAATCAAATGGCTTGTCCTTATTTTCGATAATATATAAAGTGTTAAGAAATAGTGATAAAATTTGTGACTCCTCTTCCTCTTCATATGCTAATTTGTTAAGCAATTTTGAAACTTCAAACGCTCTTTCTAACTTATCATAATCTATTCTTAATTTATAAAAAGACTCTATCATTTCAGCAGAATTAATATGATAAAAGTTTGTCCCTTTATATAATAAAAATTCACTATACACTAAAAACTGTGAAGTTGATAAAAGAGGACTATTATTTTTTTTAGCACCTTTTGCCATGCATGAAATTTTTCCTAATTTATCTGTCATAACAGTTATAATTTTATCATTTTCTTTGTATTGTACTTCCTTAATTACTATTCCCTTTACTTTGAATAATTTCACTATTATCTCCTTTTATAGTTCCTATTTCCTCATTATATTTTTTGTTTTTAAGTCTAATATATCTTAAATAGCTATCAATCCTGCCAGTCTTTTCAAATTCTTGCCAAGCTAAATTTTCTTCCATACATATCACCTATTAATATTTTATGTATTTTTAAGCTTTATATACAGAATATCTTGTCTTAATATACCAAAATTTAGCGAATCTTGTCCTTTATATTTCCTAAATAGTTATCAACATTTTCCCAATCTTTTCTAACTTTAACCCATATCTTTAAGTTTACTCTTGTATCTGTCATTTCAGCTATTTCCCTTCTAGAGTTATTAGTTATTTTCTTTAGCATATCTCCATTTTTGCCGATAATTATTGGTTTATGAGAGTCTTTTTTACATATTATTTCTGCATCAATATCATAAACCTCATTGCCATTTTCCGTTGTTCTTAATTTCATTTTTTCTATTTTTACATTTATTCCATGAGGTATCTCCTCATCTAAATATGATAATGCTTTCTCCCTTATTATTTCTTCTGCTATATCTCTTTCTGTTATATCAGTTATTTCATCCTCATTAAATATAGGGTCTTGCTCTGGTAATATTTTTTCTATTGCTTCTACTAAAATATTTAATCCATCATTTTTATATACTGATACTGGAATTATATCTACAAATCTGCCATCAATGCTACTTATATATTTATTATATTCTTCAATAATTCTAAGTATATTTTCTTTTTTAATACTATCAATCTTATTTATACAAAGTATTATTTTCTTTTTAGAATTTACAATATCATTCATTATTTTTTTATTTGCTTCATCTAAAACGGGCTTAGTAGCATCTACTAAATAAATAATTGCATCCGTATCTAATATTGCTTTACTTACCCCCTTCATCATATATTCTCCAAGCTTATGCTTAGGATTATGAACTCCAGGTGTATCTACAAATATTATTTGTGACGTTTCACTTGTTCTTATTCCCTTTATATTAAATCTAGTTGTTTGTGGTTTAGGTGTTGTTATTGCTACCTTAAATCCCACCATTTTATTTACTAAACTAGATTTTCCTGCATTAGGTTTTCCAACTACTCCTACAAATCCTGTTTTATACATTAATATTTCCTCCATTAAACATATATGTATTATACACTACTTCTTTTAAATTTAAAAGTAAAAGTGCCTTAAATTATTATTTAAAGCACTTTTATTGTTACTACTCTGAGTATAATTTTTCGTCGATTAGCTGTATTATACTGGCTAACGTATTATTACTTTCTTCTTCGGTCTCTTCAAACACTGATAACTTATCTTCCATTTCTGCTTCTGCATCAAGAAAGTCAAAACCTAAAAACATGTCTTCCCAAAGCTCCTTTAACAGATACAAATTCTCTTCATCTACATAATCAATAACTTCTTTTTTACTCTTTTTTTCAATATCATCTCTTAACAAAAATAATGTAAGAAGGTCATAATTCATTTTTATTTCAAGAGACTTAATTAGAGCTTTTGTAAGTTGCTCATTGTACGAAGCTTTGAGCTTTATATTTGTGTTTGATAATACTGCTTCCAAATATGATTTTCCGAAGTTAGAACCAGTAATTATTAAAGGAATAGTTTTTGCCTCATCCTGATATTCAAACAATAAATTATTTAATAAAGTTTCTGTAATTTCTGGATTTACATCTTCAAAATTTGCAATAATTATAGCTGGTGAAATTGTACCATTTAATTGAACATCTCCAAATGAATCTATTGTAGTAGTTATAACAAATCTTAAATATTCCTCATCATTTAAAACCGACTCTGTCATTTTGTAACATATTTTATCTGTTGGTTCTTCTTTGAACATCAAATACCGAAACATTTCATATTCTCTTAATAAATAATCTTTTTCTTTGCACATTTTCTAATCCACCTTTCAAATTTGATAAGTTAATATTAAATTATATACATATATTATATCACTTATGTCAAGCGTAATATTGATTTTTCTTTAAAATATGGTATAATTATATATAGTGATATAAATTTTTACCTAATAATAATTATTTAAGGAGGATTAGATATGAAACTTACTAATTTAGAAAAACGGAAAAAGAATGGAAATATTGCTACAATAACTACAATTGTTATTACAATAATTATTAGCTTGCTGTATCTAAGTGTGGCATTTCTACCATTTTCCGACCAAATTAAAATACCACTTATGGTGCTATGTGGCATCATAGTTCTTGGAGTCTTTGCTAAATTTCCTCTATATGTACAAAACAAACTATATTATTACTTAAACAGAAGTATAGATGAAGTTGAAAAAAACTTAACTTCTAGTTTTAGAACAATCTATCTAAAAAGGACTGATTATTTTACAGATGAAGCATTAGAATTGCATAAGCAACGAATCTACCAAGCGAAATTAGAAGATGATGAAACGATTACTATACTAATTAAAAATGAATTTAATAAAAAAGATAATTATATTCAATACACTTCTGACTATTCATGGTTCTTATCACTATTTAAATTTGAAGAATGATAAAAACAAAACCGATATAGATATTTCTATACCGGTTTTTGTTTTACATTAAAACATTATTTTTTCGTCTATGAACTTTTCAAGTTCATCTATCTTTATTCTAACTTGCTCCATTGTATCTCTATCTCTTACTGTTACACATTCATCTTCTAAAGTATCAAAATCTACTGTTACACAATAAGGTGTTCCAATTTCATCCTGTCTTCTATATCTTTTACCAATACTTCCAGCTTCGTCATAATCACATCTATATTTTTTAACTAATTTTTCATAAACTTCATTAGCTTTATCAGATAATTTTTTAGAAAGTGGTAATACTGCAACTTTAATAGGTGCTAAGAATGGATGTAACTTAAGTACTATTCTTGTATCTCCTTCTGATACTTCTTCTTCAGTATATGCACTTGATAAAAATGCTAAAACAAGTCTCTCTACACCAACTGATGGTTCGATACAATATGGTACATATTTTTTAGAAGAATCCATTGGATCAGTATATGTAAAGTCTTCTCCTGAATGTTGCATATGTTGTTTTAAATCATAATCAGTTCTATCTGCAATTCCCCATAATTCACCAAATCCAAATGGGAATTTAAATTCTATATCAGTAGTACATTTACTATAGAAAGATAATTCTTCTTTTGAGTGATCTCTTAATCTTAATTTAGATTCATCTATACCAAGATTAATAAGCCAATTTTTACAATAATCCTTCCAATGAGCAAACCATTCTAAATCTGTCTCTGGTTCACAGAAAAACTCTAATTCCATTTGTTCAAATTCACGTACACGGAATATAAAGTTACCTGGTGTAATTTCATTTCTAAAAGATTTACCTATTTGAGCTATACCCATAGGCATTTTACTTCTAGTTGTTCTTAATACATTTTTGTAATTTACAAATATACCTTGTGCTGTTTCAGGTCTTAAATATATTTCTGATTTTGAATCTTCTGTTACACCTTGGAAAGTTTTAAACATCAAATTAAATTTTCTAATGTCAGTAAAATCTTGTTTTGAGCAATTTGGACATTCTATATTATTCTCTTTTATAAAACTTACCATTTGTTCATCAGACCAACCATCAACAACTTGAGGTGTTCCTTTTTCTTGTAACCAATCTTCAATTAATTTATCAGCTCTATGTCTTGTTTTACATGCTTTACAATCCATAAGAGGATCAGAAAATCCTCCAACGTGACCTGATGCTACCCAAGTCTTTGGATTCATAAGTATAGCTGCATCTAATCCCACATTGTGTCTAGATTCATCTACGAATTTTTTCCACCATGCTCTTTTTATATTATTTTTAAATTCCACACCCAAAGGTCCATAATCCCAAGTATTTGATAATCCTCCATATATTTCTGAACCTGGAAATATATATCCTCTATTTTTACATAAAGATACTATATCTTGCATTTTTACTTCATTCATTTATTCTCTCTCCTTTTTACTTTTAATATTTTAATACATTTTTTATATAATTACAAGTGTTCTATACAATTATATATTCATATTATCGTTACTTTATTAATTTTAATCTTTTTCCTCTTTACATAATAATGTTTTTGTGGTATAACATATACACTAAATATGTATGTTTTTTACTGATTAGTAAAATTAATTTAATTAGGAGGTATCTTTATGAAAAAGGCTAAACACTATCCAAAAGGAATTTATACAGCAATTGTTAAGAATCTAAAAAAAGAAAAGGACCGGTATATTTTGATTCTTCAATTAACCGAAGAAACATTTAAAAAGCATATTTCTATTGATATTCATGATTATATATGTGAAAATATTGGAATATCAAATATGAGTACAATGCTAAGAGCAAAGATTTTGTCTAACTTCCCTAGCTCGGTTAGAATTTCAAATGGAAATGGCTATTGGGAAATAGAAAATGAATCACAAATTTTATCAGATGTTATATCAAAATCTATTTAAAAAGCATAAACAGCAGGAAAAAATATTTCCTGCTGTTTACTATTATTTGAGTATATCGGATAGTTTGTGTAAACTAAAATAAACTTTCTATGATATTTAAACAGATGCTATATTTTAAATAATATAGTGTCTGTTTTTAACTTAATTAAATTATATAATATGTTT
>JAZSQI010000014.1:0-16834 GCA_045537895.1 Clostridia bacterium
TTTACATCAAGTTTCATCTTGATTACCTCCTTTGATATTTCTTTACGGCTGCCAATCCGTTTTGATTATATCACAGGAGGTTTTATTTGCAAAGCTAAAGCTTTTTTGTCCCACCATCACAGATGGTGGTTAGTTACCAAAGCAAAAACATGGAATGTAATTTACATTCCATGTTTTTTTATAAAAAAAGAACTTAGACACATAATCTAAATTCTCTTTACATATTCTCTAAATTATTTCTTTTCTACAGGTCTAGCTGCTTTACCAACTCTATCTCTTAAGTAATATAATTTAGCTCTTCTTACTTTACCTTCTCTTGAAACTTCTACTTTTTCAATCTTTGGTGAGTGAACTGCAAATGTTCTTTCAACTCCTACTCCATAAGATATTTTTCTTACTGTAAATGTTTCGTTTAATCCAGCATTTTGTCTTTTAATAACTACTCCTTCGAAAACCTGAATTCTTTCTCTGTTTCCTTCTTTAATTTTAACGTGTACTTTAACTGTATCACCAATATTAAATTTAGGAGCGTTTTCTTTTATTTGTTCATTTTCTATTGCTCTTATGATATCCATCTTTATTTTCCCTCCTTTATATCTACTTTAATAAATCTGGTCTTTTATTTTTAGTTTCATTAATTGATTTTTCATATCTATAATCATCTATTTTTTGATGATGACCTGAAATCAAAATTTCTGGAACTGTTAGTCCCTTGTATTCAAATGGTTTTGTATATTGTGGCTGTTCTAAAAGATTATCTGTAAATGATTCATACTCTGTAGCTTCTTTTTTTAATACTCCATCTATCAGTCTTATAACAGAATCTGTAAATACCATAGCTGGAATTTCACCACCAGTTAGTATATAATCACCTATTGATATTTCAGTAATTTCATATAATGAAAATATTCTTTCATCTATTCCCTCATAATGTCCACATAAAACAATATAATGGGTAGATTTATCTACATTTGAATATTGTTTAGCTAGCTTTTGCGAAAATACTTTTCCTTTTGGAGACATATATATTATCTCTGTCTTTTCATATGATTCAGTTTGATTTGAAGTAACATACTCTAAAGCGTTATCTAGAACTGGAACTGTTATTACCATTCCTGTTCCTCCACCATAGACTGTATCATCTACATTCTTTCTCTTACCTTTGCCAAACTCCTTTAAATCTACTACATCAATAACAACTTTATGGTTATCTATAGCTTTTTTCATTATGCTAGTATTTTTAAACTGTTCTAGCAAATCTGGAAAAAGTGTTATAATTGTAAACTTAATCATACAAGTCCCTCCATAAGTTCTATAATCATTTTATTGCTAATGATATCAACATCTTTAACAACACTTTTTATAGCTGGAATTAAAACTTCTTTTTCATCTACAGTTTGAATAACATATACATCGTTTGCTCCCGTTTGAAAGACATCTTTTATCTTTCCAAACAGCTCGCCCTTTTCTAAATATACTTCTAAACCTATAAGGTCTTTAATGTAATATGTATCTTCTTCTAGCTCTTCATTTTCATCTATTTCTCTTTGCACTAATTTGTTTCTAAAGTTTTCAGCATCTTCAACAGTATTTATTCCCATAAGTTTAGCTATAAACATATTTTTATGAAATCTAATACTATTTACTTTGTATCCTTTACCTTCAATGTATATCTTTTTAAGACTTAAAATATTGTCTACATCATCTGTATAAGGATATATTTTGATTTCACCTTTAATACCATGTGTGCTTGTTATTTTACCAAAATCAATATACATTCTTTTATCTTTCCTTTTACTCAACTATTTGTAATACAACTTTTTTGTTTTCTCTTCCAGAATAAGCACGAATTATTTCTCTTAAAGCTTTAACTATTCTTCCATCTTTTCCAATAATTCTTCCCATATCTTCAGGTGCAACTTCTAGTCTTACAACTAATTTTTCACCATCTTGAAATTCTGTAACAGAAACTTTATCTTTTGATTCTACTAAATATCCTACTAAATATTCTACTAATTCTCTATACATAAATTAGTCCTCCTTTAGATTGATACCAGCTTTCTCTATAAGAGCTTTTGCTGTATCTGTTGGTTTTGCTCCATTCTTGATCCATTTTTTTACTTTTTCAGCATCTATATTTATTTGTTTTGGTTCAGTCATTGGATTGTATGTTCCAACTTTCTCTATAAATCTTCCATCCATAGGATATCTTGAATCTGCTACTACTAAAGTGTAGTAAGGATTTTTCTTAGCACCATCTCTTCTTAATCTGATTTTTACCATTTATGTTCACCTCCTTAAAAGTCACATATATATTATTTTTATCTATCTAAAATTCTTTGGTAATTTCATATTACCGAAAGGATTTTTGCCATTTAACATTTGCTTCATCATTTTTCTCATTTGTTCATATTGGTTTATAAAGCGATTAATATCTTCTACTTTATTACCACTACCATTTGCAATTCTCTTTCTTCTACTACCATCTAGTATTTTAGGATTTCTTCTTTCTTTTATTGTCATTGACTGAATAATTGCTTCTATTTTAAGTAGTTGTCTTTCATCTATTTCTGCATCTCTAATTTCTTTAGGAACTCCTGGAAGCATTCCAAGAATTTGCTTAAATGATCCCATTTTTCTGATTTTTTGCATTTGTTTTAAATAATCATCAAGAGTAAATTCATTTTTTCTTATTCTTTTTTCTAAATCCTCTGCCTCTTTTTCATCAAATGCTTCTTCTGCTTTATCTATAATACTTAACACATCACCCATACCAAGAATTCTACTAGCTATTCTATCAGGATGGAAGATGTCAAGCTCATTAAGTTTTTCTCCTACAGATGCAAATTTAATTGGTTTGCCAGTTACATATTTAACAGATAGTGCTGCACCACCACGAGTATCAGAATCAAGTTTTGTTAAGCTTAATGAGTCTATTCCTAAAGTTTCATTAAATGTTTTTGCTACATTTACAGCTTCTTGACCTGTCATACTATCAACAACAAGCATAATCTCATGTGGTTTAACTTCTTTTTTTACATTTACTAATTCATCCATTAGCTCACTATCTATTTGAAGTCTACCAGCCGTATCTAGAAGAACTACATCACAAAGTTTGCTATTTGCCACTTTTAAAGCGTTTTTTGCAATCTCCGGAACATTTTTATTATTTTCTTCACTGTACACTGGAATATTTAAAGAACTTCCTAATGTTTTAAGCTGAGCAATAGCTGCTGGTCTATACACATCACAAGCTACAAGTAAAGGTTTCTTTCCTTGTTTTCTTAAATGATTAGCAAGCTTTGCCGTTAGAGTTGTTTTACCACTACCTTGAAGTCCTACAAGCATTATTACAGTTGGTGGTCTAGAAGAAATGTTAAGTTTAGTCTCGGCGCCTCCAAGCATTTCTGTAAGCTCATCCCTTACAATTTTTACTACTTGCTGACCAGGCGTTAAACTATCCATTACATCTTTTCCTAGAGCTTTTGTTTCTACATTTGAAATAAATTCCTTTACAACTTTGTAATTTACATCGGCCTCTAAAAGTGCTAGTTTAACTTCTCTCATCATTTCTTTAAGTGATGACTCATTTATTCTAGTTTCACCTTTCATCTTCTTTACAACTTTTTGTAATTTATCTGATAAATTATCAAACATTTTATCACCTATATTTCCTTGCTATTTTATCAATCTCTTTATTATTAATGTCACTATTTTCAAGTAAAAATAATAAGTCTTGCTTAATTTCCATCGCTTTTATATTCTCTTCATATTCAAATAGTTGCTTAGTTATTTTTTTTATGCAGTCATTTACTGCTTGATAAGAAATATTTTTGTTTTCTGCTATTTCCCTTAAAGACAAATCAGAATAATAATATAACTCAAATATTTCTCTCATACGCTTTGTAAGCATACTATTATATATTTCATATAAAGAAATAAGCTTAAGATTTTTTTCCATACTATATACCTCTACTTAAAAGAAAATAGTGTAAAGTTTTTTTACTTTACACTATTATACACTCTAAAAGTTGTTTTGTCAACTAAATAATCATTTTTTTATTCTTTTACTTAATTTTCTTTCATTTCATTTTTCTTTTGTTTTTTCTCTTTAATTCTATCACTTATTCTATCAATATAAAATCTTCTTATTATAGAGAAATTGCTAAATAATCTTGTACTAAATACAATTACTGCTGCTAGATAAATATCAACATTTAATTTTTCTCCTAGAAAAACTAATGCAATTGCTATCAAGGCATTTCCAAAAAAACCAGTTAAAAATATTGTTAAGCTAAATTTTCTTTGTGTATTTGAAACAAGAGCCCCAAATACAGTATCAATAAATGCAAGTATTGCTACTGCTATGTATTTTGACATAGCATATGGAACTATTACATTCATTCCTGTAACTATACCTAAAATTGCGCATATTACTAATATAATTACTCCTACCATATTTTAGCCTCCTATTCTTCTACAACTTTTGCTTTAGAAAAGTCTAACTTACCATCATATTTTGAAATTGTTATACTTTCTTCTGTTGTAATATCAATTTTTATTCCATATACTTCAAAGCTATCTGCTAGACCACCTTTAATATTTAAAGCACTTTCTAAATACTTAGCATTTCCTATTGCTTTAATCGAAAATGGAGCTGCTACTTTAACACCATTTATTTGAATAACTGGCCCAACACATCTTATAGCTGTATTTGATATTATTCTTTGTCCATTAATAGAGATAGCTTCAGCACCTGCAGCATTAAGTTCATTTACAAGAGCTCTTAAATCCGTATCGTGAATAAGCATTGATTCTGTAGAAATGTTATCTGTTATAGCCATATCACTATCATCTACAGTAACTACCACACCTTCTCCTTTTACATCTTTAAGACCTGACAATGCTGCCATTTGATTTATTTGCTCTGTAAGAGAGTTTATTAAACTACTATTATTTGACGCGCTAGTTTTATATTCTTCAACTATTTCTAAATTTTTCTCATTTTCTTTTTTTAATTCTTCATATTCTACTTTAAGAGCAGTAAGATCATCTTTTAGTTCTTCTTCCCTTTTTCCTTGAAGTGTCTCTTCTGATATACTTACTGTATTAAGCTGAGCTACAAATATAAAAGAAAGAGCAAAAACTGCTAATCCTATCAGTGTATATTGCCATATTGCATTCTTTTTTAAAAATTCATTTATTCTTTTAATATTCTCAGATTCAATTTTTTCTTTTTTCTTAACATCATTTAACTTTGTTTCTTTAATCACTGTGTTTTCACTCCTTTTATCTTAATTTCTCTACGAAAGTTGGATTATCTAGCGTTAAATCTATTTTTCCACTTTTACCAGATACTTCTTTTAATATTTCTTTTAAAAACTTCATCTTATATTCTAAATTTTTAGACACTTCTGTAACTACTTCCGTTTTATAATCAAGTGTTAGTATAATTTTTGAGTTTTCAAATTTTACACTAGTAACTTTGGATTCTATTCCAGATTCTAAATATTCATTATATATTATTTTATATCTTTCAATCTTTTTATATTCTGTTTCTGGAATGCTTTTACCTACTTTTTCCTCTTTGTCCAAACTAAGTCCAAAAAATGGGATTTCATCTGGAAGTATATCTTCGGCTTTGACCTTTTCAAGCATTATACCATGTTTATCTACTCTTACGTATTCATTGGTATCTTTATTATTAACTACATATTCAGATGTTCTTTCAACAACAATAATTCTTAAAGTTCCTTCTTTTCCGATTTTAAGTCTAACTTCTTCAATATATGGAAGTTTACTCAAAATTTTATTTTTTATCTTACTTCTATTTAAGAATATCATATTCTTCTCTTTACCAACATTTGCAACTTGAGCAATTTCTTCTTCTGAATAATAACTAGAGTTTTCTATTTTTATATTTTTAACCTTAAAATTTTCAGAAGTACAAATATAATATATAGCAAATGAAATAGCACTAACTAAGATTAATACTAGAGACCAAAACAAAACTATCGCAAAAAATTTCTTAGCTTTACTTTTTTTCCTTGGCTTTTTAACATCTTCTTTATGACTTTTTTGAACCTTTCGTCTTCCCATATAATCACCTATTTACTACATTTATTATTTCATTATATATTATTTGTTCAACGTCATTTTTCTGAAGGCTCTTAGAATTATCAGACATAATTTTCAATTTATCTTCTGAACTTATTATATTTTCAATTTGATTATATAAAGATTCTTCATTAAATTCACCATCAATTATAATTTTACCTGCACCTGCATCTTCAAGCACCTTAGCATTATAATATTGATGATTTTCAGCTGCATAAGGAAACGGTACTAAAATTGCTGGTTTTGCAGCAAGCGTAAGCTCTGTAATTGTCATAGCTCCAGCTCTTGTTACTAACAAGTCCGATACTTTATACATTTTATCCATATCAAATATAAATCTTTCAAGCTTTATATATTTATCAGCATCTTTTATCTTACTTAACCTACTATTAAGCTCATCATAATTTTTTATTCCAGCGCATAGCACCACAAAAAATTTATTACTTTTCTTTTCTAACGCCAAATTTATTACAGTATCATTAAACTTTTTAGCCCCTTGACTTCCACCTGTTACAAATATAATTTTTTTGCCACTAGGAATATTATCTAGTGCTAGATCTTTTTTGCAAATTTCTTTATCTAAATTTTCAATCTTTTGGCTATTAAATTTTGCTGGCGAACCTGTATAGACTACATTTTGTCTATTATTTAATCTTGTTTTTG
Organism: Clostridia bacterium; assembly: GCA_045537895.1. Taxonomy (GTDB): domain Bacteria; phylum Bacillota; class Clostridia; order TANB77; family CAG-465; genus CALXJE01. The sequence goes on from JAZSQI010000014.1 coordinate 6,781, forward strand.
TATCTTCAAATCCAACTAAAACTCTAGCTGCATTTTTGGTAAGCATCTTAACTGCTAGACCAGGAAAAGCATTACTTTCATGTAATATATATGGTATTTTTAACTTTCTTGCAGCAATCATTACTGCTCCACATATGTATCCCCCTGTGCCAATAACAACATCAGGTTTAAATTCTTTAATTATTTTCTTTGCATCGTTTATTCCTGCTATCGTATCAAATATAGACTTAAAATTTTTTAATGTTAGTTTTCTATATAATTTACCTGTTCTTATATGAGCAATATTATAATTTGCTTTAGTTACTAGTTCATTTTCTATTCCTGTTTCTGTTCCTATGAATAGAAATTCACTGTCTTTTTCGTTTTCTTTTATTATGCTAGCAATAGCAATTCCAGGATTAACATGTCCTCCTGTGCCTGCACATGTTATAATTGCTCTCATATAAAATACACCTCGCATTCTTAATATGTATATACATATTATACTCTTTATTTTGCTGTATGTCTAGATATATTAAGTAGTATTCCCACTGCTATTAAATTAATTAAAAGAGACGTTCCTCCATAACTAAAAAATGGAAGTGGCATACCAGTAACCGGCATACTCTTAGTTACAACTGCTATATTTACTATTATTTGAAATGCAAACATAGAAGTTATTCCTGTGGCTACTAGCATTCCAAATAAATCATTACACTTTAACGCTGTTCTTATTCCACGTATTATAAAATAGGCAAATACACAAACAATAACTGTTGAACCTACAAAACCAAATTCTTCTGCTGTTACAGCAAATATAAAGTCATTTTGAGCTTCAGGAAGCCATAAGTATTTTTGTCTACTTTGACCAAGTCCTCTACCGAATAAGCCACCAGAGCCTATAGCATATAAACTTTGAGATGCTTGCCAATTTCCTCCTGTTATATCTTCATCAGGATTAAAAAATGATGTTATTCTGTCCATTCTAAAGCCTTTGGCAAATAAAAATCCTCCTATAGCTAAAGCAGCTATTAAAACCAATGGCACTATATATTTAGCTTCCAGCTTCATACCACTTGCCAAAAATATAATACCAGTTATAAATGCCATTACTATCATTCCACTTAAGTGATTTTGAAAGAACATGACAACACATACAAGCAAGAAAAATACGGCTGGAACTATATATTTTGGTATGCTTGTTAATTTTTTATAATTATTTACTATATATGTTGAAAGTACTAGTGCCAATGCTATTTTCATAAGCTCAGATGGCTGAAATGTTGTTATTTTTAAATCAATCCATCTTCTAGCACCATTAACCTCAGTCCCTATTCCAGGAACTAAAACTAGTATCATAAGAAGAAGCACTACACCATATATAGAATATGCAAATCTTGAATATACCCTATAATTAATTTTAGAAACTACTAGCATTACAATAACTCCTATTACTGCAAATACTAATTGACGTATTAAGAAGTGATTTGAATTATTAAATTCTGTAAGTGCATAATATGAACTTGCAGATGCAACCATAATAAGACCAATACATAAAAGTATCATAACAGAAAAGAATAATTTAAAATCAAAAGATTTATCACTTCCTATATTAGCTATATTTTCCTTTTTTTTGCTCAACTTTAATACTACTCCTCTCAAACTACATTATATAAAATATGATAAAACGGCTAACAATGCTGTTACTGTCCAAAATACAGATACAACTTTTGTTTCTTTCATTCCTGAAAGTTCCAAATGATGATGAAGAGGCGCCATTTTAAATAGTCTCTTACCTTTGGTTATTTTAAAATAAATTACTTGAAGTGCTACTGATAAAGTCTCTATAACAGGTATCAATGCTACAATTGCTAAATAAAGTGGCATCTTCATAAGTATAGCCATAGCAGCTACTGCACCACCTAAAGCTAAAGAACCTGTATCTCCTAAAAACATCTTAGCTGGATACATGTTAAATATTAAAAATGCTAAATTTGCACCTATTATTGTTGTTCCAAATATTATCATTTCAGTATCATTATTTTTTATAGCAACTATTGTAAAAAAGCCTAATATTATTGTAACTATTCCAGTAGCTAGACCATCTAAGCCATCTGTAAGGTTTATTGCGTTACTAGTTCCTATTAATATAAATACTGTAAATATAACAAATATACCAATAGGAAGTAACAAATCCATCCCTATAAATGGCACTAAAATATCAGTTCCATAATCAAATGTTACTAAATATAACACAATAAATATTGCTGATACAACAAACAAAAATATTATCTTTTTTATTGGTGATAATCCTTTTGTATTTTCATATCTTAATTTTTTAAAGTCATCAATAAATCCAACTATACCAAAACCAATAAATGGAACTAAAGCCATTATAAGTTTTGGGAATTTTAATGTAGAAATTGCCAGTATAACAAGTGATGTTATAAGTATAGCAACTCCTCCCATTGTTGGTGTTCCTGCTTTTTTCAAATGTGATTTTGGCCCATCATCTCTAACTATCTGCCCTACTTTTAATTTTTTTAAGTATGGTAATACTATAAGGCATAATAATATTCCAAGCACATATGATCCTAAAAATATTAGCATTTGTAATTTCATTTAATCTTTCAACTCCTATATAATTATTTAAAATGTTTCTATGTTTTTATCAGGCATTTCTTCTGCAATTTCTTTAACTATTTTTCTTTCATCAAACTTTATTTTTTTATTTCCTTTAAGTAATTGATAAGTTTCATGCCCTTTACCTGCTATTATAATTGTATCGTTTTTCCAAGCAATTCTCATAGCAAATTTAATTGCTTCTTTTCTATTTTCAACTATTTTATATAATCCTTTTGTCTTTTTAATTCCACTTTCTATGTCTTGCATTATTTTTTTAGGGCTTTCTTCTCTTGGATTATCTGTTGTTATTACAGTAAAATCTGCATATTTTCCTGAAATTTCTCCCATAAGAGGTCTTTTTTCTTCGTCCCTATTTCCACCACAACCGAATACACATATTATTCTTCCTTTTGCATATCTTTTTGTATTTGCTAAAATTGCCTCTAAGCTAGCTGGTGAATGTGCGTAATCTATTAAAACTGCAAATGTTTTATTAATATCTACAACTTCACTTCTTCCTGGGACTTTAACTGCATTTAATGCTAGTAATATTCCATCCATTTGAGCTCCTAACATACTAGTTACTGCTATTGCAGCTAAAGCGTTATATACTGTATATCTCCCCGGTATATTTATTGTTACTGTTTGAAGCATCTTATTTATGTACATTTTAAAATCTACAAAGTTATTATTTACTCTTACATCTACTGCAGTTACATTAGCTTCATTATCCAGTCCATATTTAGCAATTCTACATTTGATTTTTTTCTCTAATCTTGGAGTATATATATCATCAGCATTTATAATTGCAAAATCAGAATTTTCAAACAATTTCACTTTAGCATTCATGTAGTTTTCCATTGTTTTATGGTAATCTAAATGGTCCTGAGAAAGATTTGTAAACACACCAATAATAAAATGTATACCATATACCCTATTTAAATCTAAAGCATGTGATGATACTTCCATCACAACATATTCCATACCTGCATCTACCATATCTTTTAAAAGCTTTTGAAGATCTAAAGATTCTGGTGATGTTCTTATAGCTTCAATTTGTTTATCAGCATATGTATTAAATATTGTACCAATCATACCTGTCTTTTTCCCAGAAGCATTAAGTATATCTCTAATCATATATGCCGTTGTTGTTTTTCCTTTTGTTCCGGTTATTCCTATAATCTTTAGCTTACCAGCAGGATTATCATAATATGTAGCTGATACCACAGCTAAAGCTATTCTAGTATCTTCTACTTTAACATATGTAATATTTTTTGATTCTTCCACTTTATATTCTTTATTTACTATAATTGCAATGGCACCTTTATCGATTGCTTCTTCTATATACGAATGACCATCTTCTTTAAGACCAGTAATCGCAACAAATAAATCACCTTTTTCTATCTTTTTAGAATCATATTCTATTTTATTTATTTTTACCTTTGAATCACCTATTATTTCTTTATCTTGTAAGTTTTCCAATAAATATTGTAATAACATATAAAAACCTCTTTTCTATATAATATACTTTTTCGCTATTTAGCTTAAATCTAACATTTGTAAATTGTTAATGTAAATCTGTAGTATCAACAAATTTAACTGTTACTATTGAACCTTTTTGTACAACATCTCCAGGACTTGGATCCTGAATAATCGCATTACCATTTCCTATAATTCGTATATTAAGTCCTGCTTTTTTAAGAGCTTTTGTTGCAGATGATATATTCATATCACGAACATCAGGAACAGTAATTGTAATTTTTTCTTTATCTTCTTCTCTATAAACTCTAACTGTTGAATCAGATACTAAACTTGCTCCAACTTTTGGAATTTGATCAACTATCAAATCATCAGTTCCAAATGTACTATCAGATGATATAGAAAAACCTAAGCCTTTTAATACATTTTCTGCATCTGAATATGTCTTTCCTGTTAAATCTGGAACTAATATTTCCTCTATATTATTTTCTTCTAACGTATAATCAGGATTAACATCCAGATATCTTAATGTTTCATCAATGATATTTGAAACTACTGGTGCACAAACTGTTCCTCCTTGGTGTCCCTGTGGACCAGTAGGATTATATAAATTAAATATAATACAAACTTCTGGGTCTGTTACTGGAGCAATACCAACAAACGAGGCCATGTACCAAAGATTACTTCCTCTTCCTTGCTCACCAGTACCTGTTTTTCCAGCTACTGAATATCCTCTAACCTTAGCTGCTTTACCAGTTCCCTCTTCAACTGTTGAATAAAGTGCATCTAATATACTTGCTGCTGTTTCCTCTGATATTACTCTTTTCTTTATCTTAGATTCTGTTTTTGAAATAAGATTTCCATCAGAAGATCTTATTTGGCTAACAACATAAGGCGTAACTATTTCTCCACCATTTGCTACTGCAGCTGCAGTTATTAAGCTTTGAAGTGGTGTTATTTGGAAAGTCTGACCAAATCCTGTAGTTGCTAAATCTACTTCAGTCATTGTCTCAGGATTGTGCAGAATTCCTCCTACTTCACCAGGAAGGTCTATTCCTGTTTTATCTTTTAAATTAAACGCTTCTAAATATTCACAATACTTCTTTATTCCTATTCTTGTTGCTGATTGCATAAATACAGGATTACAAGAGTTCATAATTCCTTGTCTTAGACTCTGTGAGCCATGTGATCTTGGATGTCTCCAACATCTAATAGTCCATCCCCCTATTTGCATTGCACCAGCACAATTAAATGCTCCTGCCTGGTCTAATGTTACAAGACCTTCTTCTAATACAGCTGAAGATGTAACAATTTTAAAAGTTGAGCCAGGCTCTGCCGTATTTGATATTGCTTTGTTTCTCCATATGTCATTTAATGCATTTGATTTTTCTGAAGACGACATAGAGTCCCACTTCGCCATAAGTTCTTCTGTATTTGGCTCAAACGCATTATTTGGATCAAAATCAGGATATGTTGCCATAGCAAGAATTTCACCCGTTTTTGGTCTCATCATAATTATAGTTCCGTAATTTGCTTCATTTTCTTTTACTGCTTTAGCTAAATTCTTCTCTACTATTCCTTGAATAGTTGCATCTACCGTTAACACCAAATCATAACCATCTATAGGTTCAACATATTGTTCTTCTTTATACGGTGTTTCTCTTCCTCTTCCATCTGCGCTTCCAACAATTTTTCCAGGAACTCCAGAAAGTTCTTCATCATATTGTAATTCTAATCCATATAATCCTTGCCCATCAGTTCCTGTAAAACCTAATACATGAGATAATAAATTATTATATTGATATACCCTTTTTGTTGATTCATCAACCTTAATTCCATTTATTTCATTTTCTAGTACATATTCATAAACAGCTGTTGCAGCTTCTTCATCCACTTTTGATTTAATAGTTATTAATGATACTTTTTTATTTAATTTAGCAAGCACATCATCTTCTTCAAGCTCAAGAATTTCTGCTAAATCCTTTGCTACTTTTTCTTTATCTTCTATATCATTTGGCACTGCACTTACTGTATTTGTAGATATACTTTGAGCAAGTTTCTTTTCTCCAGTTGCATCATATATAGTACCTCTAGTTGCAGCAACACTCCTATCTCTTGTCTGTTGTTTATACGCTTTTTCTTCGTAATAATCACCTTTTATTACTTGAAGATAAAAAAGTCTGATTATAAGAGCTAATAACAAAGCACACAAACAAAAAAGTATTATCTTTACTACCTTTTTATTTTTCACACTAGCAAAAGCCAAAAATTTCACCTCTCATTTTATTTTAATTATTATATCATATATGTATCAATATATTCTACGTTTTAGCAATATATTTTAGAAGTTTTTTAATAAATTTATCAATTACTTTCATCATTGTTATTATTTATATATTAGTTTAATATTTTCTTAGAAAATATTATCATAAATAGGAAAAATTAGCAACAACGCAATATATAAATCACTTTTCCTTATATAATATTTTCTCAAAAATAAATAGAGAAAGTATGCACCTTTCTCTATCTCTATTTGTAATCTTAAAAATTTTCATATATATTAAAAAACTTTTTCTATTGTTCCTTTTATTTTTTGTGCAACCTGGCTTATCATATTACTTGCTGAAACCTTGGTAACTGTTTCCTCACCTTCCATATTAACATATATAAGCTGACTCTTCTCTGGTTTCTGCATTCCAAGTTGTTGTTTAGCATATGATTCAACATAGTCAACATCCATAACCTGCTCCAATGCTATAGCACTTGTAGCAAGTTCAGATTTTGCAACTTCTAAATCTTCTTTAAGTCTTTGTACTTCAAGATTTTTTTCGCTTATTACATTATATCTATATGTTATAACCATAAACATAGCAAATATAACTAAGGTAGTTAATACTAATGTAGCTTTATTTGATTTTGATATACTATTTTTATTTGTATTCTTTATTAATTTAAACTTTTCTTCTTTTCTTATTGTCTTTTTTTCTGGCAAAGATAAATCATAAAGATATTTTTTTGCAGCTGACATTAGCTTTTTTCCCTCCTATATTCTTTCAAACACTCTTAATTTTGCACTTTTCGATCTAGAATTAATCTCTAATTCTTTTTCGCTTGGCAATATTGGTTTCTTTGTTAATATTTTTCCATAAGAAACATAATTGCAAACACACTTTGGTAAATCTTTTGGACATATACATTTACCTTGCATTTTTTCAAATGTTTTCTTAACTATTCTATCTTCTAATGAATGAAATGATATTACACAAAGTCTTCCATTTTTATTTAAAGCTTTTATAGAATCTTCTATCCCTTTTTCTAAAAGCTTTATTTCTTGATTTACTTCAATTCTTATTGCTTGAAACACCCTTTTTGCAGGATGTCCTTTGTCTTGAAGTGCTTTTTTAGGTAAACTTTGTTTTATAACATTTACTAGCTCTAATGTTGTATTTATACTTTTGTTTTTTCTTACTTCAACAATTTTTCTTGCAATTTGTTTGCTGAATTTTTCTTCTCCATACTCAAAGAAAATCCTTGCAAGTTCCTCTTCGGAATAATTATTTACAACATCATATGCTGTTACATAATCTTCTTTATTCATTCTCATATCAAGCCCCGCATCTTGCATATAACTAAAGCCTCTACTTGCCTCATCTAGCTGATAAGAAGAAACTCCTAAATCTAGTAATATTCCATCCACACCTGATATGTTTAAATCACTTAATATTTTTAATATATTTACATGATTATCATGAACTGCCATAAAATTTTTATGACATGATAATCTTTCTTCTGCTACTTCTAATGCTTCTTTATCTCTATCAATACCTATCAAATTGCCTTTTGAACTCAAGTTCTGTAATATAACCGAAGAATGACCAGCCCCACCTAATGTTCCATCTACATATATTCCATCTTCTTTTATATTCAAATTTTCTATACATTCATCTTTTAAAACCGGTATATGATTAAACTCCATTTTTTACTCCATATCATAATATTATTTATAATCTTTTGTTTATTTGAATTTTTATCTTTTGTTTATTATTGCTTTTTCCTTTGTTTTGAGGAGAATCACTTTTGTATATTTGTAATCTTTTGTTTTGACATATTTATTTCTTTTGTACTTTTAATATTTTTTCTTTTGTATATTTATAATCTTTTGTTTATCTATAGTTAAATGCCTAAATCTGACATCTGACTAGCAACCTCTTCAACGCTGATATTATCTTCACTTGTATAATTAGTCCATTTTTCTCTATCCCATATTTCTGCTCTTGTTATAGCACCAATTACTACAACTTCTTTAGAAAGTCCAGCGTATTCTCTTAAATGTGCAGGTAAAACTATTCTTCCTTGTTTATCTAATTGACACTCAGTAGCTCCTGCTGCAAAGAATCTTGTAAACACCCTTGCATTTTGATTTGTTAGTGGTAAAGCTTTTAGTTTAGCTTCAAAAGTTTTCCATTCTTCGATTGAATAAATGAATAAGCAGTTGTCTAATCCTTTTGTTACAATAAAAGTGCTACCTAAGTCATCTCTAAACTTAGATGGTACTATAAGTCTTGATTTTTCGTCGATTGAATGATTATATTCACCTAGTAACAAAAGTTTCACCCCCTACCACTTTACTCCACTTTACTCCACCTGTACCCATATTGTAGTATAAATAGAAAAAAAATGCAATACTTTTTTACAAAAAAGTTTATTTTTTCATAAAAAAGTTTGCATAAAAATTTGAAATTATTAATATATTTATTTTTATTATAAATGTATTTTATATTTATATAATTAAGTTAGAAATAATATTAAAAATATCTTGAACTATATTTTTAATATTAAAGACTTTTTCAATATCAATATATATATCATTTATAAAATCTTCATAATATCTTAAATTAAACAACTTATTATTATATATTCTTATATACATATTATCATTATTAATAACTAAGTCATATTTCATATTATATAATTTTCTAAATTCAATTAACTTTATCATTACATCATGAGTAAGAACCTGTAATGCTTTTATTTCATCATTTGAAGTTACTTCAAAATATTCTTCAAACTCGCTCATATCAATGTTTATTTTGTTTTTATCTCCTTTAAGAGAAGAAATCTCTACCTTTCCATTTATACTTAATGGTAATGTTGTTTTACCTACTAAGCCAACAAATTGTGTAGAGTAATATGTACGCCCCTCATCATCTTGCTCTTCTATTTCCGTTAAGACATTAGAAAACGCAAATACATGATTATTACACACTTCAAATTGTATATAATCACTAGAATAAAATCTATCATACCTCTCATTTAGACTTGCCTGCTTAAATGTATATACATCAATTCCCTTAGAATGATTATAGTCAAACCCAACTAATTCATTTTTTAACGTTGGAAATAATATTTCATTTCTTACAACAGGATATAATTCTTCTTCATATTCTAAAGCTTTTTTATTTTTCTTATTAAATCTTATTATCATCCATATTGGTAATATTATAATTGAAGCTAAAATTATATTAGTAATAACTTTTATTAAGGCTATTTCCTCATACATAAAAACCATTATAAATACTGTAGGAAATATAATCAAAGGTCCAAATATAGTAAAAAGCAATATAAATATAAGTAACTTGCTAACTCTTTTCTTCGGCTTAGTATAAATTTTTTTATACTTTTTAAATACTTGTTCTATTTTACTATAACCTAAATTTATCATACTATCATATTTATTTTTAAATTCTAACTCCATATATTAATCCCCCTACTTAAAATTATTTTATTACACATTATAACATTTTTCAACCTTTTTTGGTTATTTGGTTAGTAAATATAAATTGCAATAATAAATTTCCGGTATATTACACACATAATTCTGCCAATATTTGGTTGGTGCTTTTATATTTAAACATAACTCTCGGATAATTGTTTATCCAATTTTGTATGTATTGTATAAATTCTTCTGTTA
>JAZSQI010000023.1:0-4472 GCA_045537895.1 Clostridia bacterium
ATTTATATTTAAATTTATATTTTAAAATTTTACTATAATATTTTGTTAATAATTTTATAAAATATTCATAAAAATTTATTTAAAATATATTTATATTTATTTTAATTTATTCTTAAAACTTCACCCACATATATTAAATTAACATTTTGTATATCATTTATATCTGCTAAATCTGCTACTGTTGTATTGTACTCTAGCGCTATTGCACTTAAAGTATCTCCTCTTCTCACCCTGTAAATAGTATGCAGTGTATCATATCTATCATATGTTTTTGAGCCTATTTGTATAATCTCACCTGGGAATATTAGATTTGGATTAGATATGTTATTTTCCTCTACTAATTCCTGTACTCTAGTATTGTACTCTCTTGCTATTCTACTTAAAGTATCTCCTCTTTTTACTGTGTATTCTATAGTTCTTACTGGATTATCAACATTAGTAATTCTTAAAACTTGACCTGGAAATATTAAATTCGGATTTGATATACTATTTTCTTCTACTAATCTTTCTACTGTCGTATCATATTCTAATGCAATTTTTGTTAAAGTGTCTCCACTTTTTACTACATATTCTGTTGTTCTTTCAGTATCAGGCTTACTTTCAGATTCTGGAAGTGTAGTTCTTTCATCTAGTAATATTCCTGATGTAAACTCATCTCTATCTACAGAACCACTAATTCCATTTATTCTTCCTCTATCTGTATATTGAAATCCTACCCACGTTTCCCACTTACCATTATCAAATGGTTCTTCTACAAAATACTCTGCAACCCATATAGGATAAACTATTAAATCTCTATCAAATATATCTCTTGCATTACTTGCATCAGAATAAATAACTACATCTTTTTCTGTTACTTTTTCAAGAGTTGTTAAAAACGCCTCCGATATATCGTTTATTTCTGCTACACTTAAATCTCCAAAAGATTCAAAATCCATAGCTAATCTACAATCTATTTCTTTTGAACTAATAACACTTGCAAAAAATCTCGCTTCTTCCTCTGCTTCTTCTACACTTCTAGCAGTTACAAAATGATAAAACCCTATCTTTAATCCACTTTCTCGTGCTCCTCTATAGTTTGATTCAAAATAATGGTCTATATATTCTGTTCCTTCACTTGCTTTTATATACACTATATCTATTCCTGAATTTTTTACTTCTTCAAAGTTTATATTTCCTTGCCACTCACTTACATCTATTCCTTGATATATCTCATCAGATGATGGCCCAAATGCAAAAATTTTGTTTATTCCAAACATGCATATAAGCATAACTACTATGCTAATAAAATATCTATATAATCTCCCTACTTTCATAAAAAAACAACCTCCATATACCAATGTATTATATGAAGATTGATATTTATATGTTACTTAAAGCTATAAACTACTTATACACATAGCCGTAAATATTTGTAATACATAAAAGCAAAATATACACTGCAACTATACTTGCTCCTGTTGGGAAATTTAATACAAATGATATTATCATTCCAAATACAAAGCAAATAACTGCAATAACGCATGCCATTATCATCATACCTTTAAAACTTTTTGTTAGTTTTCTTGATATTATTGCCGGAAATACAATTAAACTAGAAATTAAGAGTGTTCCCATAATCCTCATACCAATTACTACAACTAGTGCTGCTATAAATGATATTAAAAACTGATAAAAAGATATATTTATTCCTTTAGTTTTTGCAAATTTTTCATCAAATGTAACCATAAAAATCCTATTATACATAACAATAAATAATATTATTAATATTATCGATAAAGCTACACTAATTGCAACATCTATACTGTCCATTGCAAGTATGCTCCCAAACATATATCCATAGACATCTATATTAAAACCTTTTGTAAGAGCAGTTACTATAACTCCAAAAGTTAATGCTCCAGACGATACTAGCGCTATTGTTATATCTCCTGCTTCTCCTTTTTTTTGACTAATTACCATTATTACAAAAGATGCAATAACTACAAGTGGAATTGATACTGCAAGTGGTGGTAAATTAAGAGCAAGTGCTAAAGCCAAAGCTGCAAAACCAACTTCACCTAGTCCATGTCCTATCATAGAATATTTTTTTAATACCAATATAACCCCAATTAAAGCAGCTGAAATAGAAACTGCTATTCCACAAATCAATGCTTTACTAACAAAAGGGTATGTAAACATTTCTAATATTTCCTGCATTATAATCCCATCCAATCTTCTAATTTACCATCAAATTTAACTTCAGTTGCAATATGTATAACTCTTATATCTACATTTTTATCTTCGTTTCTCTTCTTTAATTCCTCTAAATTATGGATTGCCATGATTACAGTTGTTCCTAGTTCTTTATTTATATCAAGTAATATATCATAAAGTTTATTTGAAATCTTAATATCAAGTCCTGAGCATGGCTCATCTAATATAAGTAGTTTTGGTTTATTTATCATTGCTCTTGCTATCATTACTCTTTGTCTTTGACCACCTGATAAATCACCTATTCTTTTATTTATAATATTTTTTATATGTAATAAGTTACATATTCTATCTAATGCCACATAATCTTCTTTTGAATAAAACAAAGAGGAGCCTTTTTTCTGCATTCCTGTCATAATTACTTCTTTTGCTGTAGCTGGAAAATCTAAATCTTTCATATTAAGCTGTTCTAAATATGATATTTCATTTGTATCAATTTTTAATTTAATAGTCCCCTTATCTTGTTTATGAAGCCCAACTATTGATTTAATAACTGTACTTTTACCAGAACCATTTTCTCCAACTAAACAAACAAATTCTTTTTCCTTTATATGTATATTAACTTTTTCAACTGCAATATGAGAGTTATATGATACAGTCAAATTTGAAATTTCTATCAAGTTCATTTTAACACTTCCTTAATTTAATGCTCTATTTAAATTTTCTAAATTTTGCTCCATAACAGATAAATATGTTGCTCCATTTAATATGTCATCATTTGAAACAGTATGAACACTACTAAATACAAGTGCACTAATACCAGTTTCTTTTGCAATAGATTTTGCTATTTTCCCCTCTGATAAAGATTCATAAAATATAACTGGTATATCATATTTTTTTATTTGTTGCTCTATTTCCAAAACCTTAGCAACACTTGGTTCTGATTCAGCTAAACAACTATCATATACTGTTATATATTCTAAACTATACTTAGTTACAAAATACATATATGAAAATTTATCACCAAAACAAATTATATTCCTTTTTCCATTATCTATTACTTGTTCAAATCTATTATCAAGCTTTTCTAATTTTTGTTTGTACTCTTCTGCATTATTTAAATAGTATTCTTCATTTTTACTATCTATATCAATTAGTGCTTCAGTTATATTATCTATCATAAGCTTAGCATTAGATATATCTAGCCATATGTGAGGGTCATATTCATGATTATGATTTTCATCTTCGTGATCGTGCTTTTCTTGTATATAATCTATACCAGATGATACATCACTTACCATTACTCTTTCATCTATGCTTGAACATATACTTTCTGCCCATGGCTCCATATAATTTCCCGTATACACAAATAAATCACTCTCGTTTATCTTTATTATATCTTTAGGTGATGGATCATATGTATGTGTCTCTGTACCAGGCGTTAAAAGTAATGAAACGTCAACTTTTTCTTTTCCTATTTGCTTTACAAAATCATATTGTGGAAACAAGGTTGCAATAACTTTTATTTTTTCATCACTTGTTTTACTATCTTTTTCTATAATATTTACTGCACAAAAAACTATTAAGAATATAGTCAAAAAGAATGTTATAAATATACTTGCTATTTTTTTCATTAATATCTCCTTTATTTACATTTATTACATATTCCATAAAAAACTACTTTTTGAAGATTCACTTCAAAACCATTTTCTTTTAATATGTTATTTTTTAGATTTTCAACATAATTACTATGATAATGAATTGTTTGTCCACACTTATCACACACTAAATGATAATGCATTCTACACTTATGAGTATTATCTATAAGTTGATAACATGATTTTTTATTATCTGCTCCTATACATTTTCTAATTACATTATTGCTAGATAGTTCGCCCAATATTCTATATACAGTTGCTTGACTTATATCTTCATTTTCCTTTTTTAAATTAATTAAAATTTCTTCTGCAGTTAAATGTTTATCTTTATTATTGTTCAAAAAACTAATAACCAACTCTTTTTGTTTTGTGTTTCTTTTTTTAACCATACGCTTCTCCTTATTGATAATAATTCTCAATAGCTTTAATAGTATACTACTTTTTACAGAAAATGTCAACAAAAAGCTAAACAAATACACTTAAATATAAATTGCAATAATAAATTTCCGGTATATTACACACATAATTCTGCCAATATTTGGTTGGTGCTTTTATATTTAAACATAACTCTCGGATAATTGTTTATCCAATTTTGTATGTATTGTATAAATTCTTCTGTTA
>JAZSQI010000002.1:0-23455 GCA_045537895.1 Clostridia bacterium
CAAAAAAAAGTCCACAGTGTTAATATAAATATTTTATCACGCAAGTGATAATAAGTAAAAAGGTACTACTAAACCTATCAATAATTAGTAGAGAAAGGAAAATAATATAGTAAATTTTTACTTTACTATATTATACAAGGTGGAAAATGTGGAATATTTAGTATTTGTTGGAGCAATCGTAGCTGTTTTTATAATTCTAAAAATACTTGCATGGCCTATAAAGAAAATAATAAAGATGGTTATAAATATTGTTTTGGGAGGATTACTACTTATATTAGTAAACTATATAGGTGCTAATTTTGGATTTAAGATACCTTTAAACTGGATTACAGCATTAGTAGTTGGAATACTTGGCATACCTGGTTTAATCATCCTTGCCATATTACAATTTATAATATAATAATAATCCCTGATGATTTAAATTATCAGGGATTATATTTTAAGACTGTTTTTTTATATAATTAAAGGCATCTATGCACATTTCTTCTATACCTTTTTCAGCTTTCCAATTTAATTTTTCGTATGCATAAGACGGATCAGCATAACAAGCATCAATATCACCGGGTCTTCTATCTTTAATTTCGTATTTTACATCTACATTGTTTACTCTCATAAATGTATTTACTAAATCAAGAACACTATAGCCATTACCAGTACCCAAATTGTATGCGTCGCATCCAGCAGAGTTAACTATTTTCTCAATTGCTTTAACATGTCCTTTAGCCAAATCTACAACATGAATGTAATCTCTTACACCAGTTCCATCATGTGTATCATAGTCGTTTCCAAATACACCTAAACAGTCTAACTCGCCAGTTGCTACTTTTATTATATATGGCATTAGGTTATTAGGTATTCCTTTTGGGTTTTCTCCAATAAGGCCAGATTTATGAGCACCTATTGGATTAAAATATCTAAGTAAAGCAATACTCCAATTATTATCGGATGTATATAAATCATTTAGAATTCTCTCTATAATAAGTTTGGTTGTACCATAAGGGTTAGTAGTTGACAAAGGAAAATCTTCTTTAATTGGTAAAGAGGCAGTTTTTCCGTAAACAGTAGCACTTGATGAAAATACTATTTTCTTTACATTAAATTCATTTGCTACTTCAAGTAAGCTAAGCGTAGAATCTATATTATTTCTATAATACATTAGAGGTTTCTCTACAGATTCACCAACAGCTTTATAACCGGCAAAGTGTATAATAGCATCTATTTTGTTACAAGTAAAAATCTCTCTTAAAAGCTGTTTGTCACAAACATCGCCTTCATAAAATGAAAGTCCTTTGTTCGTAATTTTTTGAATATAATCAGTAACTTCTATTTTTGAGTTTGATAAATTATCAATTATTACAACATCATGGCCAGCATTTAGAAGTTCAACACATGTATGGCTTCCTATAAATCCAGTTCCACCTGTTACTAAAATTCTCATAATATTACCTCCTGATATAACAATAACATTATATCATATGCAATATATTAAATCTATGTAAATAGTAAATTTACTTATTTAAACTTAAATTTTTCTTTTGTTCTTTAATTGTTTCTATTAATTGTTGTTCTGTGGGTAAATGTTCAATAACTAAATTAAGATAAAAAATTCATTACTAAATCTATTATTATATTCTTTTCTTTTGGATTTGATTCTGCTATAAGAAGAGTTAAAGCAGTTAATGTATTATTGTCTATTATTTGTTTATTATCTTTATATAAAATATTGTAGAAATTTAAAAAATAAATGAATAAAGTTGCTGCTATTCTTTTATTACCATCAACAAAAACATGGTTTTTAACTATGAGATATAGGAAATTAGCAGCCTTTTCCTCAACACTTGTATAAATATTTTTATTATCAAAGGTTTGATAAATATTACCAATTATTGACTCTAAACCTTTATCTCTTTCTATTCCAAATAAATTGCTGTTTGAACTAAATTTAAGATTACTAATAATTTCAATACATGATTTGTATTCTATTTTGTTTGAATTAACATTTCCTTTTGGTTTTTTTAGCGTTCTATGGTCATATTCATCTAATAAATCTAAAGCCTTTGAATATGAACCTATTACTTTTAGAATTTCTTTTGCATCACCGGCTTCTAGTCTTTCATCCATTCTATTTGCTATATCGATTAATTTGACTGTTTTTTCTAAATAATCTAGTCTTTTTTGATTTACTACGTACCCTTTTAATAAATAGTCTTTTAAAATTTTATTAGCCCATTTTCTAAAAATTATTCCGTTTTGAGATTTAACACGGTAGCCTACTCCTATAATTACATCTAAGTTATAGAAATTAGTTGGTTTATCGGAAAATTCGGAATTTCCGAATTTAGTCATAGTATCTTCCTCAGTAAGTTCAATTTCTTTATAAATATTTTTAATATGCTCATTTATTGTAGATTTTGACTTTCCAAACAATTCAGCCATTTGAGCCTGTGTTAACCATACAGTTTCATCTTGCATATTAACTTCTAGTTTTATGTTTTGATTTTCAAATATAATTATTTCATTATTTTTCATATTAACCATCCTTTCATATATCTACCTAATTTAATATTTTTTCACCTCCATCCTAATTAAATAGATTATAATCATTATAAACGCTAATAGTGTATTTGTAAATGCTAATAGAGTAAACATTTGGCAAATTGTATGACAAAATTCGACATAGACAAAATTATTAAATGTTGACAATACAATACACAAATGATATAATTATTTACATAAAAATATTATTACCTTAAATTAATATATAGAGGAGAAAGAAGAAATGTTAAAAAAAAACAAGACAAAACTAAAAAAACGGTATAAACTTATAATAAAACAGAAGAGGGCAGAAAATGATGTTGTTACAATAGAATATAGTAATGCAAAAAAAATAAAGTATAAATATTGTAAGAGAAAAAAATGGGTTACTGCAGAAATAACGGGTTTCAAATCTGAACAAGAAAAAATAGAGTATACAGATGTTATAGCTGTAAGTAAATCATACGTTAAAAGTAATATCTAAAAAGAGGAAGTATTTCCTCTTTTTTTATGTGGCATATTTGTCTAAATTTAGCACATTAAAAATCTCTGTAATTTTTTGTAATACGATTTTATTTGACTTTTTAAGATATGGAATATATAATGGCAATATAAAAAATTAGAAAAATTTAAAAATAGTGTTGACAAACATCTGTTCATGATATATAATACATTCAAACAGATGTTCTATTAGAACGAATTAGGAGGAGAGTATATATGATATCAGAAGAAAAGAAAAAAGCATTAGATATGGCAATGTCACAAATCGAAAAGAATTTTGGAAAAGGTTCGGTTATGAAATTAGGAGAAATAGGAAGTGTAAATGTTGATTCGATTCCTACTGGTGCGCTTAGCTTAGATATAGCTTTAGGTATTGGTGGAGTTCCAAGAGGAAGAGTTATAGAAGTATTTGGACCAGAATCTTCAGGAAAAACAACAGTAGCGCTTCATATGATAGCAGAAGCACAAAAATTAGGTGGGGTAGCAGCATTTATAGATGCGGAGCATGCATTAGATCCAGTGTATGCTAAAAGACTTGGTGTTGATGTTGATAATTTAATAGTTTCTCAACCAGACACAGGGGAACAAGCTTTAGAAATAACTGAGCAATTAGTAAGAAGTGGAGCTATTGATATAATTATTGTTGACTCTGTTGCAGCACTTGTTCCTAAAGCAGAAATAGATGGAGAAATGGGAGATTCACATGTTGGTCTTCAAGCAAGACTTATGTCTCAAGCATTAAGAAAATTAACAGGTGTACTTTCTAAGTCTAAAACAGTAGCAGTATTTATAAACCAATTAAGAGAAAAAGTTGGAATTATGTTTGGAAATCCTGAGACAACACCAGGAGGAAGGGCACTTAAATTCTATTCATCTGTTAGACTTGATGTAAGAAAGCAAGAGGCGATTAAAATAAATGGAGAAGTAATGGGAACAAGAACTAAAGTTAAAGTTGTTAAAAACAAAGTTGCACCACCATTTAGAGAGGCTGAATTTGATATAGTGTATGGAGAAGGTATTTCTTCTGAAGGATGTATACTTGATTTAGCTGTAAATCTTGATATAGTTAATAAAGCAGGTGCTTGGTTCTCATATAACGGGGATAAAATTGGACAAGGTAGAGAAGCAGCTAAACTATATTTAAGAAATAATCCTACTGTTATGAAGGAAATAGAAAAGAAAGTAAGAGATAATTTTAATTTGGCTTTTGAAAAAAGTCTAGGAGAAATTGAAGAAGTAGAAGATGATGATGAAGCATTATTAGAAGAATAATTGTAAATTAAGTATAATTGACTCGGAATATATTCGAGTCTTTTATGCATATAACTGGAAAGGAATAAATATTATGGATTATATTAATGCAAAGGAAAAAGCTATTAAGTATATTGGAATATCTAAAAAAACTTCTCATGAAGTAGCTAAAAAATTAAAAACAATCGGTGTAGAAGAGGAAATAATAACAGAAGTTATTGAGTATTTAGAAGAATTAGGTTATATTGATGATGTTGATTATGTGAAATCGTATATAAGACAAAATACTAAAATGTTAAAATATAGTGTATATGAGTTAAAACAAAAACTATTGCAAAAAGGTATAAAAGCTAGTATAATTGAAATGAATTTTGAATCTGATTTACCGTCATCATATGAATATGAAGTTATTAATAAGTTAAAAACGTCTAAACTAAAAAATTATGATAATACAAAAATTAGAGAATATTTATACAGAAGAGGGTTTAAATTAGATAATTTGGGTGAGATATATGAATAGTAGTGAGTTAATGAATAATGATATTTATATGAATATGATAAATCAAAATGTATTATACATAGATAAAGTAGCAAAAAAATATGAAAAAAATATTAAAGATTATGAAATAGCTATAGTTTTAGGTTCAGGGCTTTCAAATGTAATAGAGGAGATGGAAATACATTTTGATATTGAGTATAAAGATATGCCATTTATGCCTGTATCTACTGTAAAGGGACACAAATCTAGATTTGTGTTTGGAACTTTTAATTCAAAAAATATTGTAGTTATGGATGGAAGATTTCATTATTATGAAGGCTATCATGTAAGAGAGATAACAATGCCTATTAGAATATTTAAAAAGATGGGTATAGAAAAAATTATATTAACAAATTCAGCCGGTGCGTCTAATACTGAATATAATGTGGGAGATATAATGATATTTAAAGATCATGTAAATCTTACTGGAATAAATCCTTTAATAGGACAGAATCTAGATGAGTTTGGAGAAAGATTTCCTGCAGTTAATGGTATATATAACGAAGAAAAAATATCAGAAGTGTATACTAAAGCAAGTGAGAAAAATATACCGATACATAAAGGAGTATTTATGTTTTTTACTGGACCATCATATGAGACAACAGCAGAAGTAAAAATCATGAATGAATTAAGTGTAGATGCAAGGGCAATGTCTACTGTTCCTGAAATTATTGTTGCTGCGCATTGTAATATGGATGTTCTAGCTTTTTCTTGCATTACTAATGTTACTAGGTCAAATGAAATAGATACTCATGAAGAAGTTGTGGTAAATGCAAAAAAAGCATCTGAAAAGATGAAAGAAGTTTTAAAAATCGCAACGGAGGTTATATAGCAAATGAATGTTTTACTTGAAGAAAAAAAAGATGTATTTAAGATAGAAATTGATAACTTTGAAGGCCCTCTTGATTTATTATGCTTTCTTATATCAAAAAACAAAATGAATATATTTGATATATCTCTTAGTAAAATTACAGATGAATATATTGAATATCTTAATCATATGCAGAGTATGAATTTGGATATCGCGACAGAGTTTTTGGTAATGGCTTCTAATTTGTTATATATAAAATCTAAAAAGTTACTTCCTGTAATTGAACCTGAAGAAGATGAAGAAGATGAAGAAGATGAGATGCTTACTGAGGAAGAATTATTAAATAGAATTATTGAGTATAAACAATATAAAGAAAAGGTAGAAGAATTTAAACAAACATATGCTGAAAACTTTGGTAGTTTTGAAAAGCAAGCAGAACAATTAAAAATAAAAAGAGAGTGGGACAGGCAGGTTAATACGTCATTAGACGAATTATATAATTTGTATCTACTTATTCAGCAAAGAAATGAAGATAAGGTTAATAAAAAAGCTAAGAATGTTGAAAATATTGTTACATATGAGAAAGTAACTATACGTAGTAAAGTAAGACAAATAATTGATTTGTTTAAGAAGAAAACAAGTTTTGTTTTTAGCAAAGTGTATGATCCAAAAAAAGATAAAAAGATTGATATTGTAACAGCTTTCTTAAGTGTACTTGAACTTTCTAGATTAAAGCATGTTGATATTGAGCAAAAAGACATGTTTGGGGATATAGTTGTAAAAAAGAAAGATATAAATTCTATTGATTTATCTCTTATAGAGGAATAAAATGAATATAGAATAATAAAATAGCAAACAATAATTATGGTGATTAATATGATTTATTTTTTAGTTATATTAATGATAGTTATTGTAGCTATTTTTTTTATACCTATACGTTTTGATATATACGCAAATTTAAAAGGAGAAAGTGTTTATTACTCATATAACCTAAATGAAAAAAATAAAGTAAAAATATCATTAAAAATTCTAGGTTTTATTCCTATATATGTATACAATAAACAAAAGAAAGAGCAAAAAGGAAAAACAAATAAAGTAACAATAGCTAAAATATTTAAGGCAATAAAAAAATCAGCTGCTGAAGAGGAATTTAAGATAACAAATTTTACTAAAAAAATACTTAGCTGGTGCAGGAAAGTTAGATTTAAAAAATTGGTATTAGTAGTAGGATTTAATACTAATGATTATGTTAAAAATGCATATATAAATGCTAGCTTAAACAGTATAATATGTATGATTATAAATAAAAATGAAGATAAATTTAATTTTAATAAATTATATTACCAAGTAGGTATTTCTGACTATAATTATTATTTGACAGTAGATAGTATAATTACATTTTCATTATTTAGAAATATTGACGTATTTATAACTATAATTAAGTTTATATTTAATTTGAAAAAGGAAAATAACAAGGGTGTAGAAAATGATATAAACAGTAATTCGTACTTAAATGACTTGAAAATAGGGGAATAATATTATTTGTACTAATATATTAATAACTATTGTAATAATTTTGTAATAAATGCATTAAACCACTGATAAGCTAGGCTTATAGTGGTTTAAAAATACGAATGAAAATATTTAATAACGCACAAATAAAATGGAATAATTTTCCATAAAACATTGATGCGAAAATACTTCTGTGATATAATGATTATGGCTCTTTTCTGTAGCTAGAAAGGAGGTACTGATATGACAGAAGTTACAATTTTTGTAACAGCGTTAACTTTATTAGTAATTGCGTGCAGCATTCTAATTAAAGATTTGCGTAAAAAGGATTAGTCCTTTTATAGTCCATGTTCAAGCATGGGCTATTTATATTATACTATATTAAATTAAAAATATGCAAAAAAAGAGAAGGCATTTCAAGCTACCTTCCCATTACTGATATGACTTATAACAGAATTAGAAACATAATTGTGATTAATTTCTGTTTTATATAATAAAGTATACAACTTTACTACAATATAATTATAATACTTTTGCTAATAATTGTCAATATAATTTGTAGTGGTTTGAGTAAATAACAACAACAAATTGTAAAAAATTACCATTTGTTGTTGTTGCAAGAGTACTTCAGTGATATAATAATTATGGCTCTTTTCTGTAGCTGGAAAGGAGGTACAGTATAATGTCATTACTTATTATTCTTGTGAATGCGATAACTGATTTTATAGATGCAACAAGCAAATTAGTATCAATTATTCGCAAGCACAAATAACTTAGTAGCTCGAGCGCCAACTCGGGCTATTATTATTGTATTAAAAAAACAAAAAAATATGCAAAAAAGAGAAATAGCGCCAACTATTTCTCACAGTATAATACATTACTTATTTTAATTTGTTGTAGTAATTTCTTACTACAATATAATTATAATACTTTAAAACTAAATTGTCAAGATTTCCCAATATTATTATAGGTTATACTAATTAAAAATTTAAATAATTAAAAAATTGTATAACTTCTAAAAAATTACAGATAATATTTGCATAATAAAATTATTAAAAAGGAGTAGATAGATATGGCAGAACATCCAATAGAAAATTTAATGATGACAGCTATGAGTTCGCTTAGAGATATGATTGATGTAAATACAATAGTAGGAGATTTAGTAGAAACACAAGAAGGAACTAGTATAATTCCAATTTCAAAGGTTACATTTGGTTTTGCAGCAGGAGGAAGTGAGTTTAATTTAAAAACTCAACCTAAGGAAATTCAAAATCATAAACTTCCATTCGGAGGAGGAAGTGGAGCAGGTGTAAATATTTCACCAGCTGCGTTTTTGGTAGTTACAGGAGATGTAGTTAAATTACTTACACTTGATAGTAATAATACAGCTTTAGATAGAATAATAGATTTAGCTCCTGACGTATTAAATAAAATTTCAAATTTAGTAGATAAAAACATGAGTAAAACTACACAAATATTAAAGATAGAGGACAACACTTAGTATGTTTAATGACTGGAGATTAAAAAAAGGTCCTATAGTTCCGAATAAAACTACAAAAGATGGAGATTTAACATTAGAGCATATCAAAGAAGAATTATCAGATAGTGATGATTTAATTGTTAAAGAAATAAAGATTGTTGGAAACAAAAAGGTAAATATAGTTTGTATTGATGGTCTTGTTGATTCTTTAATAATAGATCAGAATATAATAAAACCATTACTTAAAATGACAGAAGAGGCGAAACAAAATAGGGAAAATAAACTTGGGAAGATAAATATGCCATCCATTTTTAAGAAAATTGAAAATGGATTAATTCCACATATTGAAATGGAAGTTGCAACAAAGATGTCTGATGTGGTAGCAGCAGTTTTATCTGGATGTGCTTGTTTATTTATAACTGGAGTAACAGATAAAGCAATAATTTTTGATGTTAAGGGTTATGAAAAAAGACCTATATCTGAGCCTACAAATGAAAATATTATAAAAGGATCCAAAGAATCTTTTAATGAGACTATCAGAGATAATACAGGTCTTCTTAGAAGAAGAATAGGAAATAAAGATTTAAAAATAAAAGAATTTGAAGTAGGAAATGTAAGTAAAACAAAAGTTGCTGTTGTGTACATGGAGGGGATTGCAGATAAAGATATATTAGAGTGCGTAATAAAACAAATAAAGAAAATTGATGTTGATAGTATAATTGCGCCTGCAAAATTTGAGGATAACTTTCTAAGTGGTTCAAAATCAATATTTCCCTCAATGATATATACAGAAAGAGTTGATAAATTTGCAGCTAACCTTATAGAAGGAGAAATAGGAATTTTAATTGATGGTATGTCAATTGGCTATAATGTTCCAGCTGTGTTTAATATGTTTTTTCAAGTTCCTGAGGACTACTCATTTAATTATGTGATGGCATCGTTTATTAGGATTATTAGATACATAGCAGCATTTTTTACTATTTTTGTTCCAGGTTTTTATGTTGCAATAGCAACCTTTCACCCGGAAATGATTCCAACAGAACTCTCCTTGTCAATTATTAAAAGTAAGGAGGGAGTTCCTTTTACGTCAATACTTGAAGTAGTGTTTATGCTTATTGCATTTGAGATGCTTATAGAGGCAGGAGCTAGACTTCCCAAACTAATTGGTCAAACTATTTCAATTGTTGGTGGACTTATAGTTGGTGAAGCAGCAGTAAATGCTAAGTTTACATCTCCTGCTGTAGTTGTAGTAATAGCCATAGCTGGAATAACAGGATTTTTAATTCCTAATCAAGATTTATCTAATGCATTTAGAATAATTAGAATTATATTAGTAATTATTGCCGGAATGATGGGATTATATGGTTTATCATTAGGGCTAATTTTAGCTTTGTATTATATGGCTAAAAAAGAATCGTTTGGAGTACCATACTTAATACCATTTACTTCAAATGGATTTAGAAATTTAACCAAAGATACGATAGTAAGAGGAGTTATGACGCAAAAAGAATAATATAACAGGAGAAAGATAATGAAATTAATGAAGATAATAACAATAATTGCAATAGTATTGTTTGTCTCTTTAACTAATAAATCACTACTCCCTATGAGCAGCGAGATAGATAATATGGAAATATTAAAGCTGGCAGGACTAGATTATGACAAAGACGAAAAAGAAAACAAAGCTATACTTTCTTTTATGATGGAAAAAGAAGAAGGTGGAATAGGAAGCGCAGATGAAGCTAAAAAAGAATATCAAGAAGTGATGACATATAAAGGAGTTGCTTTTAATGAAGCAGTTAGACAGATGCAATTTTATTCTGATAAAAATGTAACAGGGTCCCATGTGAAATATTTTTTAATAGGAGAAGAAACTGCTAAAAATAATATTGATAATGCATTAGAACCACTTGCTAAAGATGAAGAAGTAAGATTATCTAGCCATATATATTTGATTAAAGGAATGACAAGCAAAGAATTTATGGAAGAAATAGCTGGTGCAGAATATAAATTAACTGAAAAACTTCAAAGTATGGAGGAAAAAGGCTCAGAAAAAACAATAATAAATTACATGGTTCTATCAGAGCTATTATCAAGCAAGTTAAGCAAGACAGGTACATATCTTATACCAGCCTTAGAGATGGATTCTTCAGAAAATCTTACTATGGTAAGTGGTAAAGAGAAAGAAAATGAAGAAAGCCACGATAAAAGATTTGATTTTTACGGTTATGGAATAATGAAAAAAACAAAATTAATAGCATATATAAATCAAGATGAATCAATAATTTATAATATGCTCACAAATAAGTTAAATGGTGGTAATATAAATATTTCTTTAGAAAATGAGGAAACGTTATCATTTGGTATAAATGATTTGAAAACAAGCTATAGTTTTGATTTTGGTGAAAATGAGCTTAAAAAAGTTAATATAAAAGTAGAATTCAGGAGTAATTTCGAAGAAGTCCAGACCGATGAAGATATAACAACAGAGAAAAACATTAAAAAATATGAGAGGCTCCAGGAGCAAAAAATAAAAAAACAAGTTGAAGCTTTAATAGCAAAATCAAAAAATTGGGATTTGGACATATTAGGAATAGGACAAAAATTAAAAATAAAACATCCATATAAATATAAAAATATAGAAAAAAGTTTTGATGAAAATTATAAATATATAGATGTAAACATAGAGGTAGATGCTAATATAGATAGAACGTATGATATATATAAAATTAATTAATAGAGGTGAATGGTCATGAAATTTATTTGGATTGTTTTTATAATAATAGCCATTGAAGAGATGATATGTAATGATATTTTAAAAAATAAGAAACAGGCTATTGTATATAGCATTATAGTATGTGCAAGTATAGTTTTATGTATAAGTTATTATTCAAATGAATATGGCTCAAGTATTTTAGGAGCTGTAGATAAATTAATAAATTTAGAGAGGTTTGTATGGATAAAATAGGAGACAAAATTAGTATAAGACAATTTTTTATGATCTACGTTATAGGTGTTTCTGCCCTTATAATAAGAATACTGCCTAGATATAGTTCTATTTTTGCTAAAGAGGCAACGTGGCTTTCTTCACTGGTTGCTGCCTTGCCTATGTTTCTTTTGATTTATTTGTTATATAAAATAATGCGCAAGGGAAAAGATGAATCACTTACTCAAAGCTTTGAAAGAATATTTGGCAGAGTTGGAGCTAAAATAATATTAGTTTTGTATTTAATTGCATGTATTATGTTTTTGGCTTTTAGAATTAGATATTTTGCAGAAAAATGTATGTCTTCTATATTTACAAATGTTCAAGTAGAATTTTTTGTAATATCATTGCTGTTTTTAGTATATTTAATTACAAAGAATAATTTACAAGCCTTTGCTAGGTTTACGGAATTTATTTGGATACCACTATTAATATTTATAATTTTAATTTTATTTATATGTATACCAGATATAAAATTAGAAAATATATATCCAATAACTATTTATGATGCAGATAATGTACTTATGGGGATTTTGCCAATAATGAATGTGTATGTTTATTTACCATGTATGCTCTTTTTGGCAGATAGTGTAAAAGATAAAGATAAATTCCTTAAAAAGGGAATAAAATATATTATTATAGTTGCCATGTTAGGGGTAATATTAACTCTAACAACAGTTGGGATATTTGGACCGGAATTATCTCAAGATTTAACACAACCATATTTTATGGCATTAAAGAATATAGAATTATTTAAAGTGCTTGAAAGAATAGAAGCTTTAGGAATAACTTTTTGGCTTGTTACAGATATTGTCCTTATAGTTATATTAGTATATGTAGTAACCACCCTTATAAAGAAAGTGTTTAATATGCCAAACAGGAAAAATTTTGTTATTCCAATTTTGTTTTTAGAGTATATATTAAGCATATATATAGCAAAAAATGTTTTTGAACTTGAGTATTATTCAAGAGGAATAGGTGCAGTGATATATGTGTTTTTTGGTGTAGGAATACCTTTGATAACATATTTGGTTGGAAAATTTAGAAAAGTAATTGATTAAAAAAATAGCATTTTACATTTAATGTAAGGTGCTATTTTTGTATATATACTTGATAAATTAATTTATGTATGTTAAATTTAAGAGGGTGATTATATGTCAAAATACATTTTTAGAGCTCACCCTGGCTATCAGAGTGGAAATAAAATTGAATGTACAGATAGAAATGCAAAAACAACCATTGATGAACATGTAGTTCACGGAAGCAAAAGTAATAGTGAAAGTAAAGTGTTTAAGTCTAAATATATATCATGTACAAAAAACATGGGTGCAGCAACTGTCTATTCTTTAGGTAAAGCTAAAAAATTATCTGCATCAAGAGAGCCAGTTGTGTTAATAGATTATGATGAGTTAGTAAAAGATGGAGCAAAAACATATGATTTAACAGATAAAGAGGTCAGAAAGGAACATCTAGTTAATACAATAGCATTTAAATATGCACCTGCATCAAGAGAATTGTTAGTAGAATATGAGATACCACAGCATTTAATAAGGGAGATACCAACCATATATGTAGATGTTTTGCACGCATTTGAATGTTGTAGGTTTGATAGCTCAATAGGAAATAATTCAAAATATAATCCTAAAGCATATGAAATCATGTCAGAATCTTTATGTGATATGATAATGCAGGATGATAGTAGGGTAATAGGTGTACTGTCTAAAATTGGATTTTCTAAAATGGAACAAGATTTTATCAGAGATTATTATTTTAGTGAGAATCCATTATCTATTAAGGAGATGAGTGATAAATATTTTTCTGGAAATATTAATTTAACAGAATGTGTAAGGGTAAAAATAGTTAAAGAGGTTGCTAAAAGCCCTGCTTTCAAAGATATGTTACATGATAAAGTATTAGAGAATAATGAATCGCTAAAAGGTTTAGATGATATAGAAAGAAATCATTTATTTGTGTTACTTAATAAAGATAATGATATAAATCCGGTAGAACAATATGTAGGATTAATTGCAGATAAAATGCCAATGACGGTAGATAGGACAGACACTACTAAATGTGTATTTGGTTCATCGCTTTTAAGAAAAGTTAGTGAGAGTAAGCCGTTAGATTTACCTTATACTTACGAAATTAATCCTGAGAATCCATCAGAAATTATAGGTAAGTCTATAAGGGCATGTAAACTTGGAAAGGGAGAACCAATTATGGTTGAGAAACAAGATGGACAAGTTAAAAAATTTGATAGTGGTAAAGTTAATATCACCAAAACTAATCATGAAGACTATGATGACTTTGGGGTATTATAGAAAGGTTGACATAACAACGAAAATATAGTATAATATTATAGGATTGTATTATATTAAGTTGTTTAATAATTTAAAAATACGGAGGAAAGAAAATGATAAAGGAAATGACAAAGTTGCTTTATGACGAAGAAGATGGTGTTTTTATGAAACTTCGTGATGGTGACTATGAAAGAAATGAAGAAGACATAGAAAAAATATTGGAATTTGCAAAAGAACTTAATTTAAAGCTTAGATACAAAGCAGCAAAAACTGATGAAGTGTTATTTATATATGAGGTTGCTCATACTTTAATAATGTTTTCTGATGTTGCTGATTGGACTGAAGAAGTGGCAAATGAAATTTACAAAATTGTATTTACTAAGCTTGATTTAGAATGGAGAGAATAATATGGCTATAAGACCTGCATGGGATTTTAATGACAAAGTTTTAAACAAAACAAACTATGAATTTGAATTTAATGCTGGTTTCTCTAAAACGCAAAAGCAAAAAAATGTTATCGCCCTTCATAAGAGTATTGGTAAAACATGCTTAGAAGTTTCAACTAAATCTTTTGATGAAATTGGAAGAAAACTAAGTGCATTTAATTTAAAGTTAGACGGTATACCACTTGAGTGTGTATTTCAATCTTCTAAAAAATATGAAAATGGTGGGCCGTATAAAGATTTACTTTATGTATTACCAAAATCAGCAAAAAGAGATGAGAGACATAAAATATCAGGAAGATTAATTTCTTTTGAGTATAAAGATATGACTTTTGATATTGAACCAAAAACATTTTTTTACGATTATATTTATATAAAAGCTGTAAAAGAGAGTTTATCAAAAGAAGAAATATCAAAAATACTTGAGTATGACTATTTTACTGATATTGAGTTTGTTCCATCTAAATCTATAAATTGCCAAGCAAAAAGTGTTGCGATAATTAAAGCTTTGTTAAAAACATTTGGAGAAATACCTGATATTGAGAGTAATTTTGATGATTACAAAGTCTTTTATCATTATATAAAAGCTAATGAGTGTTAGCTTTTATATAAAATTACAGAAGGGAACAAGTATTTTTGTTCTCTTTTTTCTATACAATAACTTTCATAATTTTAAAATCATTCCATATACTTTAATATAAGTATAAGGAGTGATTTTTTATGCATAAAAAAATATCAATAATTATGATATCGTTAATATTTTTTAGTAATATATTATCTGTCATATATGCAGTAACTGCAAATTCAGAGCTTCCCACATTTGCAGTAGTAGAGACAAGTGATACGGTGGAAACTGTAAAAAAAGTTGAAGCTCAGCCTGCTTTGTCAAAGGCAGAATTTAATTTTACTTCTAAGTCTCAGATATTAATGGAAATGTCTACTGGAAGAATAATATATGAAAATAATGCTGATGAAAAAGCATATCCTGCAAGCGTAACAAAGATAATGACGCTCTTGCTTATCATGGAGGCAATTGATTCGGGTAAAATAACATACCAAGACAAGGTTTTGTGTAGTGAAAATGCAGCATCTATGGGTGGATCACAAATATGGTTTCAGCCTGGAGAAGAATTAACTATTGATGAAGCATTAAAATGTATATGTGTAGTAAGTGCAAATGATGTTTGTGTTGCAATGGCAGAACATATAGGTGGAAATGAGGAAAACTTTGTAAAAATGATGAATGATAAGGCAAAAGAGCTTGGCATGACAGGAACTAATTTTATGAATTGCCATGGAATTGATGATGAAAATCACTATACTACAGCAAAAGATATAGCTATAATGTCAAGAGAACTAATGACAAATCATCCTGATATAACAAAGTATACTACGATTTGGATGGACTCAATAAGGGGAGGAACGTTTGAATTATCTAATACAAATAAATTAATTAGATATTATGATGGGGCAACAGGACTTAAAACAGGCTATACTTCAACAGCAATGTATAATTTAAGTGCAACAGCAACAAAAAACAATATGTCGCTTGTTGCAGTTGTTTTAACAGCGCCAAGCTCTGATATTAGAAATGAAGAAGCAAAGCAACTACTTAATTATGGTTTTACAAATTATAGTGTAGAAAAATTAAGTAATAAAGGTGATGTAGTAGATAAAATTAAAGTAAATAAATATTTAGGAAAACAAGTAGAAGCAGTCATACAAAAGGATATATGTCTTCTTAAAGAAAAAGGAAGTAGTGAAGAATATAACAAAAAGATTAATATTGATAAAAACATAAAAGCTCCTATAAAAAAAGGCGATAAAATAGGTGAAGTTATATATACAAATGTGGAAGGTAAAGAGGTATTAAAGGCTAATATAATTATAAATGAAGATATAGCCAGGTCAGGAGTTTTAGAGTATATAAAATATTCCTTAAAAACATATCTTATGGGAATGGAATTGTTTTAGTAAAATGTACAAAATAATATAACTCAAAACGTAATGTTACAAAAACATTACGCTTTTTTTACATTTTTGACAAAAGTTTCGTAGATTAAGAAAATTTGTTGAAAATGTATAAAAAATACGATATCATTTTATAGAATAATAATGGAGGTTGTACGTATGATAGGAATGAGTCAAATAAGAAAAAGATTAATATATGGAATCTTAATAGGAGTAGGAATAGGAGTTATAGGTATTGTTATTACTCTTATATGGAGCTTAAATGTTGTTAGCTCATATAAAGAAGGAACAAACAAAGATTATATAGCAAACTATACTACAGAAATAGTAATGCTAAACAAAGATGTTATTCAAGGAGAAACAATAACAGACGATATGTTAACAACAGCTAGAGTACATGTTAGTTCAGCGCCTGCTGATCAAGCTGGTTATGGTGCAGTTGGAAAAATTGCAAAATATAACATACCAGCAAATATACCTTTGGTAAGTAGTATGTTTGGAGATAATATAGTTACGATTGATGAAAGAATTCAAGAAGTAAGTTCAGTAATGCTTCCAACAGGATTAGTAGAGGGAGAATATATTGATATAAAAATCAAAATGGCAAGTGGTTTAGAATATGTTGTATTACCACAAATAAAGGTTGAAAGAATTTTTGGAACAACTGTATGGTTATATTTAAATGAAGAAGAATTATACCTATTAAACAGTGCTATTGTTGATACATATTTATCTGATGGGGTAACATTATATGGTGTAAGATATGTTGACCCAACAACTCAAATTAAAATTGATGATGAAGCTGCTGATATGGCAAAATTAAAATTATCTAAAAAGATAGAAGAAGATGTAGCAAATGGAACAGTTGCATTAACACTTCCAGAAGAAATTACAGATAATGGCGAAGAATCAGTAGAAGATGAAGTTACAAATGTTGATACAGATAATAAAAAAGTAGATAACGAAAAAGATGAAAAGGATGAAAAAGAAACACCAGAGTACATTAATTTCTCTGATAATTTAACAGACTTAATTCTAAAATATGCTATAGAATATAGATACTATGTTGAATCATATAACACTGTAGATAGAACATATGAACCAAGCGAAATAATAATGGCTCATATGAAAGCTAACAAATATATAACTGAAGAAGCAAAAGCAAGTTTAAGTGCAGATGTTAGAAGAAAAATTGAAGAAAACTTAGAACAATTTAAAAATACAAGTGGAGAAACTTATGAAAGTGCAGTTTCTGGTCTTGAAAATCAAATAAGCACTCAACAAGCATTAAGAAATAGTACTTTACAAGGAGAATAGAAATTAAGGAGAGGATAAAATGCAAGAAGTAATAGCTCTAGCAGGATACGTTAATAAGACAGATTTCGTAATTAATTTAGCAAAAGCAATAAGCTTTATGGGAAAAACAGTCCTTGTTGTGGATGGTACTGTTGAAGAGAGAATGAAATACACAGTACCTTCTCTTACAATGAAGGAAAAAGAATATATTACACAATATGATTCTATAGATTTTGCAGTAGGATTTAAAAATATGCATGATGTAGAAAATTATATATGTAAGAGAGAATTAAACATCGCTCTATATGATTATATACTTCTTGATATTGATAATCCTTCGGCTTATGAAAATTTTAGATCAAGAGGAATAAATAAAACTTATTTTTTTGTTGAATATTCAAATATATCAATGTCAAAGAACGCTGACCTTTTAAAAACAATGATGATATATAAACCATTAGATGGAAAGTTAGAACTTACAAAAGTTTTATTTAAATATTATATTACAAGAGCAAGTGAAACATATTACGAGAATAAGTTACAAGGATTTGCTATTGATTGGGGAGAAAATTCATTTGAACTTAATTATGAAGACCAAGATAGAATAGCAGATATAGAAGCTCAGCACAGCTCAATAATAGATATAATGAGACATACAAAAATGTTCGTTAATTTAGTAGCTGAAATTGGAGCAGATATATTAAAAGATGTAACATCTGGTGAAATGAAGAAAGAAATAAAAAATAGTAGTAGGAGGAATAGATAAATATGCCTAAAATAGTATTTTGGAGTCCCCTTTCAAAGATGACAGGAAATACGCACGCTGCAATAGCTGTAAGTACTCTTATGGGGATGGAAGAAGATGTAAGTGCTATACTTTTACATGCTCATTGGCAAAGTAAAAAAATAGAAAGTTCTTTTACAGATTATGACCAATTAAAAAATATGAATATATTTACTAATTCTAATATAGGTATGACAGCTTTATCTAGACTTTCTGAGAGTAATAAATTGCTTCCAGAGAGCATAAAAAACTATGCAAAGCCAGTGCTTAAACAAAGACTAGATATAATGTATGGAACAAATGTTACTACAAGAGACCAATTTAAGGCGCTTAGTGAAACATTTCCTGCTATTATTAGAAAAGCAGATGAAGCTTATGACTTTGTGATTGTTGATTCACCAAAAGGTGTAGAACATGATTATATTAAAGAAATATTAGAAGATGCTGATTTAGTAATTTGTACAGTAAATCAAGATATAGTAATGCTTGATGAATATTTTGAAGAACTAGAAAAAAATGAATTAATAAAGAATAAAAATAAAATAATTGTAATTGGAGATTATGAAAATAAATCTAAATGCAATGTGTTTAATATTAAAGGAAGATATAAAACTAAATATCCTGTATTTGCGGTTCCACATAACTATGTATTTATGGATGCATGTAATGATGGAACAGCAGTTGATTTCTTTTATAAGAATATAAAGGCAGATGCAAGAGATTATAATGGCTATTTTATATCAGAAGTAAGAAAAATAGTTAAAAAAATCTTAGAAATAACAAAAATTAGAGACTTATAATATTAATTTAATAAGTATTTGAGAGGAGGAACTAAAGGCGTGTCAACAACATTTATAATTAACATGGCGCTTATAGTTATAATTGTAGCTTTTGTTGCGCTTGCTGTATATTCACTTGCAAAAGGTGGTAAAAAAACAGCAGAAGTTAGTGAGATAGATAGGGAAAGAATAGCATATAGTTTATCAGGGTTATCTGATTATATTAAAAATCAATTTGATGAAATAACTAGAATGAATTTATATGATTTAGCACTTTCTGAAGATGAATTTGAAAGAAGAAAAAATACTAAATATGAATTAAAAAAAGCATTAAAAGGTGCTGGTTATGCTGATTCAAGTGATAAAAAATATGTAAAAACATTAATGTTTGACCTTTTATCAAATAACTATAAAGTAAATTCAAAAAATATAAATTATGCAATAAATTTTGATAATCCAGAGAAACTTACTTCTCAAGATAAATTTGAAATATTGTTACATGAATATAAAAAGAAATATGGCAGTAATGCTTTCTCACAAATAGTTACAGAATATGAGTTAGATGTACCAAAATTTGAATATGATCCAAATGTTCCTTCTTATGTTATAACTGCAGAAGAAGTAGATAAAATATTTGATGAACAAATGGCTAATATAACACTTACATACGATGATAAATTGGAAATAGTTGTTCAAAGAGTATATCAAGGATATAAAGGATATAGCGTAATAGATGAAATAAGAGACCAGAACATAGATGGTGTATCTGGTGGTGTATCTGGTATTCCACCATCATTCTTAGACCAAGTTGGTGATATGGAAGAATATTTAGATGAAACTGGTAAAATAAACATACCAATGTCTTATGATTCAGTATGGGTATTCTACAAAGGTAAAGCTATGTATTTATCTTTCTTATCATTTGGTTCAGAATCTGAGCTTAAGAGAGTATGTCAAAACATATATAAATACAACAATCCTGGACAACTTTCTGAATCAGTTGGTTTCAAAATCAACGAGATGAAAGATGGTTCCCGTGTAGTTGTTTTAAGACCTAACTTCTCAGAATCTTGGGCATTCTTCGTAAGAAAGTTTGCTCCACCAACACTTTTAAATACAGAACAATTATTAGTACATCCTGGTAAAGAACCAGTAATAGTACTTTTTTTTGTTTTTTTTTGTGGTCCTTGTGTTTCTGCTATAACTGGTGAGCAAGGTTGTGGTAAAACAACTTTACTTATGGCAATAATGAAATATATTTACCCTACAATAACAATCAGGGTTCAAGAAACAGCATTCGAGTTACACTTAAGAAAAATATATCCAAATAACAATATCTTGTCATTAAGAGAAACTGAAACAATTACAGGACAAATGGGTCTTGATGTTCAGAAAAAAACAGATGGTGGTGTTAACATCCTAGGAGAGGTTGCAACTGACCCAGTTGCTGCTTGGATGATTCAAATGGCGCAAGTTGCATCTAAATTTACACTATTTACTCACCACGCTAAGACATTCCCTAACTTAATAACAGCACTTAGAAACTCACTTTTAAAAATAGGAATGTTCAATGATGAAGACGTTGCTGAGGTGCAAGTTGT
The DNA here is from genome assembly GCA_045537895.1 of Clostridia bacterium. Classification (GTDB taxonomy): domain Bacteria; phylum Bacillota; class Clostridia; order TANB77; family CAG-465; genus CALXJE01. Next base: position 20,789 of record JAZSQI010000002.1, read on the forward strand.
TAATGTAATTAACTTTGATATACACTTAAAAAGAGGTGTAGATGGTTCAAGATATATTGAAAGAATAACAGAATGTGTACCTAAAGAAAAAACATTTAGTTACAACGATAATTATAGAAATAAAAAGACAATGGAAGATAAATGGACAGCATTTATGGATAATGCTACCGAATATTTTAGACATATGACTCAAACAGCAAACTATGAGTATCATAATATTGTTGAATTTAGGGATGGTAAATATGTAATGTGCCATCAAATAAGTGAAGACAATATTAAGGCAATGAGAGAAAATATGTCATCTGAAGATATGAAGGCGTTTGATCATTTTATAGATACAGCATGGGGGTGATTAGATGATTGTATATATAGCAATTGGTTTATTAGCATTCTCTGTTGTAGGAATATTGGGATTAGTAATTTACTTTAATACTGTAAAAAGAAAGTATAAGAAAAATAGTGCCCTATTCCAAAAAGATCAAATAGTAGTTAAGAAAAAAACAAGTATTTCTGATGTATTTGATAGAGTGTATCAAGCTTTTTACATCATCTGTGTATCTACTCCAGTTCTAAAATATTATACTAGAAAAGTTAGATTAAAACTTGAAATGGTTAATGATTATACTGAGTATGAAATTAGAAGAAAAACTGGTAGTATAATGTTAGCATCAGTCTTATTTATATTTGTGGCATTGTTTGTGTTCTTAAATGTTACAAGCGATTTATATATGCAACTTATTGTTATAATTGCAGTTCTTCTAGTTAATGAGAAGATTATAGATTATAGAGTAAGTAATGTAGCAGATAAGATACTTAGACAAATACCAGAAGTATTTACTGAAATAAGACACTCATTCCACGAACATGGAATGATAGAAGAAGCATTTAACGATGCAATTGATGAACTTGAAGATAAAGAGATAACTCCTCAAGTAAAGAAAATAAAAGATGCTATAATGGCTGACAATCCTGAAGTTCAACTAGAAAAATATTATGATACAGCTCCAAACAGATTTTTAAAGCTATTTGCTGGTGTTTCATATCTTACAATGGAACTTGGAGATAGAAAAGTTGATGGAACATCTATTTACTTAAAAAACTTAAATAACATAGTAAATGATGTATATCTAGAAATATTAAAAAGAGATAAAATTAACTACATGTTTAGAAGCTTAACAGCAATAGCTGTAGCTCCTATACTATTTACAAATCTTATACAAAATTGGGCAGAAAGTAACTTTGCTGCACTTATAAATTTCTATAACAGTAGTTTTGGATTTATAATAAAAGCACTTATACTTATATCAATCTTTGTATGCTATTTCTTGCTAAGAGTAATTAGAGAAGATTCTGATCAAATTAAATTTGATAGGATTGCAACTAAAAAATGGCAGGAAAGACTATACACTGTTCCTATATTTCGTAAGATTGTAGATGCATTAATTCCTGCAGAATATACTACTAAACGAAAACGTAAGACAGAGATGATTAAAAATACGAATGCATTCTTAACACTGGAATGGTTCTATGTAAATAAAGTTACAGCAGTAATATTAGGTTTTGTGTTGTCACTTACATTAATACTTAATATGCATTATATTGATTTTAATGCCGTGTTTACAAAAATAGGACAAGAATTTGCAGGTCTTGGTAAATTATCAGATGAGGATGCTGCAGCAGCTCAAAGTATTTCTGAGCAGGATGCAGTGTATATAGATGAGTATAAAAATGATGCTAGTATAACTAAAGAACAAATAAAGGCTGATATTGAGGCTAAAGAAGGTTCAGTTACAGATGAACAAGTTGATAGAATATATGAGAAGGTAACTTCGGTTCAAGGAATTTATCTTAAATATTGGGAATTAATAATATCATTGTTTGTTGGATTTGTTGCATATTTCTTACCAGATTTATTACTATTTATACGTAATAAAATGAGAGAAATGGAAAAAGAAAATGAAATTATGCAATTCCAGTCTATAATTCTTATGCTTATGTATATAGAAAGAGTAGACGTACAAACAATATTAGAATGGCTTGAAAGATATTCATATGCATTTAAAGATGCAATAGCTACAGCTTTAAATAACTATGAGGCTGGTGCTAGTGAAGCATTAGAAGATCTTAAAGATAGAGTGCCAAATAAAGATTTCAAGAGAATAGTAGATGGACTTATTTCTGCTGTTGAAAGAATACCAGTAAGAGAGGCGTTTGACGAACTTGAAACAGAAAGAAACTTCTATTATGAAAAGAGAAAAGACTCAAATGACAGACTTATACAGAAAAAAGTTAGCATGGGAAAAGCAATAGGGTTTACACCTATGATTATTCTTATCGCAGGTTACTTTGTTGGACCACTTATGATAGTAAGTATAATGCAAATGGCAAATTACTTTACTCAAATGGGTGCAATGTAAATTTCGCAAAATGATGTTTTTGCAAACATAACATAACAGGTTAACACACGAGTTATGACCCGTGTTTAACATATATGTACATATATCAATACAAAAGATATATTTGAGAAAAAAATCTATAAAAATAAAGGAGGAAATGATTTATGGATAACGCTCAAAAAGCAATTATGATTGGTGTTGGATTATTTATAACAATCATTATTATTTCAGCAGTACTATTAATAGTTAATTTAGGTACTGGTCTTGTTGA
>JAZSQI010000045.1:0-26975 GCA_045537895.1 Clostridia bacterium
TGCTTTTTGTGGTATTATTTTGTTGACACATAATTACAACCTTCTTTCAATGTTTGATTAGACACCAACATTGTATCATAAGTTTTAATTATGTGTCTTTATTATTTTCTAAAACCGGTAATTTAATTTTACCATTTGTAATATACATATATTATTAATTTTAATTATTCTTGTTCATCCTCACTTTCATGGTATTTACACCAATGGTCTTCTTCATATTCATTCTTTTTATCAAATTTACAAGTATATACTCCTCTGCTATATTCTGTTCCATAAATACAATTTGAACAATTATCCCATTTTCCTCTTCCCATAACTTAGCTTTCCTTTCTATTTATAATATCTTTGACAACTTCAGAAGCAATTACAAGACCTGCTACCGAAGGTACATAAGAAACACTTCCTAAAATATTTGTATCATTTTTTATTGGTATTTCTTCTGAATAAATAACTTTTAATTTTTTAACATTTTGCTCTTTTAATTTTTTCCTCATTATTTTTGCAAGTGGACATACACTTGTTTTATATATGTCAGATACTTTAATTTTAAGTGGTTCTATTTTGTTTCCCATACCCATGCAAGATATAATATTTATATTATTATCATAGCACGTTTTAATTAATGCTACTTTAGAACTTATACTATCTATTGCATCAATAACATAATCATAAGTGTTGTTTATATATTCTTGTATATTGCTTTCATCAATATACACATTTATTCCCTCTACTTTTATATTTGGATTTATCTCATTAATTCTTTCTTTTGCACAATTTACTTTAAGTTTATCCACATTACCTACAGTAGCTATTATTTGTCTATTAATATTTGTAACATCCACTTTGTCTTTATCTATAACTGTAATATTACCTATTCCAATTCTAGCTAAAGCTTCCATTACGTATGATCCTACTCCACCAATACCACAAATACAAACCTTTGCTTTTTTTAATTTTTCGACTGCTTCTTTACCTATAATAAGTTTTGTTCTTTGATATATATCATCAACATTTATACTCATTTTTTTCTCCTAATTATATACCCGTTATCAACACTAAAAGGTATCTTTATTATTACCTTTTGTCCTTTTCTTCCTGGATTTATAGTATCAATTTTTTCTTTTGTTTCTACATCGTATAATTCTTCTATTCTAAATAATTTGTTTTCTACACTATTTGGTACTAATATTTCTAAAGTATCTTCTAAAGACAATTTGTTTTTTATTTCAACAACGACTAAATCATCTTCTAATACTTTTTGTACTTTTGCGCCATACTCATATTTTAGATTTTCATTTTGTCCTGAATAATCATGTATGTCTTGGTTATTGCTGTTTGAATAATAGAATTCTGATAGTCCTCTTGTTTTTACTGTTTCAAGCTCTTTTAAGTATTTAGAAGAATCAAATTTTTCTTTATTTTCATAATAATCATCTATTGCTTGTCTATATGCTCTTACAACAGTAGCTAAATAATATTCTGTTTTAAGTCTTCCTTCTATCTTTAAACTTTCTACTCCCATATCTATTATTTCAGGTATTTTATCTATTAAGCACAAATCTTTAGACGAAAATATATATGTTCCTTTTTCATCGTAATCTAAATTTATGATACTTCCTGGTGTATTTACTTCTTCAGCCGTTATTTTATATTGCCACCTACAAGGCTGACTACAATCTCCACAGTTAGCTCCTCTATCAGATAAATATTGGCTTAAATAGCATCTACCAGAATATGCAAAGCATATAGCGCCATGAATAAACATCTCTATTTCCACATCGTCAGATTTATTTTCCATGATATGCTTAATTCTTTCTCTAGATAATTCTCTAGCAAGAATTATTCTTTCTGCTCCATTTTGTTTCCAAAACTCACAGCTATTTAAACTTGTACTATTTGCTTGTGTACTTACATGAATAGGCATATTGGGAGCTACTTTTTTTATAGTATTTATAATTCCACCATCTGCTGCAATAATAGCATCTGCACCTATTTGATCTAATCTTTTTATTTCTTCTTCTATCTCGACGTAATCTTCATCATAGGCATAAATATTTAATGCCACATATACCTTTTTACCTATACTATGGGCATATTCAATAGTTTCTTTTAAACTATCTAAGTTCATTTCAGCTCTTGTTCTTAATGATAATCTTGATGTACCTGCATATACTGCATCTGCTCCATACATGAAAGCAATTTTTGCTTTTTCTAAACTTCCAGCTGGTGCTAACAATTCAACTTTTTTCATAACATTCTTCCTTTTCAAAACTTATATTTATATTTTAACATATTTAGTATATCATTTGCAATACAATGACTAAACTATTTACAATTTACATAATATTTGATATAATATAAACAGTGATATTTAAATTTAATTCTAAAATAATTTTATAGGAGGACTTATATATGAAAGATTTTACATTTCCAATTATGGAAAACAAATTAGGAGAACACACATACCTTTTCTCGGTAAAACAAATTATGATAAGGACAGATAAGGAAATAACCCTTGGTAATATAGTAGTAAATACTAAAACATGTGACTATGTAGTTCGTATTATACCATCTCCTTATACATCATCACTTTCTGCGGCTGATGAAACAAAATTAATAAACTCTTGTCTTGGCTTCGCCAGAGAATTAGAAAGAAGTCAGATAATGGATGAAAAGTCTACAGTAAATCTATGACAAAAGTAAAGCTACAACATACACTTTCATATGATGTTAGCATAACAATCAAATTTTATTATAGAACAATTTTATAGGAGGAAATAATATATGAATAACAAAAACCTTGAATTAGACTATACTTTCGACAAGGTTATAGAGAAAGGAGTATATCATTTTGATATTATTCTAAGAGATTATGAAACTCTTAATAATCACGTTATTGGTTGGGCTATAGTTAATGTAAATAACGATAAGCAAATCTATAAAGTATCAAAATACTTGACCAATTTGATTCCAGATAATGATGTTGACGTTTTCATTAATAAAATGTCAATGGCAGCAAAAGAACTTTACAAAACAATACATGACCTTTCTTAAAAACAAACACAGAAACTAAATAAGTTTCTGTGTTTTATTTTTAAAATTTCTTTATTTTTATTGCATTTCCAGATGCAAGTAAATCAATATGATTTAACGCTTTTCCTGTTCCAATAGCAACACATGAGATTGCGTCTTCTGCTATCATTACAGGTATTCCTGTTCTTTCTTGAAGTAGTTGGTCAAGTCCACTAACTAGACCTCCACCACCAGTTATATATATTCCTCTATCACTTATATCTGCTGAAAGCTCAGGTGGTGTATCTTCTAAAACCGAATGAACTCCTTCTACAATTAAGTTGGCGCACTCTTCTAATGCTTCCATCATTTCTTCAGATGTTATTTCAAGTTCAACTGGAAGCCCTGATGTTAAATTTCTTCCCTTTATATTCATTGTTTCATTAACTGTTTTTGGATATACACATCCTATATTTATCTTTATATCTTCTGCTGTTCTTTCTCCGATAATTACATTATACTTCTTTTTTATATATTTAATTATTGCTTCATCAAATTTATCTCCAGCAATTTTTATTGATTTACTTCTAACTGCTCCTCCAAGAGATATTACAGCTATATCTGCTGTTCCTCCACCAATATCTAGTATCATACTTCCATATGGTTTTGCTATATCTATTCCTGCTCCTATTGCAGCAGCTATAGGTTCTTCAATAAGATAAACTTTTCTTGCTCCTGCATGATTTGCAGCATCTATTACAGCCTTTTTCTCTACCTCAGTTACTCCCGATGGAACACATATCATTATTCTTGGATTAAGTACAAACTTACCAGATACTTTGTTTATAAAATACTTAAGCATTTTTTCAGTTACTGTATAATCAGAAATTACTCCATCTTTAAGTGGTCTAATGGCAACTATATTTCCAGGTGTTCTGCCTAACATTTTTCTTGCTTCTTGTCCAACAGCTAATACTTCGTTTGTGTTTTTGTCTATTGCAACAACTGCTGGTTCTCTTAGAACAATGCCTTTTCCCTTAACATATACAAGTATTGTAGCTGTTCCTAAATCAATACCTATATCTTGGCCGAACATCAATTTCATCACTTCCTTTATTTTCCGTCTTAACTTTGTTACAATTATATTACAACTCTGTTTCATTTGCAATATATCATATAAATATTTTATACTATTTTTTATTATTTATACAAAAAACTAGTTCATATATTATTTGAACTAGTTTCATTTTTATATTTATATTTTTTTAATTAATATGTGATAATGATATGATGAAAAAGTTTTTCCGTTATTTTCATAAAAATCCTGAATATGATTTATATTCAATATTTCAAATTCATTAAATAATTTTTTAATTAAATCATAATCTGCATAGAAATGTGGAATCATATATTCAGGTCCTTCTTCCATTCTAAGTCTTGTGTTTTCATCTACAAGTGGCCAGTGTTCTTGTTTAAATCCCCATGTTTCTTTAGAACCAAATGTAATATAGCACTCACCATCTTTTCTCAATACTTGTTTTAACTGTTCTATAACTTTTTTCATCCCTTCAGTATCCGTATGAGATATTACATTCCTGCACAAAATAGCATCAAAGCTATCACTTTCATAAGGCAGATTTAACATGTCTCCTATATTATAATTAAAATGTAACCCTTCTTTTTCTGCCCACTGTTTTGTTTTCTCAATAGCTTCTTTACTTATATCAAAACACTGAACATTAAATCCATTTTTACCAAATAATATTGAATGTCTTCCAAGTCCACAACCTAAATCTAGAAAATCTTTTTTTCCTTGACTTTTCCATCTGTTTACAAGGTAAAAAGACTCTATACTTGGATTTTTCCATATACATTCTTTATCATCTTTTACAACATTCCAGTTCCAACCTTTTGATTCCACCATAAAAACCACTCCTTATTACCTATCTTTATTATATATTTTATAAATGCTAATTTATTTTGTCAAGGTAAATTATATATAAAACAAACACAAAAGAAGACTCATAATATGAATCTTCTTTTATTTTTTAATCTACTATTTTCTTAAATGAAGTTTTAGACATTCTTTCTAAATTATTAAAAGCCCGTTTTACTTCTCCAACTGTCATTTTTGCTCCCCACAAAACAATATGTCTTTTTTCTTTTTCAATCTCCCGTATCTTATTACTTGCCCTAAGTAATATTTCGATAGCTTCTTTATCTAGCTCTGATGAAAATTCTAATTTATTTAACCGTATATTTATAGCTATTCTGCTTACCCCTACTATTTCGTCATCTTGCATATTTTTAATTTCTTCACTGGTTAAATAAACATCAGGCTGTTTTTGATTTCTTTTATTCATATGATATTGCCTCCTAAAATAATTATTTTATGATATCTGTTTTTGGTGTATTAATTATATCATATTTGTCAAATAAGTATATTTTATGCCCTTTTACTTTCATACTTTTGCTTTGTTGCAAGCCCTCCACGTATATGTCTTTCTTCTTTATTATGCATTAATACTTTTTTTGCCTCATTTGCAAGTGCAGGATTTATTTTTTCTAATCTTTCTGCAATATCTTTATGAACTGTAGACTTACTAACATTAAACTTTGTTGCTGCTGCTCTGACTGTACTACCAGTTTCAATTATATATGTTGCTAAGGCTTTTACTCTTTCTTCTATATCATTTTGTAACAATAAACTCACCTCTTTAATTTATCTCATACTACATATTATTCAAAATTTAATCTTTTATTCTTTATTTTATGCCTATAATACTTGGATTTACTATTTCGCTGTTTTGCACTACTTCAAAATGAAGATGTGATTCATCTTTACTTTCTCCACTTGCAGTATTTCCAACTTTACCTATTACTTCTCCTTTATTTACATTGTCATTTTCTTTAGCAAGTACATTACTATCCAAATTTCTATATATAGTTTTAATTCCATTTCCATGGTCTATTATTACACTATAGCCATAGAAAGAATCTTCATATATTCTTTCTATCATTCCTTTTTCACATGCTTTTACATCTTCTCCAATTTTTGCAGATATATCTATTCCATCATGCACTTTCCACATATCTAAAGTCTTGGAATATATTACCTTGTCCATACTGTATTCTTTTAAAGTTTCTCCATCTACTGGTCTTATATAACTATAATCATATACATATGCTTCATCCTCTAATGCATCTTTGCTTGTTTGTGTAAAATTTTCACTTGTAGTCTCTACACTTATTTCTCCATAGTCATCATTTACTTCATATACACTACTTACAGCCTCTTCATATATAATTACATCTGCTGTTGATGCTGGAATCTCTTTGTTTTCTAATGTATAAGTTTCATAATCTTCCTTAGATAATTTCGAGTAAGTGTCCATGTTAACACTAGTTGTAATAGCTAGTAACAGTATCATAAAAATTATTAAAGTATAGCTACCTCTTGGCGCTTTCTTTAAATTATTTAACACATTTAATTTTTCTTTTTTATCTTTTTTGCTATAATTTATTCCTATGAATTTTGTTTCATCATCGTTATCTTTATTTTTTATATTTCTTTGGTTACTTCTTGTTTTTTTATTATTTTTATATTCTTCTATTTTTTTTCTTAAATTTATATAACTTATTTTCATTTGTTACCTCCTAAATTAATTTTCCCACGCTTTTGTTATATCAACACCTGTATAATAGTGTTTAATAATTTGATCATATGTATAGCCTTTACTCGCATAATAATTACTTCCTGTTTGACTCATGCCAAGTCCATGGCCATAGCCTGTAACTTTAAATACTACTTTGCTATCTTTTTCTTGTATAGTAAAATTAGTAGATTTCAAACCTAGTAAAGTTCTAAGCTCAGTTGCTTCGTATGCTACATTTCCAAATTTAACAGTGTTTACTCTGCCACTTACTGTATAACTTGTTATTTCTATATCGTTTATATTACTTATTTCACATCTTAAATCACTTCCTTTATTTAATTTTTCTTTTAATTCATCATACGATAATACAACCTCTGTTTTATATGAATCATGATTTTCTTCTCCTAAACTCTCTACAGGTATTAAATATGGTATAGCTTGTTTGCCCCATATTTCTGTTGATGCCTCTGTTTTTCCTCCACTGTTCGCATGAAAATATGCTTTTATATACTCGCCATTATACGTTATTACTGTATTATTGGTACTATTTACAGCTTCCTCTACTTTCTTTAAGTATGTATTTCTAGTTTCATTATCAAAACCTCTATTTGCCCATATTTCTAATATTTTTTCTATGCTGTAATATGCTTGACAACATGAATAATTATCACAGATATCAAAATCACTATGTGCGTTTCTACTAATTTTTTCAAATGCATATGTCCTTGCAACTACAGCTTGAGCCTTTAGTGCTTCAATATTATATGAGGGTGGCATTTCAGATGGAACAACACCTTTTAAATATTCATCCATGTCCATAGTTATTATTTCACCTGTTTTTGTAATTTTTACTTTTATATCTTTTGGCACTTTATTTTTAATATCATATTCTTTAACTTTTTCTAGTTCTTCTCCTATATTCTTTTCCCTATCTTCTTTTTCCCATTTTTTAATAACTAACATTGAAATTATTGATATAGATAAAATCAAAAAGCAAAATATCGTATAATATATTGCAAGCTTCTTGTTCAATACTTATCACCTATGACTATATATATTCACTTTCAAATTAATTTAGAACTGTTTGTCCTAAAAAATGCATAAAAAAATAGAAGATATTTCTTTATCTTCCATTTAAACATTTTATATAAATTTAATTATACAACTGCTTCTTCAGCTTGAACCGTCTCCATTCTAAGCATATCTGCAAGCATTGCTATAAATTCAGAATTAGTAGGTTTTCCTTTATTTGAATTTACAGTATACCCAAATATCTTATCATGCACTTCTATTTGTCCTCTGTTCCATGCAACTTCAATTGCATGTCTAATTGCTCTTTCAACTCTTGATGGCGTTGTTTTAAATGCTTTTGCAAGAGATGGGTATAACGTTTTTGTAACTGCATTTATAACTTCCTCATTTTGAACTGACATTATAATAGCTTCCCTTAGGTATTGATAACCTTTTATATGAGCTGGAACTCCAACATCATGAATTAAATTTGTTACTCTTACTTCAATAGGTGCCATTTTTTTGACTTTAGCTTGAGGTTTAAACATATAGTTTCCTCTACCTTTTTCAAGTACAGTATTAACCGTTGTTCCAACTAACTCTCTTAGTCTATCTGTAAGTGTAGCTAAGTCAAATGGTTTAACAACATAATACATTGCGCCTAAAGATAAGGCTTTTTGTGTTATCTTTTCTTGTCCTATTGCAGACATCATAACTACTAATGGTTTCTCTTCTATTTTTTCATAAATATCTTCTAATACAGCTAGTCCATCTTTTTCAGGCATAATTATATCTAATAATACAACATCCGGTGTATATTCTTTCATTAAAGAAACTACATTTAATCCATCATATGCACTACATACAACTTCCATATCTTGTTCACCATTTATGAATGTAGTTAGAATTTTAACAAATTCCTTATTATCATCTACAACCATGATTTTTAATTTGTCGTTCATACTTACCTCCCAATTTTTTCCAAACGATGTGCTTATTATACATTCTTATGCACGGTTTTTCAATACTTTTTGTTAAATTTTTCCATCGACTTTTGTCTAAAAAAGGGAAATACCTCTTGGTATCCCCCTTTTTTACAAAATTTATCAAATTTTAACAACTTTCATATTTACTAAATATATCTTTTTTCGTCTCTAAAACTGAAATAATATATGTAACTTTATCTCCATATTCTGTATTAATTATACTTGCTTCCTCTTTTTCTATCAAATTTCTTACTTTAGGTTCTTCATTATAACTAAAGCATAATTTAACAGTTGTTTTTTTGACATAATCTATTATCTCTAGATTTTCCTCTGCTAATTTTACGGCTTTTAGATATGCTCTAGATAATGGTCCTACACCTAGTAATATTCCTCCAAAATACCTAATAACTATAACTAAAGTATTAATTATATTCTGCTTTTCAAGAAGTCCATATATTGCTTTTCCACCAGTACCTGACGGTTCTCCATCATCTGAATAATAATATTCATTTTCTAATACGTATGCATATACAACATGTCTTGCATCTTTAAAGTGTTTTCTAGCACTATCAATTATATGAGTTGCTTCTGCTCCATCCGTTATTTTAAATACATATGCATAGAACTTTGATTTTTTTTCTTCATATATTGAGCTTGAAATATATGAAAATTCTCCAATTTTTCCGGATGCAGTATTATTAGAAATTACAAATTGTTTTTTATTCATACACTATTCTTCACCTAAAGTAACTGTTAATTCTACTTCTTTATTTTCTCTTAATACAGTAACTTTAAATTTATCTCCTACTTTATACTTATATTTTATATTATTCAATTCATCCATTGTTTTAATTGCCTTACCTTCTGCTTTTATTATAATGTCACCAACTTTAAATCCTGCTTTTTCTGCTGGACTATCTTTTAATACTTCACTTACAAATATTCCAACATTTAGGTTATATGCTTTTGCTACTGTTTCTGTTACGTTATATCCTGCTATTCCGATACTAGGTCTTGATATCTTTTTATTTTCTATAAGTTCTTTTATAATTGGCAAAGCTTCATCGCTAGGAATTGCAAATCCTATTCCTTCAACCCCTGTTGCTACAATTTTTACAGTATTTATTCCTATAACTTCACCTTTACTATTTGCCAGTGCTCCACCACTATTTCCTGTATTAATAGCTGCATCGGTTTGTATCAACTCATAAGTTCTTCCATCTGTTGTAACAGTTCTGTTTAATGCAGATACAATTCCAGAAGTTACTGTTCCTGCAAATTCCTGCCCTAAAGGATTTCCTATTGCTACAGCAATATCTCCTACATTTAACTCTTTAGATTTTCCAAACTCTGCTGCCTTAAGACCTGTCTTTTCTATTTTTATTACTGCCAAATCAGTTACTTCATCATGACCAACTATTTTAGCCTCAATCCATTCCTCGCTGCCTTCAAGTGCTACTTCAACCTTGGCACTTTCACTATCTATTGCTTCTTCAATAACATGATAATTTGTTACTATATAGCCATCTTCACTATATATTATTCCAGAACCTTCGCCTTCTGTTTCTGTAGAATAGCCTCTAAATATCTCATAAGAATATGTTACTTTTATTCCCACTACAGATGGTGATACTTTTGCAGATATTGCAACTACAGGGCTATCTGTCTGAGTTATTTCGTATTTGTTTGTTATGGCTTGAACAGTTTCTTTTATACCTGCTTCTCCGTTTAATAGAAAAGAAAATACAGCTCCTCCTATAGCTCCCCCAATTAAAGCAACTAACAAAATTAGTGCTACACTATTACTACTTTTTGTTTTTTTATTTACTATATATGTGTTTTTTATTTCTTTTTTTTCTTCCATAATATCATTTTCCTCCTCTTTATTACCTAATATTATTACCTGCTACATAGCCCGTAGAAAAAGCTATTTGCAAATTAAATCCACCTGTATATGCATCAACATCTATAACTTCACCTGCAAAATACAAGTTATTAACAAGTTTTGATTCCATAGTTTTAGGATTTATTTCTTTAGTATTTACACCACCAGCTGTTACTATTCCTGCATCTACAGATAAAAGTGAACTTAAAGTAAGATCAAATTCTTTTAGTTCTTTTACTATTTTTTCTTTTTCCTGTTTTGTTATTTGATTAATTTTTTTACTTTCTTCTATACCAGTTCTTTTAATAATTACTGGAATAATACTTTTTGGAAGTAAATCTATTAACCCATTTTTTAATTCTTTATTCAAATATTTATCAAAATCTCTACTCAACCTTTTATATAACTGCTCTTTATTAAGTGCTGGTTTCAAATCTATTATACATTTAATTTGTTTGTTTTGCATCTTTTCTTGCACATTATTTATATTATTTATTTTACTGCTTGCACTTAAAATAATTGGACCTGTTATACCAAAATGAGTAAATAATAATTCTCCAAAATCAGTATATATTGGTTTGTTTATATTTTCATTATCCGTTATTTTTATACTAATATTTTTTAAAGTAAGTCCTTGCATGCTTTTGCATATATCTGCTTCATGACACTTAACAGGTACCAGCGCTGCTTTTATTTTAACTATATCATGTCCTAGCTTTTCTGCAAGTTTATACCCATCTCCTGTACTTCCTGTACTGCTATAGCTTCTTCCTCCAGTTGATATTATACAAGAATCACAGCTTTTAATTTCACCATTATTTAACTTGACACCCTTAATATTTTTATCTTCTACAATTATATCACTTACAGATGTATTAAATAATACTTTTATTCCTTTAGATTTTAACTCTTTGTATAGTCTATCTGAAAGCTCTTTTGCATTATCTGATTTTAAAAATATTCTATTTCCTCTTTCAAGTTTTGTTTCTATATTTAATTCATTAAGATAGCTAATCAAACTTTCGTTATTAAAAGAGTTAATAGCGCTTAATAAAAATTTAGGATTACTAACCACATTATCTAAAAAGTATTCATTATCTCCATGATATGTAATATTGCATCTTCCTTTTCCTGTAATAGATAATTTTTTCCCAACATTATTATTTTTTTCTACAATTGTTACTTCATGACCATTTTTTTTGGCCATAATTGCAGCCATACAACCAGCAGGACCTGCACCTATTACTATTACGTTACTCATATTTTACTCTCCTAACATTTCTGCTGTTGCTGAAAGTATTGATAGTTTAGCTGATTCATAAGTTATACCACCTTGGAGATATGCAATATATGGCTCTTTTATTGGTGCATCTGCTGAAAGCTCAATTGATGCTCCTGATACAAAAGTTCCAGCAGCCATTATTACTTCATCTGTGTATCCAGGCATTGCCCATGGCTCTGGAAGCACAAAACTATCTACAGGACTTTGTTTTTGTATTCCTTGTATAAATTTTATAAGTCTCTGTTTATCATTTAACTCAATTTGTTCTACTATATCAGTTCTATCTTCATTATATTCAGGATCTGCTTTTACTCCAAATTCCTTCATTAATCTTGCAGCATATGTTACAGACATTATAGCGTTTTTTACAACTACTGGCGCCATATATAATCCCTGTAAAATTTCTTTGTTTTTTCCAAGCGTAGCTCCACATTCTTTTCCTATTCCAGGTGCTGTTAGTCTTTCTGCTGCAAGTTCTACTAAGTCTTTTCTTCCTGCAATATAGCCTCCTGTTTCACAAAGCGAACCACCTATGTTTTTTATAAGGCTTCCTGCAATTATATCTGCGCCTACCTCAATAGGTTCTCTTGTTTCAACAAACTCACCATAGCAATTATCTACCATGATTATTATATCTTTATCTATATTTTTTATATACTTAATTACTTCTTCTATTTTAGATATTGTAATAGATTTTCTTGATGTATATCCTCTTGATCTTCCAATAAAAATCATCTTTACTTTATTTTCAGTTATATGATTCTTAATCTTTTCAAAATCAAATTCATTATTTTTTAAGTCTATTTTATGATAATTTACGCCATGCCATATAAGCGAACCAATCTTTTCTTCATTTCCTATTGTTTCCATCAATGTATCATAAGGATTACCAGTTATGCTAAGTAAATTATCACCATTTCTTAAACAGCTCATAAGGGCTGTAGATAAAGCATGTGTACCATTTACAAATTGTATTCTAACTAAAGCATCTTCTGCTTTAAATATATTAGCATATACTTTTTCTATTGTTTCTCTTCCAATATCATCATAACCATAACCAGTTGTTTTTCCAAAATGCACTTCACTTATTTTGTTATCTCTAAATGCTTTATGAACTTTAGCTTGATTAAACATTGCTATATCCCAAATTTTTTCAAACACATTTTCTAAATCTTTTTCAACTATATTATCTACATCAATATACTTATAATCTAGATTATACATATCACATATCGATTTTGTTAACTTATACATAAATTTCTCCCTTTACTTTTAACACTATATATTTTACCACATAATGGTATAAAAAAATAGTGAAATTTTTCAATTTCACTATTTTTTCACTATTAGTTAATAGTTTTTCAGACGTTATTTTATCTTGAAAAAACGTCTATATACTTCGTTAAAAGTATATGTTGATATTTCTTCTTTTTCAAGCATGTGATAAAGCTGACGTTTAAAGATGACTTTGTACTTATCTTTATATGAATAATCAAGCCATAAGTCAATCATAATTTTGTCTATATTGTCTTCAATAACAAATTTACCGTCTTGTTGCTCTTTTGTCAAGAATTTTTGCATTTCGCTTAATTCGTATAAGATATCGTCATCTGGTGATATAATAAAAACCTCACCATGAATTCCAACAGGACACTCAATTCTTACACGCTTATTATACCGTCTTATTCTTTTTGCCAACTCCCTGTTAGAAAAAGTTACGATATCTCTAAGTTTTAGTGTATAACCACGTGTAAACATATTCCTGATTTCCAATTCAATACGTAATAAGTGAATAGCATAACTTATACCAAGTACCAATATCAACAAACAAATAATAAATGTAATAATCATAAATCTCCTCCATCTAGTTTAAAAATCTTTATACTATTAAAATTACTTACTATAATAGTATAACATTTTATTGGCGATAGGTCAAGGAAACGCAAGAGATTTTACATAAAAAATTAGATGTTAATATTAAATTAACATCTATTAGCATTTATTCTATACCATTTGCTTTTTTAAATTCTTCAAATACTTTTTCAGCTTCATTATCATCAATTACAGTATCGTAAACTTCTTCTCCATCTTCTTCTTTGATTTCAAGAATAACAACACCTACATCTTCAGATTCTTCTTCTACTGGCATAACAACTAAATATTGTTTTTCATCTACAGTTAATGCATCTAGTATTTGAAAATTAACATCATTACCTTCTTCATCAGTAAATGTTAATATTGAATCTTCCATTTCAACTCCCATTTCTTCGTCATGATCATGTCCATGTGAACAACATCCACAAGTTTCACAAGATGATGAACATCCTAATTCTTTTTCATCCATTTTTTGTTCCTCCTAATTTTTCTTATTTATATTATTTGCAGATAATTTAAATATATTCTACCTGCGTATATACTCTAAATAATCTTGAAGTATAGACGTAGCAGCAAGTTTATCTGCGTACTTGTTTTTTTGTGTTTGCTTTATACCTAAATCTCTCATAGTCATATATGCAGAAACAGTAGTAAGTCTTTCATCCCATTTAACGATTTCTACGTTTAAAGCTTCTAGTTTTTTTATTATTTTATCTACTTCTTCAGTTTTCTTAGATAAAGTCCCATTCATATTTTTAGGATAGCCTATAACTATTTTATCTATATCATATTCACTTAATAATTCTTTCACTTTATCAAGTAAAACTGACTTGTTTTTATTTATAACTAAAGTGTCAAGACCAGTAGCAATAGTATTTGTAATATCACTCATTGCAAGTCCTACTCTTACTTCACCATAATCAATTGAAAGAATTCTAGCCATGATTAATATACCCTTTTACCATTTCTTCTAAAAGTTCATCTCTTTCAATTTTACATATTAAAGCTCTTGCTGAATTGTGCGAAGTTATATATGTTGGATCTCCTGATAATATATACCCAACAATTTGACTAGTAGGTTCATAGCCTTTGTCTTTTAAAGCCATTACTACCTCATCCATTATTTCTCTTACCCTTTTTGATTCTTCTTTTTGTGGATTAAATAAAGTTGTATTTTGATCCATATTTATCCCATCCTTTCTTTATATATTAAAATAATTAAATTATTTTAATCGTATTTATATCTTTCATACCTTCTAAGTATGCATTCATTTTATTTAATTCTTTCTCTATATTGCTTTGTTTCTTTATCGTATGCATTAATATTTGAGTATCTAGCGTTATTTCTTTTCCATTTATGTTTTCTCTTTGATAATTCAAATTACTTAAAAAACGTTCTATTGTTCCATGAACAGTATCTACACTGACTCCCGGACAAATTACAACAAATCTACTTCCAGTATGTCTTACAAAAACATTTTCTTCTGGAATTGTTTCTTTTAATAGTCTAGTCGCTTTAAGTAAAAGTGTATCTCCGACTTCTCTTCCATAAACCTCATTAATACTTGGAAGGCCTGAAAAAGATATCAAAACAAGCGCTGAGTTATCTACTAAACTTGTTTGATGTCTTGCATTAGAATACAAATAAAGGTTGTTATAGAAGCCTGTTTGCCTATCTGTATTATATGCATTTTCAAGATTTTCTTGACCTATTACATTTTCAATAAATACACCTATATTATCTTTAAGTTTAGCCAATTCATCTTTTGATATTTGTTCATATGCATCTTCTGCATTATCCTCCATAAGCCAAAATCCTAAGTATGTTCCATTATAATAGATTGGCGAGAACATAGCAGATTTTATTTTTCTTTCTGCTGCTGATTTATATCCTAACACTCTTGCTCCTGCAGCAACTAAATATTTTGATATATTATTTTTAGCATTTGATTTAAAATCGTTTTCTTCAGCTATATCTACAATGCTATCTATATATGTGTTTTCAACATTTGTAGCTTTTACTTCATATTCACTACCATCATATATTGATATGGTAGAATATTTAGAATCAAATACATCTATTATTATATTATTAAGTTCTTCTATCTTCTTTTTCGCTGGTATATTTGCAGCCATTATTTCAAACATTCTTTGCATTACAGTCATCGCTGCCATATTTCCTGCTACTGCTTTATAATATTTTATCTGGTTTAATTTTATATATAATATTATAATTAAAACTGTAATAACTATTAAAAGTAAAAACACTAAAATTCCCATATCTTTCTCCTATTTTTTTCCTTAGATTAATTTAATTACTTAACAACTTTTTCAAAGCCTGAACTTTCTTTATCTATCATTGTTATTTTTTCTGCTTTAAATAAATTTTTAAAAGCATTCGTTTTTGATTTTTTGTATGTATTTCCTGTTGATTTTGTTATGCCTATTGGGTATATGCTATTTGCAAGTATAGCCAAATTATCTCTAAAATCTTTTGAGAAAGTTGAAAGTGTATTTGTATACTTATACATCATTTCAACATATTTTGCATAATTTTCTTGGTCAAAAGGTAAGATAAAATATTGCATTTCACTTGCAGGGAATAATTCATCATACATTCTTAAATCAGGACTTGTATATGTTGCTATTCCATCAATAATTTCTTTTGAAGTTAAAGCACATCTTACATGTTTATTTATAACAATTTTTACTTTGCTCATTGGTATTCCTCTTGTTTTAAGCTCACGTAAAAACATTGTTATTTGATTTATATTTAAAATATCCATGTCTTGAACAACATATATTTCTTGTGCTAATCTATAATAATCGGCTGGTGTTGAAAAATCACAATCAACGAATACAACATTACTATGGTGAGATACCGTATCTATAAGTTTAGATGCATTATATTGTTTTCTATCTTCACCAGGCATTGAAGTATATATACTAAGTTTTCCATATACTAATGGTTCATTCATACCATTACTAGCATATCTTAAACTTTCAGCTGCAATAGCTCTTTTTCCTTCATTATCATATGTATATAATATGTAGGAATCTCTTTTTTTAGTCATATCTACAATAGCAGTTTTTACATCATTTTTATACATCATATGTGCAAGAGCATTTATACAAAAAGTTGTTCCTGATTTAGGTGCTCCTATCATACATACTACTTTTCTATAATCTTTTGGTATTTCGTATACAGATTTTACAACTTCTTTTTCCATAACAGAAGTAATTACCGGAGCTGGTTGATTTGATTGTTTTACTACAATTTTCTCAATAATTTCTGGTTGTTTTTCTATTTTTATAACTTCTGTTTTTTCCTTATTATTTTCTTCTATTATTGGTTGTTGCTCTGCAACTTGTGGAACAACAGCAGAAGGCATATTTGATATAGCTTTATATTTTTCGCTATTTACCTCTAAGAACTGTTTAACATCTGGTTCTAAAAATTGTATAATAATTCTCATTTGTTCATTTGTATATTGTGAACAAATTCTATCAAATATTTCTACATATTTGCTTGTATTTCCTTCTTGATTTCTGTAATATGCAAGTATTCTTTGTATCTCTACTTCAGATACTTCTACCTTACTATATACATTTTTATCCAAACTTTCTTCATAATATTTTTTTACATCTTTCTTTTTCTTAGGTGAGTTTATTGCTTCACAAACCTTACTTTTTGTTCTATTTGAACCAGTAAGTACAGAATAAACTCCTATATTAAATAGTTTTGCTAAAAATGAATCACCTAATTTCCTTCTGTCAGATGCAACAAAAATTATATGTTTAGCATCAAATTCATCACTTATGCTATCTACATTTTTAAATATATAATCATCTATTTGTGCATAGTTATTAGTAGGGTATTTTTCCAAATCCTCTAATAATACTACTCTATCATATCCACCATTATGCACTTCTTGTACAGCCTGTTTAAAATAATAAACATTTTTGTACTCTAGTTTTTCTTTGTATGTTTCTTCGTAAAATTTTACGATAGATTTTACAGTATCATCATTACTTAATCCAAATAATACTTTCATTAATTACACCACCTACGTTTATATTAAATCATTTGTTTTCATTATATTATTGCACAATTATAAATGCATACAATAATGGTAAAGATTGTAATATTGCCATAAATACAGACAGTCCAAGTATTAGTCTTTGTCCTGACATCTTATGTTCAAAAGCTTCTGAACCAATTATATAATATTGATAAATTGCATATATAAATATTATAACTGCAATTGGCCAAGAATATTTCTGTATCTTTAATAATATTCCCATTATAGAACTATATACTTCATCATCATTATTTCCAAGTGCTGTAGTAGCAAACAAGACATTAGAAACCACTAACATAACAAGTGATATGCTAATGCAAACTTTCATAAGTTTATTATAAACCATAGTTACCTCCCAAAATGTATACAAATCCAAGTATATCTATATTAACATATATATTTTACTATACAGCAAAACAAATAGCAAGCAAATATATTAAAATTACCATAAAAAAGGTGATTGAAAAAGAAAAATAGTTATTGCTAATAAACATTTAACAATAACTATTTTCTAATCATTTTTGTTCTAACAACAATATTTTCTTTTAAATCTTTTTATTTCCTTTTTTCCTGCCTTCATTGCTCCATATAAGCTATCTGAATTCATAGCTCCTATTGCCATTCCCATCATTGTTCCAAAAGTTATACCTATCATCATTCCTTTTACAAATTTCATACAAAATTCTCCTTTCTAAATTTTATTTTCATTATTATTTTTATCTTTTTTCATATTAATTAAACTTGAAATTATTTCATATAATCCTATAAATGTTATAAAAATCAAAAAATATTTTCTAAGTTTTTCTTCGTTAATCTTAGAAGCTAAAAATGTTCCTATTATACTTCCAATTATTAGAAAAGGTAAAATCTTTTTGCATAAACTTTTATCAATCATTTTATTTTTTAAATTTAAAATAGTAGCTGTAAAGCCAGATGATATAAACATAATCAAATTTAATCCCTGGAGTGTTTTTTGTGAAATATCCAAAAACATTAATCCAAGAATTATAAACAAACTTCCTCCTCCCATGCCCATTGCTGCCAAGAAACATGATATAGAAGATATTAATATATATTTTAAATCCATTTTTATACCTACTTAATAAACAATTTATATATTCCAAGTCCAAAAACAAGCAGTCCTGATATCAAATTTAACCAATTTGATTTTATTTTTTTCATAACCGTAGAACCTAAAATTCCAAATACAATCCCACAGATTATCACTGTAAGCACTTGATAAAATTTAAATTTAGCTAATTTCAAATACCCAATCAAACTAATAATTGTAATTATAGATATACAAAATATGCTTGTAGCTCTAGCTTTGTGTGCTTGTTTTTTTAATATAAACACTAAATAAAATATCATTATTTGACCTGCAGCTGCAGCAAAGAGTCCGTTAGCAATTCCAGACAAAATACTAATAAAATAAATCATAACATTAATATTATGAATAAAAAAATGAAAATCATAACAAAATGACTTTCATTTTTTATTTTTATACTATACTATCATCACTATCCAAAATAGCCTTTACTTCTTTTATTCTATTTATAGATTTGTCTAATTCTTTTGCTGGCTTACCAAAAATATATCCCTGAATATATTTAACTCCAATATCTTTAACAATTTTTAGTTGTTCCATATTTTCTATTCCCATCACTACAAGTTCAATATCTCTAGATAAACAATATGTAGCAAGTTCAGATAAATATTTTTGATTTTCCTGACTTTCTTCAAA
Organism: Clostridia bacterium; assembly: GCA_045537895.1. Lineage (GTDB taxonomy): Bacteria > Bacillota > Clostridia > TANB77 > CAG-465 > CALXJE01. The sequence goes on from JAZSQI010000045.1 coordinate 19,534, forward strand.
ATTGTTAAGCAAAATAATATCATATTTTATATAATCAACAGTTAAAGAATCTAAATCACTCGTGTTAAATTTATTCGTTCCAAAATAATTAAGTAATACTCTTCCACCATTTTTTCTAATTTCATTTATACAATCTTGCAGCTGAGAAAACGCAACATTATCATAACCACTAAGTTCAACCACAATATCTTTCTTCGCTAGAAAATCATTTAATCTTGGTTTATTAGGATATTTAATATAGCTTTTCACATCTATTGTAGCAAATACATTTTTTTCATCATCTGTTTTAATGTTATGGAAATTATCAATTGAATTAATAAACAAAAGTTGTTGAACTTTATCATATTTGCTATAATCTTTTGATTTTTGTATAAAATCTATAATTTTAATATTTTTTGAATAATCAATTCTATTAAAACTCTCAAAGCCATATATTTCACCTGTATTTACATCAACTATTGGTTGATACACAGGGAATATAAGTTTTCTCTCTAGCATTTGGTTATATATATCTTTAAAATCCTCTTCTTTTAATTCATCAAATTTTTTCTCAATATCAAAATCAAAACTCAAGCTTTCTTTGTTTATAATATTATCTTCAGTTTCATCTTGAGCAGGCCCCTCAGATGCTTCACCATCTTCTTCCATGTCTAAAGTCACTTTTGTAACATCTGCACTTGCCATCTCTCCCACTATATCTAAATCTTCTTCCTGAATATCAAAGTCAGAAGCAGTTATATTCATATTATTAAAATATTTATTTGCAAAATCATAATATTTAGTTATTATTGTCATAAACTTATTATACACTTCTATTGTTTTTGCTCTGCTATCTGCAATTTTTACATCTATAAGAAGATAGAATAAATCTTTTCTCCTGCCTAGCTCACTAGCTAAAAACGATAAATTATCAAAGGTAAGCTCACCTTCATTTAAATACCTATCATGATATTTTATTAACGTTAAAATTATATTTTTTTCTTCCTGGCTAAAAGCAAATCTTTCCAATATATTTGAGGCAATTTCAACAGATTTATCATCATGTCCTGCAAACGAATCATTACCATTTGCCCCTATAATCTTCACATATGGTTTTCCAATATCATGAAGTAACATCGTCCATTTTAATATTCTCATTTCAAAGCTGTCTCTTTGCATACTTTCTTTTCCAACTATTTCTATAGTATATAGAATATGTTTAAAAACTCCGTATCTATGATATGTGCTGTTTTGCTGGCAGTTTATTACATTTTCGCCATTAATATTTTTTTCGTAAAATTCTGGAAACTGCTGCATAAATATAGTGTTATGGCTTAATTTTGTAAATATTTCTACCACATTATCATCCATTAAAAGTTCTGTATATTTCTTCGTTAGAGCATCTCTATCATCTTTATACATTTCTAGATATGCTACTATTTCATCAATTTCCTTGTTTTTCTTTTTATCTTCTTTGATATCGATATCTACTAGATTATCTCCTAAATCAGCTGATACTTCTCTTTCGCCGAACATAATTTCCTCCTTAGAATTCATCTAATCATATACTATCATATTAAAAAAAATTATACAATGAATTTAGTTATAATTTACTAATTTTGTATTAGTTTCATATATTTGTTAATATTTTTCGTTTTTTATTTGACTTTATGCAAATTTTGTTGTAAAATATATAGGCGATGTTAATGTAAACTAGAACACCCCGGATTCTAGTACATTAGTAATATGATATTAATTAGGAGGAATTCTTCAATGAATAATAAGACTCATAGTGTTAAATTAAATGAAATTGAAAAAAAATGGTATATTATCGATGCAGAAAACAAACCACTTGGAAGAGTTGCTACAGAAGTTGCTAGACTTGTAAGAGGAAAACATAAACCAACTTTTTCAACTCATATAGATTGTGGTGATCATGTTATCGTTATAAACACAGACAAAATGATTTTAACTGGTAATAAAATAAACCAAAAAATGTATAGACATCATTCAGGTTATGTTGGTGGTATGAAAGAAGTATCAGCAAAAACTATGATGGCAAACAAATCTGACAAAGTTCTTCTTTTAGCAGTTAAAGGTATGTTACCTAAAAACAGTTTAGGAAGAAAAATGCTTACAAAAGTAAGAGCTTATAAAGGTAACGAGCATGAAAACCAAGCTCAACAACCTGAAATATGGAATTTTTAATGGGAGGTAATTAACAATGCCAAAAAATGCGGAAAAGAAATTTATATATGCTACAGGTAAAAGAAAATCATCTATAGCAAGAGTTAGAATAACAGCTGGAACTGGTAAAATAACTATCAACAATAAAGATTTAAATGAATTTTATTCATTAGAAACATTAAAAGCAGTTGTTATGAAACCAATCAACGTTGCAAACTTAGCTGAAAAATATGATGTTATTGCAACAGTTAAAGGTGGTGGATTCTCTTCTCAAGCTGGTGCAGTTGCTCACGGTATAGCAAAAGCTCTTGCAACTACAAGTCAGGAAGCTAGAGGAGTTATCAAGAGAAACGGTCTTTTAACTAGAGATGCTAGAGTAAAAGAAAGAAGAAAATATGGTTTAAAGAAAGCAAGAAAAGCACCACAATTCTCAAAGAGATAATATTTGGATTTATATGCAAGCAGTTCGAACGAACTGCTTTTTATTTGCATTTTATGTAAAACCATGATATAATTTATTCACTAAATTTATTTTTATCTTAATTAATAATTTATTAGGAGGTTATTTTATGATTAAAATTGATTTGCCAGAAGAAAATTTGGTAAGAGAATTAGCGCTTTTTAGAGAATTGCAGTCTACTACATTACAAAACATGATTGTCGGTTTAGAATTAGCAATGATTGTTTTAAAAACAGACAAAGAAAAAAATAACGTTCTTCGTGTAACAGGCAAAATAAATAATTTGCTAGATATGTTAACAAGTTTTACAGCAGGAATTAGTAATACTAAATTATATGTAATCTGGAATAATAAGGCAACAGGTATTAACTATGATTATACTGAAAAGATTTTAACAGAGAAAATGTTCTGCTTTTTATTGCTATCTTATGAAAAAGAAATCTCAGAAAATCTCTCTAATATAGAGAAAGAAAATGATGGGTATATTGATTTTTGTGAAACAATTAAACATTCTCTTCACAGAATAATTACAGACTACATTACCTGCTAAAAGGTTTAGCATCCTAAAAACAGGATGCTATTTCTTTTATTCCATAAACTCAGTTGTATCTAATTTATCTAACCCATCAACTCCTTCTAAATTATAATAAGAATCTGGTATATCTCCTACTATAACTGTTTCTGCAACTGTCATATTTGTTTCAAATGGTATAACATCACTAATAAAAGGTGCAACCATCCTTACACTTGTTTTAATTTCTAAATATATTCTATGTCTTGTTTGATTTATTCCTTCGGATTTAAATTCTGTTTTAAAATCTACAGATACATTTCCTGTAGGTATAGCTTTTACCGTTATTTTTGGACCATATCCTGAAAACACAGATAAACCTAAAAATCTTCCTAGTGGTATCTGTATATCAGTATCTTTCATAGTAAGAAGTTTCTTTTGAATATCAGTTGTAATTTCAGTCGCTAGCTTATTCATTTCTATTACATCTGCATTTAATGCTGTTATCATGCCATTTACATTTGTAGTAATATTAATCAAATTTTCATATTCTATTTTTTCTATTCTCTCTATAACAGCCTCGTTAGTTGCTTTAAGAGCTAGAGCTCTTGCTCTTGTATCACTAAGTGTTTTTATTGTAGGACTAACTTGATTAACAAAATATAAATAGATTAGTAAAATAAAACCAAAAAATATAATTAAAAAGGCAAATGCCTTTTTTAATTGCACTTGCCCAAACAGCCTATAATAATATTTGGCTCTCATAATATTTACCTTATTACTAATATTTTCTGACCAATATCAAGAACGTTTTCATCCGGTATTTCATTTATATTTGCAATCTTAGCCACGCTTGTTTTGTATTTTTTTGCTATATTCCAAAGATTATCACCTTTTTTTACTATATAGATATTCATACTATCAAACATGGATGTATCAACTTTTTCTTCTTTAATATTATTAATTTCTTTTATTGTTTCCACATTGTCAACATCTACTTTTACCATAAGCTCAATATCTGCTTCTACATTATTGCCATTAATTCTAACAATTCCTTTAATTACATCTATAGTAACATTAATATATTTCTCATCTACATCTTTTGAAAGTTCAATAGTTTCATCAACCAATAAATCATATGTTTTGCTTTCAATCTTTCTACTTTCACTTAGCTCATACATTATATTTACTTTAATATTGCCGTTTACGTAAATGTTTCCACCAGAAATTTTAGTAGCTAAATTTGAAATATCAACAGTATAATCTAAAAGTTTTGCCATTTCTGGTACCACACCAATATTATCTTTTAACATTACTATTTTAGTAATATCTTCCTTATTCTTTACAATATTACTAGTATTTATATCATACTTTAAATCTTCATCCTTACTATAAAAATCTTCTATGTATTCTATTTCTTTTTCTTCATATAATATTGCATCAACTTCTACATCTGCAGATATGCTAATCATTCTTCCAGTATCGTTTGAAGTTTCAAGTGATACATCAAAACTTTTAAGAGTATACTGCAAATCAAATTTTGAATTATCTGATATATTTGAAAATTCAAGTATTCCTGTAAATGGTATATTAGTTTGATAATTATATATTTGACTACCATCTATGTTAGACGTATATACTATATCTGTTCTTATTTCACCTTTTACTAATATTTTGTTATAGCTTACTTTATACTCTGTATTTACTATTTTATTTGATACTCTAAGTATTTCATTTGCACCAGGAAGACCTTCAGGAATCATAATTTCTTCTCTTGTTTCAAAAGTATCTATTTTATGCTCTATTACATTAAAAAAACTTTCCTTAGACATTTTGCATTCAAGCGATTTACATTCTTCTATTCTACTTAATATTTCTACTTCTCCTATTTCGGATAATTTATATCTAAATATTACTTCTGTTTTTACAGATATTTTTCTTTCATTTGGAAGCGAATAAATTATATTTTTTACTGTTGGAATTACCCTAACTTTCATATCTTTCTTTATTTCTTTGTCCTCTATTACTTTTACAAAAGGATAAGACATATTTATTCCTCTTATTTCACCATCAGAAGAAATATATATAATATAATATGAAATTTGTCCTGCAACTCTAATGCTTGAATCCATAACCTCTTTAGAATTAATGTATACATTATTATCTACCCTAATTATTTTCATCACATCGGGTTTAGTATCTGGAACTAACAAATCTTGTTCAATCCATGCTGTGCTTGCTCCTCTAATTACATTCTTATTTACGCTTATTTTTTGTTTATTTATATTTATTGGCATAAATTCCCTCCTTATATCTTTACTACATATATATTATCTTAGCAAGAATTTATGCTAACAAAAAACAAACATTACCAAAATTGGTAATGTTTGAATCTATCTATTTATTAAATTATAATCTTGTGTATTTTTTTGGTAGGTCTACCTCATAATTTATTACTGGTTCTCCTGTTTCTTGCATTGTTAATTCCAAGTTATTAGTAAGAATATCTGCATATGTATATGACAATTTATGTTCTGTGCCTTGTTCTTTTATAACAAAAAGATTAGAAAACACACCGTCAATAGTTCCTGCCTTTTCAATCTGTCTATTTCTTCCAAGATTTGCCTTAACGTATATTTCTTGACCTATACAACCCTCCATATGTTTCTTTACTTCAAGTAATGAATTTCTAGAAATCATATTATCACCTCTTAGTTCTCACTTAAGCCGAATTATACCATAAGGTAATAATTTTGTCAAAAAAAGAGCTTTTTTAGAAGCCCTTTTATTTCAATATTATGTAGAACTAGACTGTATTTTTCTTCGTTTTTATATATTAAATTGCATATTTTTAACATTTTAGTTACAAATCTCTATTTTGCATTATTTAAAATTTCAACTGCTTTTATTACCTGTTCATCTTTATTAAAATCTACTGTAAGTCCTCTATTACCATCCGATATATCAACTTCTACATCTGGCGATATACCGTTTCCATGAATTTCTACACCAGAAGCTGTATAATATTTTGCAGTTGTTACACTAACAGCCCCTCCTTCTTCAAGTGGAACTATTGATTGAACTACACCTTTTCCAAAAGTTTGTTTACCAACAATAGTACCTTGTTTTAAATCTTTTATTGCCCCTGCTAGTATCTCTGCTGCGCTTGCACTATTTTCATTAACTAGAACAACTATTGGAACGGTTGCCTCATCTTTATCTGACATATATACTTTTTTTGTACCATCTCTATATATTGTTTCAACTATTTTTCCTTCCCTGCAAAGTAAATCAGCAATTTTTACTGTTTCTGAAACAATTCCTCCTGGATTATTTCTAACATCTATTATTATTCCCTTTACTTTTTCTTTTTCAACTAAGCTTGTATATTCTTCTTTGAATTGATTATATATATTATTTTCAAATTCTAATATTCTGATATACCCATACTTATTATCAATTACGCTAGACTCAACATTGTTTGCTGTTATTTTTCTTCTTGTTACTGTTTTTGTAATAATTTCTTCTCCCCTTTGTATAGTCAACTTAGCTTCAGTTCCTTCTTTCCCCTTTAATGCATCTACTGACTGAGAATAATTTTCCTTTGTTACCTCTTTTCCATCAACACTTGTTACAACATCTCCAGATATGATTCCTGCTTCTTTTGCTGGAGAGTTTGGCATTACACTGATTATTACCATTTTACCAGTATTAACATTTTGCGCTATATGTACTCCTATGCCCACATATTCTTCATTTCCAGAAACTAACATTTCTTCATATTCTTCTTGAGAAATATATCGTGTATAACTATCTTCTATAGAATCAAATATTCCTAAAATCGCTCCATCTACTAACTCGTTTACATCAACTTCACCCATATATTTACTTTGAATAATAGACAAAACTTCTTCTATTTTATTACTTCCTTTTATAGCATCTATTTTAGAACTACTATTGTATACATCTACATCTTGATCAGAGATTACAATAAATGAATATATCGCTATTCCTGATATTATTATTATTAAAGAAGCTGTTATTACTTCTGATATTATTTTTCTATAATCTAAATTTAGTTTCATTTTATTTCCTCCACTATCTATATATCTTACTATATATGATTTTCAAAGTCAATTAAAACCTTCTTTTAGAGATTATTTAGTATCAGTAAAGTACAAGGTTGCAATTCTCTAATATAATTTATCCGTTCTATTTTTTCTTTATTTTATCATATCTTTATTGTGAAAGCTACGCTTTCTAGCTAATTTTTAGGCATAGCTTCGCTAAGTCTAAAAATTACCC
>JAZSQI010000040.1:0-28378 GCA_045537895.1 Clostridia bacterium
ATTATTATTACGCAATCAAAACACAACCTTTCTTTGTTGTTTTAGTCAATTACATTTTAAGGTATTTGTGAATTGATTGCAATTTTTTATGCAAAAAAAGTTGAAGTGTTTTTACACACCCCAACCTAAATTATACAGCCATATATAAAAAGGCTGTAGGGATTACCCTACAGCTCTTTTATTAACTTCAACAATATACACCGTATTTTCTGTTTCAACTTTATATATATTTGAATATATAAGTTCAACTTTTTTTACAGGTGTAGTTACAGTATCAACAAATTCTTCTCCTTTTTCAAGTTTTCTAAGCCTCAAAGCCATACCCACACAAGATTCAAAATCATCTCTGTATATGGTTATTTTTGCAAGATGTACAGGCTTCATAACCTTTGTTCCAAGAAATAGTCCCTCACCATAATCATCAAATAAATATGTATTAAATTCTCCGGGTATTTCTTTTAACCTTAATACATTGTACTTAAAATCAAGTGTTTCGCTTTCTACTTCATACCGTTTACCTTTTTCAAGCAAAGATATATTAGGCTCGTTAACGCCTTTTCCGTTGTAAATAACAAATCTTCCCATAATCTTCCTCCTAAAATATAATTATATTTTTGATATGTCAATTTCACATATTAATATTATATCACACGCATATGTTTTATGTCAACTTTTTTTAGAAATACAAAAGGTTGAGAGTTTTTACTCTCAACCTTATCTTTTTAAGCTTCATTAAACCAAACTGAATTGAACTCTCCTGCTACGCCATTTAAGATATAATTAGTCTGCCATCCTCCTTTTTTTTCACCAATCACTTCATATGTCTTTCCTTTTTCAAGAACTGACGGATTTGATGAATAATACATAGCCTCTGTTCCACCATTGTAAATAACATTTTTGCTCATACTTATGATCTCCTTTATAACTATAATTATATATTTATATAGATAAAACTATATAGTTATATTTTACCACATTTTACGTTTTATGTCAACTTACATCTTTTGCTTTACATTTTGTAATTTCCTAAATGTGAATTTTCATGTCCTATATATCTATAACTATGACATGCTGTATCTTTATCTGCATCTCCACTTTCATCTGCCTTTATTCTAGCTACTTTTATTTCTCTTAATAGACAAGTACTGTCTTCTACACAGTTATGTGCGCATGTAGACACATTGCAGTTTATTTTGTAATTATTATCATATTCATTATCTCTTCTTCTTTTCATTTTATTCATCCTTTCTATTTATTATATAAATATTATTAGTAACTAATATTTTTTTATTCAAATATATTGTTTTTTAACTTTAAATTCACAAAATAATTGAATTCTAGCGATAATTATAATATAATAAATAGTATATTTAAGGAGGATTATTATGTTAGATATAAAATTTATTAGAGAAAATGCAGATGTTGTAAAAAAAGCTGCAAAAGACAAATTATTTAATGTTGATATCGATAGATTACTTGACGTTGATAACGAGTTAAAACTATTGAATCAAAAACTTGATGAACTAAAAGAAGAAAGGAATAAGCTATCTAGTTTAATACCATCCTTATCCCCAGAAGAAAAACAAGAAAAAATCAAATATGTAAAAGAGTTAAAAGAAAAAATTTCAAAAATGGAAAATGAAATTCTTCCTCTAAAAGAAGAATTTGATAATATAATGCTTACTGTGCCTAATCCTACACTTCCTGAAGTGCCAATAGGTAAAGATGAAAATGATAACATTGAACTTAGAACTTGGGGAGAAATCAGAAAATTTGACTTTACTCCTCGTGACCACGTTGAACTTGGTGAAATGTTAGATTTAATGGATTTTGCACATGCATCAAAAATTGCTGGAAGCCGTACATATTATTTAAAAAATGATGCTGTACTTTTAGAAATGGCTGTTTGTAGATTCGTACTTGATAAATTAATATCAAAAGGTTTCTGCCCTATGACAGTTCCTGTTATGGTAAAAGATGTTGCTATGAAAGGTACAGGTTATTTTCCACTTGGAAGAGAACAAGCATATGCAATAACAGAAGATGATTTATACTTAGTTGGTACTTCTGAAGTATCTTTAGTTTCTTATCACAATGGTGAAACTTTAAACAAGGCTGACTTACCTATTCTATATGCTGGTTACTCTAACTGCTTTAGAAGAGAAGCTGGTACTTATGGAAAAGATACAAGAGGATTATATAGAGTTCATCAATTCACTAAAATAGAGCAAGTAGCTATATGTGCTGCAGATAGTGATGAACAATATAAAATACATGACTTCTTACTAAATAATTCTGAAGAAATTCTTCAAGATTTAAAAATACCATATAGGGTTGTTCAAGTTTGTACAGGTGATATTGGTATAGGTCAAATAAGAAAACACGATATAGAGGCTTGGATGCCATCTAGAAATGCATATTCAGAAACTCACTCTTGCTCTTCATTTAATGATTTCCAAGCAAGAAGAAGTAATATTAAATATAGAGATGAAGATGGAACTACTAAATTTGTTTATACTTTAAATAATACTGCTATTGCATCGCCTAGAATATTAATACCTATTATAGAAAACTACCAAAATGAAGATGGAACAATAACAATACCAGATGTACTTGTTCCTTACATGGGTGGAAAGACTAAAATAGAGTTGCCAAAAACAAAATAATTAAAGATATTAAATAATAGCTTTCAAGTATTAACCAATATATTTGAAAGCTATATTTATTGAAAGGAAAATATTATGGAATATTTAAAAAATGCAAAATTTGTAAAATCAATATTTAGCCATAAAGATTTAATTCAAGATAACTTACCTACTTTTGTTATGGTTGGAAAATCTAACGTTGGTAAATCTTCATTTATTAACGCTCTTACAAATAACAAAAAGCTTGCTAAAGTTGGAAGTAATCCAGGTAAAACAAGAAGTATAAATTACTTTAATGTAAATGATGAATTATATTTAGTAGACCTTCCTGGTTATGGTTTTTCAAAAATGTCACTTAAAGAAAAAGAAAATATAAATAAACTTACAAATAATTTCTTGGAAAAAAACCTAAATATTAGACATATTTTCTTTTTAGTAGATATTAGACATGACCCTACTGAAAATGATAGAGCTATGTATGACTGGCTTTCTTCAAAAGAAATTCCTTGCACTATTATCGCAAACAAAGCTGACAAAGTATCTAAAACCAAAGCACAAGAAATGATTTCAATAATTAGAAAAAGACTTTTCGCAGATAGTGAAATAATAGCTTTTTCAAGCGAAAATAAAATAGGTCTAGAAGAAATATTACAAATAATTAAAGAGAATAAGTCTATATAGACTATTCTCTTCTTTTATTTATATGATACTTTCCACAAACTCTTTTGCATTAAATTTAGATATATCTTCTGCTTTTTCTCCTGTACCTATATACTTAATTGGTATATTTAATTCTTTAAGTATACTAAATACAACTCCACCTTTTGATGTACTGTCCAGTTTAGTAAGTATAAGACCATCAATGCTTGTTCTTTCATAAAAGCTCTTTACTTGAGATATTCCGTTTTGACCTGTTGTACTATCTAAAACCATGTATACTTCAATTAACTTTTTATCAATATTCTTTTCTATTGTTCTTTTCATCTTGTCTAGTTCATCCATAAGATTTTTCTTGTTATGAAGTCTTCCTGCTGTATCACAAATTAAAATATCATATTCTGAATCTTTAAATGCTTTTGAACCATCATACATTACAGAAGATGGATCTGCACCTTCTTTTCCATCTACACAATTAATCTCTAGTCTATCTGCCCATATCTTAAGTTGTTCAACAGCTCCTGCTCTAAAAGTATCTCCTGCTACAAGTAGAACTTTCTTTCCTTGATTTTTATACATATTAGCAAGCTTTGCAATTGATGTTGTTTTTCCTACTCCATTAACCCCAACAACTAATATACATTTTTTATCATTTTCATTTTCTTCAGCTATGCTTTCAATATTCAATATATTAATCATTTCTTCCCTTAATATATTCTTAATATTTTCCTCTGATTTATCTTTTTCGCTTTTTACTCTTTTACGCAGATTATCACATATCTCCATCGAAGTTTCTATTCCTATATCAGCACAAACTAGTGTCTCCTCAATTTCATCTATTATTTCTTCAATTTCTTTATTTGAACTAAATATATTACTTATTTTATTTGAAAAACTTTCTTTTATTTTAGAAAAAAACATATTTTACCTCCATATTATTTTGATATTATATCATGTGTTAAAATGGATGTAAATAGTAGAAAGTTTGATGTATTAAATAATTTAAGTAACAAGTTAAGTTTTAACTTTTCTACATTTAAACAAATCATGAAGTACTTCCATTACACAACACATCTTGTCTGCAATTCCTACAATAAAACTTTCAAAATATTTAGGGAAGCTAATTGTAACTGGCCACATGTGTTTTATTATTATATCTTTTTCTATATCATTTAAATCAAAATTTTTTGTTGCATTTTGAAGTGCCATTTTAGGATGAATCCATGGATGCTTTTTCAGTAGCTCCATTATAACTCCCCTCTCCTTATGCCATGTATATAAATATAAATCATGAAGCATCGCTCCCCTTGCTGCAGACACATAATCTAGTTTTAAAAATTTACACATTTTATAACTATAATATGCAACATTAAACATATGTCTATAACATGAAGTTTTAGAATGATGTAATATTGCATCAGATGACATTACTACCTTATTTGCCAAAATATCAGATATAGCATAGTAAAATTCAATATCTGATTCATCCAATGCTTTTATTTTTCCAATTGGTTTCATACCAAAACATATTTCTTTTAGTTTTGTATAATTTTCAATAAGTTCCATAATAATCTTTTCCTCCTAAAAGATTAATTATGGAAATATTATTTGATTTTTTTTAATCTTCTATTCCTAATTTTTCTTTAATATAATTAATGTTATTATTTACCAAATTATACCCTTTTTTTGCTAAAAAAACTGATTTTGAAAAATCAAGCAAAGTAGTATTTTTTGTACATACTCTTATATTTATATCTGCATTTTCTATTTCTGCTTCACTAGCTTCATGAGTTAATATATCAAAAGCTTGACTTGTTATTCCTATTACATTTTTTAAATTCTTTTTATCAATTTTATTGCAATCAAAAGATACTGCTATAACTTTATCTGCTCCCATATTTTTTAAAACATTTACAGGTGTATTAACTCTGACTCCACCATCTATATAGTACTCTCCTAATATTTCTTTTGGTCTAAATACTCCTGGAAAACTTATACTTGCTCTGATAATCTCTGATATATCGCCTTTATTTCTATATTCTGGAATATCATCATAATGTTTTTCTTTTGCATACACTCCCTTTCCTACATAATCATTATTATCAAAATATTTAATTGTTTCTTCTGCAATATTATCTTCTACTCCAATCTTTCGTATCATACTATTTGTATAATATACAACTTCTCCAGTTTTAACATTAACAATTGGAATTGCAAGCCTCATATTAAAATCTGAAATATCTTTTATATTTTTATTTAACATATATTCTTTTATTAAATTTTGAATCTTATCACCTTTTATAAAGCCACTTAAATTAATTTTTTTAGATACTAGAAGTTTCATAAGTTTAAATGGCGCTGTTTTATCATAATCTAGTATACTCTTGTTTTTTGTATGTTTTAATATAATTCTAAGTATTTCATTAGGTGTATAACCAGCTGCGTACATACCTGCAACTATACTCCCACTACTTGTTCCAGAAATATAATCAACATTAATATTATTATCGTGTAACGCTTCTAAAACACCTATATGTGCTGCACCTTTTGCGCCACCTCCACTAAGTGCAAGTCCTAAAGACATAAAAAAATACACCTCCTAGTTTAAAACCTTTCAGTGTATTATATGAATATATATTTTTTTAGTTACTTTTTCTTTCCTTTACTTTTTATATTTTCTTTCTCCTCATATTCTTTAATTATTAACTCTAGTTTAGTTTTCCCCTTTACTTTAGTTAAATTATCGTATCTTACATTATATGTATGGCAAATTGCAATAGCTAGTGCATCTGCTGTATCATCAAGTTTTGGCATAGATTTTAATTTTAAAGTCTTTTTTACCATTTCCATTATTTGATGCTTATCTGCTCTACCATAGCCTACTAATGCTTGTTTTACTTGAAGAGGTGTATATTCAAATATTTGTATATTAGCAGTAGCAAGTGTATATAGTATTACGCCTCTTGCTTCTGCTACATGTATAGCTGTTTTTGTATTTGTATTAAAAAACAAATCCTCTATTGATGCTACATCTATTTTGTATTTAGAAATTACCTCATTTAGATCATAGTTTATCTTCTTTAACCTATCAGCAAGCTCTGTATGTGCTGGTGTTGATATTGTTCCATATTCAAGCACTTTATACCTGCCATCTGTATAATCAATTACACCATAGCCAAGCCTTGCAAACCCAGGGTCTATACCAAGTACAATCACTAGCCTTTCTCCTTTCGTATATTATATTAACATATTATATAGCCTAATTATTTCAGAATTTGTTAATCCATTAATAGGCATACCATATGCTTTTTTTGTATTTTCATCATATTTATATTTAATAGTTCCAATTGTTTCTTTATTTATTTCTTGAAGCAGTTCTTTAACTAAGTTATATGCAATTTTTTGAGTTGCTCTAGTTACACCATTTTGTCTTAAATTCGCGTTTACAAAAGTAGCCATTAAATGTGGATAAACATAACCATCATGTTTTCCTGATTTTATAGAAAACTTTCTTATTCCATAAGGGGTATAAAGCTCTTTAAATGCTGTATCAATCACCTTCATTGCTATCTTGTCATGTATTAATGGGTTACTTAAATCCATTGCAAATAACATATCTGAGCTTGCATATGGTTTTTCAGAAGCTTCATATTTTAAAACTTTGTTTGTTTCATCGAAAAATGTATCTAATAAATTATCTTTAAGTCTTTCTACAATATTATATATTTTAGAAATCAAATTCTGATCTGATATATTATTCAAATATATTTTTAATGCATTATACCAATATATATTTATTAATAAATAACTTTTGTTATCAATATTAATTACAAAATTTGTATCAAAGATTTTTTTATCATCTTGTAAATTTAGAATCTCATCCATTTTTTCTTTAATATACTCTGTAAAGTTTGCTTTTTCCTCTTGAGATGCTCCCTCTGAATTTATATATTTATTTAAAGCTTCTATGTATATAAATAGTGTTTCATAATATTCCTGAGTAGTATAATTTATTTTTTCTTTTTCCAATCTATATTTTATACTTTCTAAAATTCTATATGCCTCTTTATATTTCTTAAGCAAAATATAATTTCCTTCTATAGATTTAATAATATTTTTTAAATATTCTGTTTTTGTTTGAATATTAGGTAAACTCTTTAAAAGTACAAATCTTCTATTAGTTATATCTATATAATTAAGCTGCGAAGCTGATATTGCTAGTGATTTTAATTCAAAGAAGTTATCATCAATACCAAGCGTTATCATTTTTTCCTTTTCAACTTGATTCTCACATAAATTATTTATATCATATTCTTTTGAGTTAATGTCTATATTATCACACGAAACATATATTTGAACATTAATACTAGCTTTTGCCTTTACACTAATATCAAAAAAGCCAGGAACATACAAATCCTCTATATACAGTTTTTCTTCATTTTTGTCTAAATTATAATTGTATTTTATACCATTAATATAATATGGTTTTTCTTTTATTTTAGCTATATTGCTTTTTAAGTACAAAAATTTATTTTCAGTTATACTTAATCTAACTTTAATTCCATCTTCTATATTGTCAGAATTTAATTTTAACATGCTTTCTCTTTTTGTTGTAAAAAGACTTCTTTTGGTTATCAATGGAAGCACTTTTATACTACAACTAGTAGAAGATAAATTTTGCACAGTATAATCAATACAAAGCAGATTACTATTTACAGAAAAAACATATTTTTTATCAATCTTTACTACATTTCCTATGTTATATTTAAAACAAGGATGTGGGTATCTATTAAATTCTTCTAAAAATTCAGCCCCACCATGTTTATCTTCATTAGTTACTATATCACTAATATTGTATATCTCTCCATTTACCTTTATCTGTTCTATAACTTTAGATAAATATATTTCATCTTTGTTTTCCTCTTGTTTTATGAATAAACCGTGGTAAGGGGCAGTATTTTCCCCTATCACGGTTTGATTCATGTATATACCCGAGTTGTTTGACATTGTATATTCAATATTTCTTGATTTATCTAAGTTATTAACTCCTTTTTTGTATATACTCATATTTTTATTACCTCTTCTTTTGTATTATTTTTTATTTACTTTCTTAGTAATATTTTTTACTTCATTTTTAATTGCATCATTTTTAGATGTATCTACTTTAACTGTCTTTTTAGTAGCTACTTTTTTAGATTTGTTAGTGGCTGTTTTTTTACTTGCAACTTTTGCTTCTGCTTTTTTAATAGCATCTTTGTGTTTTTTTGCAGTTATTTCAGAAATATTTATCTCTTCTACTTTTTTAGCAGCTTCTTTTTTATTTCCTTTTAATTTTTGAGCAACAACTTTTTTATGTTTTCTCTTTATTTTAAGTAGATTTAATTTTCCACCTTTTTTTCTCTTTGCAATTTCAATTATAATCTCAGCAACTCTATGATTATCATGTAATATTGCATTTGGTGCAGTTACAACTAAATCTTCTTGTATTATTGATATAGCTCTATTTTGTATATTCTCTAAATCAATAGCAACTTGCGTAGAAGCTCCTTGATTAAAATCTTTAATCATTTCTTTTGTAACTTCTCCGTTGTTACAAATACAATAATCAAGTACATGTTTACCAATATATCTTTCTATCTCATTAACATGTTTTGCAAGCGTATAGCCTAATGTTTCTCCTGGTTCGTTCATAAGATTAGATATAAATATCTTCTTAGCTTTTGTTTGCATTATAGCTTTTCCTAAATCATTAACTAAGAAATTACATGCTACGCTAGTATATAAACTACCTGGTCCAATAACTACAACATCTGCATTTCTAATGCTTTCTATAACACCATCAGCTGGAGTAACTTCTGAGTCTTTTAAGAATATTTGCTTTATTTTGCTTTTTGATTCTAATACTCTTGGACGAATATTATTTTCACCAACAACTATTTCTCCATTTTCAAGGCCTGCACATAATTTTGCTTTTCCTACAGTTACAGGTAATATTTTTCCTCTTACATTAAATATATCAGACATTTTTTGGATTGCTTCAGGAAAACTTCCTGTAATCTCCGAAAGAGCTGCTAGAAATAGATTACCTAATGAATGGTTATCTACTGTTCCACCTGTAAATCTATATGTAAGTAAGCTTTCCATTACTGGTCCTGCTTCAGAAAGCGCTATTACTGATTTTCTTATATCTCCAGGTGGAAGGATGTCCATCTGCTCCATAAGTTTTCCCGTACTTCCTCCATCATCAAATGTTGAAACTATTGATGTAATATTTGATGTATATTCTTTTAAACCACTTAATATATTAGATAATCCTTTTCCACCACCAATAATTACAACCTTTGGACCTTTTTTAAGTACACTTTCAGTATATAACAATCTACGTATATCTACATTCTTTCCTTTATATGCTAAACCTCTTAATGTAGCCATAAGTACACTTCTTTGAGCTAATATAAACGAATAAATTGTTAAAAACAAAGATATTGTTATAATAGCAATATATGCAACTAACATTTTTAAACTCATATTGTCTCTAGTTATCAAAGTTGATATTGAATATATCAACGCTGATATCGATATAAGTTGAAGTAATATATATCTTTTTACTCTCACTCCTGGTCTTAACCATTCTAATAATACTCTCATTTTATTCCTCTTTTCCTATTTATTATTTTACTTTTCACCCAATACAATAATTTCATTTTCAAGTTTTACACCATACTTTTCTAGTACCTTCTCTTTAATATATTCTATAAGAGAAATTACATCAGCAGCTGTTGCCGTGCCTCTATTTACAATAAAACCTGCATGCTTAGTAGAAACTTCGGCATCACCTATTCTATAACCTTTAAGTCCCAACTCTTCTATCATAGTTCCTACAAAAAAGCCTTCTGGTCTTTTAAATGTACTACCTGCATTTGGGTACTCTAGAGGTTGTTTTTCTTTTCTTGCCATGGTGTTTTGTGTAATTTTCTCCATTATTTCTTCTGGAGATTTTCTCTCAAGCTTAAATTCAGCACTTACAATCACATGAGATGGATGCTCTTTAAAAATACTATACCTATATGCAAAATTATGCTCAGAATGTTCTAACACTTTTAGTTCTAAATTTTCATCAATATATGTTGTTCTAATTAGTATATCAGACATTTCAGAGCCATAAGCACCAGCATTCATTCTTACGCCCCCACCAATAACTCCTGGAATACCACATGCAAATTCAAAACCAGACAACCCCTCTTTCATAGTAAGTCTTGAAAGTCTTGGCATTGACATTCCTGCTCCTACAGTTATAGTATCATCATCATAGACTTTAAATTTATTAAATTTACTTCCTATTTTAATTACTATTCCTCTAATACCTTTATCTGTTACTAATAATTTACTCCCATTTCCTATAACGGTAACAGGTATATTATTCTTTTTTGCAAACCTAAGTGTACATATTATATCATCTACTGTAGATGGAATAACTAAAGCATCTGCCACGCCACCTATTTTTATAGTAGTATGCTTACTCATTGGTTCATTAAACTTAACTTTTGAACTATCTATTATATCTACAATTTTTGATATGTTTAACATACACAAACCTCACATTCTATATATTCTATATATTCTATATATTCTATATATATTAATATACCCAGTACATTATTTATGTACCGGGTATATTATACCATTTTTATATATTAATTTCAACTTATACACTATTTATTGTGTTATATTGTTTCAAATAGGAATCCTCCCATGTATACGTCTATAAGTGGTATCATTACTGTTATTACGAAGAATACAAGCACTATTCCAATAAAAACATACATAATATCTGGCAATGCCTTTACTGTAGCATCTATTGATTCATTAATTTCTTGCTCTACATATTCTTCGATTTTTCCCATCATCTCAACTAAATCTGTTTTCATACCTATCTCAAGCATTTCTAATGTCATTGGAGTAAATGCACCTTCTAACTGGAATGGTTCAATCCAATCTCCTCCAGATAACAAATTATTCTTTCCTGTTTCAATCAATGCAAGGAAATAGAAGTTATTCGTTACACTTTTTGAAATTTCCAAACTGTCTTGAATTCTCATACCATTTTTCATGTTAAGTGACATTGCTTGGAAGAATTTATTAGTAGTAATATTAAGTATTAACTTGCCAAAAACAGGGAACTTAATTTTAAATTTATCTACATTATACCTTCCAATTGGTGTAGAAACATATACCTTATACATCACAAATATACCAGCAATTATTGCAAGTACAAAATACCAATTTCTAACTACCCATTTAGAAAATGTAATCGCAACTTGAGTTGCTTTAGGAAGCTCTTTATCAACACCAAACATATCATATACATTTTCAATTAAAGGTGCTCCAAAAAGCAAAGCTACCATCATAGCTACAACGATAAATATGAATGCTCCTATCTTAGGAAGTAATATACCTCTGATTGTTTTTCTAAGCCTGATACTGCTTTCCATATATTGTCTTGCATACATTAAAGCATTATCAAGCGAACCTGATTCTTCACCTACTTTTACAAAGTTAGTATAAAGTGGTGGAAATACGTTTGGATATTTTGCCATAACTGAATATATAGTTTCACCAGATTCAACCCCAATAATTATCTCTTCTATTATATCTTTTAATCTTTTATTTACCGTACTATTATATACTGATTCTAACGCTGTAATATTATTAAACTTTGCTTTTTTTAGTATATATAAAGCATTTGTAAATACAAGAACATCTTTTGGTTTTACTCCAAATGTAAAACTTACATCAGAAGTTAGAAGAGCCATTATTTTTGATTTTGTAGATGCATTAGGATCTAAAGTTAGTCTGCCAACTTTTTTTGTTCCCCTTTCTGCTGCCTTACTTAACTTTTTCAAATCTACTTTATTTCTTTTAACAGCTGGTCTTCTAATTTTTTTAGCTGTTATAGATACAGGTGTCATTTTAGTATTTTTAATTTTCTGTATTACTTCAGCCTTTGATTTTGCAGGAATTATTCCTCTTATCATTTTTCCGTTTCTTAATACTGCTCTATATTTGAACTCAGCCACTAGATCTCCCCTCCTACTAGTTTCATTATATATTCAAATTGTTTTTGTTCAACGTTTTCTCTTATACTTTCTACACTTAAAACATCATCTCTATATAATCTAGCAAATGACCTTTCAAAACTTATCATTCCATTTTCATTTTTTATATCTATAGCATCTTGAATTTCTGATATATTAAAGTGCTCTTGCCTTATAAGGGCGGCAATTGTTGAATTTGTAATCATTACTTCAGGAACCATTAGTATTTGATCTTGTTTATCTCTAACTAGCTTTTGAGATACTATTGCTTTTAAAACTGTAGATAATATATATTTTATTGACTTTTGTTCATTAGGCTCGTACATTCCAAGGATTCTATCTAACGTTTCTCCACATGACCTCGTATGTAATGTACCTATAACTAGTGTGCCTGACTCGGCTAAATCCAGTACTGCCTCCATAGTTTGTCTATCTCTTATTTCTCCTACTATAGCAACATCAACATCTTCTCTAAGCATATTAATAACTCCATCATAATATGATGGTATATCACCAGTTCTTCCAACCTCTTTTTGAACTACGATACATTTATTGGATTTATGTCTATATTCAATAGGTTCTTCAAGCATTACAACCTTTTTATTTCTTTCTTTGTTTATAGTTTGAACATATGCATTTAAAGTAGTTGTCTTACCTGAATTCATCTTACCAGTTATAAGGACAAGACCTGAATTAAATCTTTTAATTATTTCTACCATTTTTTCTAGATGAAATTTACTTATATCTATTTCTTCATTGTTAATTATTCTTATAGAAAAAGTTGGTACACCAAATGCCATACTAGCATTTACTCTAAATCTTTTGTTCATATATTCATAAGACAAATCTAGTTTTTTTCCACTTTCAAATAAATCTACTAATTCCAAACTATTATCTACTAGATACTCCATCAAGCCTTCTAAATCATATTTATTTAATTCTTCTATTTCCTGTGATTCAGTAAGTCTTTTCTGTATTCTGTAAACAGGTTTTTTTTCATTGATTAAATGAATGTCTGAAGCTTCTAATTTAATAGCTTCCTCTAATATTTTATAAAACTTTTCCATAATACCCCTTTATTTATATACTCATTTTCTTTTGAATTTCTTCTAAAGTCGTTATTCCTTCTAAAGCTTTATTTACAGCATCAACAATTATTGGTCTATATTCTGTTCTTTCTAGTGCATATTTCTTAATATCAATTGATGATTTTCCAGATGATATCATCTCTTGCAAATATTCGTTTACATGTAATACTTCAAATACACCTATTCTCTCGAAATAACCAAGATTTGAACACTCATCACAACCAACAGGTTCATACATTTTTGCTTTATCCAAATTGAATCTGTGGCCTGTAATCTTTTCTACTCTATCTATATACTTTTTATCTTCCTCTGTTAGTTCATGTGGCTTTTTACATTTATTACAAAGTCTTCTTACAAGTCTTTGTGATATTACAGTAACAAATGTAGATGCAACGTCGTAATCAGATATTCCCATTTTTCTTATTCTTGTTATTGCCTCAATTGCATTAATTGTATGTATTGTACTTAAAACTAAGTGACCCGTTTGTCCTGATTCTACTGCTGTTTGTGCTGTTTCTTTATCTCTTATCTCTCCTACAAGTATAATATTAGGGTCTTGTCTTAAAACTGTTCTCAGTGCCCCTGCAAAAGATGTATCATGACCTATTTCTACTTGGTTTACACCAGGCATTCTAATTTCAACTGGGTTTTCTATAGTAACTATATTTATATTTGGCTCATTTAAATAATCAAGTATACTATATAAAGTAGTTGTTTTACCCTCACCAGTTGGTGCACATAAAAGCACTATACCATTTTTCTTATCAAATGCTTTTTTAATTGTTTCATCTGTTCCTGGAAATCCTAATTCTTCAAGAGTACGTATATTAGAATTCTTCTTTAAAAGTCTTAGAACAAATTTTTCACCATTTATATTTTTCTGCGTAGATACACGAATACTATAGTTATCATATGAATTTATTCTACCATCTTGATCAGTAGTTATCTCTTGGTGCATATTTGCTATAGATTTAAGTCTACCTGTTAAAACACCTTGTCTAGATTTTGGTAGCTCTGAAACTTCTACCATCTCTCCATCTATTCTATAACGTATTCTTACTTTCTTTTCTAGAGGTTCGATATGAATATCACTTGCTCTTTGTTTCATAGCTGTAAGAATTATATTATCAACAAGTACTGTTGTATCTTTCTCCTTTGTATCAACATAATTGTTCTGAACATTTTTTACATCTTGTATTTGCTCCATTATCATAGAATAAAGAGTAAAATATTTTTCCATTTGGAATCCTTTATTTACTAAAAGAAGTTTTACTTCTTGAGTTGCTTTATCGTCTAATGGATCAGAAAAAGCAACTTTAACAGTAGTTCCATCTATAGCAAAAGGAAAAGCTTTATTGTTAATAACTACATCTCTTGGTAAAAATTCAGAATAATCAATAGAAATTCCCTTTGATAAATCCACACTTTTTTGTCCTAATTGTTCAGCTATAACTCTAAGCAATTTTTTCTTATCACATAAATTTAAAATATCTACAACTTCTCCTATTTTAAATTCTGGATGTTCTTTTTGATAATTTAAAACTGTATCTAATTCCTTATCAGTTATTAATCCTTTGTTTATTAACTCTGTTCCAAGTGGACTTCTTCTACTTTTAATATTTTCAAACATATATATCTATACCTCCATTTTTTACTTTCTAATATATAATTCCGATTCTAGAACATCTAAGTCATTTTCATATATCTCTCTAATATTATCTTCATATTTTTCTTGCATATACTTCATATGTCTAACATCCGAAAATGTTGATGTTGCATATGTTAGAAAAACTATTGCTGATATTATAACAATAAGAGTACCTGAACCTTTCAAACTTTTAAATTTTTCTTTCATATATATCTCCTACATTCCAAATCTCAACTTATCAACTTGTGAGTTATTTACTATCTCTTCTTTAGTAAGTGCTCTATCATATACTCTTATACTGTGGAGTATAAAATTACCATTAGGAGAATTATATACTCTCATTGTAGAAAGAATAAATTTTTCTAAAGCAAGTCCTGCTTTTCTAGCTATAAACGTACCATTTATATATAAAGATCTAGTTGTTAAATTTTCTTGTATAAAAGTAAATGTATATGTATTATCTTTATTTATAAGTATTGGTAAATTAGCAAAAACAGTTTCATCACCTGAATTATGCATTAATGCTACTTCGTTTCTAAATCTAAGACTTAGTGTAGCTTCTGTGCCATAATTAACAGTAACAATAGGAATGTATGAATTTCCAGCTGTTCCTGGTTGAACTAAAGGAGTAACATTAAATTCAAAAGTAAATTTCTCATATGCCTTATTATAATAATCTACAGAAATATATTTGTCATAACCATTATCGCCAGAAAACAACAATCCATCTCCAGTCCATACATCAAGCTTGCCATTTTTAGCAAAATTTGATGTAAGTGTTGCTTTTTTTTCATTCCCACTTAAATCATACCATGTCATAGACTTATTATCTTGCTCTGAACTTCCAACATTATCTATACCATCATAATGTATAATTCTATCAGCTAAAACATATTCATTAGTTACTGGTACATTTACTATTATTTCTCTTTCAATTTCATTTGTATATTTATTCAAAGTTATATTTATTTTTAAATAATCATCTATCGCTCTAATATCAAAATCTTTTAGAAAATCTACTAACTCTCCTCCATTTTTGTATATCTTATGTTTTTCCTTATCAAAAACATATTCATCGTTATTAGAGAATGTTAGTATTGTACTGTTGTCATTTACTGTCCCTTTAACAGAATAACTTTTATCTGCGCTATCAAGCAGATTATATTCTAATTTATTTATAGCTGTAATGTTTATCGATGTTCCTCTGTCATTAAAAAGATTTCCATTAATCTTTGAAGATAGCACTGTTGTTATTGTAGTAAACATAAAGAAAAGTATTACATATACAACTATAGATGTTACTGTTATTCCTTTTTTACTATTTTTCTTCATATTCTACTCCTCATACATTAATGTTGAAAATTCTACACTGTAAGACTCATCACCATATTTATATGTTACATCAACATTTAATCTTTTGTTATCTATAGGATTACTAGCTCCTGAAGCATCTTCATATTCTTCTACGCTTAAATTATAAAAAAATGAGTAATTATCTATTTTCACCTTTTCGTTATTCACATTTTCCACCATATCATATGGTTTTGCTTTATTTCTTTCTAGTACATTTACTGCTACTGTCACTGCATTTGATCTTAATTTAGTAAGCTTTAATGTATCTTCATAATTTCTAGTTGTATATATTGTAGCCACATAGTAGATAATAAAAGCAAAAACAGCTACTAATATTTCAATATTAAATACACCTTTTTTGTTATTAGTACTATCTTCTGATTCATTCATTTTTCTTTTCATTACGCTGCAGCCAACAACTAAGAACAATGCTATATATATTACAAGTGTTGCAAATAAAATCCAAGAAATCCCAAACAAACAATATGTAGCTAAGAAGAACACACCATTAAAGATTTCAAATAAAGCATATCTAATACTAATCTTTTCTTTGCAATATCTACATTTTCCACCTAAAAATATATAACTTAAAACTGGAATTAAATCAAAGAATCCCAAATCATGTTTGCAACTTGTGCAGTATGACCTTTTAACCATTATGTCCTGTTTTCTAGGTATTCTATATGTTGCTAGCGTAAAAAAACTACCAAAAAGTGTTCCTATTACAAAGAAACATACCATATACACAATCTCCACAAAAAGCTCTAAATCCATTGTTCCTCCTACCTTGCCATTTTCCCTCTTAATTTATCTTATTTTATCACAAAACATAGATAATTTACACTAATACAAGCATATGTAATATATTTTATATATCTCTGTAATATTACAGAAACAAAACAAAAAGAAAAAGCCATATACATACGTATATGACCTCTTATAACAATTTTCTTTCGTATTAGTAAAATTTAATTTATTTTTTAACCTTAAGCTGCTGGTTTAACAGAAACCCAGTTATATGTTTTACCTGTTGCGATATCAGCATCTACCAAAGAATATGCATTTAAATCTGAAACTTGAGCTGTAACTTTCCCAGTACTTGTTATAGTCCATACAACACCTTTAGCATCAGTCATTGTTGCTGTAGAAGCTGCACCGTCACTTCCTGCAGCATAAATCCAACTAGATGACATTTTATCAGTTAAAGTTACTGCTGTACCATCAGTTCTTGTACTATCAACAGTTCCAGTTATTGCTAATTTAAATGCTGCTTCTTGTGCTACTGGCTCACCAGCTTTATCTAAAGCTGCCATAGCATTTGAATAA
Source organism: Clostridia bacterium (assembly GCA_045537895.1). Classification (GTDB taxonomy): domain Bacteria; phylum Bacillota; class Clostridia; order TANB77; family CAG-465; genus CALXJE01. The sequence continues at coordinate 17,813 of JAZSQI010000040.1, forward strand.
ACAACTGAATATTCAGCCATATAAGCTGATCTATCGTTAGCTAATGTTGAAAGATTTCCTCTTCCTGTTACATTTGAAGAGTTAAGAGATAATATTATAGCTCCAGCTATAATTATCATAACGATTATTGTGATAACTAATACGATTAATGAAATACCTTTTTTCATAATCTGATTCCTCCTATACATTTAATATTATATATTCAAACACGCCAAGGTAAGAGGCCTGTTTAAACCAATGTTATTTGTCATCTGCAGAATATGGAGATACTGTAGTATTCCCATTTCCAGATATTCCAGAACCTGAAGTAGTACCTTCACCTGCTACTTCTGCAAAAGGATTTGTATTTCCTTGCTTATATAACTTAGATGACTTTCCTTCATTTATATCTTCTGAAGTTACAGTATAAGTTTCCTTCATAGATTCCTCAGATATATCTTTAGATTGAGTATATGTATAATCCGACTCATCGAATGAACTGTAATCATCATATATATCAATTGTAACTGGATCACCTTGTGGAACTAATATAAGCAAAGCAACTAATACTATAGATATTATTACAATTGCTACCATTCCAAATACTATCCATGAATTCTTTCCCATATACCCTTTTTCTCCTTTTCTTTATCTTTCTAAATATTTTAAAACTGTAAAATCTTTAACATTAAATGATGCTATTACATCTGTTCCTCCAGCTGATTGCATCTTTATATTATCTAATCTAAATCTTAAAGATTTATCATTTTCAACTTCAAATACAAAATCTGCCAAATCAATATAATTTCCTTTAACTTGAACAGTTAATGCTTCTGCACTCGATGTTAAACCATCTGTAACCGTTACAGTGTTTTCTTCTTCGGTTTCACCTTTTTGTGTTCCTGAAGTAGGAGAACCTGTAGTTGCTGCATTAGTAGTAGATGTTACTCCTGATGCATTACCAGTAACTCCTGTACCTGTAGAAACTGTAGTTTCATCTGTAGGTATAGTTTCTGCATTTTGTCCACCAACAGTTCCACCTGGTTCTATTATAGCTAAATCTAAGTCATGTGCTGTTGCATAATTTCCTAAAGTAATCCACAAATACTCAATTAAATATTCTTCTTCTTTAGTGGCTTCCTTTACAGCAGCAATTTTTTCATCACTTATTAGCTCGTATGCTTCTTTTTGAGTTTCATACTCTTTTTTAGAAAGTGCTAAACTTTCAACGTTTGATTCATATTGACCTTCTGCTTTTCTTAAATCTTCTTTAGCAGTTTCTACATCTTCGCTTTTTTCTGCTATTCCATTTACAGAAACAGCATTAATAGGTCCGATGCTTATTCCTTTTATAAGTAAGAATACTATAGCTGCTACTAAGACTACTAATATAACTATTAATCCTATAACTTTAACAATATTCTTATTCATTATGGTAAATCACCACCTATACTTACATTAATTTCAGTGCCATGAGTTACACTATCAACTTTTACATTATCTATTATTCCCTCTAATTTAAGTTGTGATACAAAATAACCTAATGCTGCATAAGAACTTGATTTTGATTTTATAATTACATGTTTATTGTCATTTGATTCAATTGATATAAGTTGAACATTCTTAGGAATAAACTTCATTATTTTTTGCATAAAGTTTGCTACGTTATATGTTCTTAAATTACCTATTTCATTTTTTTGAATTTTATTTAGAACGTCATCAACCATCTCATTAATTTCTTTATACTTATTAGTGTTTTCATTTACATATTTTGTATTAGTTTGTACTTTTACTAATTGCTCTTCAACACCTTTAATAGATGCTCTTATATCATTTTCAACCTTAGTTGTTTGAGCGTGATATATAGTTCCAAACAATGTATAGCCAACAAGCAACGTTGCCACAACTAAATTCGCAAATACAAGTTTATGAATTACATCCCCAACGTCACCATTAAATGAAACAGTTTTTGGAAGTTTTAATTTGTCTTTCATCTTTAATGACTTTTGTTGTTTTTTATCAATTTGTAGCATAAAGTTGTATTCTTCTATATTTGTAGTTAAAAATGCATTTGCTAAAGCAATAGCCGAATTAGATTCAATAAGTTCAGCTATATTTCTGATTCCAATTTCACCTTTTGTGAATGCTGGTTTTAATATTTCTGAATTTATTCCATAATATTGCTCAAATAATATATCAATATTAGTAAATAGTACACCCATACCAGTTAAAAGTATTTTATCAAATTTTCCTCTATATGGTTTTAAACTTTCTTCTATTCCTCTTAAAGAATCTTGTAATATTGGTTCTATTATTTTCTCTATTTCTGGATTGTTAGGATTTTCTTCTTCTGTATAAACATTTATAGTTTTACATATTTCATATGCCTTTGCATATGAACCTAACTGTTCTGCTAAACTGTCTATTACTTCTTTCATTCCAATATCAAGAGCTATTGTATCTACTAGAGCACCATTTAGCACAACACTGATAATTATTCTTTCTTCTATGTTAACAACCACATAATTTTTTTCTTCTTTTGCTACTATGTCTTTTATAGCAAGAGATAAAGGATATGCTCCCTTTATATTAAGGTTTTCTACTTTTGAATACTGTTCTATTTCCGTTTTATCAGTATATAATATGTTTATTTTATTGTTATCTTTATTTGTTAAAGATTCTTGAGATTTATAATTATATAATAATAATTTGTTATTTATACCTTTTTTATTAGCAACATCTTCTACTTCTAATTGAACAATACTAGCAATATCATTCTTTGATAGTTGCTTTGGAATATCAACTGATTGATAATTTTCACTTAATAAATTTATAGATATAGGAGTATTTTGACTGTTTGTTTCGATTATTATTTCATCTATTACTTCTTTTATTCCACCAAGAACATACTTAACATTTGAAACTTCTACATCTATATTTTTATTTTTATCCATGCTTAATTTAGCGTATTTTATTATCTTATCGCCAATATAAATGCCTAAACACCTTTCCATTATATCTCCTCTATTCTAATCAATCTTATTATATAGAATCGCATATCATACGATTTTTTTCGCCATTATTCTTAAATACAGACTAAGTCTATCATATGTGAATAACAAAATCAACAGACTTTACCTCATGCCATATAAAAAATATTTTTCTGTAATATTCTTGTAATATTTTGAGTAAAAATATCAATTATATAACTACTTTTTGTTTTTTTAATAAAAAAAATGATAAAGATTTTTTACCTCTTTATCATTTATATTTAACTATTTAAACACAAATTAAACTATTTCTTTTGGTACATCATTATCTTTTGGTTTATCTACACATATAACTTCAGTTGTAAGCACCATACTAGCAATAGATGCTGCATTTTGAAGAGCACTTCTAGTTACTTTTGCAGGATCTATAATTCCGGCCTCTTTCATATTAACATATTCAGAATTTAAAGCATCATAACCATATTCATCTTTCATTTCTTTAATTTTTTCTATAATAACAAAGGGTTCTTTTCCAGCATTTTCTAATATTTGTTTTATTGGAGCATCTAAAGCCTGAGTAACTACTTTAGCTCCTAATTTTTCATCTCCACTCAAATTACTACAACCGTTTTTTACTTTTTCTTTTATATTTAAGTAAGTTATTCCACCACCAGGTACGATACCTTCTTTAACGGCTGCTTCAGCTCCTGCAAGAGCATCTTCTATTCTTAGTTTCTTTTCCTTCATTTCTGTTTCTGTAACACAACCAACTCTAATAATAGCTACCCCATCAGAAAGCTTAGAAAGTCTTTCTTTTAATTTTTCCTTTTCAAACTCTTCCATTTCCTTTTCTAATGATTTTTTTATTCCATTTATTCTATTTTGTATTTCTGTTTTATCACCGGCTCCATCTATTATTACAGTTCTTTCTTTATCTGCTTTTACTTGTTTTGCACTTCCAAGCATATCCAAAGTAACTTTTTTTAAGTTTTGACCTAATTCTTCAGAAATAAAAGTTGCTCCTGTTATACAAGCTATATCACTAAGCATATCTTTTCTTCTTTCTCCGAAACTTGGCGCTTTAATTGCAACAGAAGTAAAAATGCCCCTTAATTTATTTACAACTAGTGTTGATAAAACTTCCTTATCAATATCTTCTGCTATTATAAAGAGCTTTCTTCCCTCTTTCATTACTAGTTCTAATATTGGAAGTATATCTTGTATTGAAGATATTTTTTTATCTGTTATTAATATATAAGGATCATCTAAAATTGCTTCCATTTTTTCTGTATCTGTTACCATATATGTTGATAAATAGCCCCTATCTATTCTAGTTCCTTTTACAAATTCAAGTTCTGTTGTCATGCCATTTGATTCTTCTACTGTTATTACTCCATCTACCGTAACTTTTTCCATTGCCTCAGCAATTATATTTCCAACCTCACTATCTCCAGCAGATATTGAAGCTACTCTTGCTATATCTTCCTTACCTGATATATTTGTAGATACTTTTTTTATCTCTTCTACTGCTATACTTATAGCTTTTTCTATACCTTTTTTGACCATTACAGGGTTTGCAGAATTTCTAATATATTTAAGTCCTGATTTAATCATAGAACATGCTAGAATAGTTGCTGTAGTTGTTCCATCTCCAGCAACATCATTTGTTTTTATAGCTACTTCTTTTACAAGCTCTGCTCCCACATTTTCAAAAGCATCTTCAAGCTCTATTTCTTTTGCTATTGTTACTCCATCATTAGTAATAAGTGGCGATGAATAGTCTCTTGCAAGTACTGCATTTTTCCCTTTAGGACCTAATGTAACTTTTACAGCATTGGTTAATTTTTCAACTCCTTTTTCTATAGATTTTTTAGCTTCATCTGAAAATTTTAACATTTTTGCCATAATTATTCCTCCTCTACTATAGCAAGAATATCATTTATATCTACTACAATATATTCTTGCCCATTATACTCTAGTTTGTTTCCAGCAAATTTTGATATTATAACTGTGGAACCTATATCAACCACATCAAAACAACTATCTGATACTTCTACTACTTTTGATATAATGCTGTCCGAAGATACATTTGATGCTAACACTATTCCACTTTCTGTTTTATCACTTTTTTCTACACTTAATATTATTTTGTTTTTTAACGGCTTTAACATTCCTACCTCCTAAAAAAATATATAAAAATAGCTTGAGTCTTACTCTCAAGCTTATATATATCATTTATATAATTTGTCCATCAACCAATATATTTTTATTAGATAATTTTAGATTATTCTTTTATTTATTTGACAATATATTATCTTTTTATACCAAACATATGCATATCTCTTGCATAATATTCTCTGTTTATTTCCTTTAACATCTTTGCTCCAATAACAGAAAAAAGTATTCCATTAATACCATAAGATAAATTACAATACACATTTGACATACCAGGCAATTCATCTATTAATGGTAGTGTATCTTTTGTTTCTGCAAATACAGAATTAAAACAATATCTTATAGTTATATCTTTAAGCCCAGAAAAATTCTCTTGCATAGTTTTAAATAGTTTTTTATATCTGTTATTTGACAGGCCCTTGGAAATTGCAGTATTTAATAACTCCTTCTCCGTTACCTTTGATATTTGCCCACCAAACACTATTCTATTATCATCAGTAAAACGAATATAATTAAATGGAGTTTCCATATCTCTTGCAGTAAAATTAACATCATAATTTTTCAAACTATCTATACCTTCTGTTACAATATTATATGTTTTGTATAATTCAATTGGAATGTCTGGAAAATATTTAACCACTTCTGCTCCTTCTGTTATTATAGCCTTATTGGCTTTTATTTTAAAATTGTTGCTTGTAGTTGCAATTACATATTCCTCTTTACTTTTAATATCATTAATCTCTGTATGTTCATATACTTTAACATTATCATTTTTTGAGATATATGAAATAATCTCTTTAGTAAATTCATATACATTCATAACAGCACTACCGTTTTCTATCTGAAGTCCATATCTTAAGTCTAGTATATTGTTTTCATTTAAAAACTTACTTCCTATTCCTAAATTTATTCTTGAGTTATATTCTTTTACTATAGAATTTTTATTCATATATTTATCTGTATAATATATAGAATTCGTTTTCCTAAACCCTATATTATTTTTATTTGATAATTTATTTGTTATTTTTTCTATTTCATTAATACTATCTAACATAAGCTCAAAACATTTCTTTGTTTTCTTTTCACCAATAATCTTGCTTAATTTATTTGTTTCCATGCCAAGACTAACATCAAGTATTCCAACATTTGCGCTAGTACTTCCGTAGCCTACTATATTCTTATCTACAATTACAACATTATATCCTTCTTCTGCCATATAATATGCTGTAATAGCGCCACTTACCCCTGCTCCAATTATTAACACATCACAATTTATATTTTCATTTAAATAATTGTATTGTTTATTATTTTTACTTATTTTTTTAAAATACAAATTACCATCAACCAAATTCAACTTAATTCACCTCATAATTATTATTAATTAATTTGGAAATTTTATACATTTTTAATTATTTTATGGAATATATTATTAATTACAGCATATATATTACTAATCAAATGAGGTGATATATAATGTACAAGTTAAAGAAAATTGTAATAGTAATGTTTTTTACATTTATTATTTTTAGTTCAAATCTACTTGCTTACACAAATGTAACAAGTTTTAATCCTAAGTATGGAGTTTTAACTACAAGAACAAATTTTAGAGCAAAACCTTCTACTAGTTCTTCCGTTATTTCTGTACTTTCAAAAGGAACCAGCTTAAAAATGGTTGGAGAATCAAATGGTTTCTATATAGTTCAACTTTCAAATAACCAGGTTGGTTACGTAAGCAAAAGCTACGTAAAATCTTCCAATACAGCCCCATCTGGAGCATCAACATACACTAATTTAGGCTCCAAACTTGCTACAATTTCAGGAGACAGTGTTAATTTAAGAAGAGGTCCTGGAACTAATTTTGTAAAGGTTACAAAACTTAAGAAAAATACTACAGTAAAAGTAATTGGAAAAATAGGTAATTTTTATTTAATAATTACATCTGATAACGCAGTAGGTATGATGCACAAAGATTATGTAAGTCTATATAGCTCTGGTAACTCTACAACAACGTCCAATACCAGCAACGTCCAAGGCACTCAAAACGAAGAATATGTACTAAAACTTATAAATGAATATAGAGAAAAAAATGGAGTTAACAAGCTAAGTATGGGAACCAAGTTAATTAAAATGGCAAGACTAAAAGCAGATGATATGACAGCTAAAAATTATTTTTCACATACTTCCCCTACTTACGGCTCTCCTTTTGATATGATGAAAAATTATGGTCTTAGCTATAAAGTTGCAGGTGAAAATATAGCAGGAAATCCCTCTTTAGAAGGAGCTGTTAACTCATGGATTAACTCATCAACACATAGGGAAAATCTTTTATCAAATTCATATAATTATGTAGGAATTGGTATTAGCAAAAGTTCAACTTACGGTTATGTAGTTGTTGCTATGTTTGCAGGTGTATAAAAGTTATATAGATTTTAAAACATCATCTATTTTTGCTTTTACTAAGCTGTAGTGTTTTTTCTCTCTAAAACCTATACCTTCATACCAAGATATAGGGAAAGTGGTAAGTGACTTAACGCTACTTTGTATTTCACTTACGCCATATTTATTATTTGCTTTAGTTATTAACTTTTTTAAAAGTTTTGTTGCAACTTTTTTTCTCCTATAATCGGGATGGACAATTAATATGTGAGAATCAATTATATATTTACTATATTCTGGTTTTAACATACAAAGTCCTATTCCGATTATCTTTTTATTTTCAGTAGCAACAAAACACAAATCCTTATTCATCCTATAATGAATTAGCAAATATTTTTCTGCCATTTCTTTTGTCCATTTTTCCTTTTTATTTTCTTTTTCAAATATATCTATAAAAAGACTGATAACTTCATCTAAATCTTTTTTATTAAATAAACGAATTCTCATAACATCACCAACTGTAATATTATGAGAATTTATATATTTTATATTCTTATTATAATTAATTTTTCTATTCAGCATCAAATTCTAATACTCTAGCGCTTGTAACTTGTGAAGATATTCCATTTAAAATATCATACCTATATACTCCTATATCATTTTTTACTTTATAGAAAATTGTTGAATCAATTACATCCAAAATCTGAATGCTATCTTCTAAAACAATAGCATCTTCTTTACTCTCCACACTAGATTTATATAATTTATTTGAATCTTTTGTATTGATATAATATGCTACATTATCATATACACCCATAAAGTAATTTCCATCCATTCCAACAATTCCAGCCGAGAGTGTAGCTGTTTTTGAAACTTTTTCTATTTTTTTAGTCTCTTTGTCTACTCTATATAAAGTATTTGAATCTTTTATATTTACAAAAAATATTGCTTTTTCATCTTGGATTATAGAGGCTGCTGACGAATTATTTACTAGTACTTCTTGCTCTTTACCATTCTTTTTATATCTTACTATATTTTTATTTGAGTCCACAACATATATGTGATTTTTGTCTGCTAATAATTGATATACTGCTCCAGATATAATTTTGTTTAATTTACCTTTTTTAGAAATTGTATATATTCCTGCTTCATTTCCTTCACCATTTAAATAAGCATAAATTTCATTTTTATATATCGTAAATCCTTTTACATTTTTTTCAATTATTGTTGTTACTTTATCTTCTTTTAAATTATTATCTATTTTTATTAAACTACCATTTTTTATTCCAAATACATTATTATCATTAACCTTAATGTTTGTTATTCCAAGACCTTCTTCTATAGTTAATTTATCACTTGAAGAAGTTGACATACTTTTCAATTGATTCTCTGCATCATATGCATAAGTCTCACTAATATAATATATATTATATTCTTTCATACTAGATATTTCATCGGGAAGTGTTTGAACTAATCTATGTTTTGTATTGTATATATAGAATTGATAAATAACATATACAGATATTATTAATATAAAGGCAAGCAAAATCCATGTTCTAGAGCTAATTTTTCTTAAGGCTCTTTTGGTTTTCTCTCTTTTTTTCTTTTTCAAATATTCTTTTCTACTTACAACTTCGCCTTGTAAATAACTCATATCTTGCACCTGATATCACCAACTTCCATATAAAAATATCTATACATAGATTATACTCCAATAAAGTTGTAATATCAATTAAATTAAAAATATTTTTTAATTATTTAAAATTATTTTCAATTTAGCATAAATAATAGTATACTATAAATCCAAATTTCATTTACAGTATACTATATTATTACTTCATTTCTAATATTTCACTTTTTGTAAGACCTGTTATTTTTGAAATAAGTTCAACATCCAATTCTTCTTTTAGCATATTTTTCACCATCAGTTTCTTGTTTTCGTAAATTCCTTTTTGCCTACCTTCTTCTATCCCCTTTCTCATTACAAAATCTTTAACAGCGTTTTCATCTCTTCTTGCCTTTTCTTTTAGTTCTGCTATTCTTCTTACTTCTTCATCACAGCTTACACATTCCAATTTTTTAACAGCTTCTTTTATGTCTTTATTCTCTTTCATTATTCTTAAGACCTCCCTGCTATTAGGATCATCCAAAAACAACATCCACTGGCATAGTTTATTATTACCCAATTTTTCATATAATCTTATTGCTTTAGGTAATTCTATTATACACATTTCAAAATTTGGTGTCAATATTGTCTTCCCACCTTTATTATCTCTCATATGCCATTTTACATCTAATTCATTAAACTTTTCCAGCAGTTTTATCTCATGATCTAATATTATTATACTTATAGTCTTATTTAAATCTGTATATTCCCCTCCACTTGTTAATTGTCTTGAATAAGTATCTGATAAATAATATACAAATCTTTCTATTTCATAATCATGTTCATTTAATTGAATTTCAATATTACAAATTGTTTTATCTTCTAATCTAGCACGGTAATCTAATACTCCTAATTTTTGCTCAGCAACCTTTATATTCATATGTCTATCTAAAACACTTTCAATTTTTATTTTATAGCCTAAAATATCTGATATAAACTTTTCTGCAAGAAATATATTATTTTCTCCAAACAAAGCATGAAATACAACATCGTATTTAGGCTTTAATAATTTAACTTTTCCCAACTAAAACCTCCCCTCAATTAATATAATAAATTCTGGTTATTTAATATAAATGAAATTTTAATGATAAAAACTAATAAATTTAAATGATTTATAGAATAAAAATAATTATAGAACTTCTTGAATAAAAACATAAATAAAATACATGAATGAAGTACATATAATATATCATATAATTAGTGTATTTACAAACTAAATCGTTCGACACAAACTGCCATGTATCAGTAAAGTACAAGGTTGCAATTCTCTAATATAATTTATCCGTTCTATTTTTTCTTTATTTTATCATATCTTTATTGTGAAAGCTACGCTTTCTAGCTAATTTTTAGGCATAGCTTCGCTAAGTCTAAAAATTACCC
>JAZSQI010000035.1:0-7543 GCA_045537895.1 Clostridia bacterium
AAATACAGATATAATCACACCTGATTATATACCCTATATAGGAAGACTAAAAGATAATATTTATATTGGAGTAGGTTATAATACTTGGGGTATGACTAATGGAGTAGTTGCAGCTAAAATAATTAGTGATATGATATTAAATAAAGAAAATGAATTTGAATACATATTTGACCCTAATAGAATAACTTTATCAAATATAATTAAATTTCCTTTAATACTTTTAAGTCAAACAAAATCATTTATAGGTCCTAAAATAAATAAAAATAAACCTTGGTATAATAAAAATATTTCTTTTGAATATGAAAATGGTAAAAGTATAGCTATTTATAAAGAAAAAGGTAAAATACATAAGGTATATAATAAATGTCCACATTTGGGATGTGGTTTAATATATAACGAAAAAGAAAAAACATGGGATTGTCCTTGTCATTCTTCTAGGTTTGATATAGATGGAAAATGCATAAAAGGACCTAGTAATTATAATATATCTTATAAATAATATGTACTTTATTTAATTTTTATAGTATACTTTTTATAGGAGGTATAATATGAAAATATTAGTAACAGGAGGAACTGGTTATATAGGAAGTCATACAGTAGTAGAATTATTAGAATCTGGGTATGAAGTTGTTGTTATTGATAATTTATCTAATTCAAAAATAGATGTAGTAGATAAAATAAAAAAGATAACAAATAAAGATTTTAGGTTTTATGAAGGAGATTGCTGTAACAAGGAATTATTAAAAGAAATATTTAGTGATAATAAAATAGATGCAGTAATACATTTTGCGGGATTTAAAGCAGTTGGTGAATCAGTTAAATTACCACTTAAATATTATAGAAATAATTTAGATTCAACAATTTCACTTTTAGAAATAATGAATGAGTTTAATTGTAAAAAACTTGCATTCTCATCAAGTGCAACTGTATATGGGAAACCTAAAGTCTTACCAATAAGAGAAAATTTCCCATTATCAACTACAAATCCATATGGAGCAACTAAATTAATGATAGAAGATATACTTAGAGATTTATATCATTCTGATAATGAATGGAGTATAGCAATACTTAGATACTTTAATCCAATAGGAGCTCATAAATCAGGTCTTATTGGTGAAAATCCTAATGATATACCAAATAATTTAATGCCTTACATAGTTAAAGTAGCAACTAATGAACTTGAATGTTTAAGTATATTTGGTAATGACTATGATACAAAAGATGGTACAGGAGTAAGAGATTATATACATGTAGTTGATCTTGCTAAAGGCCATATTAAAGCTATTGAAAAAGTATTAAAAGATACAGGAGTAGATGCTTATAATTTAGGAACTGGTAATGGATATAGTGTACTTGAACTTGTAAATACATTTATGAGAGTTAATGATATAGATGTAAGTTATAAAATAACTGATAGAAGACCTGGAGATATAGATGCATGTTATGCAGATCCCGCGTATGCTAAAGAAAAACTTGATTGGGAAGCAAAATTAGGTATTGAAGAAATGTGTAAAGATGCATATAACTTTGTAAAAAACTATAAAGAAGATTAATTCTTCTTTTTTTCTTTTCTTTTTTAAAAAAATGTGTTATACTTTATTAGTAATTGATTTGTCTTGTTAGCTCAGTTGGTAGAGCAACTGACTCTTAATCAGTGGGTCTAGGGTTCGAGTCCCTAACAGGACACCATTTAAATATTAAAAGATTAGCTTGTGTAGTTATTCTTTTTTTATTTTTGTATAAAATTTGAAAATCTTTCCAAAATAATTTTGGGAGGATTTTTTTATGGAGAAAAAAGAATATCAAAAGATAGTAGATAAACATACACCAAAAGTAAATAAAGTAAAGAATGCTATTATATCATTTATAATAGGTGGTTTTATGGGCGTATTTGGAAATTTTTTGATTGACGTATATTCCTTTTATTTTAATTTATCTACTAAAGATGCAAGTGTATTTATGATTATTACTTTAATATTTTTAGGGTGCTTTTTAACTTGGTTAGGTTTTTTTGATAAATGGGTTAATTTTGCTAAATGTGGTCTTATTATACCTATTACTGGATTTGCTCATGCCATGATGAGTGCTGCTTTAGAATATAGAAAAGAAGGTCTTGTAACAGGTATAGGAGCTAATATGTTTAAACTTGCTGGTTCTGTAATTATTTATGGAGTTGTTAGTGCATACATATTTGGACTTATTAGATTATTAATAATAGGAGGATAATATGACTTTTAAATATAATAATGTATATATTAATGAAACTAGTACAGTAGTAGGTCCATATGAACACAATGGTCCTCTATCTAAATATTACGATAAATATTATGAAGATTTTTATTTCAATGAAAAAACATGGGAACAGGCAGAAGTTAAATCTATTATAGATTGTGTAAATATATTACTTAATAAATTAAATAAATCAAGTAAAGATATAGATATACATATAGGTTCTGATTTACTTAATCAAATAGTTGCGACTAATTATTCGTCTAGTAAAATAGGAATACCTTTAATAGGTGTTTATAGTGCTTGTGCATCTAGTACTCTTGAAATGATGCTTGCTAGTAATATGATAGAAGCAAATCAAGTCAAAAATGCAATAATAACTTCTTCGTCTCATAATAATGGAGCGGAAAAACAATTTAGAAATCCAGTAGAGTATGGTGGCCCTAAGAAAGATTATACAACTTTCACAACTACAGGATGTGCTAGTTGTTATTTATCAAATGAAAAATCAAATATTAAAGTAGAATTAGCTACTTTAGGTACAGTATGCGATATGGGAATAACTGATGCATTTAATATGGGAGCAGTAATGGCTCCGGCAGCTGCTAAAGTAATAAGTGATCATTTAAAAGATACTAAAAGAAATATAGAATATTATGATTTAGTATTAACTGGAGATTTAGGCGAAGTAGGTAAAAAAATACTCAAGGATTATATAAAAAAAGAGTATAATATAACATTAAAAAATTATGATGATTCTGCATGTATGATATTTGATACAATTAAACAACCTGTATATACAGGAGGTAGTGGTATAGCATGCTTACCTCTTGTTACATATTCATATATATTAGATAAAATGAAAAAAGGTAAATTAAAAAGAGTACTACTTGTCGCAACAGGAGCTTTATTAAATACAGGAATGACTAATCAACACTTATCTATTCCAAGTATTAGTCATGCTATTAGTTTGGAGGTAAATAATGATATACTTTAATGCATTTATATTTTGTGGTTTAGTATGTTTGATAGGACAAATAATACTTGATAATACTAAACTTACACCAGGGCATATAACTACTATATTTGTAGTAGTAGGAGCATTTCTAGATGTTTTTAATATATATGATAAATTTGTACTTTGGGCAGGTGGTGGAGCACTTGTACCAATCACATCTTTTGGACATTTACTAATACATGGAGCTATGGATACAGTAAATAATTTTGGAGTTATGGGACTATTTATGGGTATGTTTGATTTAACTTCATCTGGGATAGTAGCCGCTATAGTATTTTCATTTATTTTATCTTTAATATTTCAACCTAGAGACTAAATATTAATAGCGTAAAGGCAAATATATTTTTATGAAAATATATTTGCTTTTTTTATACTTTTAATATATAATAAAGATATAAGATAGGAGAGCGTGTATGAAAAAAGGATTCACATTAATAGAACTTTTAGCAGTAATAGTAATACTAGCAATCATATCAGTAATCGCAATTCCTATAGTAATAAAAGTAATAGATAATGCAAAAGTAGGTTCATTAAAAGTAAGTATGAGTAATATAGAAAAAGCAATAGAATTATATATAAATAAAAATCAAATAAAAGAAAATAAAACATTTACTTGTAGTGATGGAGTATGTATAGATGAATTAAATAATAAATTAGAAGTATCAGGAATTGTACCAGAAGATGGAACTATAAATATAACTCCATCAGGAACAATAACATACAACAAACTAATAATAGATGGATATTTATGTGATAAATATAATAAAGAATTTGTGTGTAATAAAGCAAGTAAAAATATAGAAGAAACAAAAGAAGAATCAATAATAATAAAAAATACAGACACTACTTTAAATAATTATAAGATATATGGTAATAGTGTACAAAATACAGAGTTAAATAAAATAGAAATTGTAGGTGAAAATACCAAAAACCTAATAAACAGTGATTATTTGTTAACAAATCCAAAAATTTCTAAAGTTAAAAATGGTTATTATGTAGAAAATTATGCGAATTGGGTTAGTGGTATCACCGAACACTTGAAAGCGATTTTAAAACCTAATGTAACATATACATTATCCAGAGTATATACAGGCGAATTAAAGAATTCAAATGGTATGATAGGCATTAGATTTAAAGATGGCACTAGTATAACTCTTGTTAAATATGGCAAAGGACTTGTGAGTGGAACTTTCACTCTTACACAAGAACAAATTGACAGTATTGCAGCTTTATATTTGTATTTTCACAATGATGGTGCAACAATAAGTAATATTCAATTAGAAGAAGGAGATACAGCCACAGATTATGAACCTTATGGATATAAAATACCAGTTAAAGTTCTTGGAAAGAATTTGTTAAATCCACAAGAAATTACAGGATTAGTATCACAAGGTCCAGTCGATGGTGCATATATGATGAGTTCCACAACATATAAAGGCCTAATTTTAAAGTGTAAACCAAACACTAAGTATACATTTATTCAATCTTACTCAACAGGAAGAACTAGAGTACTTTTCTTTAATGAAAATCCAACTAATACATCTATTAAATCTATTGGTGGGTGGATATACGATAATAGATTACAACAAACGTTTGTAACTAGTGAAAACACTTACTATTTAGGTATTTCACTTGGATCAAATGAAAATTTTACAAATGATTATAAAGTATGGTTAGTTGAAGGCGGTTATTCAGACTATGAGCCTTATACAGAAATAGAAACCAATATTTATCTAGACTCACCATTAAGAAAAGTAGGAAATTATGTAGATTATATAGATTATAAGAATCAAAAAGAAGTAAGAAATGTAGGAGTATTAAATTTAAGTAGTGAAGATAATTTTGAATTAATAGATAATTACTTTGTATTAAACTTAGAAAGTTATCCTAAGAAAGATAAGGAATTATCAATATCAAATTATTTAGAGTATGGTAGTAATTATTGGTTTGATGGAAATAAATTAAAATTAAAAATAGAAGGAATAAATACTATAGAAGAATTAAAGGAATGGTTGAGTAATAATAATGTAGTAATATATTATCCGTTAAGTAAAAGTGTAGTAAGTGATATAGAATTACCAGAAATAAAATTAAATAAAAATTATTCAAATATAAACATAGAATCAAATATAAAACCTAGTAATTTTTTAATTGAATATGATTAGAAAAATTAATTGTTTTAGTAATTAAAATAATAATAGTTATAAATGATAGGAGAGTGTGTATGAAAAAAGGATTTACATTAATAGAATTATTAGCAGTTATTGTAATATTAGCAATCATTGCTGTTATTGCAGTGCCAATAGTACTAAATATAATAGATGAAACAAAAGATAATGCAACATTAAGAAGTGCAGATTTTTATTTAGATGCAGTAGAAATGAGTGTGGCTCAAGCAACACTAAAAAACAAATCAGTAAAAGATGGAATGTATCAAATATTAGAAAGCGGTAATATATGTATAAAATTTGAAGATGAAAAATGTATTGATGAATTAAAAGTAGAAATAAAAGGAGAATCACCTAAAAGAGGTACTATAAATATTATTGATGGAAAAATAAATAATGTGGAATTACTATTTGATAATGCTTTAATAGTAAAAGATAATCAAAACAAACTAATAAAGGCAACTTTAGCAAGCAATATATTAAGTGCTTATAATAGTGAACCAATAAAAACATTAAAAACAACATATTCTATAAAATCTACTCAAGTTAATACATATGAAGGAGATTATAGTAGGCAATTTGGTTCTAGTTACGAAGTTGATGGACTTAATGGGGAAATTATTCTTAAAGGTAATACTTTTCAAGCTAGTCTTTTAGAATGTAAGAACGGTATGAAAGAAAATGGAACACCAATTTCATGTGAGGGGTATTATTTTGATGAAAGTTATAACTCAATTCATAAAATTATTTCTATTAGTTATGATTCTTATGTTGCTGAAAAAGTTACTGTAGAAACAAAATCTGATTTTACAAACAATGATTTAGGTTTATTTGCTACATTAGATGATTTAGGAGAATCATATTATTTTAGAGGACAAGTTACTAATAATTATGTGAAATTTGGCACTTGGGAAACTGATAGCAATTTCATAGTATATGATTATAATAGTTCAGTGTTTGAAAAGCCAATTTCTATTAGTAAAGGATCACCAATGTACTGGAGAATAGTAAGAATAAATGGTGATGGAACAATAAGATTGGTATATGATGGTGTAGAGCTTGCTAAAAATGGATTGGAACATACTGTAGCAGTTGGTCATGTTGCTTTTGATGATAATGGAAATGTAGGATATACTTACGAAGGCATGGATGAAAATAATAATTCTATACAAGTAGATAGTACAATGAAAACTTTTTTAGATAAATGGTATGAAGATAATTTAGAAAATAAATATGGAAAATATATTTCAGATGGTATTTTTTGTAATGATAGACAAACTTCTTTATTTTGGGGTGATTTGGCATATAATGCTTATAAAAGAATTGACAATCCTACCTTATTGTGCTCATCAAAACAAGATAGATATACAATAAATGATATAAATGGTAATGGTTTATTACAAAAACCAGTAGGTTTGCTTACTGCTGATGAAGTTGCATATGGAGGATCTTTAAATAAAAACTATTTAAATATAGGTAATTATACATTTTTTAGGACAATGTCTCCAACTGGTTTAGTTAGTGATTCAACAAGTTATGTAGCAACTTCAGGGGCAAATAGTATACAAGACGGTTTTAGGTCAAATGTTATTGATAAGCATGGTGCACCTCGCCCAGTAATCAACTTAAAAGCAGATGTTAAGTTTAAAGGTAGTGGAACTATAGATGACCCATATGTAATTGTAATGGAATAAAAAAGCACTATAAAGTGCTTTTTATTTTTGTAATAGTTTTATTTATTAATACTTTTTGCTTTAATCTTTTTCCTCTTGTACCAAACATCATAAAATTTAATAATTTTGATATTAAATAGAACAAACATATAATTGATATTGTATTAATAGTAGAGATAAACTGCGGTAATACGGAAAATATAGTAAAAGATATAATAATAGTTATTACATTTATTGTTTCTGCATATTTAGAATCAAGTTTTAATTCTTCTTTTAAATTTAAATATTTTATTAATTCATTATTCATAAAATTTTCCCCCTTGAAATTGTCAACTATATTAACACATATTATTAATTAAGTCAAAATGTGTTGAAAAATGTAAAGTTAAATGTTATAATCTTTATAGAGTAGGAGAGGTAGTATGGCTAAACGTGGAAGACCTTCTAAAAAAGTT
>JAZSQI010000021.1:0-12138 GCA_045537895.1 Clostridia bacterium
ATTGTTGTATTAATTCCTTTCTCTCTGGTGACAATCTTTCTTTTCTTCCCATAAAAAATTCCTCCCTATGATTAATTTTATTTTATCATAGAAAGGATTTTTTTACTATTTAGAGTTTACACAATTTTTTCTACATACTCATTTTATTTTATCTTCTTTTTATTATTATATAATTTAATCTTATGCTTACATTCTTATTAATTTTTTTAAGTTTTCCTTACTTTGCATTCCAACACTCGAATCTACTACATTACCATTTTCAAATACAATAAATGTAGGTATACTCATAACCCCAAATTTAGAAGCAAGCTCTGGATCATTATCTATATTTACCTTCCCTATTTTTATATTATATCCTACTTCTTTTTCTAACTCTTCTAATACAGGATGCATCATTCTGCATGGATTACACCAAGTTGCCCAAAAGTCTATTAATACCTTTTTATCAGAAGCTAATACTTCCTCTTTAAAATTACTTTTATTAATTTCTATTATCATAATTTATACCTCCTTATTTTATCCTATTTATCATATTTTGTAATATTTCTTTTGTTACCATACCAACTTTTGTACTCACTATATAACCTTCTTTGTCAATAAACATAGTTGTAGGATAACTATATATTGCAAGAGCTCTAATAGCATCTAGATTTATGTCGTAATATATCTCAAAAGAATAGCCACTTTCTTTAATATATTGTTTAGCACTTTCTTTACTATCTCTATCTCCTGTTGCATTTATCATTACAAATGTAATATTGTCTTTTTCCTTTAAATACATTTCGTTAAAATACGGCATTTCAACATCGCAATACCCACACCATGAAGTCCATATGTTAATTACTAATGGTTTTCCTATTAAACTACTAGATAAAACTTTCTCTCCATTTTCTAGATATAACTCAAATTCTGGTAGTTTACTCTTATTCATTTTTTCACTTTCAGTAGCATTAACACTTCTAGTTTCTAAAAGTTTATTATACCCTATATATGCAAACACTATAAATAAAACAAACACACAAAAATATATTGCCACTTTTATATTATCTTTCATATTGTTCCTTTCTATGTTTAAATAATTAAACTAAAATATTTATCTATGAGTCCTGTAACCATAAGAAGACCTATTATACACAAAAATATACCACATACTATATTTATAGTTTTATAGTGCTTCTTTATACCATCAAATGTATTTTTTAACTTGTCTATAAACAAAGCAGAAATTAAGAACGGAATTCCAAGTCCCAAACAATATACTAGTATTAATGTAATTCCTTTTATAATATTTGAACTTATTGCTATTATACTTAATGCTGCTCCTAAAAATGTTCCTACACAAGGTGTCCACGTTACTGCAAATATTATTCCAAATAAAAACGAAGACACAAATGTAGCTTTGTTTTTTATATTACTTATTCCCCTGCTTTTATTTATAATAGGTAATTTTATTACTCCCGTAAAATTTATACCTAATAATATTACAACACTCCCTAGTATTATATTTACAATATTCATATTTGTTTTAAGAAAAACTCCTAACGAAGCCGAAAATACACCTAATAAAGTAAATATTATAGTAAAACCAATTACAAAGAATACTACATTAATTAGCGTCTTTGTTTTACTGTTTTTATCAGTTTCACTTGCTGCAAAATATGATAGATATATCGGAAGCATTGGTAACATACATGGAGATATAAATGTTATAACTCCTTCTAATAATATTATTATATATTCCATACTATTTATTCTTCCTTATATAGTTAATAACACTAATACCAGCATGGGCTCCATCTGACACTGCTTTTGAGATTTGAAGAAGTCCACCAACACAATCACCTGCAGCGAACAGCCCTGGTATATTAGTCATAAAGTTTTCATCTATGACAATATTATTTCCCTCTGTTATAGCGCCTATTCGTCTTGCAAAATCTATGCTAGATGCTACCCCTTCTGCTACAAATACTCCTGAAACATCTAATTTAGTATTATCTTCAAACTCAACTTTTTCTAATCTATCATTTCCACTTAATTTTTTTATTGCCTTATCATATACTTTTACTCTATCATCCCTTATATTTATTCTTTCCTTACCATTTGTTAAAATACTAACTGAACCTACTATAGGTAACAACTGTGTAATTTCATGAATCGCATAATCTCCATTTCCTAAAACGGCAACATCCTTATCTTTAAAGAAAAAAGCATCACAAACAGCGCAATAGCTAACGCCTTTTCCTTCAAACTCTTTTATTCCTTCTACACTAGATTTTGTTCTTGATACACCCGTAGCCATTATAACAGACCTTGCTCTATACTCATTTTTATTTGTAATAACAATAAATTCATCACTTTCTTTATTTATCACTATTACCTCTTCATTTATATATTTAATACCTAACTCATTTATTTGTTCTAATCCTAATTTTACTAAGTCTTTTCCTGATACTTTTCCTAAAACTCCGTAATAATTCTCGATTGTTTCTGCCTTATCAAGAGCGCCTATGTCTTTTCCAATGACAACAGTATTTAAGTTTGCTCTTTTAGTATATAACGCTGCTGATACTCCAGCTGGTCCATTACCAATAATTATAACATCAACCATAAGTTACTACTCCTTTTTAACTATATATATTATATCATTTAATAAGATAATAACAATAATATATATTATTAATTTTGTCAAATATTCCATTTTATGTACATGCATTGATTTTATGTAATTTGTATTGTATAATATACCGGTAATTTTCTTATTAATTGGTTAATATAATTATTAACTATTTATATATATTAATAATAATTTAGGAGGTATAATTAATGGACAAAGTTTATGACTTAATAATTGTAGGAGCAGGACCTGCTGGAATTTTTACAGCTTATGAGGCAATCAGACTTCAGCATAAGCTAAAAATATGTATTTTAGAAAAAGGTGTTAACCTTTCACAGCGTAAATGCCCTATTACAACAGGTAAAGTAAAAAAATGTATTAACTGCAAACACTGTAGCATAATGCATGGTTTTGGTGGTGCTGGTGCTTTTTCAGATGGCAAATACAATATAACTAATAACTTTGGTGGAAAACTCTACGAACATGTAGGTGAAGATGAAGCAATTTCCCTCATGGAATATGTTGATGATATTAATCATGCATACAGTGATTTTAAAACGCGATCATATTCTACAGAAAACACAAACCTAAAAAAACTTGCTCTTCAGCACGGCTTAAATTTACTTGATGCAAGGGTAAGACATTTAGGAACTGACATTAACTACCTAGTCTTAGAAAGGATGTATGAATTTTTAATAAATTCCGGAGTTGAAATTCATTTTGAAGCTGACGTTCAAAATGTTGAAACTATTAATGACAACTCAGCCAAATTTAAACTTACTGTTTTAAATCAGGATATATTAGATGATTATACCAGTTTAATGTATTCTAAGAAATTAGTCATTGCAGCCGGAAGATCTGGTTCTAAATGGATTAGTAATATATGCTCCAGCCTTGGAATAAAAACAACTAGCAATAAGGTTGATATAGGTGTGAGAGTTGAACTTCCTGCTGAGGTCTTTGAGCATATAACATCTGAAGTTTATGAAAGCAAATTAGTATTTAAAACACAAAAATATAGCGATCTCGTAAGAACTTTCTGTATGAATCCAAATGGTATTGTTGTTACAGAAAATACAAGAGGTATAATGACGGTAAACGGTCATAGCTATAGCGATTCAAAACACTTCAGTAATAATACAAATTTTGCACTTCTGGTTTCCAATCATTTTACAGAACCTTTCGAAAACAGTAATGAATATGGAGAATCTATAGCAAGACTTTCCAATATGCTTGGTGGTGGGCTCTTAGTTCAGCAATTTGGAGATTTAATTAAAGGACAACGAAGCACAAAGAAAAGAATGGAAAAAGGTTTTGTTAAACCTACATTAAATGCAACACCTGGTGATTTAAGCTTAGTTCTTCCCAAAAGACAACTTGACGATATCATAGAAATGATATATGCATTAGATAAAATCGCTCCTGGTACTGCTAATCCCGATACACTTCTTTATGGTGTAGAGGTTAAATTCTACAATTCTGAAGTTGAAGTAGATGAAAATCTTCAAACAAAAATTAAAGATTTGTTTATTATAGGAGATGGCTCCGGTGTGACACATTCTCTTTCACATGCAAGTGCAAGTGGTGTTCACGTGGCAAGATATTTATATGAATAATATTTTAAAACCTAGTGAAAATTCACTAGGTTTTATTTTATTGTTTTACACATTCTTTATTCTTTAAGCTGACTATACGGCGTCCATTTAAACATAAGGTATTTTATATGATCACCATAGCAATCCCCATCAACTTCTACAAAACATTTTAAAAGTATATCCTTAAGTCTTTCCTGCTCTACTCTTGTTGTATTATACATATCAAAACAAACAAGTTTAGAATTTAACAGTTCTGTAATATCTTTTGTTATGAAGAGAGCTTCCATAAGTTTATGAGCTACAAACTGTTCAATCTCATATTTGCCAAACTTAGGAATGTAGATTTCCATAAACTTTTCTCTTCTTCTCATGATTTCATCCCATGAAACATCAGGATTATCACGTATTATATACCGTTTATCAGATGGGAAAGTAATATAACTTACTCCATGCATAGATCCAGAACTTGCAAGCTTTACATCGCGCTTAGGACAACCTTCACACAAAATCATCATTTCAGTATTATTCATACCTATTCCTCCTATTAATATTAATTAATTTTTTATATATGAACTCCTTCAACATTATATCACAGTTTTATGTAAATGTAAATAAAAAAGTATGCAGTACAATATATACCTACACAATAATTTTATCTAATCTATATTATCATATAATTCATTTGCTTCCACTTCGGTTAAATCTCCTTGTTTTAGCATTTTACGTATAACTTGTTTTTGCCTTTGATTAGCTAAATCAGGATTTTTAGTAGGTGCATATATACTTGGCGCATTAGGTATTCCTGCAAGAAGAGTACTTTCATACAAATTCATATCTTTTGCATTTTTATTAAAATACCCCTTTGAAGCTTCACCTACTCCATAATACCCATCTCCAAAATAACAAGTATTAACATATAATTCAAATATTTCATTTTTAGTATAATTCTTTTCTAAATTATATACTAAAAAAAGTTCTGCTATCTTTCTTTCAAATTTCTGCTCTTGAGTAAAATATAGATTTTTAGCTAGTTGCTGGGTTATACTACTTCCACCTTCAACAATCTTTTTGGCTTTAATATTATTTACAATTGCTCTACCTAATGATATTAAATCTACCCCACTATGTCTGTAAAATCTATGATCTTCTATATCAACTACAGCACTAACATAATACTGTGGTAAATAATCAAAAACAACATAATCTTCATTTGCCTTAAGCTTTAATATCTTTGTTTCTAAATCGATTTCACTAATTGCATTATCATACATTTTATAGCCTTTAAATATAATACTAGCAAATATAATTATTATTAATAAAAATATAATCCTAAGTATTTTTTTCATAATATTTCTCCTTTTATATATTACAATTATATAATATTTTTTATTATTATTCTAGCTATATTTTATAGTCACAACAAATTGCAAAATTATGTAAAATATGATATAATAATTTGGCATATATTTCTAGGAAGTTATTTAATTAAATAATTTGAAAATCCAGGACTACCTGTATACAAATATAATTATATAAATAATATAAAAGAAGGAGAATAAAATGAAAAACAAAGCAATAAAAACAGACAAACAAACAATGAGTAATAAGTTTCATGATGCTAACACGATACCAAAAAGATTATTGCCTAATTATTATTCCATAGTAAATGATATATATTCAAATAAAATTCCAGACAATTATATATCATTTGAAAGATTTGTAAATATATTAAATACCCTGCCTACAAATGTGCTGAGTGCATTAAAAATATATTATGGTTTAATTAATGGTATAAGTTTAACACAAAATGAAACTGCAAAAAAAATGAATGTGAGTGTTCAGAGGATTAGTCAATTTGTTCAAAGAGGTATTAGAGTATTACGGTATAGAAAAAAAGAATATTCATATTCTATTTTTGAAGAAATAGAAAAAATTGAACGACTAAAAGCTAAAGCTTTTCTATCGCTTCCAACATCTATTACTAAAAACACTCCTCTTCACTCCATACAAGTACCTTGGTCAAAATATGATTTCGATTTTAGAAGGTTGTTTAATATATCATCAGTTGGCGAATATATAAACTACATTTGCTATCATAATCCTAAACAACTCAAAAATTTTTTAAATGATGTTTGCAGGGCAACAAAACAAATAGAAGGGATTCAGTTAAGTACTAGAGCCTATAATGCTCTAAGAAGAAAAGGCATTAATAAGCTAAATGACTTAACGAAACTGTCTTACGATGAGCTTTTGGAAATTCCAAATGTAGGTCCTAAAATAGCAAATGAAATTTTTGATAAAATAGCTGAAATACGAAAACAAAAAAGTTCAAAACACTAGAGATTATTCTCTAGTGTTTTAATTAGTTAGTTGTCTCTAGCTTAATACAATTATATTTAATTTTTTCAATAACATATATTACAACGTCTAATAAATATGCATTGTTTCTAAAAGATATTTTAGCTTTGTTATCAACATAATTAACATTAAAATCTTTTAACCGGCAAAATTTATTTTGTAAATCACCAATAATTGTTTGCATTTTTAAAATATCATTAGTATAAAATGAAATTGTGCATTCTTCAGATTTCACATTAACAAAAAATCTGTTATTCTTTATCTTGTTATTTTCCATATACTCTTTTAAATCTGCAATTATCTTTATTTGTATTCTAGAAATATAACTTTGAGAAAAATTGAAAATTTTCCCTATTTCTTTTTGTTTCTTAGAATCTGCCATATATAGCAAAATAAGGATTTTATCATATGAAAAATTGTTAAGCAAAGTTGTGTATGCAAGCTCTATATTATTTAAATGTTCTACCTCCATACCTACATTCACTCTATCAGATATAATATCTATCATTTCAATATCTTCTTCATCTGAATTTTGATTTACATTTTCATTTAATGATTTTGCAGGAATAAAATTTCTTTTCTTACGAAAAAACATATATATTTCGTTATTTATACACCGACCTGCATAAGTGCAAAAATTAACCATCCCGTTATATGTTCTTGCCGCCTTCATTAATCCAATTGTACCAATCTGAAAAATATCATCATAATCATAAAAACTTTCCTCCCCTATATTAATTCTTTTGGCAAGATAATGTACTAGATTAATATTTTTAGTCACTAACTCATCTTGTTCTTTAGTTAAAAATTTAGTATTGTTTAGCAAACTTCCTTCTCCTCCCATACATTGATAGTTTAGCATACTATGCATTTTCACTCCTTTATTATTAAATTATTACACATACTTTTTATTTAAAATATACTTTATTAATATAAATAGGGCTTAATTATATCAATTAAAAGAAACGAAATTTGTCAAAAAAACAAATATAGATAGTTAATCGTATGACAAAATATTACATTTTACGTCTAATTTAAATCAAAACGCAAAAAATCCAGGAAAAAATCCTGGATGTATTTGGCTCCTCAAGACCGGAGAATTACATACATGTGAAATTATATTTGTATCTAAACTTTCTCTAAATAAAGTGGATAAAAGGTGGTGATACTATGAGTACTAACTATTATATGATTAATAAAGAATTATTCTTAAATGAAAAATATATGAGTATGAATCTAACATCTAAAATTGCATACTCTGTTTTGTATGATTTATTAAATGAAAATTACTACAATACTAATAATGAACTTTATATACAAAACGCTAGAAAGCAACTTCAATATATATTAAATTTATCTATAAATACAATAACAAAGATATTTAAAGAATTAACGATATACTCACTTATACGTGAAGACAAATCACAATTTGGTATGTCTAATATAGTCTATCTATATGATATAGAAACAAATAATATAATTACAAAAGATATGTATATCAACAATAGCTATAATCAAGGTTCAATTAGATTAATAAAAGAATTTACTGAATTAGATATAAAGTTAGCATTAGATGAATGTAAAGATTTAAATACTCATAATCCAACCCATTATTCAAACTTTTTATTTAATGAGAAAATTAGATTACACGATTTACCTGAAAAAGAAAAAACAATGATTATTTGCTGTCTTAAATTAATGGGATTTACTGAAAAATATGCAGTAGAACATATATATTTATTAAATGGTGATAGTGTGTTAAAAGTAATAAAAAACTGTAAAGCTACATTAAGAACATCTAAACCTGTATTTGAAATATTAATAGAATTATTTGATGACACAATAAAAAATACTGAAAAATAAAAATTAAAATATACTATTTAAAACTATTCTTTAATGAACTAAAATTTCTTTTACCATGAATAATTGAATGAATAAAAATTATATTTGTTTCCTCAGAAACGTTATATACTATTCTATAACTTTTATATATTAACTCTCTATATTTTTTATTTGAAAATTCAGGTACATATCTACCCATATATGGAAAATTTTCTAAATAAAATATATTGGTATATAACTTTTCTGAGGTTATATTCGCATAATGGGTAGAGTCTCGTGCTATATATTCATAAATAGAATTAATGGCTCCAAAAACTTTTTTCGAAATTAAAATCTTCATGCTCTTCCTTCATCCTTTCTATTGCCTCTTCTATTGTCATTACTCTACCATTTTGTATATCTTCTTCACCTTGTTTAACTTCTGATAACAAATACACCATATACAAAGCATCATTCCAAGTAGCATCATCTGGCAATGTTTTAATTACATCTAATAATTGCTCTTTTGCATTTAACATTTTTTCTTCCCTCCTTTATATTCCTAGTATAACATATTTATATATACATTACTATAAAATACTATTCATATTTTAAAATTCTACTTTTTTATACACAAATTTAACATATCACAAAATATGTGAATTTGTTAATTAATCATATTTACAATTTTTGTGAAACAATATATTACTATACAAAATGATACTATTTACAAAATCAAATATATCAATATTTATAAGCAAATGCCCAATTTAATCACATATTAAATATATAAATTATCTTGTCAGCTATTTGTCAGACAAAACTATTAATGTCATACCTGTTGAAAGCTCTGCTTTCAAGCTGTTTAAAGGATGTTGTCAGACATCTATTCTTGCTCTTCGAGAAAAAACCACAAAAGTTGAAAAATTATGTAAAGTGTGGTATAATATTAGTATATTAAAATGCCTATTGATAAATTAATATATTATCAAAAGAAAATAATAGGGATTATCCCGTTTATATATATAATTAAAAAATATTTTTAGGTCCCTTAAATGAGGACAAAAGGAGAATTATTATGAAAAAACATTTACCACTTATAGGTATAATACTTTCTATTTCTTTAATTACAACTTTTGTTACATTGTATGCTTTTTCAATTGGTGATATTAAAACACTTGAAGAATCAAATTTACAATTAACAAACAAGCTTGAAAATGTTAGTAAGATTGATACACAAATTAGCAATAATATGATTGCAAATGATTTTTCTGTAAACTCCACTACAGCATTTCAAAATAATTTAGAATCTTCAAAAAACATCAATATCTCAAATAATGTAACAGATGCAACCAATGAACCAAAAATTACAATAATTGAATATGGAGGTTCGGATATATTTCATGTAGGTGATTCATTCATAGCAAGAATAATAGTTGACTCTAATAACTTAGAAAGTTTTGAAATCACACCAGAAAATATATCTAATCTATATCCTGCTGTAGATAATATAAAAACAAGAAAAATTGCTGAAAACATTATTGAGATTACAGGTGATTGTGAGCAAGTAACGGTAGGACATTTTGCAATAGATGAAGGAGTAGCAATAACTAAAGATGGATATAAAAATCAAAAAACTTATGGTGGTTTATCTATAGGTAGTAGTGATTAATATGTTCTTGTACCTAGACATCCAAGATTAATTTCTTGGATGTTTTTGTTTAAACATTTTAGCCCATACTTTTTGTACCGACTAAAAAGTTGGTCTTTTTTGTACTGTTTTTTCTTAAAATATAATGTTAAAATGTATATAATAGATAAATTATACATGTCATAAGGCATTAGCTTTATGGCATTTTTTTATGCGTTTTTTAGGAGTAATTATGAAAGAAGAATTAGTAGTAACAAAAATAGAATATGATAATGAATTAGATTTAAATGAATTTTTAGATGACATTTCATATATGCTGGCTAAATATTTATTTGAAGAAAATAACAAGAAATAGTAAGTTTTTAGTAAAATGTTTAGACTTTGCGTATCTACTTACTTTATACTATACATAGGAGGTGTTTTTAATGGTAAATGCAGTAGCTTATGTAAGATTTTCTTCTGATATGCAAAGAGAAGAATCTATTGAAGCACAAGTTCGTGCTATTGAAGAATATTGCAGTAAAAATCAATATAACTTAGTAAAAGTATTTGCAGATAGAGGTATTAGTGGCACAAAAGATAATAGACCAGAGTTTCAAAATATGATTGATGAGTGTAAAATCACAAAAGAGTTTAGAAATTTTGATATAGTTATCGTACATAAACTAGATAGGTTTGCTAGAAATAGATTTGATAGTGCAATATACAAAAAGATATTAAAAGAAAATAATATAAAGCTGTGCTCTGTTTTAGAAAATCTAAACGATAGCCCTGAAAGTATTATTCTTGAATCAGTTCTAGATAGTATGTCAGAATATTATAGTTTAAATCTTGCTCGTGAAGTTCAAAAGGGCAAATGTGAAAATGCATATAAATGTAAATTTAATGGTGGCTATACTCCATTAGGATACGATATTGATCCAGTTACGCATAGATTTGTCATAAATCAAAAAGAAGCTGTAATTATACGTAAAATATTTGATATGTATATTTCAGGATATAGCTTAATTGATATTACCATATATCTTAATAACAATGGTTTTAGATCAAAAGCAGGTAAAGAATTTAAGAAAAATAGTATATATGATATTTTAGGTAGTGAAAAGTATGCAGGTTACTATGTGTATAACAAAGGTGTAAAAAGCAAGAAAAGACAAAAAAGAGACGATACTATTGTAATTGAAGATGGTATTCCTGCTATCATATCAAAAGAAACATATATGATAGCTATGAATAAAAGAAAGCATAATAAATCAAGAACTGGAACTTTTAAAACATCAGAAGTATATCTTTTATCTGGTATTTTAAAATGCTGAAATTGTAATGGCTCATACTATGGAACAAAAAGAACTAAAAGAAAAAATAACAAAGAATATATATATTACAAATATGTTTGTAATAACAAAAACAAAATTGGTAATTGTTCCTCACACGAATTAAGTAGAGATGAAATAGAAAAATTAGTTTTAGATGAACTTAGGAAAGTACTACTAAATGGTGAGAATATTAACAAAATAGTGGAAAATATAAATAGGAACTATAAAGTAATTTATGATAATTCTAGAAATGATATTAAAGAATTAGACACTCGTCTTAAAACTATTCAAAGTAAAATAAATAACATTTTGAGGCTTGTTTCAGATGGTGTATACAATGATGATATAAAAGAAAGTTTAGAAAAATTAGAAAATGATAAAACAAATATTAGTATAGAAATTAATAAATTAAAGAAGGTATCTGAACATAAAGATCTAAATAAAGAAGATATTATTAAATGTATTAATACTGATATAGATAAACTAAATAATAATGATAGAAAAAATATTAAGAATATACTTTGTAAATATATAAAAGAAATAAAGGTTGATTATCAAAATATAGAGATAAGTTTTAGATTTAACTCAAATATTTCAAATAGTCATACAAAAGCAAAAAACGAACGAAAAAATTCGTCCGTCTATTTGGCTCCTCAAGTTGGACTCGAACCAACGACCTATCGGTTAACAGCCGAGCGCTCTACCGACTGAGCTATTGAGGAATATTTAAAATTGGCGACCCCCTATCTTCCCAAAGCTTTTCTGCTTAAGTATTTTCGGCAT
>JAZSQI010000043.1:0-62078 GCA_045537895.1 Clostridia bacterium
AATAGAGTATATAATAAAAGAGATTCTTCTTTGTATGAAAAAATATTGTTTGATATTAATATCGATGATATAAATAAATGGTATAATTGGGATGTTAATCTTGAAAATAATTTTAACCAAATGCTTTTTGAACTAGATAAAATAGGTTTAAATCAATTGAAAGATGATACAGAAAATATAGTAAAACAAATTATAACTAAAAAATGTAGCTTAGTAAAAAAACATACAAAGGAAAATTTTAGTATTTCTTCAGTTATTGAAAAAATAAATAAGATGTATAAAAATAATATAAAAGTAGCTACTAATATATATAGTGAGGATTCAAATTTAAATTTACATTATGCAACAGAATTAGCTGAAATAATTAAAACAATTACTTATAAAACAAAAGAAGAAAAGTATAATTATATTTATGATACTTTATGTGAAAAATTAGAAAAAGGTATATCAAAATATGGATATTGTTTATTTGAAAATGACAAATGTATAGCTCAAAGGGAAAAAGCAGTGTGGCCTAAAAACGAATATAATGGATGTTGCTTTGATATTAGTAAAAAGAGTGATTGTAAAAGTTTAGAAAATAAAGAGTGTAAAATAAAATGTATTTCTTGCAGATTATTTACATGTAGATATTTAAAGGATAGGGGTATTGATTATGATATAACAAAAAATATTCATATAAAATGTTTTATGAATATTTTTCAAAGACCGGAATTGGTGTGGAACTTTTTTACCCCTAAAGAAAAAATATTAAAAAGTATTACGAGATATACATTAAGAAAATAAATGGCAAAATTTGACAGCAGGGCAAAAAAATGATATAATCATTTTATAGTGAAGAAATAACTCTGCTAAATAATTTTAGAAAGGATGAGAAAAATGTCAAAGAAGTTTTTTGACGGTGGAGGTTGTTTAACCAATCCGGGTGATAGCTATTTTGATGGTGAAGGCTATCTTACCAAAGAAGGCGAAGCGTTTTATGATGGAAAGGGATATCTTACGCAGCCAGGTGAAGCATTTTATGATGGTAAGGGAATTCTTACTCAGCCAGGCGAAAAATACTTTGATGGTAATGGCATTCTCACAGACCCAGATGATTAAACTAATCTAAAAAGAGCATAACTAATATTTGTTGTGCTCTTTTACTATATGTAAAATAATGTCGAAATATGCTATAAATTTATTTAAAAGCTTGAAGAATGTTGCGCTATTTGATATACTGTAAAAAGAAATATTGGGTCGTGAAAAGGGGAAATATGATGGAGAATAAATATGGTTTAACATTTCCACAAAAAAACATTTGGCTTGTAGAAGAATTTTTTGGTAAATCACCAATAAATACAATTGTCGGTATATTTAAAGTAAATAAAGAATTTGATTTTGATATATGTGAAAAAGCCGTTAATAAAATGGTAGAGGTAAATGACGCGTTAAGATTAAAGTTAGTTAGAGAAGATGAAGAAGTTTATCAATATGTTGAAAAATATAATTATTTTAGTGTAGATTATTTTAATCTTGAAAATGAAAGTGAAGAAAAAAGAAAAGAAATAGAAAACAACTTAACTACTAAGCCTTTTGAAGTTATAGACAGCCCTTTATATTATTTTGCTATTGTAAAAACATCAGAAGATAAAGGTTATATATTTGTAAAATTACATCATATAGTTTCTGATGCATGGACATTTGGAAATGTTGCAACAGAACTTGCAGAGTATATAGATATGTTCAGCACAAATGAAATTACTCAAATAGAAAAGCCATCATATATTGATTTTATTGAGTCGGAAAGAGAATATATAAATTCAGAGAAGTTTAACAAAGATAAAATGTTTTGGCAGGAATATTTATCTGGAATAGAAGAAACAGTAGGATTAAAGGAAAATAGTAATAAAACATTAATAGATGCTAAAAGATATACTGTAAGATTAGATGAAAAATTAAATAATAGTATTAAAGACTATTGCAAAGCTAATAGAGTATCTCCATATACAGTATTTATGAATGCTCTTGCTATATATTTACATAGAGTAACAGAAAAATATGATTTTGTAATAGGCACTCCTGTACTTAATCGTTCCAATTTTAAAGAAAAGAAAATGATGGGAATGTTTGTAAGTACAATGCCTGTTAGATTTAAAATAGACGAAAAAGAAACATTTTTAGAAATGTGTAAAAAGTCAAGCAGTGAAACGATGTCGCTTTTTAGACATCAAAAATACCCATATTCATTGATGTTACAAGATTTTAGAGAAAAAAATAATGTAAGTACTAACTTATATGAAATTATGATTTCTTACCAGAATGCAAGAGCAGAGTATTCTGATAATGAAAAGTATACAACTGATTGGATGTTTTCAACTAAAGTACAAGACCAATTTGCTATACACATAATGGACATGGATGAAACTGGTGTGCTTGAACTGCATTTTGATTATTTAGTAGATTTATTTGAAGATATTGAAATAGAATACATTGCAAAGAGATTATTTACAATAATAGAGGACGGAATTGAAAATAATAAAACTATTGAAACTATAGAAATAATGCCAGAAGAAGAAAAAAACAAAATATTATATGAATTTAATGATACTAAAGTAGATTACCCTAAGAACAAAACTGTAATAGACCTTTTTGAAGAACAAGTAGAAAAAACACCAAACAACATTGCACTTGTATTTGAAGGAAAAGAGATGACATATAAAGAACTTAATGAGAGGGCAAATAGTTTAGTATGGTATTTGAAACAAGAGAAGGGGATAAAAAACGGAGATGTAATTGCTATAGAGCTTAATAGAAGTATAGAAATGTTTATTTCTATATTTGCAATAATTAAATTAGGAGCTACATTTATGTATATAGATAGTAGGCTTCCTAAAGATAGAAAAGAATATATGTATAAGGATTCAAATACTAAGCTTGTAATTAATAAAAGTTTTTTTGATAATATTGAATGGAAAAGTAGTGTAAATATTAATAATTCAAATGTAGATGATGTGAGATATATAATATATACATCTGGTACAACTGGTAATCCTAAAGGAGTAGAGATATTAGATGAAAATTTATACAATTTAACATTAGCTATAGATGATTATAAAAAACTGAGTATGCAAAAAGTAGCTTTGTCTATAACAAAACCAAGCTTCGATATGTTTATAATTGAAAGTATTGTTCCACTGCTACTTGGATGTACAATGATAGTTGCAAATGAGGAACAGGCATTAAATCCAATAGATATTATAAAGTTAATAAAAGATAATAAAGTTAATATAATGTTTATAACTCCTTCAAGATTAAAACAATTAATATCCTTATTAGAAAATAGAATAGATATATCATCAATCAAAAAACTAACTATAGCAGGAGAAGAGTACGATAGTGAATTTTATAATATATTAATAAATAAAATGAAGCTTGATGTAGACATATATAATGGCTATGGTCCAACAGAAGCTACAGTATGTACATCTGTAAAGAAAATAGAAAATAGTAACGATATTAGTATAGGAAAGTCTATAAATAATATAAATACATTTATGGTTGATAGTAAACGTAGATTATGTCCTATATTTGTTATGGGAGAAATAATCGTATCAGGAAAAGGAATTAGTAAAGGATACCTAAATAATAAAGAGCTTACAGATACTAAATTTATTAATTTTAATGGTAATAGGACCTATACAACTGGCGATTTTGGTTATTATAATCTAGATGGAAACATTATATTTAAAGGTAGAATTGATAATCAAGTGAAAATAAATGGGCAAAGAGTAGAATTAAAAGAAATAGAGAAAAATATTCTATCTATAGAAAATGTGACGGATGTAGCAGTAATAGTTAATAGTGATAATAGGCTAAATTGTTATATTGTTTCGAATAAAGAAATCACAAGCAATTATATAAGGAGTGCTTTAAAAAATAAATTACCACAATATATGATACCAAGTAGCATAGTATTTGTTGATAAAATATATATTAAAGATAATGGTAAACGAGATGATAATAAGTTATTAGAGCTTAAAGAAGAAAAAAGAAGCAATAACAATGTTAACTATTCTAGTGATCAACAAAAGATAGCGAATGTTATAAATAGGTACATGACAGTAGATAACATAGATTTGAATAGTAATATGTTTGACTTTGGATTAGATTCATTAGCTGCTATAAGTTTAGCGTTAGAATTGTCGAAGAGCTTTAATGTTAGAATTTCTGCTAATGAGATATTTGAAAACTATACTATTTTATTATTGGAAGAGTTAATAAATACTAAAGCTAAGCAAAATAAGCCACACAAAATAATTTTACCTAATAAAAGAGATGTATATCCTATTTCTGATTCTCAAAAAGGAATTTTTGCAAATTTCACGTTAAATAAAGAGAGTACGGAATATAATATACCTTTTGAAATAAAATTTTCTAAAGTGGATGTTAAAAAGTTAAAAAATGCTATTGAGCTATTGATTAATAGTGAAGATATTTTTAAAAGCAATATTGGTATAATAGATGAACAAGTTGTACAAATAGTAAATAGAGATAAACATATATGTGTAAATTTATTTGAAAAATTAAGTTTAGAACAATATATTGATATCAAAGAAACATTTATCAAGCCTTTTGATTTGTTTAATGATAACTTGATAAGAGTAAATATATGTTGTACGGAGAGTAATACATATTTACTTATAGATGTTAGTCATATTATATTTGACGGAGAGTCTTTTGGTGTTTTCTTAGATAAATTACAAAAAATATATAATTCTAACGAATATAGTCAAGAAGAACTAGAATATGGACAATTTACTTTGATTGATATTAATAGAAAAACAACTGAAGAATATACAAAAGCAAGAGAATTCTATTTAAATGAATATAAAGAAGAATTAACAGATAATGAATTAATATTAGATAAAACTAGATATAATAATAGTAAAATAGCTTCTAAAGTAACTAATAATTTGGATGCTAAAATAACAAAATTAATACAAGAAGTTTCTTTAAAAAATCATGTAACTATGAATTCGATAATGTTTTTATCATTTTTAGTTACACTATCAAAATATATTTATTCAAATGATGTAAGGGTTGGACTTGCTTTTGCAGATAGAAATATGAATGAAAAGCAAAACATTCTTGGCATGTTTGTAAAAACAATACCATTTAGATATGTTTTAAATGGTAAAAAAAGTATAGTTGATACTTTAAAAAATTTGCAAAATAAAAATATGGAATATTTATACAATTCATTATATTCTTATGATGAATTAGTTAAAGAATTAAAGCCTATAAGAGATAAAGATAGAAATCCACTATTCGATGTAATGTTTGTATATCAAAATAGTGGAGTACCAGAAATAAATCTTAATGGGAGTGTTGGTGAAATATCTGGATTAAAGCAAGAAAAATCAAAATTTGATATTACTTTTGAAGTTATACCTACGAAGAATAAAACAGTTTTAAATACAGAATATAATTCTTGTATTTTATCAGAAGATAGAATAAAAGATTTTATGAAACATTATATCAATGTACTAGTCTATATTCTAAATAATACAAATAACAATATAGAAGATATTGAAATGATTTCAAATTCTGAAATGAATATAATATTAAATGAGTATAATATTCATGTTGATAATATGCCTGAAATAAATGGGACAGTTATAGAAAAATTTGAAAATACTGTAGAGAAAAATAAAGATAATATTGCTATAATATGTGGAGAAGAAAAAATAACATATGATATGCTAAATGAAAGAGCAAATAAATTGGCACATTTATTGTTAGAAAATGGTGTGAAAAAAGGACAAGCAGTTTGTATAATGATGGATAAATCAATCGACATGATAATTGGTATAATTGCAGTAATGAAATGTGGTGGAGTATATGTTCCAATAGAAATAGACTATCCTAAAGAAAGAGTTCAATATATGATAAAAAATACTAATTCAAAAATAGTTTTAGTAGATAAACATTATATTGAATTTCAAAAAGTTCAAGAAATTAATGTAAATAACATTAGTAAGTTATTAAAAAGTAAAGAGAACACTAACATAACCTTAAATTATAAAAAAGAAGATAATGTGTATATAATGTATACATCTGGAACTACAGGAAATCCAAAAGGTGTATTAATAGATAATGAAAACATATTAAGTCTGTTTGAAAATAATAATTATATAGAATTTAAGAAAGATGATAGAATTATACAAACAGGTTCTTCTGCGTTTGATGCAACTACGTTTGAATATTGGGGGGCTTTACTTAATGGTATACCGTTATATCTATTAAAGAAAAGAGAATTGTTAGATTTAAAATATCTAAAAGAATATATAGTAAATAATAAAATAAGTGTAATGTTTTTAACGACACAGTTATTTAATCAAATGATAGAATATGATGAAAATTTCTTAAAGACAGTAAGAATTGTATTAACGGGTGGAGAAGCTGTATCATTAAAACATATAAATAAAGCTATAAATAATGTTAATATTTTATATAATGTATATGGTCCAACAGAAACAACTACATTTGCTACTTTTTATAATATAACTAAAGATATAGGTACAAGTATTCCTATAGGAAAAGCAATTACTAATAGAATTTGCTATGTAGTTGATAAATACGGAAAACTTTCACCTAATATGGCTAAAGGAGAACTTCAAATAGGTGGAAAAGCAGTATCAAAAGGATATATAAACAATACAGAGATGACTAATAAAGTATTTAGTAAAGATATTTTTTCTGGAACCGGTAGAAAATACCAAACAGGAGATTTGGTTTATAGAGATAAACAAGGAAATATAGAGTTTTTAGATAGAATAGATACACAAATAAAGATACGTGGATTTAGGATAGAATTAGAAGAAATATCAAAAAGAATTTTAGAAATTAATGGGATTAAAGAAGCCTTTTTGATGGCGGAGAATATAAAAAATGATAAAACATTAATAGCATTTTATACTACAAGAGATAATATAGATACAAAACATATAATTTCTAATTTAAGAAAAAGATTACCATCTTATATGATACCTAAAATTATTATAAAGCTAAATTCAATTCCTTTAAATAGTAATGGAAAAACAGATAAAGTATTTTTAAAGAGTGTATTAGAAGAATATATAAGTACTAATACTTTAAATGAAGAAATTCATTATGAAGGTATATATTTAGAACTATATAATTTATATAAAGAAATAATAGGGAAAGATGAAATATATCCGTCAGATAGTTTCTTTGATATAGGTGGAGACTCACTTTTAGCTGTTAAATTAGTTACTAAAGCAATGGCGAAAGATATTAATATAACTTATCAAGACGTATATAAATATTCTACAATAAAAGAACTGGGTGACTATTTAATAAGTGGAAAAGTAAAAGAATCTATTTCAAGTGGTATAGAGAATTATGATTATAGTAAAATAGAAGAATTATTAAAAATAAATAATGAACAAGAAATTAATAATTCAAAGCAAATAAATATGGGTGATGTTTTATTAACTGGGGTAACAGGTTTCTTAGGTTCTCATATATTGAGCGAAATAATGGAAAACACTCAATCTAATGTTTATTGTTTAATTAGAAGGAGAGATGGAATATCACCTGAAGAAAGATTAAGAACAAAACTTAAATTTTTCTTTAAAGATAAATATAATAAATTTATTAATAAAAGAATATTTGTTATAGAGGGAGATATTGTAAATGAAAATTTAACACTAATAGAATCTGATTATAATACTATAAAAAATAAGATTGATGTAGTTATAAATTCTGCTGCTCATGTTAAACATTATGGAAATGAAGAATTATTTAATAAAATTAATGTTAATGGTGTTAAAAATTTAATAGCTTTTTGTACAAAAAATGATAAAAAACTTATACATATATCTACACTTAGTGTTTCTGGTAATATATTGGAAGCTGGTCAATTAGATCAAAGTCATATTAAAGAAAATACTATTTTTGATGAAACTAGATTTTATATAGGCCAAAATTTAGATAATATTTATGCCTATACAAAATTTGAAGCAGAAAAAGAAGTATATAATGCTATTATTGATGAAGGACTAGATGCAAAAGTAATAAGAATGGGTAATTTGACTGGAAGAATGAGTGATGGTAAATTTCAACCAAATGTTGAAGAAAATGCTTTTGCTAATAGATTAAAAACTATGATTTCTTTAAAGGTATTACCACAAAATTTGCTTGATTTCTACTTAGAATTTACACCTATAGACTATGCTTCGAAAGCTATAATAAAAATAGCAGAGCTTAATACGAACTTAAATACATTTCATTTATTTAATCATGAACATGCAAATATGCGATTTGTTAGAGATGTATTAATGAAAATGAATATAGAGTTGAAAAACATATCAAAAGAAGATATGACAAAATTAATAGATAATTATATAAAAAATGCTAGTAAATCAGAAGTATTAAATGGTATAATATCTGATATTAATAAAAATAAAGAACTTGAATATAAAACAAATACAATAGTGAAATCTGATTTAACTATTGAAGTATTAAAGAAAACGGAATTTAAATGGCCTATCATAGACAAAAATTACATACAAAGATATATAGGTTATTTATGTGATATAGGTTTTTTAAAGAAAGAGGAATGATGTAAACATATGGGTATTTTAGAAATATTAATAATAACATTTGTTATTGTCGTTATAATGCTTATAAGATTAAGTAGAAATAAAACCGGGAATAGTTTATATAAATTATTCAAATTATTAAATATTACGTTATTGATACATGTTTCAGGAAATATTTTACAATTGATATTTAAAGATTCTAATATTGCTCCAATATATTTTGATTATATAACATATTTTGGCGGGGTATTTACACCAGTAGTGCTTTTATTTATTTCATTGAAATATAAAAATGATAATATAAAAATAAAGAATTTATTATGGACAGCAATTGTACCAATAATATCTTTATTAGTGTTATGGACAAATGATATCCACCATTTGTTTTATATAGAGTATTCAACTATTATAAGTGAGGGAGTAGTAGGACCGTATTTTAATATTTATTCATTATATACATACGCTTTATTATTTATTGCATTGATAATATTAATTAGAACTAGTTTGAACAAATCTGGATTTTTCTCACTTCAAACGGCATTCATAATATTAGGTGTTAGTATTCCAGTACTTGCAAGTATATTAGGTACATTTAAAATAATAAATATGTCTATATATATTACTCCAATAACCTTTATTTTAGCTTCGTTTTGCTTCTATATTGCTATATTTAAGCTAAAAGCATTAAACGTTATACCAGTTGCAGTAAAAACAATAATGGACACAATGACAGATTCGTTTATTGTAATAAGTAAAGATGGTACAATAGCAGATATAAACAAAACATGTATTGAAAAATTTGCACCACTTATGGAGCTTAAGCAAAATGATAATTTATATGAAAAATTAGAGGGAAGAAAGACAGTAAAACTTTCTGATTTAAAAGGGTTAGTTAAAGAGGCAATAGATAAAAAAGGAACAGTAACAACAGAGTATCATATTGTAAAAGGTGATTATGATAGATATTTTGAAATAGACGTTCAACCTATAAAAGCAAAATCTGGTAACGAATATGTTGCGTCATTATTATTAATTAGAGATATAACAAAAGCTAAAAGAGATATGGAAATAATGACAAAAAATGAAAATCTAGTTATTCTGGGTGAACTTGCAGGTGGAGTTGCACATGATATAAATACTCCTATTGCAGCAATTAAAAATGGAATAATGATGCTTAAAGATACAGTACCAACAGAGAACGAAAAAATGCTACTTACTAGAATGGACAGTTGTGCTGATAAGATAATAAATCTAGTAAATAGTATGAGAAATCAAATAAGAAATATAGGTAGTGATGAAAAGACAGAAGTAAATATTTCAGCTGTTGTAAATGATACTTTAATGATTGTTCATAATGAAACAATGAAAAAAGGTGTTAAGATAAATCTTAATATAAAAGATGAATTAAAGGTAATGGGAAATGCAACTAAACTTGGACAAGTAGTTACCAATCTAGTTATGAATGCTATACAAGCATATGAAGATAAACCAGGAATGATAGATATAGATGTATACAAATCAGATAAAAATGAAGCTATAATTCTTGTAGAAGATTATGCGGGTGGTATACCAGAACATATAAGACCACATATATTTAAAAATATATTAACAACAAAAGGTGTAGCTGGTACTGGGTTTGGGTTATATCTAGCATATTCTGTAATAAAAGGTGCCTTTGGTGGAGACATGCATTTTGAAACAGAAACAGGTAAAGGAACTAAGTTTGTAATAAGAATACCGCTTAAGTAGTTTATAAAAAACAATTTATATAATTATATCAGCCTCTATACCTGTTGATTATTTAAGTGGGTAAGAGTTAATCTCTATTATTGAAATAATAAAAAAGAAGGAAATATAACATTTTAATGATAAAAATGGAGGAGAAAAATGAAACTTTTTTTAACTAGTTCGATAGGGGCGACAAAGTATGAAAATGGTGAAAGGGTTGTAGGAAAAATAGATAATAAAAATTTATTTGTTGATAATTTAAAAAATATAATTAATAGAACCCAAAAAATGGTGTATATTTCAGGTAACCCTGATTTTAACACGAATGATAAGGTAAAAGTTTGGTTTGAAAATACAATTAAAGCACTAGAAGCTGAAAATATAATATTTAAAGAGAATATATTTGTTGATTATAAAAATAGTAACAATATTTGTGACATTATAAAAGATGCAGACGTGATTTTTTTATCAGGTGGTTCTGTAACAGTTCAAAATAAATTCTTTAATGAAATTGAGTTGAAAAAATATATAAAAGATTATGATGGAATAGTTGTTGCTCAGAGTGCTGGTTCTATGAATTGTCCTGAAAATGTCTATGTTTGTCCTGAAAATATAGAAGAAATAAATGATTCTAATTTTGTTAGAGAAGCTAAGCGGCCTTGGCTTAACTAATATAAATATAGTTCCTCATTATAATAGTAATAAGGATTTGATTTTAGGTAATAAAAGATTTTATGAAGATATTATATATTCAGATAGTTTTAAGTTTTGTATATATGTATTAGTAGATGGAGCATATATATATGTAGATAAAAATAATATTAATGTATATGGAGAATGTTATATTTTTCATAAAGGAGTATTTAATAAGATTTGCTCAAATGGCATGAATATTAGATTAAGTTAGATTATAATAAATTTATGTGTTAATTTTTACACTATTTATATAGCTTTTTTTACATAAATATTGTAAAATATATATATAGTTTTAAGGAGATAGATAAATATGGCAGAAATACAAAAAGTAAAAGCAAGAACATTACCAGGTTTTATGGAGCTTATGCCTGATGAACAAATATTATTTAATAAAATGTATGATAGTATAAGAAAATCATATGAAAAGTTTGGATTCATACCACTAGATACACCTATACTTGAATCATCTGAAGTATTGTTAGCAAAAGCAGGTGGGGAAACAGAAAAACAGATATATAGATTTACAAAAGGTGATACAGATATGTCAATGAGATTTGACCTTACTGTACCACTTGCAAAATATGTAGCTATGCACTATGGAGAACTTACATTTCCTTTTAGAAGATATCAAATGAGTAAAGTATTTAGAGGTGAAAGACCACAAAAAGGAAGATATAGAGAGTTTTATCAATGCGATATTGATATAATAGGAGATTCAGAGCTTAGCATATTAAATGATGCAGAAATCCCATCAGTTATATATACAACATTTAAAGATTTAGGTTTTGAAAAATTTGTAATAAGAATTAATAATAGAAAATTATTAAATGGATTCTTTAAAAGTTTAAATCTTGAAGAAAAAGTATCTGATATTTTAAGAATAATAGATAAATTAGAAAAAATTGGTAATGAAGCAGTTATAGAGTGTTTAGAAGAACTTGGAATAGATAGTGAAAAAATCAATAGAATATTGAAGTTCATAGAAATAGATGGTAACTGTAAAGGAATAATAAAAGCATTAGAAAATTTAAAAATAGAAAATGAAGAGTTTTTAGCAGGATTAGATGAAATTACTAAAGTAGTAGATGGTGTTATTTCATTTGGTGTGCCAGAATGTAACTTTAAGATAGATTTAAAAATTGCAAGAGGGTTAGATTACTATACTGGTACAGTATATGAAACTATGCTTACTGATTACCCAGGATTAGGAAGTGTATGTTCTGGTGGTAGATATGATAATTTAGCAGAATATTATACAAATAAAAAGTTACCAGGTGTAGGTATATCAATTGGACTTTCTAGATTATATGCATATTTAACTAGTGAAAAAGTTATTACTCCAAAAGAATCTACTACAGCAAAAGTTTTAGTGGTACCAATGATAGATAATATGGATTACGTGTTTAAAGTAGCAAGTAAAATAAGAGAATACGGAATAAATACAGAAGTTTGTTATAACAGAAAAACAGTAAAGAGCATGTTAAATTATGCAAATAAATTAAAAATACCATACGTTGCTTTTATCGGAGAAACAGAAGCTCAAAATCAAACTATTACTTTAAAAGATATGGAAACAGGAAATCAAAAAGAAATTAAAATTGATGAGATTAAAGAAAATGTTTAGAGTATTAATACAGACTATTATAGTCTGTATTTCTTTTATATGAAATATTAATTTTAATATTTCATATTAGAAGTTTTAGTGATATAATGTACAAAAACAAGGGAGTATTTTTATGAAAGAAAAATTAGTTAAAATAGGGGTAGTAATTTTAATTTGTATAGTAGCAATATTATTAGTAGGATTCTTAATTCTTTTTATAACAGAGTATTGTCCAGATGATGTTGAAAAATTAAAAAGTGAAGGAGAATCAATATATAAATTAGAGAAGGGAACTACATTAAATATAGTAACGTATAATTTGGGCTATTTATCTTTAGATAGCTCTCAAGACTTCTTTTTAGATGGTGGAGAAGGTGTAAGACCTAATACTGATGATAATGTAAAAAATAATTTGTATGGAGTAAAAAGATATATGAAAGAGAAAAATGCTGATATATATTTATTCCAAGAAGTAGATTATAGAGCTAAAAGGTCATATTATACAAATGAATATGAAGAGCTAAAATCAGGCTTTGGTGGAACAGCAACATTTGCAACTTATCATAAATGTGTGTTTATTCCTTACCCAATTTTTGAGCCAGTAGGCTATGTTCATTCTGGAATGATGATATTAAATAAATATGAGGGTGAAACAGAAAGAATAGCATTAGAGAGTGCATATGGCTGGCCAAAAAGTATGGTTATGTTTAAAAGATGTTTAATGGTACAAAGAGTAAAAATAGAAAACACAGAAAATGAGTTAGTTCTAATTAATCTACATTTAGAAGCATATGATGATGGAAAAACAAGAGAAAATCAATTAAATGTATTAAAAGAAATAATGATAGAAGAGTATGAAAAAGGAAATTACGTAATTGCAGGTGGAGATTTTAATCAATTATTTCCAACTGTAGATAATAGCAAATACCCAGTGCTAGATGATTCACATTTTTCTGCTAAAGAGATACCAGAAAAATA
The DNA here is from genome assembly GCA_045537895.1 of Clostridia bacterium. Lineage (GTDB taxonomy): Bacteria > Bacillota > Clostridia > TANB77 > CAG-465 > CALXJE01. The sequence continues at coordinate 13,615 of JAZSQI010000043.1, forward strand.
TTTACCAGAAGGATTTAAATACGTAGCAGATGGAGAAGTGCCAACTAGTAGGCTTTTAGATAAACCATATTCTGGAAGTTATGAAGATACTAGTCTTTACGTAATAGATGGGTATATAGTAAGTGATAATGTTAAAGTAAATAGTGTAAAAACTATAGATAAACAATTTAAATTTAGCGATCATAATCCGGTAGAATTAAATGTTACTATTTAAATTAAAAAATGGAGGAATAGATGAAGGCTGAAGGAAAAATCTCAACAATTATATATAGAAATGAAAAAAATGGTTATACTGTATTTATATTAGATTCAGAAGACGATGGATATATAACTGCAGTAGGTGAAACCTGTAATATTCAGGAGGGTGACTATGTTGAGCTTGATGGAGATATAACTTATCATAAAAGTTATGGCGAGCAACTTGCTTTTAAATCAATAACTAAAATAATGCCTAAAGATACGGAAACATTAGCAGAATATATAGCTAAATCTGATGTTAAAGGTGTGGGCATAAAAACTGCCGAAAAGCTAGTTTCATACTTTGGTAATGATATTTTTGATATTATAAAAAATAGACCATATGAAATGACTAAGGTAAAAGGTATAAATGAAGAAAAGGCATTAGCAATAAGCGAATATATAAATAGTGAATGGGAAAGATGGAATTTAACTAGTTTTCTTGCTGGTTATGGGGTATCTATAACTGTTGCAAATAAAATATATGATAACTTAGGTATAAATGCTATTGATATAATAAAAGAAAATCCATATTCTCTCCTTGACTTTATAGCTTCAATTGGTTTTAAAACCGTTGATGAGCTTGGTAAAAGACTTAATATCGATAATACAAATGAGGCAAGACTTAAAGCTGGTATTTTGTTTTGTATAAATGAAATAATGATATCAGGACATACTTGCATAGAAAAGGATATATTAATAGAATACGCTTGTAAAATATTAGAAGTAGATAGAAATGCAATAGAAAATATACTTGTAACTTTAAAAATGGAAGATAGAATAGTTGTGGATGCTAGAGAAGAGAATGAATATGTATATAGAAAAAGTGTGTATGTTGCAGAAAAAAATATAGCTAGATATATTGTATCTAGATGTAAAGATAAACATAAGAAGAAAAATTATGATAAGCAAATAGATATAGTAAGCGAGATGGAAAATATAGCTTTATCTGATACACAAAGACAAGCTATAAGTACATGTTTAAATTCTAATGTTTCTGTTATAACGGGAGGACCAGGAACTGGTAAAACTACTATAATTAAATCTATAATTGATATATTAGAAAGAGAAAAGAAATCTTTTGTTCTTTGTGCTCCTACTGGAAGAGCTGCAAAGAGAATAACAGAAACAACAGGAAAGAATGCTAAAACATTACATAGATTACTTGAAATAACAAAGGTAAATGATAATGATATAGATGCTATTATAAATTATATGCCAGAAGCTTTGCCACATAATTATGTTATTGTAGATGAAGTTTCAATGGTAGATACAATACTAATGAATAATTTAATAAAAGCGTTAAAAGATAGCACAAGATTAATACTTGTTGGAGATTCATATCAGCTTCCATCTGTAGGGCCAGGTAGTGTACTTAAAGATATTATTGAATCTAAAATTGTAGATGTTGTTGAGCTTACAGAAATATATAGACAAAGCAGGGAAAGCAATATTATAGTAAATGCACATAGAGTAAAATCAGGAGATAATATTGAGTTTTGTAATAAAGATACTGATTTGTATTTTATAGAGACAAATTCACTAGAAGAAACCAAAAAAGAAGTTTTATCACTTTTAGATGGCAGATTACAAAAATATGCAAATTACAATATTGTTGAAGATGTACAAGTTATTTCTCCTATAAAAAAGACAGATGTAGGGACATATAGTTTAAATAGAGAAATACAAAATATATTAAATCCAGAGGATCCTTTTAAAGGAGAAAAAAAAACAGGAGAGAGAATATTTAGACAAGGCGATAAAGTAATGCAAATAAAAAACAACTATGATATTCAGTATTATGTAGATGATGTAATGTACAAGGGTGTATATAATGGTGATATAGGTATAGTTGAAAGTGTTGATAATACACATAAAGAGCTGGTTGTTAAATTTGATGATGGTAAAAAAATATTATATGATTTTGAAATGTTAGATGAACTGGAACATGCATATTCAATAACAGTGCATAAAAGCCAAGGAAGTGAGTTTAAAGTCGTTATAATTCCTTTATATGTATGTTATGAAAGATTGTTTAATAGAAATTTAATATATACAGCTATGACAAGAGCAAAAGAAATGTTAATCTTTGTAGGAAGCAGAAGAGTTTTAAATTATATGGTAAGTAATGCGCATGAGAATGTGAGAAGGACAGGTCTAAGGTATAGGCTTACTCAAGAGGTGTAAAGTTGACAATATATAATTTTATGATATAATATTTATGTAAATAAAAATCGTAATCCTATTAATAATTTAGGAGGAAAGGAATATGACTATGATGGAAGATGCAAGAAAAAAGAAAATGGAGGAGAAAATAAAAGAACGGAGATTAAAGATAGCCTTTATAATTTATTTAATCGCTATACCAATTATTATCATTGAATCATTTATTGCAAGCAGGGAATTGTCATTTACTTTGATTATAGGATCGCCTATGATATTTTCATTTTTGTATATGGCAGTTAGTAGTAGTTTTGATAATAATGAAGTGTGGCAATGGGTAATAATATTTGGACTGTGCGTATTAGGAGAAGCATTTAATATAAAGTCAACAAATTATATATGTACGCTTATAGATGTTTCGTTCTTTGTCATTGAAGTTATACTAGCAATGATTGTAAAGTCTTATAACAAAAAATTTATAGCAATTGAAGAAAAAAATGTGTAATGATAAAAAAGGAGTTTCAATTTTGAAACTCCTTTTAACATGGGTACAGTGTAACAGTTGATTTTGGTTACATAATATGGTATAATATACCCGTGAAAAATATTAGTCTAAATTATAATTAAGGAGGAAGAATTATGGGAAATTGTCAAATTGAAAAAAAGTATGCAATAAAAGGAGAAAATGGTTGGAGCACGCCTTACGAATACGATAAAGTATGGATGGGTAATTTTGCCAAATCGGTTATTGGTATAAAGCCATCGCAAAAATATCGTGATACTGTAGAAGGTTACAATGCTAAAGATGGTAAAAAATTATTCTGCATAGATAAATCAACTGGATGTTTGCTAGAAAAAAATTATGTATGTATTGAAAAGCTAGATAAAACGTTTTATATCTTTTTTGATGAAAATCAGAAAATTGTAGGGCCATATAATCACGTTTATGGTTATGAAGGTTACGGTATTATAGTAGTAGGAAAAGATATTAAAATTAAAGAAAATAACGAAGAAAAAATCAAAAGATTTTATGGTATTTATAGCTTTAATGGTAAGCGTTTGCTGGATGTAAAATATGATGAGATAATTGTATTTAGCGATAGTATTGGGGTTTCTCGAAAAGGAAAATGGGGTGTATATTTACATGATTGTACACCTGCAATACCTGTTAAGTACGATGATATTATGCGTTGCAATTCGCCGGCAAATCTTGTTAAGGTTTACTCAAAAACTGACAATAAGTATGGACTTATATATTTACAACCAGATGAAATGAGTAAAATACTTGGAGGAGTAGCTTTACCTCTAGAATATGATGAAATAACAGAGGAGTTTTTCTGGGAAACGGACATATTTATAACTGAAAAAGATTCAATGTATGGGATTTGTAATTATAAAGGAGAAGAAATCTTTTCACCAATATTTGATGACTTATATTGGATTCCAAAAACACCATTTATCAATGTAACTATTGGTGACCAGCATTTCTACTATAACATATGTTCAGAAACTCTTTTTGCACAAACTTGTATCGAGCTATGTAAAGGCTATTATAAATATTTTGACGGGAAGTGGCACAAAGTATCATATAGCAAGTAGTCTTAATTTCAAAAGTATCTTTAGGTAATTTACTTAGAGATACTTTTTCTATTTATAAATAAATCATAATAATACTTGATAAAAGTAAAAGTTAAGTATATAATGTAGAAAAAGATGTTTTAAGAGGTGCAAGTTATGAAAGAATTAATTGAAAGCATTGAAGAATATATTAGAAAACCATATACTGATTATGCTGTTATGATAAATGGTGAGTGGGGTAGTGGTAAAACTCACTTTTGGAATAACAAACTAAGAAAAAGATTAGAGGTAATTAAAAATAAATCTGGAAAACCATATAAAACAATATATATTTCGTTATATGGAATAAACAGTATAGAGGAAATAAGTAAAAAAATATTCTTAGAAACAAATCCAGTTATAACAAAAACATTAAAGAAATTTGCAGATAATACAGATGGAAATGTAATACCTGAGTACGTAAAAACAGGTGTTGATATAGCAAATCTTTATGGAACAATGCAAGTTGATGGTGGAAGAATAGATTTTGCCAAAATGTTTACAACAGATGATAAGATACTTTGCTTTGATGACTTGGAAAGAGCAAATATAGATATTATAGATATACTAGGTTATATCAATAACTTTGTTGAACATGATGGAATAAAAACCATCCTTATATGTAATGAAAAAGAACTTGCTATTAAATTTAAAAACAATAATATAGAGATGAAGACTTTGATTGCAACGCTTATGCTTGAAAAAGAAACTAAAGCTAGAAAAGCAACTTTAGTTGATACTATAGAAGAGCCTGTTGCAAATAAATTAGAAGAAAAAGTTGAAAGTATTTTTGATAGAGCCAATGCCTATGAAAGAATAAAAGAAAAACTAGTTGGAGAATGTTTTGAATATGTGCCAGAATATTCATATATATTAAGTGGCATGATTATGAGATATTCATATAATAAACCATTTGAAAAATTCTTGAAAATGGAAATAGGCACAATTATTAATACATTTAACAAGACAAATACTAGAAACCTTAGAGTTTTAAAACATGCTTTAAATGATTTTGAAAGAATATATGATAATGTTACTAAAGAATATTCTAACATTTCAAATGAAGTGCTTAAAACAATACTAGTATTTACAATAGCAATATCATTTGAGATAAAAGTTGGAAATGTTGTTAAAGCTAAATTTAGTAGTGTTAAATCTAACGAAGAATATAAATCAATACTATTTACATCAAATATGCTTAATGACTCTAGTCAGTATTATTTAAGAGAGTTTGATACAAGATATTTCTTGAATTCAAAAGAAGATTATAGATTCTTTAAATTTGTTGAGATGTATGTAAGAACTAGAATGTTTGATGAAAAACAATTTAAAGAAGATATGAATAAAGCTTTAAACAAAAAAGAGAGAAAAAATGACCCGCTATATTTAAAGATAATTGATGGAAGTTATTGGAAGATGTCCGATATAGATTTCGAGATAACTGCAACAAAAGTCTTAGATAGTGTAAAAGAAGGTGCAGTACCAACTTCTGAATATACAAAATTATTTGCTGTATATAAACAATTACATGATTTAAGATTAATTGATGCATTTTCTGTAGAAGAACTTGCTAATAGATTTTTACTTGGATTTAAAATAGCTTTAACAAAGCAAACTGAACTTTCAAATGATGATGAATTTGAAGGAATAGATAGTTCTGATGAAATAATTAGAACATTTGCAGAAGCGGCAAGAGAAGCTAAACTTCAATATTCTGAAGATATTGAGAAAAACAAAGTAGCAGATTTATTTAAAAACATGTTAGAAAATGTAGATATTTTCTATAAAGATATAGTATCAGAATTTAACAATGTTGCTATATTTGAAAAATACGATATGGAATTGTTATTTGATAAATTAACAAAAATATCTAACTACGACATGTATAATTTTATAAGCATAATAAATTCTAGATATGAAGATAACAAGAAATTGTTAAAATTCGATAAAAAGAATTTAAAGAGATTATCTTCAATAATAAATGATAAGAATAAAGATGCACAAGTAACAATAAAAACAGCTTTACTTAATAAGTTAAAAGATACAATAGATGTTCTTACAGCGCCAGCAAGAAGAGCAGGAGCAAAATCATAAAAATATGAAAAAAAATATGAAAAATCCTTGAAAGAATAAATAAAACATGATACTATATAACATAAGAGTAAGAGTTAAAAACATAAATACCATATAAGGTATTTTAGGAGGAAGAATATGAAAAAACAAGGTATATCACTTATAGTTTTAGTGATAACAATAATAGTAATGATAATTTTAGCATCAGCTATTATATTATCAATTAATGGCAATAATGTAATAGATAAGGCAAATGAAGCAAAAATATTACATAATATTAAGAGCGCTGAAGAAGTAGCAGCTTTAGCTAAGACGGAGTGGGAATTAGGAGCAGGTAAAGGAAAGGATTCAATTAAACTGTATGTAGAATCTAAATTAATTGAATCTGGATTTAACATAGGAGAAGGAAGCGATTCGTTTTTTGTTAAGGAATCCGGAGATATTATAGCAAGTGGATTTAATAAAATATATATTGGAGATGATGGAAGGTATGCAATGATTCCAAAAGGTTTTACAGTATCAACTATATCAACTGAAGATACTGTGTCAGAAGGTTTAGTAATTTATTCTGGAACAAAAGAAGTATCAAGCGTAGATGCTGATAAAAATAATATTATAGATGACCAAGAAACAAGAGATCAATTTGTGTGGATACCTGTAGATAATATGAGGGATTTTACAAGAAAAGATGGGTATAATGGTGGCATCATACAAAGATATGTATCGGATGGAAAATCAACAGAATTAAATTCGAAGTTGTCGTTAAAAAATGATCCTACAGGAGAATATGCAGAGTTTGCAGCAATAAAGGAAAGCATAAAGAAATATGGAGGATTTTATGTATCACGTTATGAAGCTGGAGATGGAGAGGCAACGTCTAAAAGAAATAAAGTTACACCGGCCAGAGTTGTTGTAAGTAGAAAAAATGCACATGTATATAATTTTGTACCATGGGGAGAATCAATGTCTAGTACTAAAGCATGTACTATAAATAATATAAAAAATGTAGCAGGAGCAGTAGAGCTTGCTAGAGGTATGTATGATACTGATGAAGTAAAAAGTACATTAATATATGGTTCACAATACGATTCAGTACTTAACTTTATTGGAGATGTTGTTAATCCAACAGTAAGTGGAAATAAGTTGTATATAGAACATAGTCATGGAATGGGATGGTTTGCAGATAATGCTCCTAAATCAAATCCACAAAATAAAACGGGAATAGATGTAGTAGGTAGTGATGGGAAGATATTAAATAGCGTAAAAAACATTTACGATTTGTCCGGGAATGTTGATGAAAGGTCAATGGAAGTATTATATGATTTTAGGGTTAATCGTGGTGGTGCATACCAGTCAAATGGATTTTATTGGCCTGCATCATATAGAGAAGGACCAGCTGTTACAAGAGCAAATTCATATACTGGTTTTAGAGTTGCAATGTATGTAAAGTAAGTTATTATAAAAAGGAGGTAAATATGTTTGATATTTACCTCCTTTTGGTGTAAAAATAAATAAATTGAATAAAAAGTAAAAAACTACCAATAATATAATTATGATATTATTGGAGGTTAAAATGAAAGCAACGGGAATTATTAGAAGAATAGATGATTTAGGGAGAATAGTATTACCGAAAGAAATAAGGAAAAGTTTAAAAATAAAAGAAGGAGACATGTTAGAGATATACGTTCAAGATAGTGGAGCAATAATGTTAGAAAAATATGAACCAATGGACAGTCTAGCAAAGCTTGCAGATAAGTATGCTCAAGTTATATCAGACTTAACAGGTTATACTGTATGTGCTACCACAGATAGTTATATATTATCTGCATCAGGACCATCTAAAAAAGAATATTTAAGGAAAGATTTAAGTGATGAAGTTATAAAAATATTAGATGAAAGAATTACATGGTCAACTAAGAGTGAGCAAAGTATAAAAATAATTAAAGATGATATTAAAAACAAATATACATCACAGATAATTTTACCAATTATTGATGATGGAAATGTAATAGGAAGTATAATATTGTTTTCTTTTGAGTCAAATAAACATGTTACAGAATCAGATATAATGTTAGCAAAGCTTGCAACAAGTTTGTTAACCAAACAGATGGAGTAAAAATATATAATAAAGCGATGATAACTATATTTATTATCATCGCTTTTTCGTATCTATTTGTTATATTCTTTGGCTTTTTCAGCATAATGTTTTAACTTTTCATATGCAAGATAATTTATGCTTCCTTTTTCATAATTTTCTTTTTCATTTATGTATTTACCAGCCGAAACACCTGTTAAAATCTCAATTCCTTGATCTATATTTGAAACAGGGTATATATGGAACATGCCATCTTTTACAGCTTCAATAATTTCATCGCTTAAAGCCAAGTTTTCTACATTTTGATGTGGTATTATAACACCTTGATTTCCAGTTAAACCTTGGAATTTACATATTTCAAAGAAACCTTCAATCTTTTCTGTTACACCACCAATAGGCTGTATTTCACCTTTTTGGTTTACAGATCCTGTTACTGCAATTCCTTGCTTGATAGGAACTTCAGATAGGGAAGATAAAATAGCATATAATTCAGTAGAAGAAGCACTGTCTCCATCAACACCGTTATATAATTGTTCAAAACATATACTAGCTGTTAAACTTAAAGGAATATTTTGAGCAAATTTTTGACCAATATAGCTTGCTAAAATATATACACCTTTAGAGTGAGTAGTACCACTCATAGAAACTTCTCTTTCTATATTTATAACACCTTGACTTCCAAGGTAAGTATTTGCTGTAATAAGAACAGGTTTACCAAATGTAGCATCTCCTGTATTTATAATAGTAAGGCCATTTATTTTTCCTACATCTTCACCATCTGTTTTAAGCATTACAGCACCGTTTTTTATTAATTCTTTTAGATTATCATCATATTTAGAGAAACGAACTAAACGATTTTTAATAGCTGTTTTTACATGTTCTTCATCAACTAGTTTTTTATCTGCTTTTTCTGCTACAAAAGATGCCTCTATAATTATATCAGTAAGATCTACTTGCATAGCAGTAAGTTTTCTTTTATCTCCAGCACATCGAGAGCTATATTCAACAATCTCTTTGATAGCTTCTTTTTTAAATGGTAATAAATTATCTTTTTTTACCACATAAGCAACATATTCTGCAGTTCTTTGAACATTGGCAGTAGTTCTTGGAATAGAATCATCAAAATCAGCTTTCATTTTAAATAACTTTTTAAAGTCAGAATCTACATTAGAAAGTTGCATGTAAATAGATTCACTACCTATAAGAATAACTTGCATTTTCAAAGGTATTAATTCGGGTTTTAGACTAATAATAGTGCTACTAGTAGTCATATCTCTAGAGCTATCTATTGTTATTTCGTTATTTCTTAAAACTCTTTTGAAGGCTTCCCATAAAGTCATATTGCACATTAGGTCTCTTGCATTTATTAATAAATAACCACCATTTGCTTTATGAAGAAGACCGGCTTTAAGCATTGTATGGTCTGTTTTTAAAGAACCCATTTGGTTTTCATATTCTAATTTTCCAAATAAATCATAGTAACTTGGGTTAGTGCAGACAATAACAGGAGCTTGTTTTAAATTTTCGTTATTTACAAGCAAGTTAACTCTATATTTTTCCCAAGGCCTTTGTTCTAAACGAACTTGATTAGGTAGAGGTACCATATTAGGAGCAGTTGTTTTTGGTTTAAAGTGTTCAATATTTTTTACTATATCATTTTGAACACTGTACAAAAAGTTTTGAATTTTAAGATTATCTTTGTGTTTGATTTTTAAATTATTAATATTTCTAGAAACTATGTATGTAGTAAAGTTTGCTTGCCATTCAGATACCTTAATAGTACATTCTTTTTCTAGACTTTCGATTTTTTTCATAACCTCCATAGTTTCAGCTTGTATTTTAGGAGATTTTTCTTCAAATGTTTTTTTGATAGAATCATCAAGAGCATTAAATTCTTGCTCATTTAATACATTTCCGTTATATATAGGTGAGAAGTATATACCTGTTTCAGTAGTTTTTATTTTAAAACCTTCAGAAGTAGTATACTCATCAAATTTTTTCATTATTTCACTTTTTTTCTGTTCATATTGATTTACAATAACTTTCTTTTCTTTTTCAATATCACTAGAAGAGAATGTTCTAGTAAGCTCATCACGAATAGTAGAGATGAACTTATTCATATCTTCTTTTAATATTCTTCCTTGACCAGCAGGTAGTGATAAAGCTAAAGGTTCATTTGGGTTATCGAAATTATATATATAACAAACGTCATTAGGAATTTCTTGTTTTTTAGCAAGGTTGTTTACAACAGATAAAACGTAAGCTGTTTTTCCCATTCCAACATTACCACAAACGTAAAGATTAAATCCTTTTTGATATATTTGCATTGCAGTTTTAACTGCTTCTAAAGCTCTTTCTTGACCAATTATTCCATTATATGTTTCAAGTTCATTAGATGTTTTAAACTTAAATGCACTAAGTGGACAATTGTTTTTTAAATCTGTGTATTTTAACTCTTTAAATTTTCTCATATGTTACCTCGTATAATTAAAATTATATACAGTATATATATACCAAAAAAGAAAAATATTCAACAAATATTAGTAAAAAAAAGTATTAAAATTTGTTTGTGATATATTTGTAATAAAAATGTAATACAAAAAGGAAAGAAAGTTGACTAATTTACATAAATATGGTATAATAAAATAGGTTTTAAATTATATAAATATAAATAATAATTTGTTATATAGGAGTGATTATATGTATTTAAATACAGCAGTGGTAAATGATCCAGTAATTTTCTTTAATAATAATAGCAAAGAGGTGAATAAAGTGAATGCTGAAAGAAAAAATTATCAGTCTGAAGAATTTGATGAAGAATTTAGAGAACCTACTGATGAAGAAATTTTAGCTATCGCTGAAAACGATGATGAAATGGATTATTACGAAGAACCTTATGGAATAGATGAAGTAGTCCAAGACAGTACAAAACTTTATCTTAAAGAAATCGGTGCTATTCCCATGTGCAGTCCTAAAGAGGAAATTGAATATTTTGAAAAAATATATGCAGGAGATGAACAGGCAAGAGAAGAATTTGCTGAAAAGAACCTGCGGCTTGTAGTTAATATTGCTAAAAGGCATAGTAATAGAGGAGTACCTTTTCAGGATCTTATTCAGGAAGGAAACTTAGGTCTTTTAAGAGCAATTGGTAAATTTGATTCAACAAGAGGATATAAGTTTAGCACTTATGCTACTTGGTGGATAAGACAAGCTGTTACAAGAGCAATTTCTGACCAGGCAAGGACAATAAGAATACCGGTTCATATGAGTGATTTAATGCACAAATATGAAAGAGAGTCAAGGAAGTACGAGCAAATGTATGAAAAGAAACCTACATACGGGGTCATGGCAAATATATTAGATATTGATCCTGAAAAAGCTCGAGAAATCGAAAAGCTTTTAGTCGAACCTGTATCTATTTATACTCCGGTAGGTGAAGATGATAATGCAATTTTAGTTGATTTTCTTCCTAACGAAGAAAAAAGTACTGAAGCTCAGGTTGAAAATACAACATTGAGGGACAGCTTGGATGTCGTAATGAACAGACTTACAGATAGAGAAAAGTTTGTTATTTCTAAAAGATTTGGTCTTGATGATGGAATAAGCCGTACGCTTGAAGAAACTGGAAAAATGCTGGGCGTTACAAGAGAACGAGTTCGTCAGATTGAAGCCAAAGCTCTTAGAAAAATGAATTACGCTGCAAGAGGAACAGGTCTTAAGGAATATTGGGCATAAATGAAATAATATCGGGAAATATCCCGGTATTATTTTTTATGTCTTGAAATATTAAAAAGGTTATGATATTATTTCCTAAGAGGTGATAATATGGGATCAACAGTTATGCATTTATGTATAGGAAAAAAGGTTGCAAAAAAATTAAACAATTCAGATAGAAAGGAATTTTTAATAGGGAATTTAGCACCTGATTTAAGCAAATTAATAAATCAATCTAGATACGAATCTCACTTTTTGAAAAAAATAAAGATAAATGATTCGGAAAGAGAAGTGCCAGATTTAGATAAGTTTATAAAAAAATACAAAGATAGATTAAATGAACCATTTATACAAGGCTATTTATGTCATTTAATATCTGATGATATATGGTTTAGAGAATATATACCAAATCATGTTATATCTATAACTGAAGATAAACAGCAAATATTATTAAGGGACTATGATGATTATATTCCATATGATGATTTTAAGAAAATGATGGATAGTGATTATGGTAAAACAAATCAATATCTTTTTGATTTATACAAATTAAATTTAAAAAGGTTTGATAACATGGATATAGATGATCCTAAAATGAAGGAGTTTCCATTTGAAGAAGTTCATAAATTAATAGAGCAAATATCATACTTTTTAGAATATGAACAAGGTAATGATGTTAAAGAAGAAGTTGATTATGATGATAATAGGATGGATGACTATGATGAAGAAGGACTAGATATGTTGTCTAATACTGAAATAGTTACATATATTGAAGAAGCAATAGATAGAGTAGTAGATGAGTATACTGAATTAGAATTAATAAAAGAATAGAAATATATAATAGAAATAGCGAGGACAAGAACGTCTTCGCTATATTTCTAACATATATATTAATGCATCTTCTTTGTTATCAGCATAATAGTTTTTTCTAATAGAAATTTGAGTAAAATTAAATTTTTCATATAATTTTATTGCTGGCAAGTTTGATTCTCTTACTTCTAAAAATATATTAGATAATTTTTTGCTTCTTGAAAACTCTACAAGTTCAGTTAATAGAGAAGAAGCAATTCCTTGATTTATATGTTTTTTTGATGTAATTACAATACTAATATCTAAATGATCAACTAATATTGAACCACCAATACATCCGATAATATTTTTATTACTGTCTTTAGCAATAAAGTAAATAGTTTGATGGTTTTCTAAATCATTTTTTAATGCTTCTTTTGAAATTAGAGTATGTTCATAATCTTTTTGAAGGTTATATATATCATCTAAATTTTCTTCTTTCGCTTTTTCTATGTTATAATTCATTGTTTTTAGCCCTTTCTGCTTGAGATGGTCTTACATATATAGCATCAAGTGTTAAATAATCTTTTTCAAAGTTTTTGTTTATACCAGTTTTAGTATAATTTTCAATCATTTGCATTAATGGCTTGCAAGATAAATCAGAATTATACGTGGTTATATTACTAAAATAGTTATCTAACTTGTTAGTAAATGTATCTTTGTACACATCTAAGCAATCACCAATTATTTTTAAAGAAGCTACATTTTCTTTTTTATCTTTAAATATGTCTAATATTTTATCTAAAGCCACATCAATTATATCGTTACTATAGTCAAATATTTTGTTTAAAACAGGTATTGTTTCATTGTTATATTCAGCTTTTTCAATTTTGTATACAGAATAATATATTCTAGAATTTTTTGCATCCATTACTGATATAACGTAATCAGATGAAGTATCTATGTCTGTATAAGCAAGAATATCTAAGCTTGATGCAGAAAATACAGGAATATTTAATACTTTAGCAAAAGCCTTAACAGTAGCAATTCCTATTCTTATTCCTGTAAATGAACCTGGACCTATAGAGCAAGCAAGATAGTCTATGTCTTTTATTTTTAAGTTATTTTCTTTTAATGTATCATCTACAAGTGGTAATAATTTTTCAGAATGAGTTATTTCATTATCTATGTTTTTATAAGTTACAAAATCATTAATTTTTAAGCCAACATTAGCTTTTTTAGTAGAAGTATCTATAGCTAAAATATTCATATTTAAATAACATCTCCTTTTTCATATATTGATATTTCTCTGTAATTATCATTTTCATCAATATGTTTTATTGATACATATATAGTATGTGGGGGAAGAATGTCCTTAATTATATTTCCCCATTCAAGAATACATAAACCTTTATCAAAATATTCAGTACCTATAGAGTCAATAAAATCGTCACTACCAGTTAATCTGTAAACATCAAAATGATATATACATGAAACGTTTTTTGAATCTTTAATTGGGTATTCATTAACTATTGTAAAGGTAGGACTACATACTAAGTTTTCTATGTTAAAGTATTTAGCAAGCCCATAAACAAACTTTGTTTTACCAGCACCTAAATCACCATCTAATACAACTACTGAATTATTATTTAATTCTTTAGCAAAATCATATGCTATATTTTCTGTTTCTGTTTCACTTTTTGATATATATTTTCTCAAATCAATTCACCTATTTAATTATACAATTAAAACCTTTAGGTGTAAAGAAATATTGGAATAAAAGATGATTTGTTTATGAAAAAAGTACAAAATTTAAGTTAATATACAAAAAAATCTATTGAATAATTTTAGGGAATATAGTAGTATATACTCATAGATTAAATTGGAGGCAAATATGAAAAATCCTGGTTTGTTATATAGTATAGCATCGATATTTTTTGGAGTAATATCAATAGCTGTTTGTATGATTTTCTTTATATCTTTTCCAGCAGCTGTACTTGCAATTACATTTGGCGCATTTGCAATAAAAAGATATTACAAAAAATGTGGAACAATTAGTATAATATTAGGTTTAATAGGAATAGTCCTTACCCTTATTATATTCGTAAACATAGTAAAAGCGTTAAATGTAGATAGTTTAATTGCAGGAAATTGGACTACGGAAGATAATGAATATATCAATTTTACAGATAGAGGTTCATATATATGGTATTTAGATAAGAATGTAAAAGATGATTATTCTAGTGGCTATTATACATTATCAAGTGGGATTTACAAAAACGGTAAAGAATATACAATGGGGTATACAGTTACATTTAAACAGTTAAATTATTGTGAAGATGATAAGATAGAAAAAGAAGAAAAAACATCTAGATGGTTAATATATACACCAGGTGAAGAAGTTTTAGATGGAAAAAGTGATGATTACGAAATGATGAATTTGGAGACCGGTAGAATAGTTAAAATATCTAAAGAAAAAGTAAAAATATTAGGAATATTTAGTATTTAGGGGTGAAAGTTATGGGAAGAAAAAAATACAAAGTTAACTATGGAAAATTAATAATTAGTGTAATAGTAATATTGTTATTAATTGCTGCAGTTGCATATGGTGTAAATAGAGCAATTAACAACAAAGATGTAGATGTATATAAAGATAATGAAAAAGATAAAGTAGAGAAAGAAGTAGTAAAAGAGCCTGAAGAATATACTTTAACAATAAGTGCAGGTGGTGACTTGCTTATTCATGATACAGTATTTAAATCTGTAAAAAATGCAGATGGAACATACAATTTTGACCCTATATTTGAAGATATAAAATACGTATTTGAAGAATCAGATGTGTCTATGATAAATCTAGAAGTTCCAGTTGCAGGAAATATATATGCACCATCAAATTACCCAAATTTTAATAGTCCAGTTGAATTATTAGATGGAGTAAAAAATATGGGAGTAGATATAGTTTCTACTGCAAATAATCATGCACTAGATAAAGGACTTACAGGTCTTAATGAAACAATAAAAAATGCTCAAAGCAAAGGATTACAAGTTGTTGGTACATATTTAACAGATGATACCAAACCACTTATAATAGAGGAAAATAATATAAAATTGGGAATAGCATCATATACTTATGGAACAAATGGTATTCCAATTCCAAGCTCAGCACCTTATTGTGTAAATATTATAGATAAAGATAAAATGAAGGCTGATATAGATTATATGAAATCACAAGGTGTTGATTATATAATATTCTCAATGCATTTTGGACAAGAATATCAAACTACTCAAAATCAGACACAAGAAGATTTAGTAGATTTTTTAGTATCTAATGGTGTAGATATTGTATTTGGATCACATCCACACGTGCCACAACCATATGAGATAAAAGATGTAACATTAGAAGATGGAACTACTAAACAAGCATTTGTAATTTATTCACTTGGTAATTTTGTATCACATCAAAGTGATTATTATACAAAATTAGGAGCAGTAGCAACTGTTACAGTATCTAAAAAAGGTGAAGATAAGAAAATAGTAAGTCACAAAATAACACCTATATATACATATATAAAAACAATAAGTGGAAGAAAACAGTTTAAAGTTGTTCCACTTGAAAAAGCAATATATGAATATGAAGGTGGAGTAACAACATATTCAGCTACAGAGTACAACAAATTTAAAACAATGCTTGATGATACAAATTATATATATAATAAATTAAATAAATAGTTGGAGGAACATTAAGTGAGTGATGTAAATTATTCTAAAGATGTTAATCAAATAATAGATAGTGTATCAGAAAAATTTGGATATAATGAGGAATTAAGTACTACTCTAAAAAGGGTAGTACCTTATATGTTAAAAGGGAAAAGTCCAGAAATACAAAATATGTTATTTGATACTTTAAATAGAGTAAAAATATTTGTACTTCCACCTAATGTTACTAAAGAGGATGTTAGTAGATGTCAAAAAGAAGTGTTTGGAGATACAAATAAAGATATTAAATTTGAGCAAGAAGAAAACGGAGAATATGGAAAAGGTGTAGCAGCAGGAGCGTATATAAATGAACCTGTATTTGACGATGATATGAATATTGTAGATAGACAAAGTTTTCTTTATGTAACAGAGTTATATAATAATAGTAAGTTAAGAGAGGTTTATGGTACATCTATTAACTTAAGCCATTTAATACACGAACTAGGTCATGCTTGGGCATCTGAAAAAGAAGAATTTGTGCAAGATGAAGATGGAAACTATGTGAATAAAGTTGGAACTTGCACAATAAAATCATTTGTAGATAAAAAAACAAAGTCAGTAAAGACTGCCAAATATGAAGGATTATTCATGGAAGAAACTTTAAATACAATTGAGGAAGAAACAATTCTTTGCGATATGCTAGATATAGAGAGTATAAATGAGTTAAAACTAAAAGGTTATGATAAATCTAGCTATCAAGGCTTAATGACTGATGTAATGAAAAGCTACGTAGAAAAATTTGGTAAGGAGAGATTTAATAAATTAAGATTTTTAAAAGATCAAAACGCTTTAGAAGATATAGAAAAATCAATTGAAGCTACTGAGGCATGGTCATATGTACAAACTGAAGAGTATAACAAATACAAAAGAGGGAAGATCGCAAAAGTAGATGATTTGGAAACTACAGATGGTGCAAAAAGGATTATTAAAAACTTATTTGAAAAGTATGATAATGTATATTTTCCTGATAATTCTAAATTTACACCTATGCAAAAATTAGAAAATGTTTTTGAACAAGTATATAATTTTGGTAGCGTTAAATACAATTTTGATGTTATGAATCCTAAAAATTTGGAAATATATAAAGAGGTAGTGCTTTCAATGGTTAATGAAGGATATGTACTTAAGAATCAAGCAAAAGAAACACCAGATAAAGAGGAAAAAGGATTTTTTGCAGAGTTAAAACAAGGTGTTAAAGAAGATTCTGAAGTGATAAAGGAAGAAGAAAAAACAGGTAATAATAGAGAAGTAGAAAAGGAAAAGATTACAGAGGAAATAGATAGGAGTTAGGCTAAAATTCATATTTGTTTTCAAAACGAAATTTACTTTTTAATTAAATTTTTATAACGAATTTAATTAAATTAAACATAAAGTGTTGACAAATTGCATATAAATATATTATACTAATTGTACAACATATCGCGGGGTAGAGCAGTTGGCAGCTCGTCGGGCTCATAACCCGAAGGTCGATAGTTCGAGTCTATCCCCCGCAACCAAAACATAAATGCTTACAGTTTCAAAGACTGTGGGCGTTTTTTTATGCCTTAAAATTGGTCGCTAAATAGGTAAAAATCGCCTTCTTATGTCAAATTGGGGAAAAATTGGGAAGAATATCCTCATTTTAGTTCCTCAAAAGACTATGTATTTCAACAAAAAACATGGGGATGATAAAATAGTTTTTTGTTGATTGAGAGCTGACTAAGTAATTTTTGAATTATTGAAAAAAGTGTTAAGTTTCGTTTGGTATTAGCAAGGTTTCTAGAACATTTCCGGCATTTTTGTTGTGTGAAATGATTGGATGCACATAAAAATTAAATGTTGTAGATATTTGTGCATGACCTAACCTTGCAGCTACAACTGCTATATCTATATTTTGAGATATAAGCAAAGTAGCATTTGTATGCCTTAATCCGTGAAAATTAATTACAGGTAATCCAATTTCTTTTACAAACTTTACAAACCATTTACTAATTGTAGATGGATGCATAGGCTTACCACCAGACTGAACAAATAACCTATTTGAATTCGTCCATAATTCGCCATAGACAGATTTTTGTTCTTTATACCACTCTTTATATTCATCGAGTAGAGAAATAACAAAATCAGGGATTGCAACGTCTCTTATGGAGCTTTCTGTTTTAGGTTCTTTTGTAAAGATTCCTTTATCTGCTAAATACTGACTAGATTTGTTTATACTAATTATGCCATTATTAAAATCTATGTCTGACCATTCTAGTCCTAGTAGTTCACCAAGTCTTACACCAGTAAATATTGTAAGTATAATAGCAACTTTATATTTAATTTCATCAGCAGATAATTCATTTAAACCAGATATAAGAGTTTTACATTGTTCATCGTCATAGTATCTTCGCTTAGGTTTTCTTGTTTTAGGTGGTTGAACTCTTTCACAAGGATTACTATATAACAATTGCCAATAAACTGCTTTATGAAGCATTGCTCTAATTAATCTGTGATGTTCAAGAATTGTTTTTTGAGATAATGGTTTTTTAGTTTTCTTACCATTGTTGTTTTTCTGTCTTACTATTTGAGTATCTTTTTCAAGAAGATCATAAAACTTCATTATGTCAGTAGGTCTTAATTTATCTAATCTAAAATGACTTAGATAAGGTAAGATTCTACTTTCTAACATACTTAGATATCTTCTGTAAGTACCTGGTGCAAGTTCTTTTGAACCATAATCTCTTTTCCATATCTCTGTAAACTCTCCAAATGTCATAACTTTTCCTTCAACAACAGTGCCTTGTTGTACTTCTGCAACAAATTTAGCAAGTTCAATTCTAGCTTGTGCCTTTGTACCATGAACTGTTTTCGTATGTCTAACTGATTTTCCTTGCAAGTCATATCCATGACATACTATTAACCTGTAACTATTTTTTCCTCTTTTTTCAATACTCCCAGCCATTACTTATTTCACCTCCTTTCAAGTTATCTAATGGGTGGGGAGGAATATATTTGTTAACTGCTAATATATTATCATAATAGTTAACGAGATACAAGTAGGAAAATAAAAGTAAATTCAAATAAGATTGTATAAATGTGTCGAATAATGTCAAAACCTGTAATATCAGTAATTTGCTGGACTTTATGTAAAAAAAGTGGTATAATTTGTCAAATGAAGGAGGGAGAATATGTATATTCCTATTTTAAAAACACGAAATTCAGAGATGAATGTTGCTAAAGAGTTAAATTATTGCTTTTCAGATAATATTATACCTATGTTTGAAGTGATTGATAATGAAAGTAATATAAAATTAATAGTAGATATATTAAAAGGAAAAAAAGCATTTGTAGATTTATTTAGGTTTTCAATAGATAAATATGGGAATAAAATTGATTTAAGTAAATCAGAATATGCTTGGAGATTAACAGAAAATATAGAGTTTTACATTTCAGAATTAAAAAAAATCAAATCTTATAATAATTTGATTCCAGTTATCTCTGTAAAAGAAAATTTAGAAATAAAAAAAGGGGATTTAACAAAACTTATAGATGATTTGTTAAATGAAAATGAAAGTATTGCACTTAGAATAACAGATAAATATTTAGAAGAATATAATGATGCATTTACTAAACTTAGAGTAACAGATTATTTAATGTTAGATGTTGGTGAGCAAAATTTAGATTCAAAATTTATTGAATTAGATGAATTTTCAAATCTTGAAATTTTAAGTAAGAAAATATTAATAAATTCTCCTAGATTAAATAGCTTGAAAAATGGGGATTATAAAACAGGAATAACTGATAATATAGATACTTCGTCAATTGAAAAGATAAATGAATATTCTTTAGATGGTTTTGGAGATTATGCTGGATTAAGAGATTGTATGCCTGAAAATCAAAAAGGTTCTAATGGAAGAGGAAATGCATTAGCATTATTATATGATTATAAAATTAATAAATTTTATAGTTTTATGAATGAGGATAAAAGCAAAGGAATGAGAGGATATAAAGATTTAATACCGATTATTTTGGAAACTAGAAATTCATTGGATCCTAATAATGATTGTCCTGCATTTATAAAAATTTCTGAAATACCATGTGGAAATTGGAGTACATGGCATAATATAACAGCTAGAAGATATATTCATCAACAATATAAAAAAAGTCAGCAAATTTAATTTGCTGACTTTCCGTATATAATAGACGGTGTAACATTATTTTTGAAAAACCATTGATAATCTATTTCTAAAATTTCTTCGTGGTTATTTGATAGAAATTCCCAATTTTTTTTATATTTATTTTTAAAATTCTGTTTAAAAACGCTATTAATTTTAGCAGCAGTATTTTTGGCTAAAATTTCATTGATTGAATCTATTTTACTATTTTTAGCTTTTAAATTAAACAATTTATTCAATTCTAATTTTGTAAATAAGTTTAATTGAGATTTAGGATCTATATTACTTGATTTTATTGCGTTTTTTTCTTTTTTAAAAATATATTTTCCTGTATTTGATATGCGATAACTATATATACCACATTCTTCTGGTATATTATTTTTAATATTCTCAACATTATTAACAGAACAAATAACGAAAACTTTTTCAAAAATTTTTAAATAATCATTAAGCTGTTTATTTAATCTATTAAAATTATCTAGATCTGTTTTTATTTCATATGCTATACTATGTCCATTAAACTTGCATAAATCAACACGACTTTTTCCTGAATTTAGTTCAAAAATAGTAATATGATCATTATTTTTTAATAATACATTATTTATAAAAGAAGATTTTATTGTAATTTCATTGTGATAATATTTTAAAATTAAATTATTAAAAATTTCTCTTGTGTTGTTTATGTTGATAATGGATGTGTCCATTGAATATTTTTGAAAAGTATTTATTAAACTATAATATAGCTCTTTTGTCTGCCTTAATGGATTATATAAATTGTAAAGTTGTTGGCAAGCATAAAAAAGATTATTTTCTTTAGTTTTTAACATATTATCCTCCTAATATATAGAGTATATCAAATAAAAGGAAAAAAATATATAAAAAATATGAAAAAATGTTAAAAAAATAATTGACCTGAGAGGTTAATTGTTTTATAATATAAGAAACTGTTAGAAAGGAGCTATGGATGGAAATACATTATTCTTCAAATAAAGATAAAAAAATATTTCAAGATGAAAGATTAATAAAAAAATATTATGGCAGAGATTGGGAAAAGATTAGCAATAGATTGTCTGAATTAAGAAGTGCTAATAGTTTAGAAGAAATACCACCAGTACCTCCGCCTAGAAGACATAAATTAAAAAATGATAAAAAAGATTGTTGGGGTATAGATTATTCACCAAATGATAGAATTATAATTGAACCATATGGAGAATTTGATATAGATGATTTAAAGACTATAAAGGAAATTAAAATTATTAAGTTAGAGGATTATCATTAGAAAGGAAGTGATGAACATGTCTGAAGAATTTTTAGTACCTACAGGTAGAATTATTAAAGAATATATAACTGAATATGGAATAAGTCAAAAGGAACTATCTAAGAGAACTGGATTAAGCGAGAAACATATAAGTCATTTGTTAAATGGAGATAGCAGGCTAACTGAAGATGTTGCAATTAAGTTAGAAAAAATAATTCCTAATATTTCAGCAAGTTATTGGATAAATATGGAATCAAAATATCAAGAGTATATAGCAAGGCAAAAAGAAGAAAAAAGAATTGAAAATGAGAATTTAGAAGAGCTTGCTAAACGATTTAAATTTAATGAAGTTTTTAAAGATTTAGGATGGAATTTAAAGAAGCAAGCGATAGAAATGTTAAAATTATTAAAAATTAGTGATTTTTCTAATTTTGAAGCCGCTTATGAAGATTTAGTAGTTAATTTTTTTCAAGATGGAGGCGAAAAAGAAGCTATAGCTGTCTGGATAAATTTATGTGAAAGTGAAGTGGAGATACAAAATAATGATTTAAACAATATTATATATGATGAAAAAAAATTAATTTCAAGTTTAAGTTTATTTAAAAGATTGGCATATAATATTAATATAGAACAGAGTTTAATAAGTTGTAAAAAACTACTTAATAAATTAGGAATATATTTTGTAGTTTGTGATGCGATAACAAATTGTAAGGTTAGAGGGGTATTAACAACATATAATAATCATCCTGCAATATATATAAGTAAAAGATTTAAGACTCATGATCATATTTGGTTTGCTATAATGCATGAAATTGCTCATTTAATAAAGCATTACAATAAAAATACTATTAATGTATCATATGAAAATGATGATAAAAGTACAGATATAAAAGAGGTTGAAGCAAATAATTTTTCAAGAGATTTTTGGATAAACAAAGAAGATTATAATAATTTTATAAAAGAAAATGATTTTTCAGAAGAAAAGATAATGGTATTTGCTAAAAAACAAAATATATTAGAGGGGATTGTTGTAGCAAGGTTACAACATGATGGTTTATTAGAAAGAGATAAACTAAATTATAAAAAAATAAATATTGACAAATAGGAGCTATTTAATTAGCTCCTATTTTTATCTAACCATTCATCAAATTCATCATAAGTTTTTTTACCAGATTTAACATCATTAACGAAATGTTTAGCTTCTTTTTTCCATTTTTCATAGTTGATTTTGTAATATTCAATATCTGGATTTCTTTTAACAGCCATAGCTTTTTTTGCATATATTTGTCTGTATTTACCATATACAGGTTCTTCATTTTCTTTTCTTTTTTGAGATGTTTTTATCCCAAATTCTTTACAAGTAATATTTTCTGCATATTTACCATTGCAATATAATGTATTATTTTTATCTGAGAAGAAGTATTTACCACATACTTGACATCTTTTTATAAATTCAACATCATTTAATGTAATATGGTAAAGAAGTATATAGAAATATGCAAATAAGTTATTAGTTTTAAACTGATATTCATGTCCTATAACTTTTTCACCATCTGGATCATTTTTTAATATAGTTTCTATTAGAAAATCTTCATCTGCTAGTGGGTCTGAAACACCGTCCTTAATTTTATAAAGTATATTATCTCTAAAAGCGTTATCATCAAATGTAAAACTTAAAGAATAATCACATATATAATCTTCTGATAATTCTTTTATTTCTTTTGATATGTTCTGAAATATATAGAATCTTTGAGAATTATTTAAGTTATTTAATTTCTTTTCTCTATTATTATTAAAAATATAATCTACAAAGTTTCTAAATAATGTTTGCATTTCTATTAAATAATCTTTTTCATCTTCGTAAAGTTGTTCAGCACATTGTTTTAACAAAGATTTATCTACAATATGTATAGGCTTTTCTGTTTCAATGTATATAACATTTGGTTCAAATCCTTTAAAGATTTTATTTAGCTGCCTTTTAGGAATTCTATTAAGGAACATAAAGATGAAAGTACAGAAAAATTTAAAGAAGTCTTCAAACTTATTAAAATCTAAATTTAAAAATCCAGTCAGATTATCTCCTAATGCAATTCTATTATAATCATAAGTTAATTCTAAATCTAATGGTATCTTTTCTATGTCAGTTATAAATAGTACATTGCTTGGAACAGGTGGGAACTGTTTATCTATTGCTGCAAGAAATACTTTATCAAAGCCACCATCTTGTCTACTCATATTAGCTTCTTTATATAATTCAGCTAAAATTTTATTCTTTTTTTCTCTAGATAAATTCACTTTACTTGTATCAAAAGAAACTGAATAAAACCTATTTATTTCAAAAGGTTTCTTTTTATTGTATAAACTTAATTCAATTAGATAAGGCTTGTTATCTGACATTTTTTATTCCTCCATGTTAACAGTAAAAAGGTGTATATTAACTATTTTTTAGTGTTATCAATTCTAAAAAACTTTCAGCAAAATTCTTGCACTTGTTAACTATAACAAGCATAATTCAATTGTTAACAAAAGTCAATAGGTACCATTGAATAAAGAAAGGAGGATTCATTATTGAACTTAAAAACAATTGAAAGAACAACATTAACCATGAAAGAAGCAGCAGAATATTTAGGAATAAGTTATTGGTTAACAAATCAATTAGTAAGAAGAAAACAAATACCATGTTCAAAAGTTGGTGGTAAATTTCTATTTAGAGTACAAGCATTAGATGAATATTTAACTAAAAAAGAACAAGATTCTATGTGTTAATTTGAGAAAGAAAGGTGAAAGGAGGTATGGCAGAAGTATCATGGATTAAACTTAGTACAAATATATTTTCAAATAGAAAGATAGCCTTATTACTGAATGAACGTGATGGGGATGCGTACTTCAGAATATGGATACAATTACTTACAATAGCAGGACAATGTAATATGAAAGGTAGATTAATTATTGGTGAAAATATACCATTAGATATACAACAATTATCCAAAATTTTAGGAAAATCTACTAAAAAAGTTGAACAAGTTTTGTCTAAGTTTATAAATTTAAGAATGATAAGTTATGAAGATAATTGCTTTGTTATAAGAAATTGGAGTAAGTATCAAAGTGCAGATAAATTAGAAGAAATAAGAAAAAATAATAGAGAGCGACAAAGAAAGTTTCGTGAAAAAAGTAAAGTGGAAAGTAACGTTACAGAAACGTTATATAACAATATAGAATAAAAAAGACTAAGAATAGAGTAGATAAAGATTAGATTATTATTACTGACTGACAAAAGGAATATTGTATAAATATAAGAAAAAGTTAGTACAAGCCATCAAGACTTTGATACTAACTTAAACAAAATTATTGTAAAAATATTTTAATATAAATTATAAAAAAAGTAAAGAAAATTTATTTGAGGAGGTATAAAAAATGTGTAAATGTGAAAAGAAAGAAGGTATAACATATTCAAGATGTGGAGAGTATTTAGTTCCAAATTTAGTATTAGATAAAGGTAAAGTTAGACCTAAAATTGGAAGATATGGAAGAATGAGATTGAAATTTTTAAAGGAAGAAATGAAAGCAGTTTATACAAAAATGTTAATGGAAGATACACTAACAGATTATCTTTTAGAGGTAGATGCTAAAGCAACAGATATGGAAAATATGTTAATAAATGATATGAAAAAGAGAGCAAATATTGATGAAAAATTAAAAGAAACTGACCAAATGAAATGGGTTGGAATGATGAATAATATAGCTCATTCTGCGAGAGAAATTGTATTTGGAAAATGTATAAATACTTATAATATTTAATGAAAAAGTGCTTGGATTTTACAAAAGAATTCAAGCACTTTATTAAAAAAATAATTATTCAGAAATATAAAATGGGAGGAATTTCATTGTCTAGCCAGCACTGAATTTGTCCTCCTACAAATTCAAATATGGGGAAACCCCAATCCCCCGGAAAGGAGATAAGATGAGAAAAAGACTTTGGAAATTAAATGTGTATTTAAGCTTAGAGGAAAGACAAATGTTAAGAATTAAAGCAGAAAAAACAGGACTAACAAGATCCGCATTAATAAGAAGTTTAATAACAGGTTTTGAACCAAAAGAAAAACCACCAGAAGAATTTTATAAAGACATAGATTCCATAAGAAAAGTAGGAAATATTTTAAATCAAATAGCAAAAAGAATAAACTATTTAGGATATGTAGAAGATACTAAATTTTTAAGAGATATGAGTAAAGAGTTAGATAATTTAATTTTAAATATAAAAAGAAAATATTTATTGCCAGTAGAAAAAGAAATATAAAATAAAATCAAATGCAGAAATTACGACAAATTTTGCATTTGATTTATTGTATTATATATTAGTAGTCAATGCACATTTCCAACTGTTTATGATATTGTCAAAATCACATAGCCATTCATCGCAATTTGGAGAAGTGATACTTTTGCTATATAAGTGCTCTAATAGATTTTTAAAATCTGTGTGTTTTATTCTATAATTTTCACTATTTAAATCTAAAACAATTTGTAAAATAGTATTATATTGAGTAATTGATAATGGAATAATTTTTTGTTTAGAACCTTCATATTCGTATTTAACGCTCATCCAAAATGTATTTACTGTATCTCTATGTAGAACAGGAGCAATAAATAAACAATAATTATCTTTTGAACTTTTATTTTCGAAATCTCTAAAGTGTCTCATTACAGGTTGTCCCTCATTAAACCATTGGTCTCTACTTTTCAGTAAAGTAACCTCACAAATCATATTGAAAGTTTCATAATAACATTCTATATCAGGAACATTTCCTTTTGCAGTAAATGTAGGAAGGTTATCATCACCTAGTGTGTAATTTGGGTGAATTTCTTTTGCATCATCTAAAGCCATTAAAGATAATGCTGAATAATGTTCAAGTAGTAAAGGATCTTGACCAGATGTATCTCTTTTTCTGTTTGCAAGAGAAGTTAAGTTCTCAATATATACATTAAGATTATGGAGATTACGTTCTTCTAGTATAGATAAATCGTATTTTAAAATGTTAATTATTTCTCTTAACTTAGAAATTTGATTATTTGCATCGTTAAAATTATCAAAAGTTGTTAATTCTAATGAATAAGTATGTAATGCTTGAGAGCCATATTGTTTTTTAATTATTTCTTGTAAATTATTAGCTTGTTCGATTAAGTTAGCATAAATTCTATTTAGTGATTCTAAGTTTTCCCATGGAAGTTCAGGTAAAGTTATATTTCCAAGATAGTCTATATATTCATCGGCATTATTAAATTTAAGAGAAGCGCCAGAATAATTTTTTAATATAGCGTTTATTTCTACTATTCTTGAAGGTGATAAATCGGTATAATAGCCATTACCTCTATAGTGTACTAAACCGGTCTGTCTAAAGTATCTTCTTATAGAATCACCATAATCATATAGATTATTTATCCAAGTTTCTATAGTTTTTATATCTGTAGGATCAATATTAAAAAAATCTATTACAAATTTTTGTGAAAATGTATCAACATAAGTTTTTTTATCAACTTTTGATAGAGATTCTGTAGCAGTTCTAAAAGAAATTATTTTATTTACAGTATCATCGATATCTTTATAGTTTATAAGAGTAGGAATGAAAAATGCAAATTCATCGCGTGATAATCCTTTAACTTTTTGATTATGTTCATAACAATAAATATTAACCTTATTAATAACATGCAATGTTGCAATAAAAGGTATGATATCAAAATTTGCAAAACCACGTTCAATAGGATTATTTAATTGCCACTTTAAAAAATATTTAAACATAATATTTTCGAAGTCAATAGAGTCTGTAAGCATACTTTTTCCCAAAGCAAATATTTTAACAGGGGTATTTTGTTTAGCAATTGCTAATCCCATTTTATTTAAATTACCAATAGCAGTTCTACCTCTAAATGCATATATTTTTTCTTGGTCATTGTCATATTCGCTATTCTCATAATGTATTTGGCTAAGTAAATAGTCTAATTCTTCATCGGTAAGTTCACCGTCTTTATAAAATAAAGTTTTTAATTCTTCTGGTAAACCTTCAGGCTTGTAGTTTTTAGTTTGAATTAAACGTTTAAAAAACTTAGCCTGTATATCTTCATTAAATTCAATTCCTTCAAATTCAGTAAGAACTTTAAGAAAAGGAATATTTCTTTTTGGATTTCTTATAGTAGTACTTAAACTCCAACATTTTGGCATATTAAAATCCCCCTTTTTATAACCTACAATCATTTTACAATTTTTTGTAAAAAAAAGCAAGAAAATGCGAAAAAGCATTGACTAATTTTAGTATAATTTATATAATAATCAAAGAGATGCGTTAGATGCGCAGAAAGGAAATACATATGAGAAAATTAAGTATAAATAATCGTAGATATTTAGGAAGCAAACAAAGGCTATTAGAATTTATAAATGAAACAATACAAGAAAATTGCTCAAGTTTTGAATCAATATGTGATGTATTTGGAGGAACTGGAGTTGTAGGAAATTATTTTAGTGAAAAAGGAAAAAAAGTATATGTTAATGATATATTGAATGCAAATTATTGTATTTATAAAGCCTTTTTAGATAATAAAAAATTCGATGAGAAGAAAATTGATAAAATTATAGAAGAGTATAACAATATAGAAGACATAGATGATAATTATTTTTCGAATACATTTAAAAACACATATTTTAGTAAAAAGGACTGTAAAAAAATTGGTTATATAAGAGAAAATATTGAAAATAAATATGCTGCAGGAGAAATTACAGAAAAAGAAAAGTATATATTAATAGCCAGTTTATTATATTCTATGGACAGAATTGCAAACACTGTAGGTCATTATGATGCATATAGAAAGAAAGAAAAATTAGATGATTGTTTTGAACTATATGGATTAGATATTAATAAAAATATTAAACAAAACAATGAAATCTATAATATGGACGCAAATGAACTAGTAAAAAAAATAAAGGCAGATATAATATACATAGATCCACCATACAATTCAAGACAGTACGGAGATGCGTATCATTTATTAGAAAATGTTGCAGAATGGAAAAAGCCTAAAGTATACGGTGTAGCTAAAAAAATGGATAGAAGTAAAATTAAGAGTGATTATTGTACTAATAAAGCTTCTAATGCCTTTAAAGATTTAATAAAAAATTGTAATTGTAAATATATTATTGTATCTTATAATAATATGGGACAAAAAGGAAATGCAAGATCACAAGCTAAAATATCAGATACTGAAATATTAGAGATTTTGAATCAAAAAGGAAAAGTAAAAGTTTTTGAACAAGATTTTAATTATTTTACTACTGGAAAAACTCGTATTGATGATCATAAAGAAAGGTTGTTCTTATGCGAAGTTTGTGAACAAGAAAACGAAGAAACTATATGTAATTTAAACATAAGTGAGGAATTTGCAAAATCACCTTTGAATTATGTTGGAGGAAAATACAAGTTATTAAATCAATTAACTAAGAAATTTCCTACAGAAGTTAATACCTTTGTAGATTATTTTTGCGGTGGAGGAAATGTAGGAGTTAATGTAAAAGCTAATAAAGTAATCGGAGTAGATAAAGAAAAATATTTAATAAATGTTTTGAACTTGTTTAAGACATATTCTTATACAGATATTATTGAAAAGCTAGAGGATATTATTTCTAAATATGAATTGAGTAATACTTATATAAAAGGATATGAATTTTATAATTGTGATAGTTCAGTAGGTTTAGGTAGCTATAATAAAGATAAATATTTGAAACTACGAGCAGATTATAATAAGATAAAAGAAGATTCAGATGAAAAAACTTTTAAATTTTTAGTTTTGATTATATATGGCTTTAATCATCAAATAAGATTTAATAGTTCTGGAGAATTTAATATGCCAGTAGGGAAAAGAGATTTTAACGGTTCAATAAGAAAAAACTTATTATCTTTTTGTGAGAAGTTAAAGAATAAAAATGTAGAATTTATAAACGAGGATTTTAAAAAGTTTAAAATTGATAATTTAACGTCTGAAGATTTTTGTTATTTTGATCCACCATATTTCTTAGGTGATGCAAGTTATAATGAAAATAATAATTGGACAGAGAAAGATGAAAAGGAGTTATTAAATTATATTAATAAATTAAATGAAAAGAATATAAAATTTGCATTATCTAATGTGACTCAACATAGAGGAGAAAAGAACCATATATTAATAGATTGGGCAATAGAAAATAAATATAATATTAATTATTTGGATTATAATTATAATAATTCTAATTATCACTCAAAAAGTAAATTGAATATAACTGAAGAAGTTTTAATTACTAATTATAGTATATAAGAAACGAATAATATTTAAATTAGGAGGAAAATAAATGGCTAGAGGAATAATTTATTGTATGACAACAATAGTGCCAGGACTTGTTAAGATAGGTAAAACAGGAAAAGATAATTTTGAACAAAGAATGTATAATTTAGAACATAATGGTTATGTTCAAATTGTTGGATTAAAAAGAAGATTTGCTATTGAAGTAGATGATTATGATGAAAAGGAAACACTTATACATGAATTGTTTAGTAAAAGTAATGTTCCAAATACAGAATTATTTGCTGTAGATATAGAACTTGTTGTTCAGTTATTATCATCATTAGAAGGAACTCAAGTTTTTCCTAAATCTATAAGTAAAGAGCAATCTTTTGATATTGCAACAGACGAAATACAAAAAAATACATATGGTGCTAACAAATACTTAATACCAAACGGATTATATTATATTACAGAAAAGGTAAGAGGTATAGGAACAATAAAAGCAACTATGAGGGTAGAAAATGGTAAGTTTATTGTATTAAAAGGAAGTCAATGTCTTACATGTAATAAAGATTGGATGCCAGAAACAAGAAGAACAGCAAAAATAGAAAATGGAATATTAATGGAAGATGTAGAATGTAAATCACCTAGTACAGCTGGTTGGGTTGTATTAGGAAATGCAAATAATGGCTGGATAACATGGAAAACAGAGGACGGAAAAAATATAGATATATTCCGTAATAATAAATAAACAAAAGAAAAAAACAAGATAACAATGTAATAAAAATACAAAGTTATTTTGTTTTTTATTTAAAAATAGGGAGGGAAAGATGACAGAAAAAAATTACAAAGTAAAAAGAATTTATTACTTGCTTTTAGGAATTAAAGAAAGCCTAATATATAAAGAAACCACAGTACCAGAAAAAGTAGCACATCAATATAACAATTTAATAGATGAATTAGAAGAATTATTGGGAGATTCTCTAAAAACATATAAAGTTGATCATGCTGAACATTATGGAGATAGAACATACAATCCATATTCATTTTTATATCAAATTAATCCAATTATAACTTATTTAGAAAACCTTCATATAAATAATTCAGATTATCAAATTAATAAAATAGGATATTTATATAATTCTATTGAAGATAAAGAGTTACATGATAGATGCGGAGATATTTTGTTAGGAGAAGGAGCGTATGATAGAGCAATTAATCAGGCAACTCAAATATTAGAAGATAGAATAAAGAAAAAAGCAAAGTTGGATAAAACAACTTTAATAGGAATTCCATTAATATCAAAAGCAGTTCACGCAAAAATTGAACAAACTATTTTAAAATTCAGTGATGAAGCAGACATACAAGAGGGATATGCGTTTATATTTAAAGGGATCATAAGTGTTTATAGAAATCCAACACATCATTCACTTAATTTTAAGTGTAATAGAGAATATGCTTTAAAATTTTGCGCATATATAGACGAGTTATTAAAGGAAATAGAAAATTGTGTTGTAATAGAAAAATAGATATGATAAAGCAGAAGGTTTAATAAAAGTTAAATTTTCTGCTTTTTCTACTATATTTCGACAAATTAGGACATACATATTATGTTAAAATAAAAAGGGGCGAAAAATATGAAAACAGATAATATAGATTTAGAAATAAAAAATATTGATGATATAATTTTTGAATGTATTGAACAAATGACGGATTATAATAGAGGATTTTTTTCTGAACATATTTTAAAGAGTTTAAGAGATTTGATAGAACATACGGCTATTAAAATTCTTAGTTATACAAAAGGGATAGAACTAGAATTAAAACACAAGAATACAGAAGACGCTATTAATTATATAAAAAATAATGGACAATATAAATTTTTAGCTAAATTTCATCAATTTGTTCAGAATTCAGTAGGACATAGGACACCAACAAATGATAATTCAGAGAGACTAATGTTAAAATATTATGAACATTTGTTAAGATTAAAAAATTTTTATAAAGATAATTTTCAAATGGACATTTTAAAAAATATTAATAAGTTTCCATTAAATACGGATAAAACTTACTATGAGTATTATGGGGAAATCGCAGAAAAAATAAAAAACA
Organism: Clostridia bacterium; assembly: GCA_045537895.1. Lineage (GTDB taxonomy): Bacteria > Bacillota > Clostridia > TANB77 > CAG-465 > CALXJE01. Next base: position 45,866 of record JAZSQI010000043.1, read on the forward strand.
CTCCGATAATAAGAGAAAGAAAATTTATTAGTGGAAGATATTATATTCAAAAATCAAAACCTTTTTTTATAGATAATAGGATTTATTATGAGATTACTCTATCGCCAGCAGTGGATAATCCAAGTAAATTTGATAGAATAACAATGTTTACTAAATGTGAAATTAACACATCATATTCAATAAAAGTAGCAGTAGTTAAAGAAAAAACAAAAATTTTTGGTGCTATGACAGATATTCAAATTATTACTAATTGGGAAATATCAATAAGACCTTGTGAATTTGTTAATTTTTATAAGATATTTGGGGAAGATATATCATTTAGTGCAAGTTATAAAGAATATAGAGAAATAATGCCATTCCTTACAGAAACAAACTATAGTTTATTAGATTTAGTTGATATTGAAAAATCAAAATATGAAAGAATAAAGAAGCATTTTAACCCAATATGTAAGACGAATTATATAATGAAAACTATAGATAAATGTAGAGAAATAATAGATAATAATAAGGTAGGAAAGAATACTATTAGATATTTATTATACAAATTTAATAATGCTATAATAAAAAGGCAATATATTAATGAAGCTAATAGAAAAATGTCAGGACTTTATTTGAAATGGGGCTGTATAGGATTTGAAGAAATGCCATTTGTTACTTCATTAGTTAAGCATAATCCTAAAAGTTATGATTTGTTTGAATGTTTAGACAGCAGTAATAGGAAAGAGGAATTATTAGCGAGATACATAGAAATAAATACACAACAAAATGGTTGTCTATATACAGATAGAGAGGAAATAGAATTTTTTGGTAATGTTGAAGAATTCGTTGAAAAATATAATTCAAGATTATATTTACCGAAACATGAGAATAGAAAACTAATTATAGATGGTAAAAAACTTTATATAAAGGGATATGAAGAAGATACAATTGAAATTATAGAGCTAATAAAAGAGTTATCAAAAGAAGGAATACGAGGTTATAGTAATTCAGTTTCTTTTTGGTTAGATACAGGTACTTATTATATAGATGATACAGAGAAAAAAGAAGTTATGAAAAAATTATTTGATAATTCTAAGGTAGCACTTATATATGGGGCTGCAGGAACAGGTAAGACTACAATCATAAATCATATTTCTAATTTTTATAATAATGATAAAAAAATATATTTATCTAATACACATCCAGCCGTAGAAAATTTAAAAAGGAAAGTTACAGCACAAAATAGTGAATTTTATACCGTGAAGAAAATTTTATCAAATGATTATATAAATAAAGAGTGTAATATACTAATTATAGATGAATGTAGCACAGTAAGTAATGAAGATATGTTAAATGTATTAAAAAATGTAAAATTTGAATTATTAGTATTAGTTGGAGATATTTTTCAGATAGAATCTATCACTTTTGGTAACTGGTTTGGAATAGCAAAAATGCTAATTAAAGAAGAAGCAAAGCATGAACTTACTATACCATATAGAAGTAAAAATGAAAATTTAAAGATTTTATGGGATAAAGTTAGAAATTTAGATGATGAAATTGTTGAATGGTTATCAATAAATAGGTATTCGCAAAGATTGGATGATAGTATATTAATTCCAAATGATGAGGATGAAATTATATTATGTTTAAATTATGATGGACTATATGGAATAAATAATATAAATAGGTTCATGCAAAACAGTAATAAAAATGAAGCTGTTTATTGGGGGATAGGGACATATAAGGTTGGAGACCCTATATTATTTAATGAATCTAATAGGTTTGCACCTATTATTTATAATAATTTAAAAGGAAAAATAAAAAGAATTGAAGTTGATGAGAAGCAACATAAAATATGGTTCGATATAGAAATAGATACTGTTATAAATGAAAGAGATGCAAGAATGAGGGGCTTAATTCTTTTAGAGAATGATAAAAGTAAATCTACTATAAGGTTTTACGTTAATGAGTTTAAAGATTTGGATGATGAAGATGATATATTTTCTGAAGATGTAGTTCCATTTTTTGTTGCATATGCTGTTTCTATACATAAATCACAAGGTATAGAGTATAATTCGGTAAAAATAATAATTACTCAAGAAATAGAGGAAAATATATCTCATAATATATTTTATACAGCAATAACAAGGGCAATGAATAAGTTAAAAATATATTGGACACCCGAATGTCAAAATAAAATTATTAAGAATATGAAACCAAAGTTTAATGCTAAAGATGCATGTATTATAAGAAATAAAATGAATAAAAACAAATGAGATACTATAAACGAAAAAAGCCCTATTGGGCTTTTTCTATATCAAACTAATCTCCTTCTCTACCAAATAATCAATCTTAATTCTCATATTCTTAATATAAGAAACAATCTCAGTTAGTTCATTATTATCAGGAAAAGGATGCTTTTCACGAAGTTCAAATTCAACTAAATTAGCATAATTATTTAAATGTTTTTGAACATCTTCTAAAAAACTATCTAAATTATTATCTTTAACAAGTCTATTATAAAAATCTGGTTTGTTTTCTTTTAAATGCTTTTCAACTAATTTACCATATTTATTAAGTTCCATATGAATCACCAACCAATGCAAATAAAATTAAGTTTATACCGTCTTGGAAACCATTTAAATAGGTCTTTTTATTCCAGTAGCAAATATAATCTAAAAAATTATGATCAAGTTGTTCTAATTGTTTTTTAACATATTTTTTGTTCTTATTAGGAATATTCTTTAAAATCTTCTCAGAAATTTCATCAATATAAATCCAATGTTTTCTATCTTCTTCACAAGTTAAAGTAGAAATATCTTCATAACGAAACTCATACCATGAGTCAATTAATTCTTTCATTTTATTTTTATTTAAATCCATAAAATCCTCCTTAAAATATCATATAAAAAATTGGGAAAAATTTGGGAAGAATTGATTCAAAAAACACCAAAAAATTACACAAATGTTCACTAAACCAAATCTTCTACAAATGCCAAAATACCAACGAAAACTGCTAATTACCATAATTCTCAAAACGTGTCTGGCCAGCGCTCATAACCCGAATGTGTTTATTAAGTGTTAGATAGTAATAAAGAGGAGCTTCTGATTTTTTGAAATTTTAAGAAATATACTATCATTTGTAATAAAAGTAACACTATTAACTTGAGAATTACGACAAATTATGATATAAAATAGGAGGAGGTTTGGAAATGAAAAAATACTCAGTTTTAGATTTGTTTGCAGGGTGTGGAGGCCTAGCATTAGGATTTCATTCAAATAAAAAATTTAATATAAATTTAGCAAATGATATTTGGGAACCAGCAAAAGATACATATACTTTTAATTTTCCAAATGTTCCTTTTATATTAGATGATATAAAAAATTTGTCTAAAGAAGATGTCGATAAATATTTTCCAAATGGTGTTGATGTTATAATAGGAGGACCACCATGTCAAGGTTTTTCAATGTGTGGTGCTCGTAATGTTGAAGATGCAAGAAATACACTGTTTTATGAATATGCAAGATTAGTTGGCGAATTAAAACCATATTTGTTTATTATGGAAAACGTAAAAGGAATTTTATCAATGAAAAATCCTGAAGATAAAATGGTTATTGATGAAGTGAAAAAAGAGTTTTCAAAAAAAGGATATAATGTAGATTATGAAATACTAAATACTAAAAATTATGGAGTTCCTCAGGCAAGAGAAAGAGTAATAATAGTTGGAACAAGAAATGATTTGAAAAAAAATTATGAATATCCTAAAGAATTTTTAAAAGAGTATGTAACTGTTAAAGATGCTTTAACAGGACTGCCAAATTTATCTTCTTTAAATGGAAATTTAGATTTAGAAAAAAATAATGAATACATAGAAAATATAGACAAATTAGTGTATAACAAAGATGGTAAAATATATAATCACGAAATTCCTATGCATAATGAAGCAATTGTTAATAGAATGCACTATGTACCACAAGGGGGTAATTGGCAAAATATTCCTGTAGAATTTAGAGTAGGTGGAATACATAGTAATGCATATAGAAGATTAAAAGATGATGAGTCAAGTGTAACAATTAAACATGCATATAAATCTATGATAATTCATCCAAATTATGATAGATGCTTATCAGTAAGAGAAGTGGCTAGGATACAGTCTTTCCCAGATTCATTTATATTCAAAAATTCTAAAACATCGCAATATCAGCAACTAGCAAATGCAGTTCCACCATTATTTGCTAAGGCATTATCTGATAGCGTAGTTAGTTATTTAGATAATGTAATAGATTTAGAAAAGACACAATGTTCAATTTATGATAATGAGGAGATAAAACAAAATGTGTAAGTTTATAGATTTGTTTTCTGGTTTGGGTGGATTTAGAATAGCTTTTGAAAATAATGGATGCAAGTGTGTTTTTTCTTCTGATATAGATGAAAAAGTAAGAGAAATATATAATTTGAATTTTGGGGAATATCCAGCAGGAGATATTTCTAAAATATCTAGTGAAGATATACCAGATTTTGATGTTTTGTGTGCTGGATTTCCATGTCAACCATTTTCAATAGCTGGTCTTAGAAAAGGATTTGAAGATTCAAGAGGAACTTTGTTTTTCGAAGTAGCTAGAATTTTAAAAGAAAAAAGACCTAAAGCCTTTATATTAGAAAATGTAAAAGGAATTGTTAACCATGACAATGGAAATACTTTATCAGTTATATTGAATACTTTAAATGAGTTGGGGTATGATGCAAAATATAAAGTGTTAAATGCTTTAGATCATGGAATACCACAAAACAGAGAAAGATGGTATTGTATTGGTTTCTTAAAAGAACTTAATGTTAATTTTGATAATATATTTCCTAAACAAAAAGAATTAATGTTTAAAATAGAAGATATAATAAATAGAGAAGTAAAAGGGTATGACATAACTAAAATAGCAGAAAAGAATATACAAATACATTTACCTAAGTATATAGAAAAAAACAAAATTAATAATAATATGATAATAGCAAATGAGATAAGGCCTTCGAAATGTTCGTTTAGAAGTAATGGGACATCTCCATGTTTAACAGCTAAAATGGGAACAGGTGGAAATAACGTTCCTGTTATTGTGGAATATGGAAGGAAACTTACAGAAAGAGAATGTTTAAAATTAATGGGATTTCCGGATGATTACAAAATAAAGGAAAATAATTTTAATTCATATAAACAAATAGGGAACAGTGTTGTAGTTCCAATTATAACTGAAATAGCAAAAAATATTAAAACAAAACTAGATAGCATATAAACTATCTAGTTTTTGGTTTTAAAACTATAGTAAAAATTCCTTTACTTCTTCCAGAACCAGTTGTTACAGAAAAGTCAAAAGGTTTATTCTTTTCTAAGTTATTATTTATATATAAATATTCTGCTGAGTAGGGTTCATCATATATATATTTACCTTTAAATACAATGTCGGATAGTTTTGAATCTTTTAGTATAATATTTTTAATTTCGTTATTAGCATATTTTTTAATACTATTACAAATCAACACTTGCTTTTCTTTATCTAATGAAATATATTCTTTTACGTTTAACTCTACAGGAAGATTATTTTCTAGTTCTTTCCAAGATGTTTTCCAACCTTTAATTACAGAATCGTTTTTGCCTAATTCATCCATATTACAATAAAGGGAGGCAGCAGCACCTAAATAATAGTTGCTAAGTAGTTTTTTAAAAGAATCAGGTACCATTTTTATTATTTGGAATTTACTAGAATCAGGTCTTTTTATAGATGTTCCACTTCCAATTAGGATTTCATCTTTTTTGACATTATATATGTCTTCGCCCAAATAATAGTTATTAGCTTTTAAAAAATCTTCTGAAATGTTTGCTTTTATGATATAAGCATCTGATTTTGGTAAAACTTTTTTGTTATTTAATTTAGATATTACATGATTAGTAACTCTTATATAGTAGTAATTACTTAAATCAGAAATATTAAAGTCTTTTTTTATAATATTCCACAGTTTACTATCTTTGTTTTTATTCATGTATTTTACAAAATTAATTTCTGCTTCGGTTCCTTCAAAAGTTCCTTTATTCATTTTGTTTAACCTCCATTTCTAATTGCTAAAATATCGTTATAGATAGATCCCCATTTTAACTGTATTTGACCACGCTTATTTTCACTTCTGCCACCATAAGTTGCTCTATTCCAAGCTTGAAAACTTAAGTTTCCTATGCATACAGTAGCTCTACTATTAAATTTATCAGATAAATAATCTACAGCATCTTTTGCAGGGCACCAAACACCATCCTTGGCATCACCGTAGTATATATAGTCAACTTTATCGTTGTATGCACCTGACACTAATACTCTATAAATTATTTCTTCAGTATTTTTTAGAAAATAATTTTGTATAATATTTATTTCTGTATAATAGTCTTTAGATACATTTTTTGTTCTATTTTCAATATTTCCAGTTCCGTTAATTGTACCATCACCCCAAATAAATTTTCTTAAAGCATTAGCTACTTCAAGTGGAATAGGAGCAATATCATTTAAAAAATGTATAAAGTCTTCAACTCTCTCTTGATGTACGCTGTTTCCAGAACCTTTTTTTACGCTAACTCCGTATAGATTTACCATTAAATATAATTTCTAAATCTCTTTTATATATACCACCTAAGGCATTAGCTCTAACAACATCATTATCCAGAATGTCAGGAAAGAGTTCTTTTATAAACATTTTAAGATTATTATTTAATTCTTTAAATTGCAACCCATTAATAGCATTAACTAAGTTTTTTTCATTATCAAAACCAGATATCATAATAATATCACTCCTTTAATTGCAAAAAATAACAGTTATAGTTTAATTAATTTTTAGAAATATTGAAAATATTTCCAGCAATATTTTATCATCTTATGATTAATAAGTCTATATATAATAGTTATAAAGGAGATGATTATATTTTTGAATAAAATAAGTAATGGGCTGTATTGCAAATATATATTTAAATGATATAATAACAGTATAAAATTAGGAGGTAATAGTTATGGATAAAATTGAAGTTATATCTAAATTAAAAGAAGAAAAATTAGTAGCAGTTGTAAGAGCTGAAAGTAAAGAACAAGGTGAAAAAATAATTGACGCAATTGTAGAAGGTGGAATTAATTTTATAGAAATTACTATGACAGTTCCAGGTGCAATTGATGTTATTAAAGAGTTAACTAAAAAATATGAAAATAATAAAGATATTGTAATAGGAGCAGGAACAGTATTAGATGCAGAAACTGCTAGAATGGCTATATTAGCAGGAGCAAAATATATAGTAAGTCCATCTTTAAATGTAGATACTATAAAAATGTGTAATAGATATAGAATAGCTGTTATGCCTGGAATAATGACTGTTAAAGAAGCTGTTGAAGCATTAGAAATGGGAGTAGACATATTAAAGGTGTTCCCTGGAAACGCATTTGGACCAAGTATAATAAAGGCGTTTAAAGGACCACTTCCACAAGCAAACTTTATGCCAACAGGAGGAGTAGCTATTGATAATGTTGATAAATGGCTTGAGGCTGGTGCTGTAGCTTTAGGAACAGGAAGTAATTTAACAGTTGGTGCAAAAACAGGAGATTATGAATTAATAACAAAAACAGCAAAAGAATTTGTAGATGCAGTAAGAAGTTGTAAAAATAATGAAAGGAGAAGATTATAATGTTAAATATTAAAGAAAAAAAAGATTGTAAATATGATGAAGTATCACTAGGAGAAGTAATGCTTAGACTTGATCCAGGAGAAGGAAGAATAAGATGTGCAAGAGAATTTAAAGCTTGGGAAGGTGGAGGAGAATATAACGTAGCAAGAGGCCTTAGAAAATGCTTTAAAATGGACACAGCAGTTATAACTGCATTTGCAGAAAATGAGGTTGGTTATTTGCTAGAAGACTTCATAATGCAAGGAGGAGTAGATACTTCTTTAATAAAATGGATGAAATATGATGGAATAGGAAGAAGTGTAAGAAATGGTCTTAATTTTACTGAAAGAGGCTATGGAATGCGTGGAGCAGTAGGAACATCAGATAGAGCAAATACAGCAATATCTAAAGCAACAGCAGAAGATTTTGATTTTGAATATATATTTGGAACACTTGGAGTTAGATGGTTACATACTGGTGGAATATATGCAGCACTTTCAGAAGAAACTTCAAAAACTGTAATAGAAGCAATTAAAACAGCAAAAAAATATGGAACAATAGTGTCTTATGATTTAAATTATAGACCATCACTTTGGAATGGTATTGGTGGAAAAGAAAAAGCTATAGAAGTAAATAAGGAAATAGCTAAATATGTTGATGTAATGATAGGAAATGAAGAAGACTTTACAGCATGTTTAGGTTTTGAAATTGAAGGAAATGGTGAAAATCTAAAAGAACTAAATATAGATGGTTACAAGAAAATGATAGATAACGTTGTAAAAGAATATCCTAATTTAAAAGTTGTTGCTACAACATTAAGAGAAGTTAAAACAGCTAGCATAAATGATTGGAGTGCTTTATGTTATGCAGAAGGAAAAATATATAAAGCAAATGATTACAAAGAGCTAGAAATTTTAGATAGAGTTGGTGGAGGAGATAGTTTTGCTTCAGGTTTAATTTATGGATTAATGACAACTGGTGATGCAGAAAAGGCTGTTAATTATGGTGCAGCTCATGGAGCTTTAGCTATGACAACGCCAGGAGATACAACTATGGCTAACTTAAAAGAAGTAGAAAATCTAATGAAAGGTGCTTCTGCTAGAGTACAAAGATAAGAAAGAGTATAGAAAAATAGTACAAAAAAGTATTATTTTTCTTTTTTTGTATACATAATTTGGGAAATATGATATAATGATATAGTAAGCTTAAAATATATATATTTAAAATTTTAAATGTAGGAGGAGATTATATGTTAAGAAAATTTACGGCAGGGTTACTCACTATTATTATGTTGGTTACTTTTATAAGTATTTCGATGCCACTAGACAATGTTGTTTATGCAGCAGGAACCATCAAATTAAAAGTAACTAAGGACAATGCACCTATCAGAAACAAAAAAGTCGAAGAAGGTGATGAAGTTAGAAGAGTTTCAAAGGGAACAATTTTAACTGCTCAAAAAAAAGAACTTAACTGGAAGTTTAGATGGTGGTATAAGCTTAAAGATGGTGAATACATTTATAGTGGTAATGTAGAAGAAACTCATGATCATAAAGTAGTTATCACGGGTTATGAAACAGCACATCCACATCTTGCAATACACAAATGTAAACACTGCTATGATGGTGCGACGTGTGGACCTGAAACAAAAAAAGTAAAAGGTTGTGAAAAGTGTTATCCTAGCTCGAAAGAAACGAAAAAGGAAAACACAAATAAGGTTCCAAACACTAATGTTACCACTCCGGCAGACATCTTAGTACCTAAACAACCTTCTTTGCAGGAAGAAGCTGAAAAGAAACTCGGGACAACAGAAACACATAAGCACAATTACAAACTTTCTCAATATTCTAGCACTCACCCACATTATGCAATATACAAATGTTCATGTGGTGACAGTTATACTGAGAAAAGTAAAACCGAAATGCAATCAATTTGTACAACATGTTATCCACCACATAAACATGATTACAAGCTTGTAGGATATAGTAATACGCATCCACATATAGCTTCGTATCAGTGTTCATGTAAAGCAGGGTACAGTGATTCAAAAGTTACAACTAAAGTAAAAGATTGCAAGCAGTGTTACCCATACGGCTATGGCAATGATCATTTTTGTGATATGGTGTATACAGGCAAAAACTTAAAAGAACACCCACATTATGCTATTGATAAATGTTCAATTTGTTACAAAGAGAAAGTAAATCAAGAGCGTACAAAGAGCAGTACTGAGTGTAATGTATGCAATAATCCTTTTAATGATAAGGTTGAAAATATTCCTGACTTTCATGGTAGAATATATGACTTATCAACAGGAAAAATTATAAACGTAAAAGAGGCGTATGCTTTGTATGATTACGCTAAAGAACTTCATGCATCTCTTGATATTTTGGGGTTGTTCCCTGTTGTAGGTGAAGGGTTTGATTTTGCAAATGCTGTATACTACATAGTAGAAGGTGATTATGTAGATGCTGTTTTGTCAGGTGCTGCAATGTTTCCTATTATAGGAGTCTTAGCTAAGGATGGAAAAATATACAAGAAAATGGCCACAGTAACAATTGATTTATCAACAAAAATTCCAAAGACGGTATCTGAGGAAATTACAGAATCTATTGTTAGGAATAATTTAAAATATATTACTCCTGTAGCAAAAAGTATCATTGCAGACTCAAAATATCATTCTGAGACCACTTTAAGAATAATAAAAGACATAACTGAAAATAAATCTATTAAATTTTCAGAGGCCTTTTATAAAAAGCAGCTTTTGATAAGCAGAAACTATTTAGGATCTGTAACAACATCCTCAGGATTGAAATATGCATATAATCCGGATGAATATAAAAATGCAATTTATCATATTATTGATAAGCATGGTTACAGTAAAGCAAAGAATAAGGTCGCAGGAGTTACTTATTTTAATATAGATGGCAGGGAAATTATGGAACTTGTTGAAGATTTATATCAAAATAGTAACAGTATAAAGACAAAGGTTGTTACGAATAAAGGAATAACAACAAGAACTAGTCTTATTATCGATGCTGGTCGTGTTATAGGCACAGAAGGAGAGAAAAAATTGTTACTTGTTCTTGAAGGAAATAGTGTAATATCTGCTTATCCTACAAACAAAATTGATTTTGATAATTAAGGAGGGGCACCTTATGAAAAAAGTTAAAATATTTTCAATAATTACATTTGTAATTATACTCTTTACGCTTTCAAACGTAACATTCGCATACGATGCTTACTGCCCTGAAACAGAAGATGGTAGACATGACTTCACATTTACAAGCAATAAAGCTGTAGCTCATCCACATGATGGCTATCGTGAATGTTTCTGTGGAAAAAAGGTATATTATTCAAGCTCATATTATGATGAGTGTGAAAAATGTAGAAGACAACTGTGCAAATATGGTCTGCATTATTACTTAAATGAAATTCACTATACAGATTCTACAGGCTATAATGGCTATGGAAAGTGTTATTGTGGAGATAAAAAGTATTTCACATATGAAAATGGCTTTTTTCACTCAGAACCATATCCTGGTATTGTAGAGTTCTTCAATGGAGATCTGTATGCTTTAAAACATCCTCATTATGAGTATAATGAAAGTACAGGTCGTTTATACAAAGAAGAACTAGATGGTGATTATGGAGTGATCCATTTAGGTGGTTGTGGAGTATGTGATATGCTGGATGATTATTATTATTCGGTTGAGGAATTTGAAATAGACACTATTATATATGGAATGGATCCTAAAGATTATTTTTGTATTGATAGTGACTATGAAGATGAAGAACCGTATTATTATGACGACAGCAGTTACAATCAGAGCTATTACGAAGATGACTACTACAATTATTATGATGACGATGAAGACGAATATTCATTTGCTTATAAAGATGAGGATGAAGAATTCTATGATTGGTTATCAATTGTAAACGACATCTTTGGCTCAGACTAAGTTTTTTTAAAGATAGATATCAGATTTGATATCTATCTTTTTTATTCTTCATTTGGCATAAAACTATTTAAAGTTCCATATATTGCAGCTGCTATTAAGCTAGATAACATTGATATATAATAACCAGGAACAATAAATTGAGTCATGTATATTATTATTGCAGCAGATACAAATCCTACAATACCTCTACCAATTGAACTATCATTTATTCCTGTAATAATTGACATCATATAATCTAGTATTATAATAACTAGAGAACTTAAAAAAAGTGACGGAAGAGAAGAAATTGTAAAATTTGGTGTAAAAAATGTTGTTGCAGTTAAAATTGCAGTTGCAGAAATATATTTTAAAACAAGTGCAGTTATTCTTGTTTTATCATGTTCATTAAATTTTGTAATTGAATTTATCATAAAAACCTCCAAATTTAAAATTATCTTTAATATTATTTGTATATTTTAAAAACATATGCAAAAAATATTATTAAATAAATTGGAGGTTTTAAACATGTTAGTAGTATTTATGAGAGCTGTTATACTTTTTGTAGTAGTCTTTTTAGTAATTAGACTTATGGGGAAAAGAGAACTATCACAAATACAACCATATGAATTTGTAATAATAATTTTAATTGCAGACCTTGCATCTGGACCTATGTCAGATAGAAATATGACAACTATTTATGGAATTGTCCCTATACTTGCACTACTTGTAATGTATATGATACTTAGCTTTTTACTTAAGACTAATAAAAAAGTTCAAAATTTGGTTAGTGGTAATCCTGTTCTTTTAATAGCAGATGGAAAAATAATAGAAAGTGCAATGAAAAAACAACAGTATATGATAGAAGATATAATGGCACAAATAAGAAACAGAGGAATATTTAAAATACAAGATGTGGCTTATGCTATACTTGAAACAAATGGAAACCTTAGTGTTATTTCAAAGAGTGAATTACAAGGGAAATTACCACTAAATGTAATAAATGATGGAATGAGATTACAAAGTAATCTTCAAATACTTAATATATCTGATGAAAAATTAAATAAAATTTTGAAAAAACATAATTTGAAAGAAGAAAACATATTAATAGCAACATTAGATGAATATGATAATTTTCTATATCAATTAAAAGAGGAGGAAAATTAATATGAAACAAATAGCTATTTTGGTAATCGCCCTTTCAATTATTATACTAGGAGGAATATGGGAATTATCATATTTAAAGGAAAGTAGTAATTATTTTTTATCTGATATAAATAATTTATATCAAATTGCTAAAAGGGAAGAATATGAGCTTGCTAAAGATGAAACAAAAAATGTTAAAGAAAACTGGAATAAAATAAGAAAAACGTGGGCTATATTTATAGATGATAGCAAAATGGATGAAATAGAAGATAAATTAGTTTCTTTTGTTTCTTACATTGAAAATAAAGAAAAAGATGAAATAAAGCATAGTTATAAATGTTTATCTAATTCAGTTAAAAATATAATTGATTTTGAATCATTAAATGTTGAAAATGTTTTTTAATGATAAATAAAGTAAATCTAAATTTTTCTTACTCATGTTAACAAGAGGAAGACGAGTAGAACCTACATCAAATCCAAGTAAATTCATAGCTTCTTTAATTGGTATAGGATTTACTTCTATAAATAATTTTGAAATTAAATCAGAAAACTCAAGTTGGAGAGCTTTAGCTTTTAAAGTTTCTCCTTTTTCATAATACATACACATATCATGAGTTTCTTTTGGTAATATATTTGATAGTACTGAAATAACTCCAACACTTCCAATAGATAGCATAGGAACAATTATATCATCATTACCTGAAAATACTAAGAAATCATCTGCACATTCTGATATTATTTTGATAGCTTGAGGAATGTTTCCAGACGCTTCTTTTATACCTAAAATATTTTGATGCTCACTAAGTGTTATAGTAGTATCTGCATCTATATTAAGTCCAGTTCTTCCAGGTACATTATATATTATAGAAGGAATATTAGTATTATCAGCTACGTATTCATAGTGTTTTATAATACCAGATTTTGTTGTCTTGTTGTAATATGGAGAAACTAAAAGTAAATAATCGGCTCCAACATCCTCTGCATATTTAGACATTTTTAAACTTTTCTTAGTATCATTGCAGCCTGTTCCTGCAATAACCGGAACACGTTTGTTTACTGTGTCTACTGTGAATTTGATAAGCTTTTTCTTTTCTGTTTCAGAAAGAGTTGCGCTTTCTCCAGTTGTGCCACATATGACTATACCATCTATATTGTTTGATATTTGATATTCAATTAGTTGTTCTAATTTAGAATAATTAATTTTTCCGTTTTTAAATGGTGTTATAATAGCAGTAATTGCTCCTTTTAACATATTATCACTCCTTAATCTATATAATATATTTTATTAATTAATTATCTAAAAGTTACTAAAAAATATGGAAATAATTTACAAAAAACAATTGAATAATTTTTAAATATTATGCTCACAATACTAGTGTAAAAGAAGTTAATTTATATAGCTAAGGAGGTAGTTATGAAAGTATTAAATGGATTAGTGCTTGCTTTAATAGTAATAGGAGCAATAAACTGGGGACTAATTGGATTATTTAATTTCAATTTAGTAACATACATATTTGGAAGCATGGAAGCAATATCTAGATTAGTATTTATTCTTGTTGGTATTGCTGGACTATGGAGTTTAACTTTCTTTGGAAGATTAAGCGAAGAGTAGATAATATATGTTTTAAAGACTTGGTAATTAAGTGCCAGGTCTTTAAAATTATCCATGTTTAAAATTGAAAAAAATATAATTTGTGATATAATTACTAAAAATATATATTAAATAAATTCAAATTTGAAGGGATGATGTGATTATGGGAAAAAGTATAGTTTTTGTTACTACTAATAAAGGAAAAGTTGCAAGTTGTCAAAAATATTTCAAAAAAACAGATACAAAGGTAGAAATATATACGCATGAATTAATTGAACCTAGAACCGATGATATAAAAGAAATTGCAAAATCAAAAGTGTTACAGGCATATGATATGGTTAAAAAGCCATGTATTGCACTTGATACTGGATTTTTTATTGAGGCTATAAATGGTTTTCCAAAAGCATTTGTTAATTTTGCGTTAGAGACTATAGGAATAGAAGGAATTCTTAAACTTATGCAAGGTGAGAAAAACAGATATTGCTATTTCAAAGAATGTTTGGCGTATTACGATGGAGAAAAAATTGAATATTTTGAAGCTATTATACCAGGAACTTTATCAGAAGAAATTAAGGGAATAGATAAAGAAATTAAGTGGAGTGATTTATGGTATGTGTTTAAACCTGAAAAATTTGAAGTAACATTAGCAGAAATGACAGATGAGGAAATGGAGTTAAGGGAAAAAACAAAACCCAAAAGCGCCTTTGAGCTATTTGCATCTTGGTACGAAGAACAAATATAAAGTTTTATGACCAGTCAATCGACTGGTCATTTAGCATATATAATAGTGTAAAAATACAACAAATTGTTGCAAAAAGAACAAAGGTTTGGTAAAATATATACAGGAAAAAGGGTATAGGAGATGATATTATGAGTAATTTACAAGCAGATGAATATAAAAGTTTTGAAGAAATAAAAAAGATTAGAAAAGATGGAACTGAGTATTGGAATGCAAGAGAGTTAAGTGAAGTATTACAATATAAAAAATGGGAGAATTTTTCAAAGGTAATAGACAGAGCAAAATTAGCATGTCAAAATAGTGGCAGAGATATACAAGACGATTTTCCTGAGGTCAGGAAAATCGTTGAAGCAGGTGTAACACAGAAAAAAGTAATTGATTATGAATTATCAAGATATGCTTGTTATTTAATAGTTCAAAATGGTGATCCTAGAAAAGAAGTAATAGCTCTTGGACAAACATACTTTGCTATTCAAACTAGAAGGCAAGAGGTGGCTGATTATTTTAATCAACTGGACGAAGATAATAAAAGACTAGTTGTTCGTGGCGATATAAAACAATGGAATCAAATGTTGATTGAAGCAGCACATAATGCTGGAGTAATAACTAATCAAGAATATGCTCAGTTTCAAAATGCAGGCTATATGGGATTATATGGTGGTTTAACTGTTGATGATATTCATAAGAGAAAACAATTAAATGAAAATGAAAAAATACTTGATTTTATGGGGAGTACAGAATTGATTGCTAATTTATTTAGAATATCACAAACAGAAGAAAAATTAAAAAAAGATAATATACAAGGTTGCAACAAAGCAACAGCGACTCACTATGAAGTGGGATTTAAAGTAAGGAAAGCAATTAAAGATATTGGTGGAACAATGCCAGAAGATTTACCAAAACCAAAAAAGAGTATTAAGCAAATAGAAAAAGAACAATTAAAAAGATTGCAAAGCAAGAAAACAAAGTTAATGTTAGATGAATAAATATTTTATGACCAGTCAATTGAGTATGTAGAAAAAATTGTGTAAACTCTAAATAGTAAAAAAATCCTTTCTATGATAAAATAAAATTAATCATAGGGAGGAATTTTTTATGGGAAGAAAAGAAAGATTGTCACCAGAGAGAAAGGAATTAATACAACAAT
>JAZSQI010000020.1:0-20064 GCA_045537895.1 Clostridia bacterium
TACTTCGGCGCAAACACTACATGATACTTGCAATTCCATGTTGTGTGTGCTAAACTTTTTATATCATTTATTTTGATATCTTTCATTTTAAATGACTCCCCTTTCATATATACATATTTGCTTCCTGTCAGTCGCAAAACTGTTATATATGACGGGGGATTATTTGTCTACTCATCGCTGAAAGCTATACTGAACCCCCCAGACTATCTGGGGGTTTTCCTAAACAAAAATACACCTCCTTTCGAAAGTGTATTTTATCATAAACTAGTTTTTTATTTAATGTCTCCTAATTAGGATGCATTTCATATTGAATTATTAGTCTTTTTAAGATTAGATGGTAGACGTTACTAAAAACAATTCTCCAAAATAACTTGCCTCTTTAAGCAAATCAATTCTCTTTTGCAAATATTCTCCGTATTCTTTAAGATATTCTGCTCTATATCCATCAAAGTTGTATTTATCTATAAGCTGATTTATTAATTCTTTGGCATCAAGTGTACCTAATCTTATTTCTCTTATCAAAAGCTCAGCGTCTACTTTTGATATCTTTAATTTTTCAGGCTCGTCTGAATATACGCTTGCAAACAAGTAATTGTTCATTACTTTTTCAAAAAGCGAAAATGGTATTTTAGCTCCTACATATTTTATATACGCATAATATATTCTATTTATATATTTAACATCAATTTTTGATAAAATATATAATTCGTTATATAAATAATATATTGCTTTCTCCCCAGCTAAAAAACCACATAGTTCACTTGTAAGTTCCGGTTTATATAAACCAAAAAGTCTACCAAAAACAAACTCAGGTAAATTGGCTGTGAGTGTAGGAAATTTTTCACATATACTCAGATCAGAATCTAGTTCTTCTAAGAATTTTTTAATCTCTTTAAAAGCTACACAATTATTCTTAGGTAATCTCTTTTTACTTTTCGATATGATTTTCTTCAATCGATTAATATGAAGATTAAAACAATCATGTGATGCTTTTATCACTTCAATAGCTTTTCCTTCTTTTAGCAAATTAATAAATTCTTCATATCCAATATAATGTTCTTTGTTATAGTATCCTCTTAAATATAGTTCTACAACATAATAAACATTTTTAACCAATTGATAAAGTTTGTCAACTTTTAAAACATAGTTTTCAGATATATTTGAATTTATATATTCTAATGCCGCAAAAGATAAATTGTTTTCAAGATCAACTTCATGTGACATTCCAAGCTCATTTGCTATATCGAAAAGCTCTAACAACATATTGCCTTCTTTAACATCTTTTAATCTTTCTTTAAAGATATCTTCTCTTGAAATAATATTACTCATTTCTTTCTCCTTTCTTACAAAATTATTTAAAGAAACTAATATTTACAAATATACATTACTATTATAACATGGAAAAGTTGTTTTGTCAATTATGTATATTAATTATGTAAAATATGTTGACATTTATGTCAGTATTTGCTATAATATAATTGTGTTAAACATACACAAGTTTAAATATATAATTATTTTTTAGAAGGAGGTTTATTTTCATGACTAATGGAAATAATAATTTTGAACTTTCGGTATCTATCGGTAATGCTGCTAAAGCTGCAATCGCACTTCGGTCTTATGGCTTAAGCGAAAGCGAGGCCCAAGAAGTTATTACAAGTGAGAGCGTGATCGCAATATATGATCATGGTATAGTGCCTCAGAAAGCACTCTCTCCCGAGCTGATTGAAGTCTTTGGTCCACAGCATATCACAGATGCTTTGTCTTACTCTTATTATTACATGGAAGAGTTTGAGCTTGATTGGGATTTATATAAATTCATATTAGCCACTCTCCTTGAAGTATTCCGTCCTGAAGAATTAATCACTAATCCCGATTATATTAATTACTTCATAAGAAAACTTAAGGATGATACTTCTGGAAAATTCATTGATGAAATAATTAATGAATTAAGTCACGATGAAATTCGCGGTATGGCAACAGCAAATCCCTTTGAAAAAGAAATCTCAGACGAAGATCTTGAAGATGAAGAGTAAAACTTAAACTAAGAGCCCTTTTTAATTAAAGGGTTCTTTTTTTGCATATATTATTTTTTCTTGAATATGATTTACTAAAGTTAAAAATTATATGAGGTGGTATATGTTTGTCTGTAATATTAAAGTAAGTATAAAAAAAATAATGATTATTCTTGGAATAATAGCAATAGCTATTGCTATTAGTATAGAATTAGGAATATTTAGTGGTGATAATACCAAAAATGTTGATATTTATAATGATGATTTTGATTTTGTTATAACTGAAGCTAATTTTACTAATATGTTAAAAAGTATTCACGAAAATATTGATGATAATATAGGAAAAACTGTTAGTATATCTGGTTTTGTATTTACTATGCCTGATTTTAAAGATAACTATTTCGTATGCGGAAGAAACATGATATTATCAGGTAATGAAAAAGTAGTAGGCTTTTTGTGCAATTATGAAAAAGCTTCTGAGTTATTAGAATCAGAATGGGTAGAAGTTACTGGAACAATAGAAAAAGGCTTTTACCAAACAGATATGCCAGTAATAAAAGTTGAAACTATAAATAAAATAACTGCACCTGAAAATACGTTTGTTGATCCTCCTTCTAACTATTAAATATATAAAGTAACAGTATGATAAAAAACTATACTGTTACTTTATTTTATTTATTTTTCTTATACACTATAATATTTTTAAAATATCCATATTCAAAAAGCTGAGAAAATACATTTTTTAGTACTATCATTATTATAGGACCAATAATTAATCCAACAATTCCAAATATTTTAAATGCAATATACATAGATATTAATGTTAAAAATGGATGCACCCCTATATTGCTACTTACTATTCTTGGTTCTACTAATTGTCTTACTATTACTATAACTGCATATGTAATTAAAAGACCTATTCCCATATGCATGTTACCAGTTATAGCAGAGTATATTCCCCATGGAATAATCACACCTCCTACTCCAACTATAGGCAAGGCATCTATTATTGATATTACTAAAGCAAGTGTAAAAGGGTACTCTTGTTTAAGTATAAAAAATGATATTAATAATTCTACAAATGTTATACACACCATTACCATCTGAGATTTCAAATACTGAGATAATGAAGTAACTATTCCTCTAAATATATTAGAAATTTTTCTAACAAATCTTTTAGGAAATATATTATGCACATAGAGAGATAACTTTCTTCTATCTGTAACTAAAAACAAAGTTGCAAGAAGAGTTATAACTATATATATTAATATATTTGGTATAAACATTATAAAATTAAAGGTCGTGTTAAATAATTTAGTTATATATTTTGATATATTGCTTAAAAACTCTATTCCAATATCATATATTTTTTCACTTATGGAAGTTGGTATATTTTTAATAGCACTTATCCATTTTTCATATATCAAATCATAGCTTTCTTTTATATAATCAATAAAAAATGGTAAATCTGTAGCTATAGATATTGCTTCTTTTACAAGCTTTGATACTATAAAATACACTATCATAGCTAACATGCCATATATAAGTAAAACCAGCGCTGTACCTACTATTTTTCTTGAAATTTTAGTTTTCTTTACTATATATTCAACTAATTTTTCCAGTATAATAGCTGTTATTATTGCAATTATAAAAGGCCAAAAAAATACACCTAACATAAGTGATATTATTACAATAATTAAAACTCCTGCTAATCCTAGAATTTTTAAGCCTGTCTTTTTATAATCTATCATATGTTCTCACCTTTATATATATTATAAGCATTATATCATCTAAAAATGCATATAAAAAAAGTATTACATATTATCTAAAAATACTACATAAGTTTTAAAGAGAGCGTTATTAAAACGCCCTCTTTATCATTACGGTAATTTGTAATCTCCATAATCACCTTTTATGCCTTCAAGTAAAGTTTGGTACATTATTTTGTAATAATTAATAATTTTACCTTCTATATAATAAGGAATAGTGGCAATCTGAACAACAGGATATAATTCATATTCTTTTTGTGTATATTGTACGTTTTGCTCTAAACTACCATAAAGATCTCCAAATAATAAGTTTTCCATATTTTTAGCAGATACAACTTTAAATTTTACTATAGCCTTAGCATGCCAAAAACCTTTTTGTAAAAGCTGAGTACCTGGAATAATAATTCCTTGTCCTTCTAATATAATTTCATTATCTTTTACATACTGAATATATTCATCTATATCTTCATCTGATACATATGCCGTTATCCAAGATATACCTGATTTAAATGTTTGTTTATCAATTGTTCTATAATCCACATTTAATATTGTATTGTAATAGGACATATATGAACTCCACGATAAATCTGTCATTTCAGCAGCAAATTGACCATAACATTCCAATGGTGTATAATCACTATTATAGTTAAAATATGGTTGTTCGTACAATTGTTTAGGAACTCCTTGAATAATATATGGATATTCGTAATAATTATATGGCAACTTAGCAGAATCAATTTCAATCTGTGGAATAACACCCTCAAAATCTCTCAATATACCTGATAAATCATACGACCAATATGAATAATACATATTCATAATAAAATAGTTGAATATATATTTAGTAACTGGGATATTAAGAGGAAAATACATATTATTATCTTCTAAAAGATTATTAATATTTGATCCCAAAAAGCTTTTGAATACGATTTGCTGTTCTTCAGTAAATTCATTACTATTTGAATAATTAATCTTTACATTTTCAGAATAAACACTTTTATACCCTCTCCCAGATAAGCCAGAAGATTCTTCTAAATCTAATAATATGTGTAATAAATCCATTATAGTATAATAATTTTCTTTTGATCTTTTTTCTAATAATACTGATTTTCCCATATTATCAAATATTGTTTTTGTCTCTCCACTATTATATACTATTTTATTTTTAGACATCATATAATACGAGACTTTATGAATATCCTCGTAAGTAACTAACTCATAATCATTTGCATAATCATAATGCTGTTTAAAAGGAAATGCATATTTCATAAAATTCTGTACTTCATCATATTTACTATAAATAACTTCAACAAGATATTGTTCCTCTTTAGTATATTGTTTACAGCTAAATGTATTTTTCATAGTAGATACAAGAATCTCTGATGTTATAGCATTAATATTAACCATTCTATCTATAATAACTAAAATTTCTTGTGGAGTTATAGAGTCATCTGGACAAAAAAGATTTTTTCCTTTACCATTTATTATACCGGTGTTAGTTACAGTCATTATACTTTCTTTTGCCCAATGATTTTGAATATCAGAAAAATTCACACCTACTTTTTTATCCTTAGATGTAAGTATTCCTGCTCTATCAATCATTGAAACAAATTCAGCTCTAGTTACATTGTTATTAGGCTTAAATTCTCCATTTCCATAGCCAGTAATAATTTTTACTTCTGCAACACTATTAATTATTTGTTTTAACTCACTATCTATAGTTTCTAAATCTGTAAATTCTACATTGCTTTTTGTGGGTTTTAAATCAAGAATATAATAAAGTATTTTTGCTATTTCATACCTTTTACATTCTCTTGTGTTGTTTTCTAAAAATATTAAATCATACTTTTCGCCTATTTCTTTAGCCCAACTATTATATGGATAATAGTTTATAACATCTGCAAGTTGATCTTCCTGTGCACTTACCATCCCAAAACTTGTCACTACCATTATTACAACAAGTAGATTAGCAATTAACCGTAATTTTGATAATTTTTTCATGTTTTTTATCTCTCCTTTATATATTAATATAAATTTATATAAAAATTTATAAATATTATATCAAAATAACAGCAAATGTCAATATTATGTAACCTGTTCTGATTTACTTCGACAAAAGTCGACACATAGAACGTTTTATCTTAAAAAAATACACCTCAAATATCTTATTAGATATCCAAGATGTATTGAATTAAATATTAATCATAATCCGATGATGCTTTTGCATCTGTATCGTACAATATTACTGTTCCTTTAACAAGATCATAATCCTCCTGATTTAATTTCCACACGCCACCTTCTAATGGTATTCGTATATTATCATTTAGCGTAATGTCAGTGCCTCTTTTTGTCTCATAATTATAGCCTAAATAACCCTCGTAATCCCATTGTGTAGTATTATCACATCCAGCATTTGCATTGTTGTCTTTTTGATTATATTTTAATATTCTTTTTTCTGTGCCATCCCTCATGCTAGATGATGCATATTCTCTTACCTCAATTTCAAATTTTATAGCTATATATCCATTTGTAAGTCTATCTTCTTTTGAGTTTATATTTCCATTTTCTTTTACAGCAATCGTAGAATTAGGAAGTTTATACTCACCATACCAAATTTGCACAAACATATTATCTGCTTTTTCTTGCATTTTATTAGTAAGAATTAATCCTTCTGCTGTTCCTAATTTAATAGTTGTTTTTGAAAGCGATGAACCCTCAGGCTCAAATCTATATGCAGCATCCGTACCTTCAAATGTCAATCTATAACCATCATCTGGCACAAAATATTGATTATAGTTCTTTACTGATACATATTTACCACTATTATTTTTATAATATAGCTCTATATCTTTAACTATCTCTTTAGGTCTATCATTTTCTACTTCTTTTGATATGTAATAAAATTTCGGTGTTATTACAATTTTTTTATTCTCATTTGCTCCTGTAGTTTTTAAATCAAAACTAAACTTATAGCCTAATTTTGGAGCTTTTACATAAGTAGTATTTACATTTTTATACGGTCCAACTGGCAATATCTGTTGATTGGTAGCACCTATTTCATCCACAGTTCGTGAGATAATATCATTAGACTTAGTAGTATAAATATTCCATTTTTTTATTCCTGAATAATAAGCTTTACTTGTATGTTTATTTGTATTAGTTGCTGTAGATATTCTAAATATATCTTTCCAATCTAAATCCTTTAAGTCCGTTACCTTAAAATCATATACTCTACTTAAGTTTTGAGTATCAATGCTTTTCTCTGCAATATACATATTATGACCATATATGTTTTTCTGTTCGTAATAATCCGAATGAGACTGACTAGTATTGTTGTCGTAGTTATTAAATGTTTCATGTATAAAAGTAGCATTTGTAATTGGATTTTCTAGTTTCTTTTTTACTAAATCATCTAATAATTTACTAGGAGAATTATATACTACAGCTCTAACGGTATAATTATTTGATTCTTGATTAACTACATTCCCAGCATTCTCCGGATCGGCAAGTGCATATGCACTTATTTTTGCTTCTTTATTTAAATTCTTTCCATTCCAATGATTGTATATTGGACCTATCCAATCACCAGCTGCTACTGCCCCAACTTCATAGTCTCTTCCAAGTTCATTTTTTGCATCATAAATAACTATATCTTGTACGTCAAAATCAAATTTAATATAATATTGCATTAAATATTTGCTAGTACTTAAATTATCATATTGCGTATTTGCCGAAGTAGGCTTCATTTGAATAGTAAATTTTGCATTTTTTTGTATTTGATATGTGGAACTATTAGTA
This sequence comes from Clostridia bacterium, assembly GCA_045537895.1. Lineage (GTDB taxonomy): Bacteria > Bacillota > Clostridia > TANB77 > CAG-465 > CALXJE01. The sequence continues at coordinate 7,580 of JAZSQI010000020.1, forward strand.
TTAATTGTTGTATGATCTACTTGCTTATCTACACCTGTTCCGGTAAGAACTGATGTTGTAAATGATATTGGAGTAAATACATCTACTATATCAGCATCTTTATTACTATTATTATTTTCTCCATATTCCCACTCTATTTCGTTAATAGTACTAGAATTTATTACTGTATCTTTGTCACTATACATCTCTGTATCATTGAATTCGGTTGTTCCTATGCCTGAAATCCCTGTTCTAGACCAATTATGACAATTTGATTTATTTGATTCACTACATGTAGATAAAGGACTTCCATTTACATCAAAATTTAAATCTTGATTTTCACTTGCATTTGAGTTTTCTAGGATATTATAATAAATTTTTCCATAAGAATATCTCTTACCATTTAGTCTTGTTGTAGGAATATTAAGTGTTTCTTCGTTAAAATAATCATCAGTTGTTATTTGATTAGGTGCTGTTGGCAAATATTTTGAACCATTTGCTTTCGTATATGTTCCCCTAATTGAGCTTGGATATTTAGTTGCTACTTCTATTTTATTTCCTGTATAGGTAGTCAAATCTACAAAAGTAACTGCTCTTCTTTCAGTTGTTACATTAGTTTTATTATAAATATTATTATCTGTAGCATTTTCGTTTTCTTCACCAACTAAAGTAATTTTATTACTACTAGTTCTAATACCATCTACAAAACTCACCTCATCATTTTTTACATAAAACTTTGCTCGTAAACGTTCTGATTTTGCACATTTTTTTATACTATTAGATGCAGTATAACTTGTTACTCTACCTGAAGAATAAGAAGCAGGTGTCGTAATAAGGTCTGTAATCTGCGCTGCTTCACTATTATCAACAGTATTAAGCATATTAGATATATTGTTTATTGCAGTTGCAGATGCAGTACTTGCTGAAACATCACCATGCTGATTATCATGGTAAAATAATAATTCTGTTTCCAAATTTATAAAATTTGTTTCCGAATCTGTATCCCATTTTATCAAATACTGATTGCTTTCCGAGTTAATAAAATTAGAACCTGTTGTTGAAGAGTTTTTATCAACAAAACTCTTTATATATTCTGTCTTTGGATATATTGTATGTACATTACCATCAAATAAAGGTAACCCATTATTTTTATAATTATCATATAGTTCTATTTTACTTATAGTATATAGCCTCATATTTTTTACTTTATAGAAAGTATATTCATAAGGTATTGTGTATGTGTATGTTTTTGCAATTCTCCCATTTGTACTTATAATTTTAGATGTTGGGGTACACCAACCCTTACAATATTCCCAATAAGAATTATCAGTACACCCACTAGGATTACAAGTTATCAAGGTGTGATAAGAAGCACGGTTACAAACTCCTTCTTTTTTATATGTATAAGTTTCACCACATGTATTGCATGTAGATGACCAATCCAAATACTCTACTTTATATGGCTGATATACAGTAAAAGTAAATCTACCTGTTTCAGTTATCTTCTGTTCCTGTATATTAATACCACCTAACATATATGTTGGAGCATTATCTATTGACATTTTTAATGTTTCTCCTGATGGTATAATATCATAAACAATATTGTTATAATTATTATTTACTTTATTGTTTACATCTCCATATGTACTGTCATCACCTGATAACGTAGCACTATTACTAACTGAATCTAATGTATAAAAAGCTAATCTTCCAATTGGATTTCTATCAATAATTTTTGTATTAACACTACTTTTATAATAAAAGTCGATTATTATATAATAATTACTAGCATCTACATTTGTAGTTAAAACATATTCTTTATCATTTTTAGAAGAATTATACAATCTACTGTTTAATCTGCTTGCCATTCGTGACTCGGCATTTGCAAAATCTGTTGACGAACCAATAATATTTGACCCTATACAAACATAATTGTTTTGATTAGATTTACTTATTTTAAGTTCTGTACCTGATGACATTTGATATTTTTCTTGATATCCGTTTTTATCTACTGATACACTTCCTATTTTAGTATCACTCCCAATTACTTGTGCTTGACCTGTTCCACTTAAAACTTTGTTTTGAGATATAGCATTAGTTACATTGGAATTATTAACTGTTTTACCAGTAAGATCAATATGTCTTACATATACATTTCTCTTTTCCTCTACTATTCTACTTTTTTTGTAATAAAAATCGATAACAATAATATTATTTCTTTCGTTTGTTCCCGAAATAGTTTCATATGTATACTTACCGTTTGAAGCCAAAGTTTGATTATTTCTGTTTGTTTTCGCATCTGAAATATTTATTCCTCTTCCCACTTTTTTTCCAACACAATCATAATTATTTAATATTTTCTTTTCATTTTCAGTTAAATGAGAAATATTTGAATAATTTAGACCCTTTACATTGACTATTTCTCCCAAACTATTGACGTAATCCCCTGTATTATCATATTTTATATTTGATATTATATAATCCTTATTACTTACATTAATTGTATATGTTTCGTTATACGTTTCGCCTTCATAATTTTGTTCTCTTAATCCATTTGGAAATTTAGCAGATAAATACATATACTTATTATCTTTTGTAAATGTACTTTCAACTTCCAAAGCTTGGCTATTATTTATACCAGTTATAATTTTTCCTGTATCTTGATCTATATGTCTAACATAAACTTGTTTTGGTTGTACTGTAGTTTTTGGTTTATAATAAAAATCTATAACAATATAATTTTCTTGTTCTTGTATACCTGATATTTCTTTATATGTATAACTTCCTGCATCTATTATAGTTGAATTATTTCTTTTTATTACAGCCCTTTCTAAAGTATCTCCTGTACCAACTCTCATTCCAGTACAATCATAATTATTAAGTATATTTTGTTCTATTTGAGATAAATCAGTTATATTAGCATAATTCAAGCTTTTTACAGCTATGCTATTATATACTCCATTTACATATTGTACATAACTTCCAGTATTATTATATTTAATATTTCCTATTATATAGTTATTATCAGTTGGATTTATTGTATATACTTCATTATATTTTTCGTTCCCTAAAGTTTGCTCTCTTAAATCGTTAGGCCATTTTTTATTAACATATATATATTTACCATTTACTTTGGAATTTCTTACTTCCAAAGCTTGGCTATTATTTATACCAGTTATAAGCTCATTTGTTGAAGCATTTATATGTCTTACATAAACAGTCTTTACTTTTCCCTTGGTGAATGTAAAAATATTATCATAATAATTTATAATTGATCCTGCTCCGTTGCTTCCTCCACTTATAGTTTCACTCAAATTCCAACCATCGGCCCAACCTGTTCCACTTCTTATTGTTGATTCCCAAAATTTATATGCTGTATCTATATTTGACCAGTATTGTTTTTTTTCTTTGATTGTATTAATATTTCTACTTCCATCTAGAATGTTATCTACATCTACCCTATTAACGGTAGAACAATAAACTTTTAATGATGAATCACTACTGTCAGTTCTGAATTTCTCCCAAAGTTGTTTTACAACATCCGAACTAATAATACTATCAGCTATATATATTTTATCTTTAACAGCAAATCTATATACAGTATCGATTGCTGGCATTATTACTACATTGTTATAATCCTTTATACCTTCTAAATCAACATTAAAAAAGTCCGTATAATTTCTTATATCATTACTTTTCAATATTAATCCTGTATTATTCATTGCCGGAGAAGCTGCTTGCCAATAAAAACCAGTATATTTACCATCTAAACTATCATCTTCACTATTTTCTTCTGATACTCCATAAACCTTTGATGAAAGCATATTTACTTTAATGGCAGTTTGTTTTGGCCAAAGTTGTCCAACTGAATGAATTAAAGTTCTCTCCCCCTCATTCTTTGTATTATCATATACAGTATTTTGATATTTATGAAAATAGTAATAAACCGTACTAAATGTACCTGCTTTTGTATGGTCTTCATTCCATGCAAGTTGACCTGTATGCACATCCTTATTTCGATTTTGACTAGTATATGCCCATCCAGTAGCATTGTCAATTGTATAAATTCCACTATCATAGTTACTACTAGTTGTTGGATGTGCTTTTACTTGGTTTTTAAATATTTGTTCTGGAAAATCTAAAGGAGCTTGTAACCCTTCATTTTCTGAATCATTAGGGTCATATAATTTATCTTTTGTCATAACTATATGTTCTATTCCATAACCATATATACTTCCTGTTAAAATAACTATAAACATCGATAATATAAAAGAAATTAGTAGTTTATTTAATATATTTTTGTTTGCTTTCATACTACCTCCTAAAATTCATTTTTTTCACTTGCTTCTGTATCATTTACCATTAAATCTATTATAGCTTCCATATCAAGCAATAATGCTTTGCTAAGCATTGTTGTTCCCATCGGAGCATCTATATATACTTCATATGTTTTGTTTTTATATGTTACATCTTGCCCTCTATCCATATCTCCTAATAATAAATTCTTATCTGTATCTGAATTTTTTATTTCAAATGTTAATTTAATTCTTGCTCTATAACTAATACCATCTAAATAGAAAATAGGGAATTGAACTTTTGCTTCTCCACTAATTACTATTTTATTTTCTTTAACATAATCAACGTATTTTTTTATTTCTTCCTCATAATCATACCTTAGAAATTCACTGGTTGCTTTAAGAAACTCATCCTTTTCTATAGTTTTATAATCTACATTTAAAATTAAATTGTAATAATATTCAGCTCTATAATCAATTTGTTCATAATAATCTTTCTTATATTTATATGTTTCAAGTGGCGTTTTGTAATCCACTCCACCCTCATTTATACCTTTATATTCATAAACTTCTTTATCAACTGAATATAATATATATGGATATATGTCAGCATTTTTGGGTTTACTTTCCTTTTTAGTAATCACAGTTTCTCCATCTGGAACAAATGTATTATATTTTTCTACAAATTTAATAACTAGCATATTAAATTGACCTTTAAACAATTGGTTGTCAATTTTTAAATCACTTTTTTCATCTTCTATCAATCCGTTTTCTACTGCATCATTTATGTATGCTCTTTCTTCAGGATTAAATGAATTTAAGTTTTTAAAACTACTTTCTGTTGTTGATGATACAGCCATGTTAAGTAACTTACTTCTGGCATTCAAATACGTCATTAATGTTTCTTTATATGTTGCTATTTCATCATAATTTTCTTCTGTAATATATTCCTCATCTATTATCTCAGCAGACTTTGCAAGAGCTACCCATTCATCATCTTCAAACTCTCCTGTTGGTATAAATCCCATACTTCTTATATCTGTTGTGTTATATACAGATGCAATTACAAGTTTAACCATCTCTACTCTTGTTACTTTTTCATATGATTTAGCAGTTTGATTATTATACATTAATGAAAAACCATAGTCGTTCATTTTCTTTTCATATTTTCCGTATTTGTTAGATAATATCAAATTTCTTATACCTATATATCCAAGAATAATAACTAAAACTACAATCAATACCATCAAAGCAAAAAGATAAACCTTTTTATATTTTTTAATATGCTTTTTTATCTTTCCTTTTTCTCTAACTTTCTTTTCACCTACAGTTTTTACTACATTTCCTTGTAAATCAGTAATATTTTTCTTTTTAACGTTAGATTTCTTTTTTGTGACAGTTTTTACTTTTTTTTCTTTCTTTACCTTTTCCATAAATAACCTCCTATATAATTACGGATTACAAACAGGGCACGGATAATAACCAGATGTCGCTGCATCTATCATGTTTATATAATAGCTATTAAATGCTTTTATACTACTTGATTTGTATAGACTACATTCGCTAGATTTATGGTAATAATCCAGTTCAGATATTCCATCTTCCTTTTTAGAAACCAGATATCTATCAGTCGCTTTCAATCCAGATATTCCATGTGCAACATAATCAAGTGTTGTATTTCCTATATTGATGCCCTGTAAAAATGCAATTATGCCAACATTATTAACCATTTCTTCCCAATAAGATAGAGCTATTGTTGGAAATGCAAATTCATAATTTACGTCAGAATATAAATTGTGATTATTAATTGCAACTGACATTTCTTCTGATACAATATCCGATATTACCTGTGAACGAACTAATTTTAAATGTTGTATTACTTTTTCTCTCATAGCATAATTAGCTTCATATAATACCTTATTGTTAACATTATCTTCTAAGTAAAACCAATCAACAATTGCATCATTTCCTATTACCCCTATATAATCATCCATTGTAAATATAACGGTTACAACATTTTCATCAGTTATATTTTCTGCTTCTATAACCTGTCCACCAGAAAAAGTATATGAATAGGTAAAATATCTTTTTGGTTTTAATACATAATCTGTATATTGTTGATTACTCTTAGAGTCTATATAATTATCTATTGAATATATATATACCCCATTATATGCAACAACTGCTACTGCCGGTATATGACTTTTAATATATGCTTCTGACGTTGAGTCACCATTAATATCAAAATTATCATATAAAGATTCATAAAAAGTGTCAATTGCTATTCTTGCGTTAACTGCAACTTTTTTTTCTGCCACACCAGAATAGCCATAATCAACATCTAATTCTTCGCCTTCTACATTTTTCATTGCATAAGTTGCATCATTTATTGCTGAATCTATTATATTTGTATAATACAATGTTTGTTCTTCTTTTTTTAAAAGAAAAGATACATCAACGTATACTACTACAACTATGGGTAATAATATTGCTACAAATATCATTGCTAAATCTGTTGCTTTCACTTTTTATTCCTCCTTTAATGTTAAAATAATACATTAGATGTATTTTTAATAATCAAATATACTACCCCATATATACTCGTTATCTAAAATTGATACTTGCTTGGTATTTGCATTATATATAAATATGTTCCACTCACTTGTATCTCTTGGCTCATCATAATCTATTTTTGAATTAAATATCAATTTTTCTTCTCCTTCTTCACCTCTATATACATTAAGATTAACATAATTAACAGTCAACCAAAAGTATCTCTCTGACCATGTCATTTGTCTTCCTCCATACTTGTCAAATATATAATCTAAATCACCTATATATGCATGAGCTTTAATAAGGAATCGCCCTTCTTTTGCATTTAGTATAATCTTTTCTGGTTTATAACTTTCTGTTCCTGTATTTTCATCAATAAATACTTCGTTTCTAGTCCTCCAAATACTTCCAAGATTTCTCCCATAAACGTGCATATCGAACGAAGTGGTATTTGGCCTGGTATCTTCATAATAGCCTCTACTACCATATACACCAGTTCCACCATAATATCTACTTACATACGCCCAAACTTCTATATCCAAATCTACTTTTTTGCCAATAGCATCATCCCATTCTAATTCTACAACAATTCTATCCGATTTGTTTATTTCTACCTCTATTATCTTTATGGCAGTTCTACCCCTACTATCCTTAGCATAAAAAGTGTATGTTCCACTTTCAGTTATTTTATCTGTCATATAACTTTCAATGTTAGAAGAAGCAGTATTTGCATTTCCTCTTTCATCCTCATAATAATATGTAAATCCTCTATTATATGTTGATTTAATACTCTTTACTCCAGAAGGATTACTCTCAAAATACGCCTCTGATCTTATCCCCTCTGCATATTTTATATCTATCAATTCATCATTAGTTACATTTGATTTAATTTCAATATGTGCATAAGAAGCCAAACCACTTTTATCAACACTCCACGGATAATCATCAAGACTATATGAACCTCTTTCAATTCTATAATATTTTACATTACCTTCTAACTCTAACAAATGAATATTATAAAAAACTATAAATTCTTGTGAGTTTACAGCACTTACTGGTCCCACTTTTGTATATGCTGACCCCGATTCAACCATCACTTTTGCTTCTTTATATCTATTATTGTTAAAATCATAACCTATATTTGATAATTTTATCATGTATTCGTAATTCCATGTTCCATCGCCATTGTCGTTGCTACTTTTTAGTTCTAAAGATATGTCTGCTGCTATCCCTTCTACTTTTATTTTATCTTTGACATTATTTATATTGGTGATTTTTTCTACATTTGTATAGGTAAGTTTGAAATATATTTCATTTTCTTCTCCCGGATCATCTGATATTCTAACTGCTATTGCGTATATAGTCCTTTCCTCATCTAAATCCATATCATATACATTTGATATATATTCCTTTCTGTATTCTAAACCTTCACTATTCAAAGGCCTTGATAATGATATATTTGCATTTATTTCTTCTGCTTCTTCTCCTTTTTCCCACTCATTTGAATAAACTATTCCTCCATAATTTACTACTATTCTTTCTTCATCACTGCCACTTAATAATCTACTTAGCAGTACTTGCGCTTGTGTTATATTAGTATTCTTTACTCTTACATAAAATTTATATCCTTCATTTAAATAATATACATCTGCTGGTACTACCACATCATTACTTGCTATTTGTTCAACGCGCACTACTTCATTTTCTATCGTTTCAGTTTCATTATTAGTCATTGCCTCCAATATATCTTCCGTATACTCTATTACATATTCCTCTTTATACTCCTTATTTTCATCTGTTGATTCTTTTGTTTCTAACAATATTGGTTTGTATACTTCCATTTCTACATCATACATATTACCTGTTTTTCCAAGCTCAAATATATATGACTCATACGATTTTTTATCTATATAACCTTTGTTTCTTACTTCATCCACAAAATTTGTGGTAGCTTTTACAACCATATTACTTGCTATGCTATCATTTCTTGTAGCTATGTTATATATTGGAAATAACACTATTATTACTACTGCCATTATTGTAGCTATTAAAACACTCACATTGTCCTGCACCGACTAGCACCTCCCTTTAATACTATATATAATTTTATGATACCTCTTTTAAAGTCATAAATAATATCTGCTTTTCACTATCATATTTATTTGTTAAAATTTCATAATTACTATTCAAATTTATTCCATTATTTAATAAATACGATTTTAAATTTTGGGTCGTATAATTAATATTATTTCCATTTCTATCTTTCAAATTTCCAGTTATTTCATTAGCAGTATCTGTTTGCATTACTATAGATTTATTTCCTGATAGATTTTCTATAGTTATAATATATTTTCTGGATATCTCATTATTTTTATCTATCATATAATTTGAAAAATATGATAGTATTTCGTCTCCCCCAATTTTTCTTCTAGTTTCAGTTTCCGCAGAAAAAACTCTACTTCCAGTTGGTATGGTTGCGTCATATTCAAATACCTTTTCTGAAACATCTCTAACGCCCATTAACAATGTTATACTTATTGATAAAGCGACTATAAAAATGGTAATATTTACTCCAAATTGAATCGCTTGTTGTGTAGACTCGTCCATACCTTACCTCCCTTTTATTCTTCTTCAAAAACTATTTTTAATATTGAATTTTCTTCATCTATATATGATTTATATTCTTCTTTATATTTTTCTTCAGCTATTTCTAAAGTATCATCACAAACCATATTACCACCACTAATTACGCAAACCTGAACTCCTTCATCATTTTTATATTTTTCTATAGTATTTTTAACATCTAGACCATTGAAATAATTATTTGAGTCCTTGTATTTATCAAATTCATTTAATCTATCTTCAAATCTAATATTTGTTTCTGCAACTCCACGGTATATATCTTTTATCTGTGTAAATTCCAATATTAATACTGTAGCAACTATTAATGTAACAAATATTGATACTCCTATTATTAATGCTTTGGTAACTATATCGTCCATTAAAGATTAACCTCCTTAACTTTACAAATCGCCCGTTTTCTTAATTACAACGTAACCATTTCCAGTATTTCCCGACATCGTGCTAGCTCCTCCGAATGTTAGAGGATTTGGCATGCTAGTATTTCCAGCAATCGTCCTCCTAGTCCCCTCAATGTATTTTATTCCCTTCCATCTACCATTTTCAATATATTCATCTATTATTTCTATTTCTCCACTTGCTCTATAATTGTTATATACAAATTTTTTCAATGGATGTGTAATTACAGATGTAATACGATAGCTATCATTTACATATACATACGATAAGCCTCCACCACCTCCAGCATACTCGTGGTGTGCAGCGCTTCCACCAAAATAGCCACCGCCTCCTGCTCCAGCTCCATCAAAATCAACACTTCCTCCTACGCCTAGGTTTCCTCTTTCTTCCACCGGAATCGACATAGTGAATCCTGTATTTTCATCTTTATAGTGGGTATAGCCTACTGAAATTCTATCATCATCAGCACCTATCCCTGCACCTAAATTTGATGTTTGAATCGAACCATACCACGATGTTGCACCATTTAATATAGTATATATGTTATTTGCGCCCAATGGTAATTTATAACCACCTAAACTGCCAGCGAATGTTCCTCCGTAACCTCCGGAACCATATCTTTGACCTGTCGCTTCTTTGGAAGATCCACCTCCTCCTGCTGCAACAATAATTCTTGTAAGTAGTGATGCTGTATCATCGGGTTCTCCTCTAAGCAATCTAACATCAGAGGCTCCACCTCCACCGTACGCATTATATGCATTTCCACCTCCATTGTAGCCACCGTTATTTTGGTTTGATTCTGAATAAAGCGAACCCTTTTCTCCTACATAAACATATAAAGTAGTTTCCTCTTGTATTTCATATTCAGCGCTTGAATAAGCGCCTTTGCCAGCATAATTAATCTTACCATAACCACCAGAAGCCCCCCAACACTCTATACTATATTTACCAGGTAATAATGTAACTTCTTGTACCGTTCCAGTATATCTAAATATTCTTCCCATATCGCCACTTACACTTCCGGATTCGGTTGTTAAAATAGTTTCTCCATCATTTTTTACAGTTCCCCCATAATTTACATATATCTTAGCAATATCTTCACTTCCAACATTTGCAGTAAACATAGAATAAAACACACTTGCAATTGTTTGACTTCTATTTTTTACTATGACATTAACATTATCTCCTTCATGCATCAAATATGAATTCTCATTCATATACGCTAACGATTTGTACATATTTATATTCCCAAGTGAACATTGTCTTAAAAATTCTACTTTAGTAATTCCCGTATTTTTAAACATTTGTGCAACAATTTGTTTATCTGTTATTACTTCTTGGTTAATCTTATGAGCTTTTTCAATGTATGAATTATCTGAAGAATAAACTATTTCATTACCATCCGTATCAATTTTTACCTTTACTTTTTTCTCCTCTTCAAATTGTTGTTTGTATTTTTCATAATCCAACGTGTGTAAAAGTTTTCCCTTTTTCTCTCCATCTTTTTCATAAATATATATAACTGGATCATATCTTTTTTTTACATGTTCTATTGTTACATCATAGGCAGTATTAGTTGAATATAACCCCGAAACAAAATCGCTATACATCTCCGGTGATATATACCCTTTACTTCTTGCATTATCAACAAAGTTCTGTGTCAATTTAACAGCTAAACTATAAGATATATCATCTACTTTTTCAAAAGCTATATACACTGGAATTATAAACAAAATCATAACACTTACTATAGCTGCTATTATCTTTTGAAATGAACTTTCCATATGTTCCCCCTAATTTATTAATTCTGCCACTATAACAGTTTTGGCACCTCTCTCCTGAATTTTAATTTCATAATTATAATTCGGTCTTATCTTTTCATCCAATTCTTGTTTACCATCATCTGACCAATATTCATCTGACGATATTGTTAATTTTACGCCACTATCATTATATATAACAATTTCAATCGTTTTATCATCATAAAAATAATTCATTAGATATCTAAGTTCAGTTCCCACAATTTGAGTCTTAGATAAAATATCTTCTATCCTAGCATTTCCAGACCCTGAGATATCATATCTATTTGCTACAGAGGCTGATTCTTTAGCAGTAGTATAGAAATTTACTATAAGGGTTATTGTAATTATCGCAATAAAAACACTTACTCCCACGAACACTGCTCTACTTGCATTTTCATCCATATTTTCTCACCTTTTTACACATCTAAAATTTTATCATAAAATAGCCCTAAAATACATGTTCTAAAGCATATGTAATATAAATATATAACAAATGTAACATTTTTGTAATACAGTACTTCAAATCAGCATGATTACTAGTTTTTTTGAAGATTTATCTTTTAATTATAATTTCGCAAAATGATGTTTTTGCACAATAAAAACAGGTTAATACACAATATATAAAATTGTGTTTAACATATATGTACATATATCAATACAAAAGATATATTTGAGGAAAAAATCTATAAAAATAAAGGAGGAAATGATTTATGGATAACGCTCAAAAAGCAATTATGATTGGTGTTGGATTATTTATAACAATCATTATTATTTCAGCAGTACTATTAATAGTTAATTTAGGTACTGGTCTTGTTGA
>JAZSQI010000049.1:0-26088 GCA_045537895.1 Clostridia bacterium
AGAAATATTAAATAAAGTAGATAGAGTATATATATCTTTGGAAGATATTGTTAAGTATAAAGATAGAATACTAAAAAGTATAGATATAGAAAAAACATGTATATATTTACCAACAGTTACAACAAAAAAATATAAAGTATATATAGAAGAAAATATAGATACAATAAAAGAAATAAAAAATGTATTAGTAACAAACATAGAGCATTTAGAAATGTTTAAAGATATGAAACTTAATATATATCTTGATAATAGTTTTAATATATTTAACTCGCACTCTTTAAAAAGAGTGACATTAGAGAATATAAAAGGAGTAAATTTATCTAATGAACTTACATTAGAACAAATAAATAATATAAAAAATATAAATAATAAAGAGATAGAAATAGACGTATATGGAAATCTTGAAGTAATGTATAGTAATTTTTGTATATTAAATGCTACTAAAAATTGCTCAAAATGTAGAAAAGGAAAATATAGTTTAGTAGATAGAAAAGATAAAAACTTTCCAGTATTGTTTAACAATACTCAGTGCACTATGCAAATATTAAATTCGTATAAATTGTTTTCAGAAGAAGCAATCAAAACGTTAACTAATAAAGTTGATTATATGAGATTGTACATTTATGGTGAAAATACATATGAAATACACAACGTAATAAATAGCATAAATAATTTAACAAGTGGTAAAGAGATAAAAAATAAAATTGTATCTAATGATACACAAAAATACACTAATGGACATTTCTTTAGAAAAGTTTAAAAAACACTTGCAAAAAGTTCTTTAATGTGAAATAATATATATGCAAATATGTTTAATAATAAATAGGAGGTATAAATATGAAAATTAAACAAAATAAAGGTATATCATTAATAGTACTAATAATAACAATAATAGTAATGATAATCTTAGCAACAGCAATTATTCTGTCACTTAATGGTAGTGGAATAATAGGAAGAGCTAATGAAGCAAAAACAAGCATGGATTTAGCTTCAGCTCAAGATGTAGCAACATTAGCATATTCTGAATGGTCATTAATGCCAGAAGAAACAAGAGGAGATTTTGCTACATATGCAACAGCAAAACTTGCAGAACAAGGATTTAAAACAGGAAAAGAAACAGGAGCGTTAGAGGTTGGAAATAATGGAGTAGTATATTCATATCCAACAATACCAGAAGGATTTATAGCATCAGATTTAACAGATGAAGACAGCGTAGGAGAAGGATTAGTAATATATGAAGGAACAGCTAAAGTATCAACAGATACAGATGCTAAAACAACAAGAAACCAATTCGTATGGATTCCTGTAAAAAGCATGTCTGACTTTGTATTAAAACAAGGTAATTATGATGATCCTAATGAGGCAACAATAGTTCAAATAAAAGATTCTTTAGAACCATTTAGTGGAACTGTTAGTGGAGTAACAATGTCATTAGAAAATGACTTAACAGGTGAATTTGCAGAGTATGCAGCAATGAAAGCCAGTGTAGAGAAATATGGTGGATTTTATGTTGCAAGATATGAAGCAGGAGATGGAACTGTAACGTCAGCAAGAACAGGAACTACAAATGTTATTAATACAGTAGTTAGTAAAAAGAATGCATTTGTATACAACATAGTTCCATGGGGTAAATCTATGACTGACATAACTAAATCTACTTATGGTATTGGTGCAGTTGAATTAGCAAGAAGTATGTATAATGAAGAAGATGATATGGCTGTAAAAAGTCATTTGATATATGGTGTTCAATGGGATGCAATAGTAAGTTATATATCAGATGCAGTAAGTATAACAAATTCAAATTCTTGGGCTAATATAGGTGGAACCTCTACAATACAACCTACAGGTTCTAATGAAAATTGGAAAGCTAAAAACATATATGATTTGGCTGGAAATGCATTTGAATGGACAATGGAGGCTACTTATAGAAATAATGCTTGGTGTAGAGTTGTTCGTGGGGCTAGTGCTGACCAAGCAAATGGTATAGGATGGCCTGTAACTTATCGTTACAACTCTTCAATAGGTTATGCTGGAAACTATGGTTTCCGTACTTGTATTATAATGGATGTATAAATAAACTAATACAATTATAAAGAAATACTTTTAGTAGTTATATAAACAGTTTAATTAATACTAAACTCATAGTAAATAGATATGTAATCTATTTGCTATGAGTAATTTTTTTATTAATTGTGTAGAAATATGTGTAGTTATTTGATATAATAGTGAAAAATGTTAGAGGTGTATTATGTTTGAAGAATTAAAAAATGCTATTGAAGCAATATTATTTGTGCTTGGAAGAAACATATCAGCTAAAGAACTTGCAGAAACTTTAGAAATGAAAGAGCAAGATATATCAAAAGCTATAGAGTTATTAAAAGAAGAGTATTCTAAGAAAAAAGGAATTAGTTTAGTATATGTAAATAATGGTTATCAATTAGTATCAAATAAAGAATACTTTGATTACGTTACTAAATTTGTTGCTAACAACAAAAAACAAACTTTATCAAATACTTGTATGGAAGTTTTAAGTATAATTGCATATAACCCAAAGATAACAAAAAGTGAAATAGAGAAGATAAGAGGAACAAATAGTGACTCTCAAGTTTCAAGATTAATAGAATATGGTTTAATAGAAGAAGTAGGAAGATTACAACTTCCAGGAAGACCAGCTATATTTTCAACTACAAATGAATTTTTAAAATGTATGGGAATATCATCTTTAGAGGAACTGCCAGAGTTTGATGTAACTAAACTTGAAGAAGATGAAATATCATTATTTGATGAAAATAGTGAAGTAGTAAAAGAAGAAGTAGAAGAATAATATTTAGGAGGCAGTATGTCTTTAAATTGTGTTATAGGGGAAGCAATATATGATAAAGGTAAGTATATATATACAAAGGCGTTGGAATTAGAGTATCAAGGCCTTTCTCCTGTTATATTTGTACCTTCTCAGGCAAGAATGATGGCAGAAGAGGAGTATATTTTAAAAACTAAAAAAACAGGAATGTTGAATACAGATATAACTACTTTATCTAGATATATTTCAAAAGTATTAGAAAATAATTTTGATGGCAAGGAATATATAACTGATGATGTAAAAAGAATGTATGTTAAACAAATAATAAATGATAACAAAGTAGAACATTCTCTATTTAGCAAAGTTATAGATAAACCTTCTTTTGTAGATGTAGTAATGTCTTATGCAGAAAGTATAAAAAAAGAAGATGTTGATTTATCTAATATAAATAATTTAGAAATATCAAGCAATATAACTAAACTAAAACTTTCTGAACTTTTTGAAATATGTAGTTTAGTAAGTGATAAGATATCTGAAAAGTATGTAGATAGTATAGATATGCTGGATATGTTTAATAAATATATTTTAGATAATAAAAAAGAATTTGAGAGCAATGAAATATTTTTTCATGGTTATAATAACTTTAGTAAAAAAGAAATAAATATAATAAAAGGGTTCTTAAGTATAGGGCTAAATGTAACTGTATCACTTACGCTTCCTTATGAAGCAATTATGCAACAAGATGCTAAAGATAGTATATTTGAAGTTGCATATAAAACTTATATGGATTTAGTAGAAATTTCTAAAGAAGTTAAAACAGATTTTATAGTTATAAAAGACTTAGAAAAACAAGATATTCCAAAAGATATAGAATACCTAATCCAAAATATATTTGGTGGTAATGATAGAGTATATTCAGACAAAAGTGAAAATATAAAATTAAAATTAGAAAAAAATCAAAATACCGAAATAGAAAGTATTGCTCAAGAGATAGTAGGAAGAGTAAGAGAAGATGAAAAATTAAGATTTAGAGATTTTGCTATATATACAAATAATTTTGAAGAGTATGAGTTTTGTATAAAGAGAATATTTAATGAGTATGAAATACCATTTAGTTTTGATGATTCATCAGAGCTTAAGTTCAGTAATTTAGTTATATATATATTAACTCTTTTAAAGATAGCTGAGGAAGGTCTTGATGTTAATAAATTATTTTTACTTTTAAAAACAAATCTTTTTGATATCTCAAGTGAAGATTTAAATTATTTAGAAAACTATATTTTAGAATTTGGCATAAAAGGGTATAATTTAAATAAAGAATTTAAAAAGAACAATAAAGAAGATGCTATAGGCTGTATAGTATATGATTTAGAAAAACTAAATGGCGTAAGAAACAAGACAGTAAACTCTGTTAATAATTTTACAAATCAAATAATGCAAAAAATAGATGCTAAAGGTAAAATAGAGGTAATATATAATCATATAATAGAAAATGGAATAATTAGAAAATATTCTGAAGAAATCATGGAAACAACTCATAATAATATAAAACAAGCAGATTTAAAAAAACAAGTAATAAATAACATATATGAAGTTTTAGATAATATAGAGATGTTAGATGAAAAGCATAATATTAAGCTTAGTACGTTTATAGAACTTTTTGAATTTGGCATACAAGATAAAAAGTTAAAAACAATACCTATGACAATTGATCAAGTTGAAATTTGTGATATAAACAAGACTAGAATATTACCTAAAAAGTATGTATATATGATAGGTGCATATGAAAATGGACTACCTATGATATCAAATGAAGATGTTATGTTTTCAGATAAAGAGATAGATGAATTAAAACAGCATAATATAGAGCTAAAACAAAATAGTTTAACAAGAACTAATATGGCTTTGTTTAATGTATATACGGCTCTGTCGAACGTCCAAAGAGAGCTTACTATAACAATGCCAGCATCTAAAATAACAGGAGAGCCACTAAGACAAGGAATTTTAATAAATGAAACAAAAAGAATATTAAATTTGCCACTAGATGGAAAAATAACTGAGGAGGAATATGTAAGTTTTATTCCAAATAAAATGACAACAAAAGTTATGTTTAGAAACTTATTAAGTGGTATTGTTGAAATAGACAAACTAGAAGATAAGGAGTTAGATTATTTATATAATTTGTATCTATATTTTGCAGGCTCTGAAGAAAAATACAAGAATATATTAAATTATTCTAGAAATGACAATGATTTGTCAGAGGAAATTTTAGAAGAGCTATATAAGCAAAATATAAATAGTAGTGTTTCTAGATTAGAATCATTTAAAAGATGTCCGTTTGCATATTATACAAATTATATATTAAATGTAAAACCAAGAAAAAAATATAGTATGTCAGTAATGGACATGGGAACACTTATGCATGATGTTTTAGAGAGATTTTCTAAATGGATTATGGAAAGATCTCTTTTGTGGCCTCAAGTTATAAATGATGAAAAAGTATCAAATAAAGCTAAAGAGAAGATAAACGAAATTGTAGATAAGATATTTGAAGAAAAATATAACAAATACAAAGATAACAATAGATATATTGTTTTAAAAGGTTCACTTAAAAGAAAGATGTTTAAAGTTATTAATATAATTGCTACAAGTTTTAATCAAAGTGAGTTTAAACCTTTAGGCTATGAAATTGAATTTAAAAATGGACAGTTATATTCACCAATCGAAGTAAATTTAGAGAACGGAAAAACGATGTATTTAGTAGGAAAAATAGATAGAGTAGATACTGCTACAATTAATGATAAAATTTATGTTAGAATTGTAGATTACAAGTCTTCAAACAGAACAATAAATTTAAAAGATATTAAAGAAGGTATATCTCTTCAGCTTATGACATACATGAGTGCTTTAATAAATAATAGGGAAAACATAGATAGAGAAAAAGAAGTACTTCCTGCAGCCATTAATTATTTTTCACTTAAAACAAATATTAAAAGGCTTGATGAATATGAAGTAAGTGAAGAAAAAATAAATAAAGAATTAATAAAGGAAATGAAGCTTAAAGGAATATATATAAGTGATGTAAAAGTATTAGAAGGATTAGACAGAAAATATAAATATACAAATAGTTCGTTTATAGATGTTAATAGTAGAAATATAAATGACGAAAACAAAGTAATGACAGAAGATAGTTTTGTAAAAGAATGTGCAGACATTCAAAATATATTAAAAGAAATAGGTAAAGAGATTGTAAAAGGTGTAGTAAAGATAGAACCTAAAAAATGTAATGGAGTCTTATCATGTGAGTACTGTGACTATTTATCTATTTGCAGAAAAGATATAAGAGCTTAGGTAAAATAAAGAGGTGTTATAAAATGAAAGAGAAAAAAACATTAAAAAAAGTAAATTCTAAAAAGAAAATTATTACTAAAAAAGATGTAAGCAAAAAAGGTAAAACAAGGAAAAAGAAAAACATAAAAATAATAACAGTTATTGATTATATGTTTTTAATTTCGCTTACTTTAAGTGTTATATTTGGTATCCAAACAAATGGCGTATTTTTACTACCTTTTACTATAACTTTAGTAATTACAATAGTTTGCATGTGCATTATACTAATAAATGCAATATATGGTAAGATAAAGAAAAAATTTAGAAAGGAAGAAAAATAATATGAAAATAGTGTTAATAAATGAAAATAGTCAGGCAGATAAAAACCAAATTATTTTTAATGAGCTAAAAAAAGTAGCAGATATAAAAGGAGATGAAGTTTGCAATTATGGTATGTACTCATCAAAAGATGAAAATAGTTTAACGTATGTTGAAGTAGGTCTTTTAGGAGCAATTTTATTAAATTCAGGTGCAGCTGATTATATAATTACAGGATGTGGTACAGGTGAAGGTGCAATGCTTGCTTTAAATTCATTTCCGAATGTATTATGTGGACATATATGTGATCCTTCAGATGCTTATATGTTTTCTCAAATAAATGATGGTAATGCAGTAGCCATACCTTTTGCCAAAGGTTTTGGATGGGGAGCGGAACTTAATTTGAGATATATGTTTGAAAAATTATTTGAAGAAGAGCCAGGAAATGGTTACCCAAAAGAAAGAGCTGTTCCGGAAAAAAGAAATAAAAAGATTTTAGATGAAGTTAAAAAAATTACTCATAATGATATGATAACAATATTAAAAAATATTGATAAAGAATTACTGAATCATGTTGTAGAATATGGTAATTTTAAATCTTTATTTAAAGAAAATGCCAAAGATAATGAAGTAACAAAATTTATTTTAGAATATATTCAAGAATAGTTAAAAAACGTGCGAAAATATAGTATTTTTAGGAGTTTTATGGTATAATATTAGTGTAATAATGGGTAGGAGGAAAAGCCATGTCAGTAGAAGATAAGGAGAAAATAATAAATAATATAAATGCAACGATGGAGATAGAAAATGAAAAATTAACTAGTAGTGAAAAAAAACTATTAGAAGATTGTGCTGATAATAAAATTTCATTAGAAGATGCAATAGAAATTATAAAAAAATATATTTTAAAGAAGGTATAGATTATGTATGAAACAAGAAACTCTATTTATTGTTATAAAGGTACAGATATTTTAATTAATAAATTAAATATAAAAGATAAAGATATACTTAAAGAGTATGAAAGAAAAGTAGTATCTTTAAAATTACTTGAATTGGAGAGAAAAAAGATTTCTGGTAATTTTGATATTAATCATTTTTGTAGTATTCATGCTTTTTTATTTGAAGATATATATTCTTTTGCAGGGCTATATAGGACAGAAGATATAGCAAAAGATAATTTTAAATTTGCTAGATGGGAATATATAGAAAATGAATTGCAAAATTTGCTTGGTAAATTGAGAGAAGAAGAATATTTAACTAATCTTGATAAGAAAACGTTAGCTAATAGGCTTGCATTTTACATATCAGAGTTAAATGTATTGCATCCATTTAGAGAAGGAAATGGTAGGACTATAAGAGAGTTTATTAGACAATTAGCCTTAAAGAATAATTATTATCTTAACTTTAGTTTAATAAATCCAAAAGAAATATTGAATGCAAGTATAAAATCAGTTATTGATATTAATGATTTAAGCATTTTATTATATACTTGTTTAGAAAATGTTTAATAATTAAGTTTAGAAAATAAAAAGTATTTTCTAAACTTTTATTTTTTGTAGAGATAAGAATTGTATAAATTTTTTATTTATAGCCAAAATATGTAAGAAAATATTTTGGAGGAAAAATGAAAAAAATATTAAAGAGAATAGTTTTAGTAGCTTTTCTGGTAATGCTACTTATGGTATCATATATGGAATTTGAAATACCTACATTTAGTGTATATGCTACAAAAGTTGATAGTAGCTCTACAAATTCATCAAAACCAACAGATCAAAGTTCAAAAAGTAAAAAAAATTCAGAGAGTGGAGCAGATGAAGTAGCACTTCTTGCTCGTGTAATAAATGCAGAAGCTAGAGGAGAACCATACCTTGGTCAAGTAGCAGTTGGAGCCGTTATAATGAATAGGGTAAAAAGTGCAGAATTTCCTAATACTATTACTGGAGTAATATATCAAAAAGGTCAATTTTCTAGTGTAACAGATGGTCAAATAAATAAAGCATTTGAAAATGAAACACAAGTAAAAAAAGCTGCACAAGAAGCATACAATGGATCAGATCCTACAAATGGAGCACTTTTTTTCTATAATGCAAAAACCACAAAAAGTAAATGGCTATATACAAGACCTACACTTAAAGTTATAGGAAGTCATACATTTGCTAAGTAGGAGGAATATATGTTAGAAAAAATAGAAGAAAAGATAAATAAATATAAAAAGAAATTTGATCATAGAACGTGGGGAATATTAGCATATGTTATGTTTGGTATTGCTTTATTATATGGTATGCAAATGGCAAATATGTATAAAAGACAAAAACAAATAGTTCAAGATGGGTATAATAAATCAATGTACGAACTTGTAAATTACATGCAAAATGTAGAAGTACTAATATCTAAAGCAAGAATTACTACCACACCGGTAGAATCTAGTAAAACATATGCTGATATTTGGAGACAGTCTAATCTTGCAAAAGAAAATTTAGCTTCTTTACCTATTGACCAAAAGGCAATGTCAAATACTTCTAAGTTTTTAGCGCAAGTGAGTGATTATTCATATACACTTATGAAGCAAACAGTATCAGGAGAAAAATTAACAGCTGAGCAATACAAAACATTAGAAGAAATAAATAATAAATCTGAGGAAGTGACAGAAGTATTAAATGAGATTTATACAGATTTAAATAGTGGTAAAGTAAAATGGGATGAAGTAGAAAAACAAGGTGATAATAAATTAAAGAAGCAAGAGGATGAAGGTAAAGTACTTTCAAATATTTCAAAAATCTCTAAAACATTTACTGAATATGAAGGATTAATATATGATGGTGCATATTCTAATCATATACTAGAAAAAAGTCCTGTAATGGTAGAAAATGAACCAGAAGTAACGGAAGAAGAGGCTAAAAAGAAAGCAGAAGAAATACTTAAGAATACAAAAGAGAATGTAGAAATAGAATATATAAAATCTAAAGGCGAGTCAAATGGTAAGTTAGATGTTTATACATTTGAAGCTAAGTATAAAAATGACGAAGAAACTAGTTATATAGAAATAACTAAAAAAGGTGCTATGGTTTCGCTTTTTGTATATGATAGAAAGGTAAAAGATGAAAAATTATCAGCAGAGGAATGTGAAAAAATAGGGCTTGAATATTTAGATAAAATAGGTATAAAGAATATGAAAGCAACCTACTATCTAGAAGTAGAAAATATGATAACTATAAACTATGCATCGGTTCAAAATGATATTGTGATATACCCTGATTTAATTAAAGTAAAAATAGCTATGGATGACGGAGAGGTATGTTCTCTAGAGACTACAGGCTATATATTTAATCACAAGGAGAGGGAAGATATTATACCTACATTATCTATTGATGAAGCAAAAAATATATTAAATAAAAATATAGAAGTAAAATCACAAGGTCTAGCTATTATTCCTACAGATTCAAAAAATGAAGTTCTAACGTATGAGTTTAAAGGGAAAATAAATGATAAAGATTTTATTATATATGTAAATGCAAAAACTGGTGAAGAAGAGGATGTATTATTAATAATTAATACACCAGGAGGAACACTTACTATGTAAGTGTTGACAATGAAAAAGTAAAAAGGTATAATTTTGGGGTAACAAAAATATAATTAAATTAATTAAATTTATATGTGGAGGTGTATCATTAATATGAAACAATATTTGAAGCCAAGCTCTGTTAAAGAGCTAAGTGTTATAGTACCTGTGGTTAAATCATTTAAAGAGATTAAAAATGGATACTTACTTGACTATTCAGTTAAAGGTGGTCTAGAACTGAGACGGTATGAAAATACTAAATTTGTAGTCAAAGAAAGTATATATATTGGACTTTTAATATATGAAAATTTTGCTTCTTTTATGGAGGAAATGCAAAAATATATTGGAAGAAAAAAATTATATATTTCTTATGATTATGCTATCGTTTTACTTGCAATAATAAATGGTGGAGATCCAGAGGACTATGTGTAAAAAGTAAAAATCTAGAGTGTTAATAAATACTCTGGATTTTTTGTGTTTTCTATTGTAAAACTTTGTAATATGTGATATAAAGACATTAATAGTATAATTATGAGATTATACGTAAGAAAAGGAGGATTTTCAAGTTATGAAAACAAAATTAATTTCATTATTAATGATTGTGTTTTTATTCTTAGTTGCTTTAAATGTTATAATTCCAAATAACGTATTTGCAACAGATTCGACAATTGAAGAAATTGAAGAATTATTAAATGATGAAGGAAAGTTGGTAATAACAGACTCAACTATGCTTGAAAACAAATGGTACATTATATGGGAGTATTTATTAAAATATGGTACTGATACGTATACTTTTAACTTAGATGTTGTTGACGAAGCAAACTCTATCTATTATATTTCAATACCAGGAAAAGGTGGGAAAGAGGTAGAAGTTGTATTTGCAGAAGATGTATATAGCGATGCGTTTAAAAGTGTATTAAAAGACGGTAAACTTCAAGTGCCATCTTCTAATAAAAATAATGTAGCTGAGAGAATTTCTAGTTATTTATACTCTGTTTCAGAAGAAAATAAAACTAATCAATTTAATATTACCAATCCTATGACTTATGATGCATTCATAGATGAGGATTGTACAAAGGTTACTCTAAGAATGCTGAATGAAAAAGGGGTAGTAGTTGAGCAACACGTTGTCGAGTTATCTTATTTAACAAAGCAAAGTGATGAGTTTAAAAGTGTGTTAAAAAATGGTAAATTTGTATTTGATGCAGCAAAACCTGAAAGTATAGATGGGCTAGGTACATTATGGGAGTTGCTATTTTCAAGTGAAGGTAACGAGAAAGATTATGGTATTAGCAATATAGCAGATGATTTGTCTTCGTTTGATCTTGCAATTAATAACTGGAAGTCAGATGTAGAAATTCATACAGTTCAAACACAATTTAACTATGATAAAGGTGTTAAAGCAAAACTACAAGGCTTTATAGATAATTTCCCAAAAAATAAAAGATTCTTTTTAGTAAAAGACTTAGAACTAATAAACTATTGGGTTAACAATGTAGAAAATGATGATTCAGAGCATCTAGATTTATTCTCTGGAGAATTAAAAGCAGCTATAAACAACAATAACATAAAATATTACGTAGATAATAGAATGGGAATGTATAGTCCTTTTAAAATCGAAAGAGTTGGTATGGCCATGTTTACTATGAATGATATCATATACTATACAGATGAAACATTAGGAACACAAGCAGAATATATTATTTATGTTCCTGATGAAACAGGAAACTCTAAAGAAGCAATGATTGCAGCAGCTCAAAAGAGAATAAATGAATATTTAGGTGACAATAGTAAAGCTAAAGCAACAGTGTCTTACGCTGGAACTGTATTAGACATTTGGGTTGATAGAATGTATGAATATACTAAATATGAATGGTCTGAATGGGAACCAAACTTATCTGTTGAAGAGTGGAAAATGGGTAATATGCCTGCATATAATGATTTTGGTAAAGATGTTTTAGAGATGGATGGTGTTAGTGAAAACGATCCTGTATATGCGCTAACTATTAAAGTTGGAAATAAAGAAGGTAAATTTGATTTTCTTATTAAAAAAGACAGTTCAAAAATGATAATTCCATCATATAAAACAGTTGATATGAAAACAGAAGTGGAAATTAGTTCAGATGACACTTCAATTCCTTTGGACACAACTGTAGCAGTATCAGCTGTAAAAAATGATACTATAAAAAAAGCTGTAGGTACAGATGTATACGCAGCATATGATATCTCTCTATATTCTAATGCAAAAAAAGAGCAGATTAAAAAGCTTGATAATGGAAAATTTGAGGTAAGTATTCCAATACCTGATAATTTGGAAGATAAAGCAATAATGATATACTATGTTACAAAGAAAGGGATTGAAGGAGAATATACTGCAGATTTAACCAAAAAAGAAGGATATGCTGTTTTTGAAACAAATCACTTTAGTACTTATGTACTTGCAGAGAAAGAAGCAGTAAAAAAAGATGTAACTCCTGCTACAGGAAATATATTTAGAGTTTTAAATATTGCAACTATAACAACAGTTTTATCTTTTACAGGAATTGTAGTTTTAAAAAGGAAGAAAGCATAAAATATAAATAGAATATATGTAAATAAAAAATACTTTTATTAACGTAAGGTTAATAAGAGTATTTTTTTTATTTATATAATTTTATTAAATTGCATAGTTTATCTTTTTAATATAATAAATTCATGATATAATAGCAAATATTGATTAATATAGGAGTTGATATTATGTATGGGATAGCTTTAGAAGGTGGAGGCGCAAGAGGTGCATATCATATAGGAGCTTTAAAAGCACTTATGGAAAATGGTTATGAAATATCAGGAATAGTTGGAACTTCAATTGGCTCTCTTAATGGAGCAGTTGTAGCTCAAGGAGATTTTGATAAATTATATGAGCTATGGACTACGTCAACTACAGCTGAGTTTTTGTATATAGAAGAAAAAGATTTAGTAAAAATAGTTAAAAGAAAATTAGATACAGAGCTTTTAAGAAATGTGTCTAGTTATGTGAAAGATATTACAGCAAATAAAGGAATTGACACAGCTAAGTATAAAGAATTGGTAGATAGCTTAGTTGATGAAGAGAAACTAAGGAAGTCTAAAATTGACTATGGTCTTGCTACTGTTTCTCTAACAGATAAAAAACCGGTGGAATTATACAAAGAAGATATTCCAGAAGGAATGGTATCTTCATATATATTAGCAAGTTCGTATTTACCAGTTTTTAAATCAGAAAAAATACAAGATAAACTTTATCTAGATGGTGGTTTTTATAACAATTGTCCAGTAAATTTGTTAGTAAAAAAAGGGTATAAAGATATTATTGAAATAAGGACAAAATCATTTGGAAGATATAAAAAAGTTAATGAAAAAGATGTAAATATAATAAGAATTGAGCCAAGTTCTGATTTAGGAAGTATTTTGTTTGCTGATAAAGAAATAGCTCACAAAAATATTAAAATGGGGTATTATGATGCGTTAAAAGTAATAAAAAAACTTGAGGGAAATAAATACTACATAAATGATACTTCCAGCATTAATATGTTTGATATTTTATTAAAATTAACAGATGAGCAAATAATTAGCATTGCTAAAGATAATATAAAAGATTATGAACAAAAAGAAGCAAAGAAATTGCTGTTTGAAGATATTTTACCTCAAATAGCAAGAAAACTAAAATTAAGTAAGGCAAAATCATATAATGAACTATTAATAGGAATAGTTGAATATTTACTAGACGAAGAAGAGTTAGTAGAACTATATAATATATATGATTTAAAATCATTAATATTGGAAATAAAAAAGAATAGTACAAAAATGCTAAAAAAAGAAAGAACTAATATAATAAGAAATACTATAAAAGAAATGGCAATTCATTTAATAAAAGAGATAAATATTGAAGATATGTAAAGTGGGTAAGAAAGGTTGATAAATTTGACTAAATATATTATAGCTGATTTTAGAATGAGAAAAGAAGAAAAAGAATATATAGAGAGTTTGGGCTATACCATAATTAATGTGTCATATAATCCAGATTTGTACGATGAAATAGCAGCACATGTTGATATCTCATATTTAAAAATAAATGATAAAATTATAACAAGTCCAGATAGATTTGTAGAATTAAGTAAAATTATATCATGTGATGTCGGAAAGACAGATTTATCTAACGAATATCCTAGCGATATTGCGTATAATGTGTGCATAATGGGGAAAAATGCTATACATAATTTTAAGTATACAGATGAAGCTGTAAAAGAAACACTTATAAAGCAAGGGTATAATTTAATAGATGTAAAGCAAGGCTATACCAAATGTAGTATTGCAGTTATTGATGATAAATCATGTATAACATCTGATATGAATATTGCAAAAACATTAATAGATAATGGTATAGATGTGCTTTTTGTATATGAACCAGATATAAAATTATTAAAGAGAACTAATCCTAATGAAACTATGCAAAGTAGAATGTTTTTTGAATATTCGGACATGCAAGGCTTTATAGGTGGAGCAATGACTAGAATAGGTGATGAAATAATACTATTTGGTGATGTTAATAATTTATTAAATAAAGATAAAATAATTAACTTTATACAAAGTAAAGGTATGAAATTTAAATGTTTTGAAGGACTAGATGTAATAGATTATGGCTCTATAGTTAATTGTGAGGATGTAGTTAAATGAGAATAGGAATAGATATTGATAATGTGATAGCAGATTTTAATAATGGAGTATTAAATGCATATTTTCAGCATGATAAAACTCTTAGGAATAATGGGATTATAAATAAAAAAGCTCAGTACATAAGATGGGGAATGTTTGATTGGTCAAAAAAAGAAGAGGAGGAATTTTATACTAATAATATAGAAAAAATAGTGGAGAATTTAAATGTAATAAATGGAGCAAAAGAATATATTGATAAGTTAAAAAGCGATGGGAATAAGATAATATTAATTACTGGTAGAGATAACGGGGATTATTCAAATCCAAAAGAAATGACAGAAAAATGGCTTGATAAAAATAATATATATTATGATAAATTAGTTTTAACAGATGCCTATTCTGAAGAGAAATTTTCAAAAGTAAAAGAATGCAAAGAGTATAACGTAGATGTTATGGTTGATGATAGTAGAAGTATTTGTAGAGAATTAAAAAATGCTGGTATTAAAGTATATATGATGGATACCAGATTTAATAAAGATATAACTGATATAGAAAGAGTATGTAGTTGGAAAGAAATATATTATAAAATAGCATCCTTATATCAACCAAAAGAAATAGAAAAAACAAATTGCATCATTAGAAGAAGTAAAGTTTTTATTAGAAGAACATGATGTAATAACTTTTGAGAATTTAGATAAGATAGCGAATTTTTTAAATAATATATAATTTAACATATATTTAAAAATAGGAGAATAATTTAATGAATATAGAAAATATAATAAGAGAGAGTATAGTTAATTTTGATGGAAAAATAGCAGTTTATTATAGTGATTTAAAAGGTACTGAAATAAAGATAAATGAGAAAGAAAAATATAATGCAGCAAGTTGCATAAAAACATTTATTTTAATTGAATTATTTAATCAAATAAATAATGGAAATATAAAAAGAGAAGAGGAACTTGTTTATTTGGACAAACACTATGTTAATGGTAGTGGAGTAATGAGATATTTAACAAAAGGAATAAAATTACCTATCCTTGATATTGCTACTTTAATGATGATTATAAGTGATAATGTTGCTACTAATATGTTGATAGATTTGTTGGGTATAGATAATATCAATAAAGCAATAGAAAACATTGGTTGCAAAGATACCAAATTATATAGCAAGTTTAAGTCAGTAGAGAATGAAGTGTTTTCTGAAACTACTGCGTATGATTATTATTTAGTATGGAAAAAGTTAAATAATTATCAATTATTTAATGAAGAAATAACACAAGAAATAATAAATATAATGAAGAATCAAAAATATCACGAGATGGTTGGAGATGGTATAGATAAAATTTATAAAGAAGTAAAAAATCCAATTATAAATTATATCATTACTAAAAGTGGAAAATATGAATCTATTAGAAATGATGGTGGTATTGTTTCAACTATATATGGAAATTATATTTTAACAATTTTTATTAAGGACTTTAAAGATGAAGATTATAGAAATGATGAGTATGTTTATAGTCAAGGAAGAAAGATTAGTAATATCATTTTTAATGAATTTATAAGAAAGGGAACAAATAAATGAAAGTATATATAGTAAGACACGGACAAACTACTACTAACGCATTAAGCTATCACTCGTTAGAAAGTGATGATTTAACAGAATTAGGAATAAAACAAGCTGAGGAATTAAGAGAACAAATAAAAAATATGGAATTTGATATTATTATATGTTCACCATTGATTAGGACAAAGCATACAGCAGATATAATAAATATAAATAATAATAAAATAGTATATGATGAAAGAATTAAAGAAAGAGATCCGGCAAACTTGAGTGGTAAATCACGCGAAAATGAAAATAGAGAAGAATATTGGAATTATTATACAACTATTCAATATGGAGCAAGTGAAAATATACAAAAATTTTTTAAAAGGATATATAGTTTTTTAGATGAACTAAAAACAAAAGATCATAAAAATGCATTAATAGTTGCACATAGTGGCGTTTCAAAAGCCTTTAATGGCTATTTTGAAGGAATAAAAGACGGCAAGTTTTTAAATAGAGGATTAAAAAATTGTGAAATTAAGGAGTATGAATTATGAAGTTGACAAGCGACGAAGCATTAAATTTACTAAGAGAAGCAGAAAAGACAACAACTGATTTGGGATGGGTGTTCCATTCTAAATGTGTTGGAGAAACAGCAGGTATAATTGCTAAAAAACTTAAATTAGATGTTGATAAAGCAACAGCATTAGGCTATATTCATGATATAGGTAAAAAAGATGGTGATTTTAGAAACCATGTTATGAATGGTTACGAATATTTAAAAGAATTGGGCTATGATGAAGACTATTATAATATATGTTTAACTCATTCATATTTAAATAATGATGTATATTGTACTGCAGGTGGTATTCCAAGAGATATACCATTTAGAACTGAATTTATAAAAAATCATGAATACACTATATATGAAAAGATTATAAATTTATGTGATTTAATGTGTACTTCTAAAAGAATGTTATTAGAGCAAAGACTTATAGAAATAATGCTTCGTAGAGGATGTTATGAAAATACAGTGTATCATATAACTGAAGCGCAAAAATTAAAAAGAGAAATAGATGAATTGCTTGGGTGTTCTGTATACACTTTGTTTGATGATATAGAAATATAAGGTGGTTTAATATGAGTTATGAGCGATGTATTGATAATTTTGATTGTATTGATATATCTGAAATAAATGGTGATACATCATATTTGCATTATACAAATAGAAAAAATTTAGTTAATATATTTAAATTAGGCTTAGAACCAAGAATAGGAAAAAATTCAGTTGGAATAGAAAAAAGTCAAAAAAGTTTTTTTACTATCGGCTTTGATAATACATTAATTTTAATGGACGCTTGGATAAAATGGCTAGTTTTAAAACCAAAAAATAGATTTATTTATAGGTGCGGTGTGTTTTTTATGACAAAGTCATATTTTCCTAAAGTTATAGTTGATACAATATTTAGCAATTGGATTAAAAATGAAAAGAGGATTAAGCAAGCTTGTAAAATGTTAAACAATATATTAAATAATAGTGTGTTTTTAGTCTTAGATTTAGAGAAGAATGTTGATTTTAGTTATGAAGATGTTGATGAAGTAAAAAATCAAAAATTCTCAAGAAAACAGTTAAAGTATATCTATACTTATAGTGATAATATTGAAGATTGTACCATGGAGAAATGGAACATGCATACTATATCAAACAAAGTAATTGAAAAAGATAAAATTAAGTTATTAAAATTTGGAAATTTGTATAAAGCAAGTGAATTAATTGAATATATGGTAAAAATATCAGATATTAACTTTTCAGACGACCTTCCTTTTTTTAATAAATATATTAAAGAATATATAAATTTAGTGTAAAGTATAAGAAAAAATGGTCTGATGTTTGGTACATTATTATTTGATAATATGGAAATACAGATTGAAATATAGAGAAAATAGAAAGGAAATGTAATTATGAAGAATAAAGTAGTATTGGTTACAGGTGGTTCAAGAGGAATAGGAAAAGCTATAGCAACAGATTTTGCAAGTAAAGGCTATAATGTTGTAATTAATTATAAAAAAGAAGGCAATGAAGGTTATAAACTAAAAGAAGAGTTAGAGAAACAATATAATGTGAAGATATTAACTATTAAGGCAGATATAACTAATGAAGTGGAAGTTGAAAAAATGATTAATTATACAATAAAAGAGTTTGATAAAATTGATGTTTTGATAAATAATGCTGGAATTGCTATAGATAAAGATTTCGAAGAAAGAACAGTTGAAGATTGGAAAATTACTTTGAATACAAATCTTATAGGACCATTTATAGTAAGTAAATATGTTGGTAAAGAGATGGTAAAAAACAAATCAGGAAAAATAATAAATATATCAAGTACTAATGGCATAAATTCATTTTTTCCAACAAGTATAGATTATGATGCATCAAAAGCAGGATTAATAAATTTGACTCATAATTTAGCTATTCAATTTGCTCCATATATAAATGTTAATTGTGTTGCTCCAGGATGGGTTAATACTGATATGAATAAAGAATTGCCAATAGAATTAATAGAAGAAGAAACAAGAAAAATATATAAAGGAAGATTTGCAGAGCCATGTGAAATTGCAAAAGTGTTTACGTTTTTAGCTAGTGATGATGCCAATTTTATAAATAATGAAGTTATAAAAGTAGATGGTGGTTATTAGATATGTTAGAGGAGTTATTTATGAAATACAAGCTAGAATTTACACACAAAGACAAGGATTTTGAAGATGTGTGGTATATAGAAAAAGAGTATTTTGAACCATCTACTATTGCAAGCGTTACTCAAGCAATAGAGTGGGATAGAGAAAATCCGGATTCGAGCATTTTTGTAAGAGACAATGAAACAGATAAAATTATAGGAGAAATAACATTGCTTCCATTAACAAAAAAGCAATTTGAGAAATTTATGATTAATGAATTGCAAGATGTGGAAATAAATAATGATACTATATTAAAGTATGAAAATAATTTAGAATGTTATCTATTATTTTCTGCAATAGCCATACATAATGATTATAGAGAAGATAGAAGAGTATTAAGTCTTTTGCTTAAAGGATTATATGAAAAAATACACTCTTTATTAAATAGAAATATTAAATTTTTAAATATGTGTTCAGAGGGGCAAACTTTAGATGGACAAAGGTTTATAGAAAGTTTTTTGAATTTAAAACATAGATATACTACTAAAAAAGGATATAAATTATATTCATTTGATAATAAAGAAGAATTTGATGTTTGGTTTGAAATATTTCCTAAATATATATTAGAATATAACGAAAAATTTGATTTGAATTAAGAGAGGATGAGTTTATGAAAAAGCCGGTTATTGGTATTGTTTCAAAACATTATGCTACATATAAAACAGAAAGGACAGATACTTTTATAAGAGATGAGGTAAAACAAGCTGTATTTGATAATGGTGGTGTAGCAATTGGAATATTACCAACAGAAAATAAAATAAATTATAGTGGAGATGATTGGGAAGATAATTTAGATGAGCAATCAAGAGAAAAATTATTTTCTCAAATAAAACTATGTGATGGAATTATATTACAAGGTGGTGCCGAAACCGATAATTATGAATGTATAGTTGCAAAGTATTGTTATGAAAACGATATACCTATATTAGGTATATGTGCAGGTCAAAATAATATTGCTAGAGCTTTAGGTGGAACTACATATTTAATTTCAAATGCAGACAAGCATAACAAGTCGTTTGATAATTATGTGCATAGTATAAATATAGATAAAAATTCTTTCTTTTATAACTTAGTAAAAACTGATAGTATGATGGTTAATTCTAGACATAAAAGGACAATAAAAGAATGTCCTATGCTTGAAAAAGTAGCATTTTGTGATGATGGTTATCCTGATGTAATAGAAGCAAAGAATAAAAAGTTTTATATAGGTGTGAGATTTCATCCGGAAAGTTTGTATACAAAGGATGAAAATCATAATAGAATATTCAAGGAATTTATAAAAATATGTAGTAGAGGATGTAGTTAATGAAATATAAAGAAATGAAACAAGTTGTAGATATTTTACATGGTGAGTGGAATTTAGGTAAAAAAGAAGCTAAGGCTACGGGTAAGATTTGTGCTTGGATTTATCTTATGGAAATACTAGAGGAAAGCGAAAAAATAATTACATATAAAGAGAATAATAAAATAATTGGAGTTTGTGGCTATTCAAAAAACAAATCTAAAAAACATATTGCAAGGAAAAGAATATATAAATGCATAAAACATATGTTATATAAAAATAAAGATATTAAAGATTTGGACGGCCTTAGAAGATATTATAAAAATTATGATTACATGCCAAAAGAATTAGAAAATTATTTTGATGGAGAAGTAAGTATTTTAATAGTTCGTGAAGATTATAGAAATAAGGGTATAGGCAAAAAGTTGTTGTATGAAGTATTTGAGCTAGCAAAAAAAGATAACATGAATAATTTACAAATATTAACAGATGGAGCTTGCAGTTATAAATTCTACGAACATTGTGGATGTAGTAAAATTTATGAAACAGTTGTATGCAATGAAGAAATTGATAAATTAGGGGACAAGCTAACAGATAATGCGTATATTTATGAGAAAAAATTAAATTAGTAATGTAAAGAGGGAGAATGTAAATAATGAGTAAAATATTGGAAGAGTTAAATGATGTACAGAAAGATGCAGTAACTTATGTGGATGGACCTATGCTTATACTAGCAGGTGCAGGAAGTGGTAAGACTAGGGTTCTTACGTATAAAATAGCATATTTGATAGATATGGGAATTGTAAAACCATGGGAGGTTTTAGCTATAACTTTTACAAATAAAGCAGCGAAAGAGATGAGGGAGAGGGTAGATAATTTACTTCCGGATATGTCAAAAGAAATATGGCTTGGAACATTTCATTCGGTTTGCGTTAGAATATTAAAAAGGGAAATAGAACTTTTGGGCTATACAAGAGATTTTAATATAATGGACGAGCTTGATAAGCAAAGAGTAGTAAAAGATATATTGAAAAGAATGAATATAGATGATAAGCAGTTTCCAGCAAACAGTATATGCTATGAAATAAGCTCAGCTAAAGATAAATTGAAAAATGCAGCAATGTATGCTACTGAAGCAAGAGGGGACTTTAGAAAAGAAAAGATAGCAGAAGTGTATAAAGAATATGAAAGAGAAATCAAAAAGAATAACTCAGTAGATTTTGATGATATTATAATGCTTACTGTAGAATTGTTTAAAACACATTTTGATAGATTAGCATATTATCAAAATAAGTTTAAATATATTTTAGTAGATGAGTATCAAGATACAAACCATGCGCAATTTGTATTAATTAGCATGCTTGCATCGCTTCATGGACAAATATGTGTTGTGGGGGATGAATCACAAAGTATATATGGATTTAGAGGAGCAGACATTTCTAATATATTAAATTTTGAAAAGCAATTTATTGGTAGTAAGGTGGTAAAATTAGAGCAAAACTATAGAAGCACAAAAAATATATTAAATGCAGCAAATCATGTTATAAACAAAAACAGTTCAAAATTAGATAAGAAATTATGGACTGAAAATGATGAAGGAGATAAGATAAAATACTTTACTGCTAAAAACGAATATGATGAAGGACAATATATAGTAGATTCAATAGATAAAATGGTAAGAGAAAATAATTTGAAATATTCGGATTTCGCAGTCTTGTTTAGAACTAATGCTCAGGCAAGAGCGATAGAAGAAGTATTTATGAGAGAAAGCACACCATATAGACTTATAGGAGGACTAAAATTCTACTCTAGAAAAGAAATAAAAGATATGATAGCATATCTAAAATTAATACATAATCCAAACGATAATGTATCTTTAAAAAGAATAATTAATGAGCCAAAAAGAGGTATTGGTGATACTACTGTGGACATGTTATCTGAAATGGCAGATAGTAAAGACATGAGTATATATAATTTTATTAATGATTCATCTAATATTCAAGGTATGAGAGCATCAGGCAATTTAATGCTGTTTAAAGATATGATAAATGAGCTTATAAAAGATAAATTTACTTTGAGTATTACTGAGCTTATGAAAAAGATTTTGCTTATAACTGGCTATGAGGAAATGCTAGTTAGAGAGAATACGTCTGAAGCAGAGGGAAGATTAGAAAACATATATGAATTTTTAGGAGTTGCAGCTGAGTTTGAAAAAGAAGAAGCAGACAATTCACTTTCTGAGTTTTTAGATAGTATAGCTCTAGTATCAGACACTGATAAATTAGATGAAGGAGAAGAAGCAGTAACTCTTATGACTATGCATAGTGCAAAAGGCTTAGAGTACAATATAGTATTTATAGTTGGTATGGAGGATGGACTTTTTCCATCTAAGAAATCAATATTTGAGCATGATGATGTAGAAGAAGAAAGAAGACTTTGTTATGTTGGTATAACAAGAGCAAGAAAAAAACTTTATCTTACTAATGCAAAACAAAGAACACTTTATGGTTCGACCTCATATACAATCCCATCTAGATTTATATCAGAAATACCAGATAATTTATATGATGAAATATCTAAGGAAAATATAAATAGAAGAAATGAAGCAAAACAAAACAACGGCTACTTAGATAATGAATATAGCTCTGTTCAAAGAAGAATAAATCAGTTATCTAGAACATCATCTGTTAGTGTATCTTCTGGGTATGGTAAATCAAATAAATTTGGCGTAAGTGTAGATAGTTTTCTTAAGAATATCGGTAATACCAATATAGTAAATAGTAATGAAGTTGATTTAAGTGATTACAAAGAAGGGACTAAGGTAAGACATAAGAAATTTGGAATAGGAATAATCAAAAAAGCAGAACCAGAAGACGAGGATTTAAAAGTAGAAATAGTATTTGAAAATGGTCAAATGAAAAGACTTATGGCTAAATTTGCAAATCTGGAAATTGTTGAATAATTACCCAAAAAAGTTACCATAATTTGATTTTTTGCTCAAAATGTAGTATAATATATGTATATATTAATTATGTGGAGGGTTCAGATTATGAACAAACGGATGAAAAGAAATTTAATGGCGATAGTAACATTAGTAATATTGTTGGTACTTACGATTTTGGCTCTGCAGACTTTTGTCGTTGGCTTTAAGCTTGTAAGTTATCGTAATGATATTATAGAATCTCATAGATATGCAGATGAATATTCAGTTGCAAGAGAACATGCAAATGAAGTTTATAATCAGGCTAATGAAGCAAGAGATGAATTATATAGTTCAAGCAATCCTTATACAAGATTTCTTGCTAATATGACAAACGACCTTATAAGAGTACCATTTGCACTGTTTATGATGTTATCGCCCGTAATCTTCTTTATGAGTGTACGTAAGTATAACTTAAGTAGAAGAAAAAGAGCTAGGATATAAATATCCTGGCTTTTTTGCTTTATTAGGAATTTAATACAAAATTTGACATATAATTTAATATATGCTAAAATATACAATGTATGTGCATGGGCATATGCTGTAAGTATTATAAATTTGACATTGAAGTCCAAATATGGTATAATATTTATGTTAGGAAAAATAAAAGGGGTGTTTTTAGAGTGAAAGGAAGTAGCGTGCTCAGAACGCTAAGATTTATATTCTTTACAGTAGTATTATTTGTTTTAACATTAAGTGCTGTTATGGTTACAATACTTAATATATATACACCAACATACAGAGCTAAAATAAATGATAAAATTGTAGGGTACTTTAAAACAGAAGCTGAATTCGATGAAATATTCGAAGTAATATCTAATGAAAAGAAAGCAGACGGTGTTGAAGTTAAAGTATATTTAGAAGCTGATCCAACATATGAATTAAGTTATGTTAGAAAAGGTGTTTTAGAAGACCAAAACTTATACACAGAAGTAAGAGACGTAGCTAAGGTAGAATATACTATATACAATGTTGTTGTTAAAGATAAAACAGAGATGACTTTTACATCAAAAGAATCTGCTGACAATTATATGAATGATTTAAAGAAAAATACAAAAGGTGTTACTATTGAAGTTAAATCAGAAAAAGTTGCAGAACTTAATAATATAACTGATGCTGAAAAAGCAAAAACAATTTATTCTGATTTAGTAAGTAGATATAAACCAGTTGTTAAGAAAGTAGTAAAAAAGACAACAAGTGGTGGAACAGGACAATATAAAGGAACATCTGGAAATGTTAGTAGTAACGCAAATGTTAATGGTGGTATAAAACCTACATATGGAGTATATACTCAATATTATTCAGGTAGCCATAGAGGTATAGACATTGCCAATAAGATTGGTACACCAATATATGCGTATAAAGCTGGTACAGTTATATATGCTAAATGGCAAAATGGTTATGGTTACCTAGTAAAATTACAACATGAAGGTGGAGTAGTTACATATTATGCTCACTTAAGTGCGTTTAACGTAAAAGAAGGAGATACAGTAGCTGCAGGACAACAAGTAGGTGAAATGGGTAGTACAGGTTGGTCAACAGGACCACACTTACACTTTGAAATAAGAGTAAATAATGTACCAATTAACCCATATCCATATATAAAATAGTTATTAAAACACATCTTAAACCAAAAGGTTTAGGATGTATTTTTTACTAACCAAATATACAAATGGTAAAATTAAATTACCGGTTTTAGAAAATAATAAAGACACATAATTAAAACTTATGATACAATGTTGGTGTCTAATCAAACATTGAAAGAAGGTTGTAATTATGTGTCAACAAAATAATACCACAAAAAGCAGAAAAGGTAAACACCTAGAATATAGTGAACGTAGATCAATAGAAAGATGGTACAATAGAGATAAACGTTCAAAAGTAGAAATATCAAGACTTTTAGATAGAACAGAAAAAACAATTAGGAATGAAATAAAAAGAGGTTTAGTAAAGAATTTAACAAGTGAATTAGTAGAAATATGGGTATATAGTGCAGATGTAGCCCAACAAAAGTACGAGTATAATCTAAGAGCTAAAGGTCCTAATTTGAAAATAGATAATGATTATGAACTAAAAGAATATGTAGAAAAGTCAATTAAAAAATATAAAAAATCTCCTGAAGTAATAGCCTTAGAAATAAAGGAAATGAACTTTAAAACAAAAATGTGTGCCAGAACAATAAGAAATAATATAGCGGCTGGAGATATATACGATATACAGCCGAAACATATGATATATAATAAAATTCACAAAGAAAAGAATAAAAGCAAAAGAATATGTGAAAGTGTACCACCAGAAAAAAGCATAGAGAATAGACCACAAGAAGCAAATACAAGGGAAGAATATGGACATTGGGAAGGAGATTTAGTAATAGGTAAAAGAACAAAAGGAGCTGTATTACTAACTTTCACAGAAAGAAAAACAAGAGAAGAAATAATAATGAAATTACCAAATAAAAAATCAGAAGAAGTAATAAAAGCAATAAACAAACTAGAAAAGAAATACAAAAACAGCTTTAAAACTAAATTTAAAAGTATAACATTTGATAATGGAGTAGAATTTAGAAATTGGAGTGGTATAGAGAAATCATATGATAGAAGAAAAAACAAACCAAGAACACAAGTATATTATGCTCATCCATATCGTTCAGGAGAACGTGGAAGCAATGAAAATGGAAATAGATTAATAAGAAGATTTATACCTAAAGGAACTGATATAAACCAAATAACAGAAGAATTTATACAATACATACAAAATTGGATAAACAATTATCCGAGAGTTATGTTTAAATATAAAAGCACCAACCAAATATTGGCAGAATTATGTGTGTAATATACCGGAAATTTATTATTGCAATTTATAA